>NZ_JBZFLI010000001.1:0-653196 GCF_058315175.1 Metabacillus sp. RB-C-LZQ-3-1 | reverse complement strand
ACGTCTACAACTGTGTCACCTGATAAGTCAACATCCGCTACTGCTCCTGACACACCATTTAGAAAAGCAATTTGCATGTCGATTAAACGGAGCAAGGCTTCAGCCACATCAATTTGGCCCTGATAAAATCCTTTAATGGCATCTGCACCTTTACCTTGTAAGGCATCATCTAGCTGTACAATATCGGTAAATTCTTTTTTCAGCGAATCTATTTTTTCTCGCAGATCCTTATACGCTTTTACCCGATCTTCCATTGAGTCTACTAATGTCTTTGCCTCAAATACTTTCAAGTCGTCATCTTCCCTCACTTTCTGGTTTTAATTTATAAAAATAATTATTGGTTATCATCGTTCTGTATTTGCATTTAATCGAAAAGTCACACTTATTACATATAACATATTTATCCATTTGAGTGGATCATTTCATATAAATGTAAATGAAATCAAAACCTTTTACTTACAAAATTTTCTCGAATAGGAAATAAATCACAAATTAATCTTGATAAAACCAAGAAAAAAGAACTATGATAAACTTCAATTTTTCATCACTTTTTCCAGCCGAATAAAGTAAGAGATTTACACACCTACCATTCCAAGATGAAATTTGTGAGATTTTCCAGTTAGAAACGTGCTTTACGATGAATTGAAAAAGTATCCTAAAGTATAGTTCTTGTAGAGTTTAAGTTTCCTTTATTACAAGTGATAGCGTTCATAAGATAAAAAGCCGATCTCCCCATTCGGGAAATCGGCTGTATCGATAAAGTTTTTCAATTTTTTCTCAATGAGCAAGTAAGACTGAACGTATTCAACAATTACAATATTTCGATAAACCCTTCTGTTCCATGCACACGAATTCGTTGCCCGTCTTTTATCAGTTGAGTAGCATTTTCAACTCCAACAACTGCTGGTAAGCCATATTCACGTGCAATAACGGCTCCATGCGTCATCAGCCCGCCAACTTCGGTGACTAGACCTTTTATGGAGACAAACAATGGTGTCCAGCTCGGATCCGTAAAGGAGGTGACTAAGATATCTCCATCTTCTAAATCAGCATCTTCCATGTTTAAGATGACACGAGCGCGTCCTTCTATAACTCCGGAAGAAACAGGCAGGCCAATAATAGCTTCGGCTGGGAGATTTTCTCGATTATACTTACCTGTAATGATTTCTCCATCAGATGTGATCACACGTGGAGGGGTTAGTTTTTCATATAATGTGTACTCATCTTTTCGTTTGTTGATGATTTGATCATCAAGTTTATTGGTGCGTACGACTTCGCGAAGCTCTTCAAAAGTGAGATAATATATATCTTCTTTTTCATAAATTACACCCTTTTGTAAGAGTTGATCGGCTTCTTTCAATAAAGCCTTCTTATAAACAAAGTATCGACTAATCATGCCGTATTTTGGATATTCACGATATCCGATGAAGTTCCGGATTAGGTCGATCATACCCTTTGTTTCTTTCGCTTTTTGCTCACCATCAGGTAATTGCTTCAATCGATTTAATAACTCTTGTTCTTTTTTCAAAGCAAGACGCAGTCCTTGCTCGAATTTCCTTTGCTTGGCATTCGGCTCAAAGTTTTTAATGTTACTAAGAATCATGGGAACAAGTGTCGTTGGTTTTTCGCTCCAACGAGTTTTCGTTATATCGATTTCTCCACTACATCGCATTCCGTATTTATCGAGATACGCTATCATTGCGTCTCGGGTTTTTTGTCCACCTTCAAACTTAACTAGTTCATCCAAAAAGTGATCATCTATTACATCTTGTAAGTAATTAATTACTTCTGGATAAGGTCGAATCACATCTGCGACATCCAATAGCTCCAGACCCATTTCTGAAGTAATATTGTTAGGTACAGATTGAGAAAGCGTATCTGCTACGTTTTTTTCACCTAACCACTCCATCATTTTTTCATTGATCCATGATGAAGCATCCATAGCAGCTGTATAAACAGCTGAACTTTGTGGGTCAAATAAAATCTTCTTTAATTCCTGAATATCTTCTAGAATAAAATCCAATAAATCTGATCCTGATTTCGTTTGGATGTTTTGTTTTAACTCTTCTATTGATGTTTGACTTCGATTAATCAAATCAGACACGATTGATGGATTGTTTTCAACTTGTGCCAGTATTTCTGTATTGCCTCTAGCGGGACTCGGTGTTTTATTATCATTTGGCAATGATTTTATAAAATCTCCTCGCTCAATGATGTTCATAAGTGCGTCTTTCATGAGCGGATCGTGTTGTCCCATGGCATTTAATAAAATGTTTCTACTGACAGGTGAAGCCAGTTGATGTGTAACATCAACAAACAACCTTCCACCCGCTATTCGCATAGGTGCAGGAGTCGTTAACAGGAAAAACGACAATCCCAATGGTTTCATGGGATCAGTCATCATTTGTTGGTGACCGACAGATACATAGACGTGATTATCATGGGTCTCCGCTTCAGGGATCGGATATAAAGTCGTGATTGGCCGGCTTTGGACAATATAAAATGTATCATCAAACAAACACCATTCGATATCTTGAGGGATTCCAAAATAAGCTTCGATTTGTCTTCCAATGCGTGCCAGTTGTAAAATCTGTTGGTCTGTAAGTGTTTGAGTCTTTTGCTGATCAGGATCGACCTGTTTTGTCTCTGTTCCACCTTCTTTTCGTGCATATATAGCCAATTTTTTAGTTGCTATCATCTTATCGACGATTTGGTCTTCCTGTACTTTATAACAATCAGCAGATACCAAGCCAGAGACCAGTGCTTCTCCTAGTCCAAAGCTGGCATCAATTGATAATAGCTTTCGATTAGAGGTAATTGGATCAGCGGTAAATAAAATCCCAGAAGCCTGCGGGAAAACCATCCTTTGAACGATAACAGATAAATATACTTGATTGTGGTCAAAACCATTTTGCATACGGTAAATGACCGCACGATCAGTAAATAGGGAAGCCCAGCATTTTCTGATATGCTCCAAAATGGCCTCTTTTCCGAGGATATTTAAATAGGTGTCTTGTTGACCGGCAAAAGAGGCATGTGGCAAATCTTCAGCAGTCGCACTTGAACGTACTGCATAAGCATGTTCCTCGCCAAACTTAGAGAGATAATGAGTCACTTCTTTCACAACATCTGAAGGAATTTCTACTTCCATAATAAGTTGCCGAATCTTACTGGTGATTTCACCAATTTGATCTCGATCTTCTACTTCTAGCCTTGTTAACCGTGCCAACAAAGCATAATACGTTTCGTTTTGTTCGAGTGCTTTTTGATATCCCACTGTTGTAATACAAAATCCTTCTGGTACTTGTATTCCTTGAATTTTTGTTAATTCCCCTAAATTTAAGCCTTTACCACCAACGAGCATTAGCTGTGATTTTTTGATCTCCTGAAAATCGAGAACCAAAGAACTCATTCTACATCTCCCCCTATTCGTTCATGCTCTCTGATTTTAGCAGTGGTTAAGGGGAAGAAAAAGTCTATTTTAACGGTTTTTTACGTGTTATAATTATGTTGGGAAGAGGTCGAAATAAAGTTTGACTTTATAATAAAGTAAGCTTATGACCCCATTCATTTCCTCGAAAGCAGTTCATTTACTCTTTAATATCTTAAAACCAAAATTCAATTTTTCCCCTTCACAAAAAAGTCCCTTTACGGATGCTCTAACGTATTTTATATTAAGATGATTTCCATTGCTTCCAACATTTTCACCCACATTTCAGAGATTCTTTTTAGAATTTAATAATCACCCAAAAAGGGGATTTAGAATGTTCTAATTCTAAATCCCCTTTTCATCCAAACTGATTATCTATAACTATAAAATATTTTTATTAGCTCTCGGCACCAAATAAGACGGTATTTCCTGATGCAATTTCCAAACAAAGCTCACAGGCTTGCTGCCAGAGTGTTTAACATAATCAACTAATCCTAAAAAGATAAAGGAAGAAGTTAAACCATGTTCTTTTTTGTATTCTCTTACAAACAAAGCAAGCTTGTGTCCTGTTTTCTTATGTGTTCGGTATCGGTTAGCAGTCTCGCTGCCCTCTGCTACCTTTGATTGTGATTGCCAATGGAACAAGGTTTCGTTTATCGCATAGTCGTCATAAAGAGTTGAAGGAGAAAAGTCTTTTTCTGATTTATTAAGAGTTGTAAAGAAGACATCTAGACTTTTCTCTTTAAAAAACTTAACTCCTTCTCTAAAGGATGGACTTGCTGTCTCATTAAAGTATCCTAATGCTGCAAGTACTTGTGCTGTTGAATATCGGCTATGTACGGTTAAAGGACAAGGAAAATCAAATTCATTTTCAATTTCCATGGTTTCAAGTGATGAATATAAGTACTCCAGTATTTCTACTATTTCATTCTTAAACTCTTTGATGGAGAATATTGTCCATAGCCCATCTTCTATTGAAGAATAACCTTGTTTTTGAGGGTAATGCTGATAAAACGTATAATAGAACATCGAAAGCATGAGTCTCTCTTCTTCTGTTTTAGCTGTTCCACCATTTATATAACTTATATAAAATTTAATTAGTTTTGCGGAGTTAAGATGAAATAAATTCGGTATCCGACTTGTAATAAACTTTTCATTCTCAACCTCAAAATTCTCTTTAACACCAGCATTCACCATGAAGCGAGAGAAACTTCGATCCCTATTCTTCCCGTAAAAGTCATAAAGCGATAAATTGTAATGCTTTAGAAAATTAGGGAGTGTTAGCTTTAATCCCGTATCCTCTTCAAAATATTTCATTTTGGATATTAAATTAGCTTTTGTGTTTGCACTTGATTTTATATTCCTTAGGATGTATTCCTTTGCTTGTTTCTCTAATTGTACGAAGCACCCTTTAGGAAGATTAAAGAATCCATTTTCAACATAATGTTCAATTGAATGTTTTGTTTTTCCTAAAAGAGCTCTAAATTTCTCTTCAAAGTTATACTCTTTATGGGCTTGTCCGATAAAATCCAAAACGGTTAAACATTCCTTCCCCTCAGCTAGTCGTAGCCCCCTTCCAAGCTGTTGTAAAAAGACGGTTAAGCTTTCCGTTGGTCTTAAAAATAAAATCGTATTAACATCAGGAATATCTACACCCTCATTATATAAATCTACAACAAATATAAATTTAATTTTACCTTTCGTTAACATATCCTGCGCCTCATTACGTAGCGATTGACTAACGTTACCATGTAGAGCAATAGAAGGAATGCCAGTTTGGTTAAAATAATCAGCCATATATTTTGCATGTTCTACAGAGACACAAAACCCAAGTCCTTTAACATCATCAATTGATGTGACATACTTATTAATACTTTTTATGATTTGATTGCTCCTCATGTCATTAGAAGTATAGACATTCTCTAACTCTTTAACATCGTATCCTTTCCTACTCCATTTTAATTTGGATAAGTCTACCGTATCACTTACACAAAAATATTGAAAAGGTGATAATAATTTCTGGTTTACAGCCTCTGTTAATCGCATTTCGGCTGCAATCGTATCATCAAAATAATGAAGAATATCTTTTCCATCCATTCGTTCAGGTGTTGCTGTTAACCCAAGTAAAATTTTCGGCTCGTAATGATTAAGAAGTCTTTGATAGGATTCTGCTGCTGCATGATGAAATTCATCGATAATAATATAATCATAAAAATCACCAGTTGTTTTTTCATATAACTTCTTACTGTTAAAGCTTTGTATACTTGTAAACAAAGTATCTAATGATGATGGAACAAGATTACCTACAAGCATTTCACCAAAATTCGGATCTTTTAAAATGCCGCGAAACGTATCTAAGCTTTGTTTTAAAATTTCCTCTCGGTGGGCAACAAACAAAAATCTTGCTCTATTCTGATTACTCGTATAGAATCGTTTAAAATCAAATGCTGATATGACTGTTTTCCCAACCCCTGTAGCTGCAACAACGAGATTTTTATAACGACCGAACACCTTACGTTCAACTTCTAGTTTTTCTAGAATTTCCTTTTGATAATGAAATGGGCGAATATCAAATACAAAATGCAAATCTTTCTCATTCGTTTGCTTCTTAGATAATGCTTTCCTAAGCAACTCCTGATCTTGTTGGTTCTCATAATCAAATAGTTGAAATTCTTTGTCATTCCAATAGCTTTCAAATGTGGCTTCAAATTTTCTCACAATATCTAGTGAATCCTTCTCCGTCACTTTCAAATTCCACTCTAGCCCAGAAGTTAATGCAGGATTTGATAAATTCGAAGAACCAATATATGCGGTTGTAAAGCCTGTATCTCTTTTAAAAAGATAGGCCTTCGCATGAAGCCTAGTCCGTTCAACATCATAAGATACCTTAATATTAGTATTAGAAAGCTTACTCAATTCTTCAATGGCTTTAAAATCGGTCGCTTCCATATACGATGTCGTAATAACTCTTAATTCTCCACCTCTATCTGTAAATTCCTTCAATTCTTCAATGATGCACCTGACTCCACTCCACTTAATAAAGGAGACAAGCATATCAATTTGATTTGAAGTTAAAATCTCTTTCTTTAACTCCCCAAGCATATTTGGTTCATAATTCGACCCAGTAAATAAGGAGCTTTGGGAAATAGGTGTAAGTGGTCGAACAACTTCATTCTTTCTGATACTCTTTATTGAGTTAAGACGAGAATAAAGAGAAGTAAGAACCTCACCCTCTTCCTCAATTTGTAGGCATTTAAACTCTTCGTCTTCAAGTTTTATACTAAGAAGCTCGATGATCTCATTACAGACTTTAATTTGTTGTAGTAATCCATCAGAGTCTTCACTTTGATTTTCTCTAAGATATTTCAGTGCTTTTCTTGTGATTGTAGATATGTATGATGAAAGAACTTTTCTTGCTTCTTCAACATCGAGTTTTTCTTTTCCTAGTTCGTATGTATCATTATCTAGTTCAATTAGTTCGTTTTTTAGTTTTTTGTTTATTATTTCTTCGTAGATTCCTTGTTTTAGCATGGGGGCACCTCGGATTTAAAAACAGTTTATCCTTATTTTAACAGAAACTGAATCATTTGATCTGGTTTTATTGTAGATAAACTCGAATCCTGAGTCAAAAGTTCTAATTACGATTTAATGATGTATAAGAGGTCAATCTTTTTTCTTTGTGGACATTATTTATGAAAGTAAAAAATGAAAAATTGCTACAAATGCAGGAAAGAGTACCTATTAAGGTACTCTACCTGGTGTATGATACTGGTGGTCGGGATCGAACTCAATTTCCAATGCTGCCACGAAAACATTATTATTCAAGACTCTTTCTTTTAATATTATCCAATGTAACTCCTTCTACATTCTTCCATTCAATCCAACCATTTGCATTCCTACCAAGGACAACAGAAGCTGCTTGACTTGGTGAGGAAAAAAGGTGGTCTTTCTTAAATGTGTATATTCCATTTACATTCGTTACAATGTTATCATTTAGTAGATTCTCTCTCTTCGTTAACAAGTAATTATGTATGCTATTTGATGTTTCCTTTGACATTTGGGAGCCTTCGATAACGACAAAACCTTCTTCATTATATTCACCTTTTGCCTCTAATCCTTTGCCCTTACAAAAGAAGATATTATCTTTCTAAATATCTGGATCATCCGTTTCTTTTGTTTTCCTTATTTCTTCAAATAATGGGTAGCCAAGGGTAGACAATAGTAATTTAATCGTTTTCAGAATATCATATAGATCATACTGTCTCCATTCAGGTACAAATGAACTGGCAGGTACAGTTTGATCAAGTTTATAGCGATTTCTTTCTAGAGCAATTTCATAGGAAGTACGTTCCAAGAATTTCACATCTGATTTTGTAAACTGATTTTGCTTATTATTTGTAACGATGATAACCGCCACATCCCAGAAGTCTTTATCACGATTATGTTGTTTTAGCCGTTCAAAGCAGTTTTCTGCTTCCCCTATATATACTTTAGGATTTGCATCATCATCGTCTTCCCCAAATAGAAAGTTTACTCCTACACTTTTTACTTCAGATCTTTTTCCCACATCATCAATTTTATTGCGAGGTATCAAGATTGCTTGAACAGTTCTATTTGTTATTTCTGCTATTTTAATACCTCTTGGGGATCCAAAAGGTAGAAATATTTGAATTGTTACCTGACAAAATTAACAGTTCCTTTCAAAATATATTAGGTAAATATTACTTCTAATATAATAGTGCTTAAAATAAATCTTTAAACACCTTTTTATTTTATGTTTACATAATAATATTCTAGTAAAACAGCGTGTGGGATATTCATATTTATTATAAACAAAATGAGGACCTATTTTTTCATTTGTTACAAAGGCTATTTGCAAACATTTTGTTTATTATTAACCACATATAACAAATTAGGAAATTATAAGATTTAAGTTAGTTCATATTTCCTTATTTATTACCTTCAATGGTTTCATTATTAATAAGCCTGTATTCCAAACTTAAGCAACTTCTTAGGCAATACATCATCTAAGTTTTTTATATCATCATCATTCAACTCAATTAAATTAAAACCATATTTCTGATAAATTTTTATCTTCTCTTGTTTTCTCTCTTTATACTTTTCATCATTCTCTAAACCCCAAAATTCAATATAAACCTTTCCAACAGGTAAGTAAAAGTCACAGTATACGTCTTCTTCCACTGGCAGCTTTCTTTCAAATGCATGAACTATTTCAGACATGTACAGCCAATTGTCAATTAACATCTCGGCTCTTGAACGTACATAATGTCCATCAGCAGTTCTAAGCTTTGCTTCAAACTTTTCTCTAAAACCAATATTAGTTTGGTTATTCTTAGATTTATCTTCTGTAGAAGATTCACCCAGTATCTCTTTCATTGAATTGATAATACTTTTTTTAGATAGAATACTCGGGTTCCAGCAAACATAGGGAATCCCTGTCTTATCATATTCAAATTGCTCGCCACCCATTAGCTTACCAAGCGGAGTAACTAACCAGCCCTTTACACCTTTTTGGATTAAACCAAGTTCAGATAAGATTGGATTAATTCTAAACTTTGATATTCCAAAGTGATTCCCTAGAGCAGTTGAGGTGAGAAGTTTTGGATTAATATTTACTGTTTTAAAAATGGTATCGTTTTTGATATCTTCGCACCAAGCAATATAAGTTCCGAATTTAGGATGGGATTTTTCAATGCCACCCTTTTCTTTTCCCTTATCAGTTAGATTCCAGTTATCTTCTTTTCTTATTACTAACCCACTCTCTGACAATAAATTAAAAACTTCCTTTGCAGGTAGTTGTAATTCCTTAGAGAGGGCTGTAGTTGATAAATATTTTTTTGTCAATACAATCACCCTATATATAAATTTCTTGTTATTTATACTATCGGTGATATTTTAGATTTTTTTAATTTTTGTTAATTGTATTTTAATAATTTTTAATAATGACTAATATAATATCCCTTTGGTTTTACTACTGATATAATTTACAATACTAGTCTATTTGGGCAACCAGATCGAATCAAACCCATTCTTAATTGAATAATCATACAACATAATAATCTTTTTGGATTTATAATTATTCATTAAAGCCACAATTGTTGTATCCTCTTTTTTATCACTTAATGTCTGGTTTCGATCAATGATTAATTCAAGATAGTTTCTCTTTGGTAACTTATCTCTTTTGGAGCTATTACATTTATTACAAGCTAATACAAGATTCCAAATATGATCAGACTGAACAAATGACCAAGGGATAAAATGATCAACGTGAGTTTCCCTCTTACTATCGGATAATTTCTTACCACAATAGAAACATTCCGCTTGAAAATAAGTTAAAAGGATTTGTTCAAAAGGTTTTAGAGATGATCGCTTTGCAATGCTCTCTACCTTTTCTAAAAGATAATTAATACTTGGTACATCATTTAATTGTTCAATCATAGCTGCCATATGGTAATTTGTAAGGTTCACAAGAAGTCTTTGGTAGTTCAACATAAATGCGTGAACTGAAGGGTTTAGTTTTAGGACTTCTTTTTTATGATTAAACGCATAAAAGCTTCCTCTTGTATCTCCATAAAGTGCTCCATACACATTTACTTTCATTGTTGTCTTAACTTTATTAACCAACTTTACCTGTAATGAGTCATCAATCTTATCAAAAACCATTTCAGAGGGAATACTGTTTTTGATCTGTTCTTCTTTAATAATTGAAACAACTCTAGCGGTTTTGCCACTGTTCTGATTCAATAAATTGTGATGGACAATTAAATTCCAATAGATTTTGGTAAATGAGTAGGCAAGCTGATCATAGGTTATTTCAAAATCTTCATTTATTTGATATAAATTTTCTATTAATGCTTTGATGAGCGCAAATTTATATGTTGAGGATTTGACAGATTTACTGGATAATACGATCGTAAATATTCTCCATATGTCCTCATCAGTTAGATATTTCTCTTTTAGCTCACCTATTTTTAATTTATGACTCAATCCTTCTCCTCCTGATTATTAATCCTTTACATCTATTAGAAAGATCTTTTCCTGAAATCCACCGCGCTTTATGTGTTTTGCCTTTCGAATGTCTTCAACTGCTTCAAAATTAGAACCGTGAACAACCGCCAAACTATGTATGATTTCCAATACATCAGCTAGTTCCTCAAGAGCTTGCGCGTCTGTAGCTGCTTCAAGATATTCGCTAATTTCTTCATTTAATTTTGTTCTCAACTCTTTTATATATTCAGCTTCATTTAATTGTTTTGTTCTGAATTCCTTACCTGAAGATTTTATGATTTCAGGTATTTTGTCTCTGACAAGCTTATTATAAATTGGCATAGAATCCCATCCCTTTTGTATGTAATAACTAAACCTAATTAAAAAAATCCTTTCTAACCATTCCTTAAAAAACTCATTACTTTTACCGGGTGAAAAACAAAACATACCTTATATCGTTATCTCTTTTAGAAATCTCGTCCGTGTAATTAAGCATCTCCTCCAGAGAGCCGTAAGGAGGTTTGCACGAATGCGGTATTTAGTGTAATGATTAAGTAAATAAGAATCATGCTCACTGTATTTTTCGATAAAAGAATCCATGATACAACTTGCTAATGGTTAACTTCATCAAGGCTTCTTTGGTTTCTTAATGTTGTATCTTCTATGTTCATAATATCAACTAGATTGTTTGCGTGGATCATATTGTCACTTCCTAGCATTTATGTAAATATCCCTATTACTATTTTAATACATTAATATCTGATTTTTAACAAAATATGAGGATTTTTGTCAGAAAAATCCAATTTTATTCCTTAGATTTCTTCGATTATACTTAAAATGAAAAATAATAAGAGACTGCTGTGAGCTTGTACACCCAGAACTAATTCACTAGCAATCCCCCCTAAAGGAGATCAACTTCTCTTAACTATTCAGGAATTCGATTTAAAACAGTAGCTTCTTCTTTCTCAGTGAATTCCTTCCTAATTTTTCTGAGCGAAATCTCAAGGTTTGATGAAATTATCTTTATAGAATTTTTTCTTTTACTCTTAGAAAACCTGTTGTTACTCACTGTGAATATTCCAACTGTTCATACTTGTGCTGTTAAATACGAACTCACTCTCGAAGACAAAAGAAAAAACCCTTATTTACTAAGGATTTTGACAAGGATTTAAATCTGGCAATAATTTATATATGGATATCGCGGAAGTTGAATCCCTTTTTAAAACTCAGTGTATTTAGTATTACGGCCATATGCTTTCTCTACTGGGTATTTCTCAATATTCTTCTGAATTTTTTGTTCGATAACTTCCACAAGATCGATACCAGTTTCATTTGCAAATAATAAAGCATAAATGACAATATCAGCTAGTTCATCCTTTATATTTTCAACGTTTTTTTCCAGAGCTTCTTCACTTGTTTTCCATTGAAAATTCTCAAGTAATTCACTTGCTTCTAATGAAAGTGATAACGCTAAATCTTTTGGGTTATGAAACTGTTGCCAATCACGCTCATCTCTAAATGCTAATACCATTTCTGTTAATCGTTTGAGTTCACTCATATTTTCACCTACTATGTTCTTGAAATTTTAGAAGTCGATTTCGTAACGCCTCATCACTAGCATATAAATAAAGTCCTTTTATGCCTCGCTTCATAAGAATATCGACTGAATTTAAAATAATTCGTTCCTTTGCTGCTTCTACATTTTCTATACCTTCTGTACCAGTAAAAGCCCCAACATCTTTATATGCATCAATATTTACGACCAATTGATCTTTATCTTCATCGTAAGTTATTGAAGGGCCTAATATTACTCCAACATAATTTAAGTCAAACCCTTGGATCGTATAAATTGAACCTGCTTCTTCTACTGTGGATTCTCTCTCTGCCCAAGTGTACTTACTGTCAGTTATGTTCCATGGTATTTGATAGCTGCCTCTATCTTCCTTAATATAATAAATGTCTCCATCTTTTTTATGTAAATAATCAAACGTTGATACGACACGACTTAATCCAAAGCATTCGTTCTTCTTTTTAATCGCTTCATGCATTTCTTTAAGTGATCTAAATACTTTAAATTCATAATTTTCGTCAACAGGAAGTGGTAATAATCGTTTTTGTTTGAATTGGTTAATCCATTCAATAACTGAATCATTCGCCTGCATACGAAATTGATTCGATAACTCATAAAAATCAGCATGTGTACTTTTTGAAATTAAATTTTCAAGTGTAATCTCTTGCCACAGGCATTTTTACTTCAATACTTGATCAGCGTCATATACCATTACGACCACTTTCGCAAGCTTTAGTAATTCTTCTAACTGGTTCTGGTCATGGAAATTATTATACGTATCTGAACGTGTTAAAAGTAGATGTGCTTCATCAACTAATATAATATCTACTTTCCTATCTTTTTTCTTTAGTTGATTAATCAACGGAGTAGGCTTAACAAAATTTTTCGCTTTTAAATACTTTAATTGTGACGCAATCCCTTTATAAGTCTTGATCATCTCTTCATGGTTTACAACTAAATAATTTTCAGTATGATAAAACGGTGATGATACCTCTTTCGTGTATTCCTGTAATGTATTAAATATGGAACTTAATACAACGCTTTTTCCAACACCTGCTTCTCCTCTTACGACAAACAAACTACCAAATTCATTTCGCTCGGATTTAACCTGTTCCTCACAAAATTGTATAACCTTCTCTTTTAAATCTAGTTGTTCTAATGATAACTCTTTAAAAGGTGACAATTTAAAGATATCCTTATTTTCGATAACGTGTTGTTCATGTGTAACAACACCTTTTGTAACAAGTTCTTTCCATATATCCTTAAAAATCATCTGTTCAAAATATGGTTTATTATGATAATTATGAGAAAATTCATTCGTCGTTTTACTTTTGTTTTGAAGTTTGTACCGTTCATCACCTAAAAAATAATTGATTAGCTTTGTTTCTAAATGAAATGTCGCAGAACGATTAAACTTATCATGTTTAATTAGATGCATTTGATCCAACTTTTGTCGCTCAGATGTCTTCAAATGTGCACGCATCCGTTTCTTAAAATAAACTGTCTCACCAATATATGCTTCCTACGCATTATTCAATAAATAAATGACTGGATAATTTAAATACGATTCCCTGTTATTAAGTTGATTTAAGCTTTCTTCTTGAAAAGGCCAAGTAACAATCTCTACCTCTGACATATATACCACCTTGATATCATTTCTAAAATTACATTCCTAAACGCAATGAAAAAGTTGCCAAAAGTGGCAAGGTATTGTTAATTATATCACTATTTGACTAATAACTCTTTTTTTGACTGCCACCAATATACCTTTTATAACAAACAATTAGTTGACCACTCAAAAATTTTAATTCTATTTATAAGAAACAGAGGGACGGTACTTAATCTAATTTTCTATCAACTTCCACAAAATTCGATGGTAACTGACACCAATCCACTATTCCTTTGTCAAATTATATCTAAATATTTGGAAGCGTTTCCCTTGCACTTCTTCCTCTTACTATGTAAAACTAGTTTTGTAAGTGTAATATTTTGACACTTATTTTTTCTTGTGTCGACCATTACATAATACAAATCATGAGGAGGAATAGCATGAGCCAATTAGTAGTTCAATTAAGAGAAAGAGTAGAAAAGTTTCTGAATGGAAAGAAGAAGCTCTTTATTAATGGAGAGTTTGTGGAAAGTGTTTCTCAAAAAACATTTGAGACATATAATCCAGCTACAGGTGAAGTGCTAGCACATGTATTTGAAGCAGGGCCTGAGGACATCGATTTAGCTGTTAAAGCTGCTCGCAAAGCCTTTGATGAAGGTCCATGGTCTAAGATGGGAACTGCTGAGAGAAGCCGCTTAATGTACAAGCTGGCAGATTTAATGGAAGAACATAAAGATGATTTAGCGCAATTAGAAACATTAGATAATGGTAAACCAATTAGAGAAACAACGAATGCAGATATTCCTTTAGCTATAGAACATATGCGTTATTACGCAGGCTGGACGACAAAGATTGTCGGCCAAACCATTCCTGTCAATGGCCCGTATTTTAACTTTACCCGCCATGAGGCTGTTGGTGTAGTTGGACAGATTATCCCTTGGAACTTCCCATTATTAATGGCAATGTGGAAGCTGGGAGCTGCTTTAGCAACTGGCTGTACAGTCGTATTAAAACCTGCAGAACAAACACCTTTATCTGCCCTATACTTAGCAGAATTAGCTCAAGAAGCTGGATTCCCGGCAGGTGTTCTAAATATTGTTCCTGGTTTTGGTGAGACGGCAGGTCAACCGCTAGTCGATCATCCGCAAGTAGATAAAATTGCCTTCACAGGATCAACTGAAGTTGGAAAGCTCATTATGGAAAAGGCTTCTAAAACGTTAAAACGAGTCACACTTGAATTAGGAGGAAAATCTCCGAACATCATTTTACCTGATGCAGATCTTACACAAGCCATTCCTGGTGCATTAAACGGGGTTATGTTTAACCAAGGACAGGTTTGCTGTGCTGGATCTCGCGTGTTCGTTCAAAAGAAACAATTCGATAATGTTGTGGCAGACATGGTGAGTCATGCAGAAAAAATTAAACAAGGATCAGGAATCCACGCTGATACAGAAATTGGTCCACTTGTTTCGACAGAACAACAAAACCGGGTATTAAGCTATATTGAAAAAGGGGTAAATGAAGGTGCTGAACTATTAGTAGGTGGAACAAAACCATATGAACAAGGTTACTTCGTATCTCCTACTATTTTTGCAAATGTGAATGATGAAATGACGATTGCGAAAGAAGAAATCTTTGGTCCAGTCATTTCAGCTATGCCTTATGATGATATTGATGATCTGATTGCTCGTGCAAATAATAGTGAATATGGACTAGCTGCCGGGGTTTGGACAAGGGATGTAGCAAAAGCCCACTATATTGCGGAAAACCTTCGTGCGGGAACTGTATGGGTAAACTGCTACAATGTCTTTGATGCTGCATCACCATTTGGCGGTTACAAGCAATCGGGTATTGGCCGTGAAATGGGATCTTACGCTTTAAACAACTACACGGAAGTTAAGAGCGTTTGGATTTCTAAGAAATAAGCAAATGAATGATTTATGAAAATGGCAATGTTTCTTCAAACATTGCCATTTTTTATATACAAAGAAACGCAAAATCGATGTGGAGCCAGCTTTTGGATTCTTGAAGGCTAATTTGCGTTTTACTGGATTTTTGTCCGTGGAAAATCAAAGGTAGATAACGAAATGGGCCTTGCGTTAATGGCAGTGAATGTAAGAAAATTCACTGCCAGCAACTAAGGTAATAGAAGAATTTACATCAAAAATAGAGAAAGGTGAATGTGAGTAACCTCAAGTTCACCTTTCTCGCTATTTGGAGCTAACGGTTCAACATTTGGAGCCATTTGGATATTTCCATTGTACTAGGCTTGGTTTGTGGCTCTTTTCGATTAAATACTCTCCTGCTTCAAACCATCGATAATATTTTCTTTTTTGATTTTTTTGATTGAGTAAAGCATCGCCAATCCGACAATAAGGAAGATGATGACGATAACGAAAGCTACGCTCAACCATGGGATAGCAAAGCCGTATTCGAATGTTCGATTTAGTCCCAAGTACATTAAATACATAACAGCGCCGCTAATTGGGAGTCCATATGTTAATGACTTCATTCCATAAAAGATACTTTCGTAGTTGATCATTTTATTAAACCCTTTTGGTGTCATACCTACTGAACGCAGCATAGCAAACTCACGTTTACGGAGTGTGATGCTTGTTGAAATGGTATTAAAGATATTGGCAATTGATATTAATGAAATCAATGTAATAAATCCGTATGTGAATACTGACAACAGAAGGACCATTTGCTCTTGTTCTTGTCTTCTTTCATATACATTATAAACATATATATTAGATGGCAGTGCTTCGTCCAATGCTTTCTGAGTGCCTATTGGATCAGAGGATTTCATATACAAGTATGATTGGATTTCTCTTTGTAATTTTGTACCTGCAAGTTTTTCTAAGGTTTCTTGAGTGACAATGATATCAATCCCGCCTAAACTAGCCGGGTGAACACCCATTGGAACTTGGTCAGTTAATGCAGCAATTTCAACCTTATTCAAAAATTGCATTTCTTCATTACTTTCATAATTGAAAGCATATAAATCTAACGTTTGACCAACTTCGCTATTAATGGTCTTTGTTTCAATGAATTTACCGGATTCAGGATCTTCGTATTTTATTCGTTCAATGATAATGGCGCTGTACGGATTGGCATTTTTCAATTTTTCAATATCTGCTCCAATACGATTTGCGTATTCTCTAAAACTATCTTTATCCAATCCATGTATGGTTGCGTAATAAGGATATTTCCCGTCCTTAACACTTGAATCATCCTCTTTTATGAGTTTCTGTATTTCATTTGAAGTCATTTCGACATCGATCATGGCATTTACATTCACTTCATCAATCAGAATCGAATTTGTTATATAGTCAAGGTTTGTAAAGGGTGCTAGATCTACTGAACTATGTCCAGATCCATACACCTGAATATCATAGCTAATATCATTTTGAGATAGTTCCAATGATTTTTTAATATTATCTGTAAAAAATGACACAGCTAAAAACAGGACAATACTAATAACCAATGAGAACACGGTTGCTTGATATCTCCGTTTATTCCGTTTTAAGTTTTTTAGACCAATTTCAGCTTCTATACCAAATAATTTGCGAACGAGGGGTGATGTTTTGACAGCTTTTCGTGTTAGTTTTACATCCTGTGTTTGGCGCAGTGCATCAATTGCTGACACTTTCGAAGCTCTTTTTGCCGGGTGATATGTTGAGATAAAAATAGTGATAATGGATACAACACAAGCGACTATAATCGAACCCGGTGTTACGACTACCTGTAGTTTTTCAGTGGTATTTAGTGCTCGTTGCAGAAAAGAGTTAATATACGCAAATGTGATCGCAATTCCGCCAATTCCTGCAAGGACACCAATTGGTATACTGATCGCGCCAATGATGGCTCCTTCAAAAAACACAGAATTTCGTTTTTGTTTTTTAGTAGCCCCAACACTCGCAAGCATACCCAAATGTCTAGAACGTTCTGAAACACTAATCGCAAACGCATTATATATGAGTGCCACTGATCCAACAATAATCACGGCCATGATAATTCCTGCAAGTGAGAATAATGTCATACGTAAATGATCATTTTTCGTTACACCGTAGAAACGAAGTAATTCAGTGTTATAGCTAATGGATTCAATGTTATGTTGTTCAGCAAGTTCTTCTGCGTGCTTAAATAGTGAACCTTGGACTTTTTTTAACACTACGACTGCATCTGCTTTTTCGTTATTGCTCACTAAACTTTTATCTATATAGCTTATGATTGTGTAGCCGGGTGCCCATGAAGGTTCCCATGTTGGACGTTTAATCGTGCCAACGATGGTAAAGGTTTTTGTTGATTTTATCTTGAGGTCTTCAGCTACTCCATTCTCGTCTATGGTCAAACCATACGTCTGGTCAAGTACCTCATGATTGTTATTAACACGTTTTCCGATATCAAGAGTAAGTTGGTCACCAATCTCATACCGTACACTCGCATTCTTTTCAATCTCCTCAGAAATAACAAGTTCGTTTTCAGCTTGGGGTAAACGGCCTTCAGATAATTCAATTGGAAATTGCTCGAATGCACTGGTGTTATATTCTTTTATAAAAAAATAGGGCTTACTTTCATTTTTAGAATCTGGCAGGTGGGCATAGCCAAGATCCCTTGACAACATGACCTTTTCCGTTTCTTTATCCTTTTCAATTGCTTCGATTTGTTCTACATTCACGTTCTGATATTTAACATGCCATTCACCATTTTGTCCGATATTTTCCCTGATGGTTAAATTTAAAAATGATACACCCAGGGTTGCCACGGCTGTAATCATGGCAACAGAAATGATGACTCCAATAATGGTGACAAGTGTTCTTCGCTTGTTTTCCTTGAGGTGTCGTATTGTCAATTTATTGATAATGTTCATGGACGAATCACCTCATCTTTGGCTATCCTTCCGTCCTCAATTGAAATCACACGGTCGGCTTGTAAGGCAATTCGTTCATCATGTGTAATCACAATTAGTGTTTGGTTATACGTTTTATTGAACATTTTTAGAAGTTCAATGATTTCACCGCTATTTTTACTATCTAAGTTACCAGTTGGCTCATCCGCTAACATAATGGCAGGATTACTGATAAGAGCACGTCCGATTGAAACCCGCTGTTGCTGACCACCTGAAAGCTGATTAGGTAAATGATTTAACCGGTTTTCTAAACCTAAGGTCGTAATAATCTTTTTCATTTGGTCTGGATCTACCTTATGCTCATCCAACAGCATTGGCAGGGTAATATTCTCTTCAACTGTTAAAATCGGAATCAAATTGTAAAACTGATAGATAAGCCCGATTTGTCTCCTTCTGAAAATCGCTAGCTGCGTCTCATTCAGGTTATAAATATCGGTATTATCAATTAATACCTTCCCACTAGTAGGTCGATCTACACCTCCAAGGAGATGGAGTAGCGTTGACTTCCCTGAACCTGAAGGACCAATAATCGCCACAAACTCTCCTTTTTTCACAGAAAACGATACATTATCTAGTGCTTTTACGGCTGTATCCCCCTTGCCATATACCTTAGACAGATTTTCAATTTGTAAAATATTCATTATGATTTCCTCCATGTTTTTCATCTTACGGTTAGTATATCTGTCTAAAATGACAATAAAGTGACTTCCAAAGTGACAATTTATTCACATTGGGACATGGGGACAGGTTCGTTGTCCCTCTGGGACACGAGACCTGTCCCCATGTCCCACTATATAACCTGTTTATAAAATTTAATGGTGAATTGTGTTCCTTTTCCAATTTCGCTTTTAACTTCAATGTTACCGTGCTGACTTTTGATGATACTGTGTGCCATTGCCAATCCAATGCCAACACTATCTTCTTCAGCATTTTTTCCTCTGTAAAACCGTTTGAATATATATGGTAGGTCTTCTTTTGAAATTCCGTTGCCATTATCAGATAGAATCAACTCAGTAAAAAGTGCATTCTCTGAAAAAGATATAGAAATCTTGCCGCCATCCTGTGTATGTTCCACACAGTTTTTTAAGATATTTATGATCGCCTCTGTCGTCCAGTTGAAATCACCAATAAATGATACTTCCTTATCGCCAATCACGTTAAGAGTTTGCTGCTTAATATCCATAGGCACTAAAACAGATTGAATGGCCTGCTCTAGTAATTTTGAAACTAAAACATGATCCCTTTTAAAAGGAACCGTTCCAGCATCAATTTTGGAAAGCTTTAATAATGAAGATACGAGCCACTCAATTCATTCGAGCTGCACTCGAATATTATTTGTAAATTCTTCTCGTCTTGCTACATCAAGTTTCGTGTCACCTAAAAGATCTGCCATAACCATCATTGACGTTAATGGTGTTTTTAGCTGATGAGAAATATCTGATATAGCACTCGTTAACTTCACTTTATCCTGTTGTAACAATGAGCGGTGCTCAGACAGCATCAATGTAACTTTATAAATATCACTCTTTAAAATACTAAGTTCACCCTCGTAATTATCTCGAACATCAAGGCTATAGTTACCGCTTGAGATTTTACGTAAATAACCCGATAACTTTTCGATTTCCCTGTATCTCCATTTTGTAAAAAATAGACTACACCCGATAAGAAAGACTGAGGTTAGAAAAACCAATGTGGCTGCTTGTCCAGAAATAAGAAAAAAAGCAGAGATCGTTGCTAGTAACGTTATCATGATTAAAGCAAGTAAAAAAATCTGAATCTCTCTGTTTCGTATCATCCTAGTCACCAACCTTATAGCCCATTCCACGTACAGTCTTTATAATTGATGGGCTTTGCGGCTCGTCCTCTAGCTTTTCACGCAATCTTTTTATGTAAACCGTCAATGTATTATCATTCACAAAGTCACCTGCTACGTCCCAAATCCGGTCAAGCAATTGTGTTCTAGTGAGGACTTGTCCAATATGATTTGCAAAGATTAATAGAAGACGATACTCTAACGCAGTAAGGAGCACTTCCTCTCCATTTTTATAAACCTTTCCTTCTAGTGTATTGATCCGGATATTATCGATGTCAAAGATATTTTTGGGTTGTGTTCTTGTTTGCTTATTGTAACGGCGCAGCACTGATTTAATCCTGGAGAATAACTCACGGATACGAAATGGCTTTGTTATATAATCATCCGCTCCCATATCAAGCCCCATCACAACATTCACTTCATCATCTAAAGCAGTTAAAAAGATAACAGGCTTATCTGCACTTTTTTTCACTAACTCACATAACTCATAGCCGCTTCCATCTGGTAAGGACAAATCAAACAAACACAAATCCACCTCATTTAACTGTTGCTCAATCACTTTCTTTGCCTTCTCGGCATCATAGCAAACAACCGTTTCGTACTTTTCTTGTTTCAATGAGTAATCCAATCCCATTGCAATCGTCTTATCATCTTCGACAAGTAATATTTTCATATATAGCACCTTTTTCTTGATTTTTTACAATTCAGCTCCTTCATTATAGTACCAGAAATTCACTTTGAAAATACAAGAGGAAATGCATCTAATCTAAATTAGATAAAATTGATGTGAATAACACAAAAAAAGTTAGGAACCAGCATAACAATCACTGATTCCTAACAAAAGGGTCTAAGTCTTTTTTTATAATAATTCTTTGTCCTTCTTTATCCGGTGTGCAGATGTATCATCCAGACGGCCTGCCATCCTGCTTGTTTTGCTCCGATCATATCTTTTTCATAATTGTCCCCGATATAAACCGGTTTGGTTAAGCTCCATTTTATCTTCAATACTTTTCGGTTTACAAAATATCTGACTACTGATTTTTATAAACCCGGTCGTGGAAAAAATAGAAGTTTAAATGATTATGGCTGTTTTTCCAATTGATAGTTTAGGAGCTTTGATATTGATTTATTTTTAGCTAGTGCTAAAATGCCTGCGGATAAAAACAGAATAGACGCTAAAATATCCATCACAAAGTAAGAGGCTAAACCTACTAGGATAAACCAAATCGGTTTTTTAACCTCCGTTTGATCATCCTTTAATGTTTTGGCTACAACAAAGTTGAGGATTCCCAGAATAACAAATATCATCCCAAATGAAACAGAGAACATATACAAGCTACCAAAGACAGACTGTGCTGCCTCAAGGTTAGCAATGGAAGTGTATGACGTTTTTAATCCTTCAGTTTTAATATAAGATGCATAAAGAAAAATGGTAAGAAGACCTGATGTTATTTGCCATATAGAACCGATCATTACTAATCTTCTTTCTAGCTTTCTATTCACCCTTTAACCTCCTTTTAGCACGTTTTACCTCATTACCCTTTAACCCCTGATGATAAGGAGAGTGATTCCATAAAATATTTTTGTGTAAATAAATACAGAATAAATGTTGGCACAATCGCAATCAGTGCCCCAGTTAAAGCATGGGCAACCTCAAGTGAACCATACATACCTTGAAGCAATTGTAATCCTGGTGTAATTGGCATCATTTCTACATCATTAAACACAATCGATGGCCAAAGGAAGTCATTCCATGCCCCGGTAAATGTAAACAATGCTACGACTGTTAATACAGGTCTAATAAGAGGCAAGATTAACTTAATGAAAATTTGAAAGTCAGAAGCACCGTCCACACGGGCAGATTCGTCAAAATCCTTTGGAATTCCTAGCATAAACTGTCTTACAAGGAAGATATTAAAGACTCCAGCAGTCCCAGGAACAATGGCAGCCAAATAATTGTTTACCCATCCTAGTGAATCAACAATTTTGTAGAGTGGTATAAGGTTTACTACCGCTGGGAACATCATCGTTGCCATTAAAAAGATAAAAATAGCATCTCTTCCCTTAAATTTCATTCGTGCATAACCATAACCGGCTAATGATACAAGGACTAATACTAGAACCGTTTGCACCACTGAAATGATCATTGAATTCATAAACCACTTCGCCACTGGAGCACTTGTGTTCGAAAATAGAACATCCTGATAGTTGCCGATGACCCAATTAATCGGCAAGATTGTAAAAGCGTTTGATTGGATATCCACTTCACTTTTGAACGAAGAAAACACAGTGTACAAAAGCGGGACAATCCATATAAATGACATCATTATTAAAAAAAGTAATGAAATCGTTTTAGAAAGTTTTCTTTTCTCCATGGTAAGCACCTCCTAATCACGTTGTCTTAAAAAGAAGAATTGAATGGCAGAGACAACCATAATACAAATCCCAAGAATGACAGCCATTGCTGACCCAATACCGGCAATTGAAATTCCAGAACCAAATGCATTTTCTTGAATGTACATGAGCAGTACTGTTGTTGAGCTTGTTGGTCCACCATTTGTTAACATGAGTGGCTGCCCATAAACATTAAATTGTGCGATCGTCGTAATAACGACTGTATATAAGATTTGAGCTCTTATCCCAGGTATAGTGATTCGAAAGAATTTTTGAACACTATTTGCTCCATCAATAGAGGCAGCTTCATATAAATCCTTTGGAATACCATTAAGTGCTGCTTGATAAATAATCATATTTGCCCCAATTGTCCACCATACGGTTACCGTTACTAATGTAATCCATGCATATGGCTGTGTTGAGAGCCAGTTTGTATCACTATTTAGGTAATAATTAATTGGCCCAAATGAAACACTGTATAACATCGAAAACATAATCATAACGGCTGAAACTGAAAATAACGTCGGCATGTAAAATAATGCTTGAAAAAACTTTAACCCTTTAGGTTTAGTATTTAGCCCTGCAGCTAAGAGCAACGGAACAATAATACAAGCAGGTACTGTAAAAAGAACAAATTTAAATGTATTTCCCAAACCTATGCGCAATTGTTCATAAAAGGTAGAATCCTTGTTAAACAGAATTTCATTATAGTTTGCAAACCCTATAAACTTAGGCTCTCCAATTAGGTCCCAATTGGTAAATGAAATGTAAATTCCAAATATAGTTGGAAATAGAAAAAAGATGCCGAATAAAATGAGATGAGGTCCTATATAAAGATATGGAGAGAGATTTACCCGTTTTTTACTCGTATTTCCCGCTAGTGATGTGGACATATTAACTTGCTTATTTGTGCCAGTATTTATCATCATATTAACTCCTATTCTTCTGTTATCGAATAGAGAGAGAATTCCTTACTTTTGAAATAAGGAATTCTCAGTAGTTTTATAGCAAGACATTCATGACAATTTAGTAGAGTAAAGTTATTTTTTATTATTAGCTGTAATCTTATCCTCAACTGCTTTTTGAGCTTTTTCCAGTCCTGTATCAATATCTATCTTTCCAAATATTGCATCTCCAACTAATTTATCAATCTCTTCAGCGACAAAGCCAT
The DNA here is from genome assembly GCF_058315175.1 of Metabacillus sp. RB-C-LZQ-3-1. Lineage (NCBI taxonomy): Bacteria > Bacillati > Bacillota > Bacilli > Caryophanales > Bacillaceae > Metabacillus > Metabacillus sp. RB-C-LZQ-3-1. The sequence goes on along the minus strand of NZ_JBZFLI010000001.1, from coordinate 629,289 downwards.
TATATTTATAATCAAAAATTTTAAGTGACTCTTGCAATTTAGGGTCTTCTATTAAGAATGAATGTGGCAGTTCTTTAAATTCTGGATTTTCTAGGGTTGATAGCGCAGCCGGATTTTGTCCTGCTTCCGCCCACGGAAGTGAGTTTTCTCTAATATAATTAAGGAATTCCATCATCCCTTTTGTTTTCTCTTCAGATCGGTTTTCATCTTTTAACATGACGAATTGGTGTGATGATGTCCAGTTTACAATTTTATCAGGTGAAACTTGCGGGAAACTAGTTAAGCCCCAATCTAATGTTTTCACTTCCTTTAAGCTATTTTGCATCCAAATCCCTTCTGGATAGAAGATCGCTTTATTAGATTTAAATAACTGACCAGGATCTTCTCCATCTTTATTCGTAATCTTGTCATCAATTAAGCCTTTTAAAAGTTCTAATGCTTCTTTCGCTTCTGGAGTATTTAGGGTCGGTGTTTCACCATCACTTGTAATATCTCCACCTAGTTGGTTATATATCGATAAGAACATTGGCCGAGTCCAAGTTATCCCCATGCCTACAATACCGTCATTCTTGGAAACTTCTCCTGCTTCTCTAATTTCATCAAATGTAATAACGTTATCATCAAGAGCATTTGGTGCATATTTTTCAAGTAACTCTTTATTGTAATACATGGCAAAACTATGAACATCTAATGGAACGCTGTATCTGCTACCATCAATGTCTCCAATGCCCCATCCTGCTGGTACATAGTTTTTCTCGTTTATTTCAGGAAAGTCAGCCAATAAATCATCATATGGTGATAACATATCATTCTCAACAAACTGCTTAATTCTTTCAGCATGAACAATGGTCAAATCAGGGATTCCTTTTCCAGAATTTACGACAGTTGGTATTTTTGCATACATATCATCTGCAGCAATGGATACATTCTTTACCTTGAATTCTGGATTTGTCTTATTATATTCATTTACAATTTGTTTCATATTTTCACCATCAGGACCTGTAAATACATTCCAAAAAACAATTTCATTTTTAGCTGAACCAGAGCTTGATGAACTGCAACCAGATAATGCTATAACAAACATTAATAGTATTGAGATCATTGATACTGCTTTTTTCTTCATGACTCTACCCCCTGAAATGATTATTTTTTAAACTAAGACCGAAAATAAAAAATACTTCCATCCCTCCCCTTTAATTAAAGCGTTTTCATTTTTTCAAAACCATACTTCTGATTTATATCTATCTCTTGACTGAAATCAATTTTGATTCCAGTCAAAAGAGAATAAACAGGTTGAATTAGCTGCTTATAGTCGAACAGATTACTTAACAGTCTTTAAATGCCACATGTCATTTATTCTTCGAATCTCTTTTAAATCACATTTTGGTTTTCGGTCATATGTCAAAAGTCCATTAATCTCTTGTTCAACATCTGTAAGCTGTGTATAACAAAAACCATGTAATGATTGAGATTCATATACAGCTTTCATCACTCTTTCATAATCAGCAATATACTCTTCTTCATTTGATACAGAAGTATATCCCCAACCACTTTCATCTCCAACTTTAAACCCAATTCCTCCAAACTCCGTTAAGAGAATCGGTTCACCACAGTGATGAAATCCTTGTGCATAGATTCCTCTTCCAGCTGGTTTTGAATGAAGCAGATGATCGGCAGTTGATAGTGAATGACGAAATTCATTATATTTTTCCACTTCTTCTTTGTGACCATGATTATAATTGTGAATCGCACAAATATCTGTCTTTGTCATTTCCCACCCATCATTTGAAACCACTATCCTGGTTTTATCAAGTGAATGAATGAGATGGTACAATGCTAACGAATGGTGCTGTTGCTGATCGTTATTTGCAATAGACGGAACTCCCCAGCTTTCATTAATCGGAACCCAGGTAACGATACATGGATGGTTGTAATCACGGTCAATGATTTCAATCCATTCTTTCGTTAAACGAGCAACAGCATCTTCACTATAGCAAGGAGAAGCTGCACATTCTCCCCATACTAAGAAGCCTAATTGATCTGCCCAATACAGAAATCGAGGATCTTCAACCTTTTGATGTTTTCTACAACCATTGAATCCCATTTCTTTTGTTAATTCGATATCTTTTTTAAAGTCTTGATCGGTATGTGCTGTTAGTAAACCTTCCGGCCAGTATCCCTGGTCAAGTACTAATTTTTGATAATACGGTTTGTTGTTTAGATACACCATCCCATTTTCAGTATGGATTTTTCTCATACCGAAATAGGATGTCATTTCATCGAGTACAATCTCTCCCTCTTTCAACCGAATGGTTACATCGAATAAATTTGGATTTTCCGGTGACCAGTTCCAACCAGTACCATGGAAACCAGTTCTAAATATCTTACGATTATAGAGATTAATAGATCTTTTCGTATAACTCTCATGAATTTTCACCGTTTCATTTGCTACATGATCATTTTTAAAACTAATCGCAATTTCAATGTCTTTATTTACGTATTCACCAGAAACTTCAATTTCAATTGAAATTTCTCCACTGTCAATATCAGGAGTAAATCTTAATTTGTTCACATGAGTCTTATTCACAGCTTCGATCCATACTGTTTGCCATATTCCAGTTGTCCTTGTGTACCAAATGCCAGCGGATTTTTCAACCCAAAATTGTTTTCCTCGAGGAATGGTTTCGTCTTCGGATGGATCTTCTACTCTTACAACAACTGATTGTCTTCCTTCTATTAAATAGTTTGTAATATCAAAGGAGAATGACGTATGTCCCCCTTCATGTGTACCTACTAAATTACCGTTGACGAAAACCATCGCTCGATAATCTACAGCTCCAAAATGCAAGAGAATTTGCTTGTTAAGCATTGATTCAGGGATTTCAAACTCCCTGCGATACCACACCCAATCATGAAAGCTGGGATCGTTAATACCGCTGCGTTTTGTTTGATATGCAAATGGTACGTTGATCTTTTTTGTATATTTCGATTTACCTAAATACCATTTTTGTTCTAACCCTATATTTTGATCATCAAATTCAAATTCCCATTCTCCGTTTAAATTAAGCCAATCATTTCTTACTAGCTGAGGTCTTGGGTATTCATGTCGATCCATTCTCTTAGTCTCCTTAGTTGAAATTATTTGCTATTAATCTCTCTGATTTTATTTACATCTACTTTTGGATTTCTTTCTTCATCTAAAAGACCATTCACTTCTTGTTGAACATCCGTTATTTGGGTATAGCAATAGCCGCTAATATATGGTGAATCTTTAATTGCTTGTGTAATAGATTCAAAGCGATGCAGAAAATCCTCTTCACTCTTCACTTGATTCCCATAGCCCCATCCTTTTTCTGAATTAAATGCAATTCCACCATACTCGCTGATAATGATTGGTTGCCCTTGATATTTATAGCCCTTTGCCATTGCATGTTTATGTTTATTGAAAGCGATGTTGTTTGTCACAACTTTTTCTTTATCATAATAACGACTTGCGAATTCATCACCATATTCTACATAGTCATGTAAAGTGATTATGTCTGAAACGGTATGCTCCCAACCATCATTTACAATAACAGGTCTCATACTGTCAATGGCTTTTGTAAGATGATAAATTCCTTCAGTAAACTTTTGTTGCTTTGTATCTGTAAAGATATTTTTCACTCCCCAGGATTCATTAAAAGGTGTCCATGTAATGATACTTGGATGATTATATTGCTGTTTCACAACCTCTATCCATTCCTCTGTGAAGTTTTGAATGGCCTCATCTGAAAATTCATAGGTTGCAGCCATTTCCGACCAAACAAGAAGACCTTTTCTATCTGCCCAGTAAAGGTAGCGTTGATCTTCTACCTTCATATGTTTTCTTACTCCGTTAAAACCCATTTCTAACGTTTTCTCAATATCCTCAATAATTGCTTCTTCAGAAGGTGGCGTTAGATGTGATTCCCCCCAATATCCCTGGTCTAGTAATAGTTTTTGATATAGCGGTGAATTGTTAAGCAAGATATTTCCGTTCTCTATTGAAATCTTTCTCATCCCAAAGTAAGATTTTACATTATCTATGATTTCTCCATCTTTATATAAAGTAAATTCGACGTCATATAAATTAGGAGCTTGCGGACTCCAATGAACTACTCTCCAAGGGTGAAATTCACTTGCAATATTTATTGACAGTGTTAAGTTCGAACGGCTTACAGATTGATCAACCACCTTTATTTGCTGACCTTTATAAGAAATAGATGTCTTCAAAATTAAGTCAAAATCAACGTTTCCTGCAATTTTGCAGGAAAACTCTACTGACTCTGTATCTATATCAGGTGTGATTTTTACCGATTCAACATAGGCTTCATTCAAAAACTCAAGCCAAACAGTTTGCCAAATCCCCGTCGTTTGAACGTACCAACACCCATAATTATTGTCCAACCATCTTTGTTTTCCTCGTGGCTGAAAACAGCTTTGACTATCTTCATTTTTGACCACAATATTTAATTCATTCGTCTCATTTACGTAGTTCGTAATATCAAAAGAAAATGCGATTTGACCACCTTTTCGTTCACCGACAAAGCTGCCATTTACCCAACATTTTGTTACATAATCAGCTGCTTGGAAATGGAGTACAATCTTCTTTCTTTCAAATTCACTTGGTATCGTTATTCTTTTTTGATACCAAACATTTGGACAAAAACCTTCTTCGCCAATTCCGCTAGCTTTTGTTTCATATGTAAAAGGAACAATGATTTTTTTGTCAAAAACTTCCGTATTTCTGTACCATTTTTGTTTCTCACCGTTATTGTCCTTATCAAATTTAAAATTCCACTCACCATTTAAGTTGATCCATTCTGTTCTTTCAAATTGTGGTCGCGGATATTCCTTTCTTGGAATATTTATCGTTGTCATGTCATTTAACTCCTTTATCTTAAGATTTAAAAAGTAAGTACTTACCACTTCATACAGAAAGGTATATACTATTCATGTTGCGTTTATTACAGATAATCTGTTTAATTACAAATTATCTGTATTTAATTTTTAGAATACGCTTACATTTCAGAATAGTCAACCATTTTTTAGTAAATATTTGTTGATAATTTTTCAACAAAAAAATCCATCAAATAGATGGATTCAGTGTGTTAGACAAAAGCAAACGTTTGTCCAGAGTTTAAGATTCAGTTGTTATTATTAAAAGTTATTTTTAATTTAATATCCTGAGGATGATCACCAAATTCCTTGCCAAATAAATTAAACCCGCCTTTATGAACTGCATCTTCCTTGATGCCTATCCGAAAAGTTAAAAATTGATGATCTGTCAAATGTAAATCGTTGATCTTAATATCAGATAAATGAACATCGTCAATCGTTGTTTTATGATTTGTTACCTTCCACGTTTTTAATACCCCATACTGAGTACTTGTCGTTTCCCCCCATGCTGTTGAATTAAGTTTACCAGGACGATCACCATAATCCCCGGGACTTGTCCAGGTACCAATATCAACACCATTCAACCATACGGTTATATCTGAAGGCCAATTCTGGTCATAATTTGGTGCCTCTGAGCAAATTTCTAATGAGATTAGCACTTCATTAATCTTCGTTTCTGATGGAATGGCAAGCGGAAATTTATATTCAAAATATCCTTTTCTTGTCCATATTAATTGAGCATTTATTCGAAGAGGACTGTAAAAATGAACAGGTTCATCTTCAGGAATAATAATTCCATCATGATCAGCTATGCCGCATGTAGGAGAAACATGAAAATCAACATATTGTCCTATCGGCATCTCTAATTCATAATATTTATTGTCTTTTGCCTGATCTTTTACGGCATTTAACTGAATATGTATGTCATCGAAATTTCGTGCACAAACCTTCATAGCGCCCCTCGTTGCCGGCCTTAGCTCAGTCAAAATTAACCCTGAATCTTCTAGAACTTTTACATGTGCAGCTATTGTAGATACAGGTTTATCTAAGCTTTCTGATAACTCATGAATATTCATGGTTCCTTTGTTTAGCAAATAGATAATCTTTAAGCGAACTTCTGATGATAATGCATGAGCAACCTTCTGTAGATCACTTGGTTTATTAATCGATAATTCTAACATAGTCATTCTCCACCCCAATCCTAAACCAACAAAAACATAATTATTTACCTCAATATAAACAACTTTTTTGTATTAATACATATTTTAACTTGAATAAATCGGCTTTTCAAACAAAATATTTGAATTAAACTAGTCATTTTTACTTGAAAGATGGTTTATCTTTCTATTAGGAGTGTAACTAGGATCCATTAAGAATTAACTTTTTTTGAAAACATGGATAAAAGTAGTCAAAGTAAATGATACTGTAAACCTGCAAATACTACCATAAGCTTTTACTAAATGGTTCCGTTTTGAGGTGTTTTTCTGAAATTTAAAGCCGATATGACAAAAGTTTAGACCGAGCAATTGGTATATTAAAATGTAAAAAGTCACAGCATATGGTAAGTTTTCTTTATAAGACCTATAAAGACCAAGTCGCTTTTGGAAAACGAAGAAAAGTGGTCTTCATAAAAGTGATGATGACCAAATCCCTTTGGAAAATCAGAGGAAATGGTCTTCATTAAGCCGATGATGACATAATCCCTTCAGAAAATCAGAGGAAACGGTCTTCATTAAGCCGATGATGACATAATCCCTTCAGAAAATCAGAGGAAATGGTCTTCATTAAGCCGATGATGACATAATCCCTTCAGAAAATCAGAAGAAATGGTCTTCATCAAGACGATGATGACATAATCCCTTCAGAAAATCAGAGGAAATGGTCTTCATTAAGCCGATGAAGGTCAAATCTCTTCGAAAAAATAGAAGAAATAGTTTTATAGCAAATGCCATTTGTTCCATTAACCCGAAACCGGAACCCTTTAAGCTTTTTCATGGACGGTTTTTTAGTTCTGCTGCCCTTTTTTAACTCTTCTCTTTCTGCTTGCTTTAAATGTGTAGGAATCCTCTATCTTCCAGAGCTTATGTTCCTTCTTTTTCTGTAAACAAAGACTCCTTTGTTGATATTGGTATTGCAAGTAACCACACTTTTTTTCTGGGAAATCTATCGGCTTAGATTTTTTCCACAAAAAAGAAGATTCACAATCATAGAAAGCGAGTAACTTTTTTAGCTACGTTTGAATCTATTAAATAACCCCCATCTATGTTAAAGCTTATCCTTACAGGTATAGCCATACCAATCCCCCCTCCCCTTAGGAATATATACACAGGATATACGACTTAGCTTAACATACATGTAATAAAACCTATATTCCTTTTTTACATTAAATCAATAAAGGCTTTATTTTCATCTGTTAGCATCAAATGGTAATCAAAATTTCTTAAGGAGGTAATGAATGGTGGTTGGATTAAAACGGAGAAAAGGCAGGAAATGGAATTTACTCGGTGCAATAGCGGTTCTTTTGCTGGTTTTATGCTTAGGCAATAACACCTTTGCCTTGGAACATGGTGAACCGGTAAAGCTTAAAGTGATGTCCTTTAATATTCACCACGCTGTTGGGGAAGACAATGTTTTAGACTTAGAACGGATTGCTAGAATCATCGAAGAATCCAATACAGATATCGTTGGCTTACAAGAGGTGGACAATCATTGGTCAAGCCGCAGTGATTTTCAAGACCAGGCAAAATTATTGGCAGAACGTCTAGGCATGTTTTATACATATGCAGCAAACCTTGACTATGAACCTTTAAATGAAGGAGACGAACGTCGTCAATATGGAACAGCTATTTTAAGTAAATACCCAATCATAGCATCTGAAAATCATTCCTTAACAAAAATCGGAAACACAGAGCAGCGCGGTCTGTTAGAAGCAACAATCAATGTGAAGGGTAATCATTTGCATTTTTATAACACTCACTTAGCGTTAACATCTGCTGAACGCGAAATTCAAATCAATGAGGTTGTCAAAATTGCTAACCAATCAGAAGGACCAAAAGTGATTTTAGGAGATTTAAACGCTACTCCAGAAAGCAATGAAATGAAAGCCATGTATGCTAATTATCTTGATGTTTTTGCAGATCAGCCGACAGCATTTACTTATTCTGCCGAAAATCCTACAAAACGAATCGATTATATCTTTACATCAAATGACATTGAAACTGTGAATACCGAAGTGATTCAAAGCTTGGCTTCAGACCATCTTCCAATCACTGCTGAAATCGTATTGGACCGTGAGCAGCCATATGTAAACGGAAATAAATAATGATTACTTGTGATAAAGAAAGGAGAATTATTATGTTGAATGAGCAACAAGGAAGAAAAGGACTTGGAACCAAATTGAAATACTTAACGGCGACGGCTGTACTTGGGATGGCCATTACAGCCACTACAGCCGCATTTGCAAAAGAAGAAGAAAAGCCAAAATTCGAATTTGGAATTGTTCCAGATGCCCAGTATTGTGACTGCGAAATAAATGGTACGCGCTATTATACTAATTCATTGGACAAGCTGATGGACGCCGTTCAAACGTTTAACAGTGAAGAAGTGGATTTTACTGTTCAAACGGGTGATTTAATCGACAGAAACCTTTCCAGCTTCTCTGATATTCTTCCAATCTACAATTCTATAGAAGGTCCGAAGTATCATGTCCTTGGCAACCACGACTTCCCTGTGACAACAGACGAAGTGGTCGATATACTTGATATGCCGAACCAATATTATGATTTCAAATACAAAAACTGGCGCTTTGTTGTGCTTGATACCAATGACCTTAGCCTTTACGCGAACCCAGAAGGTTCAGATAAATACCAACAAGCCCAAGAGATGTACAATTCATTAAAGGCTAATAATGAAATCAATGCTCAAACTTGGAATGGCGGGGTCAGCGAGGAACAGTTAACATGGCTTCGCGGAGTTCTGAAAAAAGCGGCACAAAGCCAAGAAAAAGTTGTGGTATTGTCCCACATGCCTGTTTACCCTGAAAATAACCACAATGTCTGGAATGATGAAGCAGTAATAGCAGAACTAGAAGCAGCCGGAAATGTCGTTGCTTATTTCAATGGACATAATCACGCAGGCAATTATGGAGTGAAAAACGGAATTCACTATGTAAACCTCAAAGGTATGGTCGAAACCGATGACACAAATTCCTACTCAATTGTTCGCGTATACAAGGATCGATTGGAAGTCGATGGTTATGGCCGTGAAACAGATCGCATTTTAAAAATACAATAGTAGGAAGGTAAACATAGGGACGGCTTTTTTGCTTCCTTTAAGGAAGTAAAGAGCCGCCCTTCTACCTCTGCTATATCGACACCTCTTTCTGTTTCAAATTCGAAGCATTTATCCAATTTGCAATAACTCATTCTTTATTTTGAGAAAACATTATTCAAAATCGATTTTTTCACCAGTTTTAACCGTACCCTCGCTTCACAACCCATGCTTCTTCATTTTAAGATACAGCGTATTTCGACTAATCTTCAATATCCTCGCAGCTTTGCTTATATTCCATCCAGCAGATGTTAGCGCTTGGGTGATGGCCTCTTTTTCCGTCTGTCCGAGTGAAGACGGTTTTTTTTCTACCATTTCTATTTGCTGAGTTTGCTGTTCATACACATCTTCAAAGTGTAAATCATCCGCCTTAATCTCGTTTCCTACGGCCAAAAAGGAGGCTTGGATGAGGACACTTTTAAGTTCTCTGATGTTTCCTGGCCAATGATAGGCTAGGATTTTTTGCTTTGCTTTATCCGATAATGAGACTGATGAATGGTCTAATGAATGAATGAAATGGTCGGCTAATTCAAGGATGTCGGTTCTGTCTTTCAGCGGCGGGACGGTAATGAAAATCCCTTTAAGGCGGTAATACAAGTCTTCTCGAAAGCGCCCTGCTTTTATTTCTTCACGTAAGTTTTTGTTTGTAGCCGCGATAACCCTTGTGTTAATCGGGATGACTTTGACACCGCCGACTCGTGTAACCATGCTTTCTTGTAAGACACGGAGTAAAGCCGCTTGGGCCTTTAAGGACATATCGCCAATTTCGTCGAGAAAGATGGTTCCGCCGTTTGCTGCTTCAAATTTTCCTGGAGATCCTTTGTGATTCGCCCCTGTAAATGCCCCCTTTTCATAGCCAAATAATTCACTTTCGATAAGGTTTTCTGGGATCGCGCTGCAATTTACAGCGACAAATGGTTTCCCGAATCGTGAGCCATTGCTATGTAATGATTGTGCAATAAGTTCTTTTCCTGTCCCACTTTTCCCGTAAATAATGACAGGGTAATCAAAAACAGCCGCCTTTGTTATCATGTTTCGAACCTTTTCTATTTTGGGACAAGAGCCAATGATATCTAAGGTGGTGTATAGTTTTTTTGCCGTCTCGTCCTCCTTGTTCGCTTTGTTTAAAGAAACAACGGAGCTGTGAATGTTTTGTGATTGATCTGAGATGACCTCAACCGAGTATCCTTTTGCGACATGAAACTCATCCCCCATGCAATTTTCTCCTAAAATAAAACGGGCTGCTTGATTGGCACGAATAATCGTATTTTCACGGTCAAGGGTAAGAAGCGGAACGGTTGATAAGTTTGATGTTACCTCAAGTTCTTTTAATGCTAACACCTTTTCTTGCTTAGTCTGGTCTAGCAGCAGCCGGGTCTGTATACTTTCGGCCAGCGTCGTTGTTAAGGAAATCATAAATGGGTGATACATCTCTTTTTTTGCACTAATATTAATTGCACCAATTAACTCGCCAGTTGGAGAATAAATGGGACTTGCTGCACAGGTAAGAAAGTGATTTTTCACGTAGAAATGGTGCTCAGCGTGTGTAATGATTGGTTTTTTTTTCGTAGATGGCGAGTCCCATCGCATTAGTGCCTTTTCTTTTTTCAGACCAATTGGAACCAATTGGCAAGTAATCGATCGTCTCATTACGATCAAGCTGGCCAACTTTGTGAATAATGGTTCCATTTCGATCAACAATCACCGTGACGAGTCCTTGTGAGTGAATGGCTGGATAAAGGTTTTCTAAAATGAATGTTGCGTGCCGAATCATCGACTGATTTGCAGTTAATACCTCCTGTAAGGCACTACCGGTTAAAATTGAGTCATCCATAGGGTCTGAGGGTGAAAGTCCAAAGTTTTGACAACGCTTCCAAGAACGGTCAATTATATCAACCCGCTCAACAAGGTTCACTAGTGGCATTGCTTGTCCCCCTTTAAATAGTAACGTTTACTCTAAGTCTATTATACTATTTGGGTAAATATTTCCAAGTTTGAATGAACAACTGTCCTAAAATAGGACAGTTTGTTGTTCAGAAAGTAGACAGGTTTAATACCCACTCATCATAAAAAGTGGCTCTATATAAAAGTTTGGATCTTGGCACGCTTCTTGCACTATGTAAAGTGAACTACCTAACATTTATTTTAAGGAGGAATTGCAAAATGAGTGGAAACAGAGCAGTCGCGTATGTGAAACCAGGTAAAGTGGAAATACAGGACATAGGTTATCCCGATTTAGTTTTAAGAGATGGCCCAGGTGTTAATCCTCTGAATGTTGGTCGTAAATGTAACCATGGTGTGATTTTGAAAGTTGTGACAACGAACATATGTGGTAGCGATCAACATATGGTGCGCGGAAGAACGACCGCTCCAACTGGACTTATTCTTGGACATGAAATTACAGGTGAAGTCATTGAAGTTGGAAGTGATGTTGAGTTTATTAAAAAAGGCGATCTCGTATCTGTACCATTTAATATTGCTTGTGGGCGTTGTCGTAGCTGTAAAGAGCGTGACACTCATATTTGTGAAAATGTAAATCCTGATCGTCCGGGTTCAGCGTATGGCTATGTTGATATGGGCGGATGGGTCGGAGGTCAGTCTGAATATGTTATGGTTCCGTATGCTGATTTCCAATTATTAAAATTCCCAGATAAAGATCAGGCAATGGAAAAAATAAAAGATTTAACAATGCTCTCAGATATTTTTCCAACAGGGTATCATGGTGCAGTCAGTGCAGGAGTCAAACCAGGTTCGACAGTTTATATTGCTGGAGCAGGTCCAGTTGGGTTAGCAGCAGCACACTCAGCTCAATTACTCGGTGCGGCTGTTGTTATTGTCGGTGACCTGAACGGAGAGCGGCTTCAACAAGCAAAAAGCTTTGGATGTGAAACCATAAACCTTCGTGAACATCCGGATCTTGGTGAGCAAATCGAACAAATTTTAGGGGTTCCTGAAGTCGACTGTGCCGTTGACTGCGTGGGATTTGAAGCGTCAGGACATGGAGCAAATGCTGGGGAAGCGCCGGCAACCGTACTTAATTCAATAATGACCGTAACACGTGCTGGCGGGAGACTTGGTATTCCAGGGCTATATGTAACTGGGGATCCTGGTGGAATTGATGAAGATGCACGAATCGGGACATTAAAGGTGCGTCTTGGCCTTGGTTGGGCAAAAGCACATACCTTTGTAACCGGACAAACACCTGTGATGAAATACCATCGTGACTTAATGCAAGCGATTTTAAGTGGAAGAGCACAAATTGCGAAAGCCGTAAATGCAACTGTTATTTCTTTAGAAGATGCGCCAAGAGGATACCAAGAGTTTGATCAAGGTGCAGCGAGAAAGTATGTCATTGACCCTCACGGACTTGTAAAATAGAGGAGGTTTGTCATGGAACCCCCAGTTCTTTTCAAACGATGTGTGGCTGAAGGTATTGGAACTGCTTTACTCGTACTCATTGGTGCTGGAACAGCTGCGTTTAATGGGGTCATTACAGCAAGTAATAATACGGCGGCAACGCTTGCGGATATCGGCGTGATAAGTGTTGCCTTTGCGATTGTCGTCATGGCGATGATTTATACCATTGGAAGAATCTCTGGTTGTCATATTAATCCTGCCGTTACAATTGGTTTAGCAGTCACCGGTCACTTTGCTTGGAAAGAGGTTCCTGCGTACCTCATCGCTCAGTGCATTGGCGGTATCATCGGTGCAATGGCAATTGTTGCTGTTCTTGGAATGGATGGTCTTCACCTTGGAGGGTTAGGCGCAACATCACTTGGTTCAAGTACGGGCTATGTACAAGGGATTATTGTAGAAGCGATCGCAGCATTTGTCCTTATGTTTGTGATTATGGGGATTGCTGTTGATTCGGACGCCCCGGGAAACTGGGCAGGGCTTGTGATTGGATTGACTGTAGGCGGACTTATCATGTTAACAGCTGGGGCAACTGGTGCTTCGTTTAACCCTGCTCGGACATTTGGTCCCTATGTGATTAATAGTTTAGCAGGTGGTCATATCAGCTGGGCACAGTTTCCAATTTATGTGATTGGACCGATTATCGGTGCGATTGGAGGAGCTGTTGCTTATAAAGGGTTAACAACAACTAAGCAGGAGATGGCGGGGTCTGTTAAAGGGTGAAGCCTTAAAAAGTTTGAGAAGTGTGGGACGGTTCTTTTGCTTCATTATTGAAAACATAAGAACCGTCCCTGCTTCTGTGTATTACCCTACCAAAAATGGAGGGACAATGTACCTGTCCCCGTGTCCCCCACATTTAGTAATCTGTTTCTAGTCGTAACTTGACCCGATCTGCGATTAAATAGTAGTTTGAATAGTGGACAGGGATTGATTCTTCGTTATAAATAATTTTATCTACTAAAATGATCGGTGTCATTCGATTAACCTCTAGAAGCTTTTGTACTTCTTCTGTTGGATGTACAAATTCAAGATCCTTACACACTTTTTTGAAATTTATTCCATACTCGTCGTTGATAATCTTAAAGGTTGAACTGTCTGATGTAATTTTGTTTTCTATTGAGGGATAAAGTGCTGTTGGAAAATATGCATAATCCAAACTTAAAATTTGGTTATTTCGATAGACTTTTCTTACTAATTCAATATACTCATCAAATTGATTGTTAAATTTATGATTAATATGGGGTGTACCCTTTATTTTCTCCATTGAAATAATATCTTTTGTAATAAAATCACTCTTTGTCGTCAATCCTTCGGTGTATCCCTGAAAATGTAAAAGGTGAATCTCTTTACGAAATGTATTTACAAATGTACCTTTTCCTCGAATAATTTGAAGAACACCTTCGTCTACTAATTCTTTGATTGCACGACGAATGGAGATTCTGCTAGCTTGAAAAATTTCACATAATTCAGCTTCAGTAGGAATTTGATCACCTTGATTTAACTGATTCGTTTCAATATATTGTTTGATTCCGGTCATGATTTCTTCATATAAATAATTTTGAATTTGATCGCGGTTACTCATAAGGTTCGCTCCTATATTTTTAACGTTACCATTAATTATACATGAACATTGTATGGTCGTTAAACTTTTTGTATATCTTTTGGGTAACCGAATCCACCGTATTCTTGGCAAGTCTTTTCAGCTGACCTTGTTCCTTTCTCAATCGCAACTTCTATGTCATCACCACTCATATAAGAAGTTAAAAAGCCTGCGATTAAGCTATCACCTGCACCCATTGTGTCAACCACTTCAATTTTCTTTACCTTCTGCTCATACATCTCTCCATTTTTGATAAAGATCGCTGGTCTTCCTCCTCTAGTCAACCCAATGATTTCAAACCGAAAAGCACTTAAATCTTTAATGAATCGTTCAAAATCTTCATCTGAAAGCTCAGCAGCTGAGAAAAAAGCATAAGAAATATACGGAGCAATTGATTCAATATAAGGCAGGTCCTTCCTATTCGAAAAGTCATACGATACTTTTGACACTTGTGACAATTTTGGGAGTTCACTTTCCATGGAGGAATAGCAGCTCACATGGCTTAAATCAAAAGCTTTTATATAATCCAGCTCTTCTTGAACGAGCTGAATTTTAAATTTATGCTGTACGGTATTTTTAGGCCCACCTACAAATATACGGTCATGATCTTCTGTTAATGTAACTTGCGGCTGTCCAGTAATACCAAATACGTCGCGTGAAAAACGATAATCGATCCCTTCTTGACTAAGCACATACTTGATATGATTGGCAGGCTCATCATTCCCAAATATTCCAATATACGAAACTTCACCAGCCCCATTACGTTTGGCATTTACGGCTACATTGACACAATTACCTCCAGGATAGTATTTACCTTGATCCAAATAACAGTCAACTACGTTATCACCAATTGAGATTAATTTCATGAGTCATCATCCTTTCACAGAGCCTTCTGCAAGACCTCTAACCAAATATTTTTGTAAGAATATAAGTAGAACAATCATTGGTACTGTAGCAATAACCATTCCTGATAGCAATACCCCCCAGTCTGTTCGAAGAGCATCTCGAAAGACCATTAGCCCCGAAGGGATCGTTTTTAATTCATTCGAATTAATGAAAACGGTCGCAAATAAGAATTCATTCCAAGCGAAATATGCGGTTAAAATAACAGATGTAACGACAATAGGTATTGATATTGGTAAATAAATACGCCAATAAATCCCGAATTCCGTACACCCATCCATCAATGCTGATTCAGATAACTCTTTAGGTACTGTTAAGAAGAAAGCCCGAATCAATATAATCGTTAAAGGTAATCGATAGGATACATAGGTCAAAATGAGGGCCCAATGTGTATCGATTAAATTGGTTATTGTTAAAATTTCGAATAAAGGGATTAAAGCAACTTGTGGATTCATCATTAACCCGCCAATCGTAAATAAGAGAGCCGCGTCAATCCATCGATTTTTATACCTGGATAAGACGAACGCTGCCATCGATCCTATTATGACGGTTAAAAGAATCGTTGATGCGGTTACATACACACTGTTGATAAAATAACTCGAAATCCCTTTTGACCATGCTAGGGAATAGTTTTCAAACTTCCATTCTGTTGGTAAAGCCCAAACATTAGTGTAGATTTCCTGATAACTTTTAAATGATGATACAAACATCCAAAATAACGGATAGAGAATGATAATAGCAAAGCTCAGCAAACCGAGAAATACGATATTTTTGGTGATTCGTGTCTGAACTGGGATTTTCATTTTATTTGTAGGAACGGTACTAGGGAAAGTTGACTTCTTCAAGTTCGTTTTTATCATGTATTTCAGTCCTCCTTCCCTGTTTTCGATACTTTGATTTGTATAAGCGCAAATATTGCAGATAATAGGAAGATAAGAGATGCTAATGTTGATGCATAGCCCATGTCATCTTTTACGAAACCTGTTTGATACATATGAACCGCTAAGGTCATTGAACTATTTCCTGGACCACCGTTTGTGAGAATATAAGGTTCATTAAATACTAGAATAGATCCAGTCACAGTAACTAATAAGTTAACAAACGTAGCTTCTTTCACTTGTGGTACCGTTACACTAAAGAATCTTCGTATTTTTCCAGCACCATCTATCTCTGCAGCTTCATATAACTCTTTCGGAATTTTCTGAATTGCAACGATAAACAACATCGTAATCAGCCCAATACTTTGCCATTGGGACATTGCAATAACACTATATATTGCAGTTGTTGAATGACCTAACCAAGGCTTGGCCAAGTGACCTAATCCAATGAGCTCTAGGAAACTATTTAATAACCCAATTTGGGGATTATAGACAAATCCAAATAATAAGGCAATAACAGAGATTGAAATCATGACTGGTATAAAATAAATAACTCGTAAAGCTGGAGCAAAGCGTCTAAAAAATTTATCCTCTAAAATAGCAGCTAGTGCTAAAGCAAAGAACACTTGCAGTAACACGGAAATGATGGCATATTTGACATTATTGTTTAATGCAATGATGGCTACCTCATCAACAAGTAATTCTTTCATTTTACTCAAACCAACAAACTCTTTTGATTGAGAAAATACACTAAATTCAAAAAAACTATTATAAAAGTTTTGAATAAGTGGTATGTAAATAAATAGTCCTAATAATAGAATGGTTGGTAACATGAATATGATTGGTGTTATATTCGCCTTTTTTACCTTCATTACAAATCCCCCACCCTTCTTTTGAAGAATTGCCCTAACCTTTTTCATATCTTAGTTAGGGCAATTGGATTTTTTATTGGTTACGTAATTTAGCAGCTGCTTCCTGTACTTTTGCCATAATCTCTTCTGGTGTCGTTTGACCTGTTGCTAATTCCTGACCGCCTCGCATGAAAATATCAGCAATGGATATATCAACCGCATTATCAAACCAAGGGGTCGCATCTGATGCTTCTAGAATAATTTGATAGGCTTCCAGACTTGTTGGATTGGAGGTTTCTTCCGTTACACCGCCTTTAATAGCATTCAACTGACCATCTGCTTTCGTAAAAGCTTTGGCTGTTTCCTCTGAAGTCAGGAATTTTAAAAACTCTACTGCTTCAGGAGGAGCATTTTTACTTAACATCCAACCTTCTGGTGCACCAGTAAGTGATTTAGGTCTTCCTTTTCCATCTTCAACTGCAGGGAAATTAAAGAACCCAAACTCCACATCGCCGGCATCCTGTACATATTTAACCTCAGCAAATTGCATATATAATATTGGAACTTCACCAGCAGCAAACATGTTTCGAGCTGCTTCATGATCAATTGCCGTTGAGACATCACCCATGTAAGTCGTTAACTCTTTAAAGATTTCCAGACCGCGAATATATCCTGGATCAGTATATTCACCCGTCTCAATGTTATAGTCTTTTAGAAGGACATTATTGTCTATGACTCTATCAAAAATAGTTCCCATGTAATGAGAGATTGCCCAACCATTTGTTAAACCTTCTACTAATGGTGTTTCATAGCCAGCTTCCTTCAGTTGTTCTAACGCATTAATAAGTTCATCATATGACTCTGGTACCGCTATATTATTTTCTTCAAATATTTGTTTGTTAAAAAAGAAAGCTTTACCGTCAACAGTAAACGGTATTCCATACGTAACATCATCAAACGTAAATCCGGCATATTGAGACTCGATAATATTACCTGACCAATCTGTATCCTCCGACATTATATCATTTAGCTCCATAATACGACCTGAGCTTACTAGATTTGCAGCAAAAGTGTCTGACCATGAGGTGAAAACATCAGGAAGATCATCATTTGAAACCATTACTCGAATCTTTTCTTTATAAGAATCATTTAAAACAGCATCAACATTAATTTTTACATTAGGATGCAGCTTTTCAAATTCTGCAATTTTTTCATCATAAAATGATTTTCTTGGTTCATTCGGCCATCTATGAAAGAAATCAATCACTACTTGATCACCCTCAGATGCTTCGCCATTGCTTTCATTGGAGGAAGAACATGCTGCTAAAAACATAGAGCCAGCTAAAATAATAACTAAAAAGCTTACGAACTTTTTCATTACATTATTTCCTCCCCGTAACCCATTTTTGACTATTAATACTCGATTTTCCACATATATCTTCTTACTGATAATGGATGTCCAGTATGTTCAGCTAAACCATCAGCGTATAAGCGTAATACAGGACCTGCTAGTGCTGTACCAAAATACTCTTTAAGGTCTTCGTCCACCCCACTATAATCAAACTCTTTAACGTTAACAACTTCAACTTTTTCGCTATATTTCGTGACAAAATCAAGAGCACGTTGATCAAGCGGTGTACTTGGTCCCTCTCCTACTACGATTAAAAATGGGACATCAAAATCAGTTACTTCAAATGGTCCATGGAAATATTCTCCTGAATGAATTGCGTTTGAGTTGATCCAAAGCATTTCCATCAACAAGCAACTTGTGAATGAATAAGCATGGTGGATATATGCTCCACTCGCCATTGTGTAAATAACCTTATCACGCTTATACTTCTTTCCGAATGCGTCAGCTACATCCTTATGCTTCGCTTGGTTGCTTTCAATTAACTGACCTAGCTTAGATAATTGCTCCACACCGCGAAGATATTTTTCTTCCCCAGTAAGTTGATGAAGTAATGTAAAGAGTAACGTGTAGTAAACCCCTATTTCCCCATCAATAGGATCAGACCCATCTTTGTAATTGTAATGTACAGTGTATTCTGATTCTTGACAAAGCGGTGATTCAACATCCATTGAAATGGCAACAGTTAAGGCACCTTGTTCCCTAGCATATGTAGCAGCTCCAACTGTTTCTGGAGTTGTACCAGAATGAGATCTCAGTATGACAAGGCTGTTTTCCCCCAATGCTTTTGGTGCACGATGAATAAATTCATTAGAAGTATAAACAAAGCTTGGCATGTCAGTATCTTTCGTAATAAAATAATCCCCTAGTGAAAGCGCTGCCATAGAACCGCCACATGCAACAAAGAAAATGTTTTTAATATCCTTCCCTTTCACAGCCTCGATCACGTTTTGAATTTGTTCCACATGCTCTTGTTTCATAAATTCAACTCTCCCTTCAAGTTTTAACTTAGGTAGGTAGTGAATTTTTCTATCTCCCTAAGTTATTATGATGTCATATAACATCATCTATATGGCTATAGTACATCATATGATGTCATAGGTCAACGGTTTATTTTTAAATTTTCTAATAATTATTTTTTTTTGAATTTAATAAGGGGTAAAAGTGAAAAAACTATTCTCATCCATTTGGGAAAAGTATCTGGTTATAAGAGGAGTTAAAATTTCTGAAATGGAAAATTCACAAAGAAAATAACAGCCAAATATAATTGGCTGCTATTAAACGAAACTAGGGAATCAGATGATATCCTTTTAGTTGGATTCTTATCTTTAACACGACACTTGATCGATCTTCCCTTGTTCTAAACTCTTCTTTTTTAAACTTAGGATTGGATTCCTTATGCCATTTCCTAGCACCTAATTAAAACGAACCTAGGAATCTCCTCAATTTTATAAGTTTCTTATTTAAATGCTTTTTCGATAAAAGGTGCAAAAATTCACCAATGGTGAAGATGAAAACAGTATGTTTTGTCAAAGTATGCGCTTACCCAGGAAATTTTACGGTTTCTTCATTACAGATAGTGATGTGTATTCATGGAAAAGTCATGTTAGTGTGTCAATAAGAAGCATTACTTCAAATGAATGAAAAATCTTTTTCCGCTCAACAATGGAATTTTCTAGTGAAAAAGAGAATTGGCATGAAAGACGCCTAGTGGAATCCGTTTAGGTTAATTTTCATACCTCCACCATCATAGGCTTGGTAAGAAATTGTGACCATTCATACATTCTCAGAGATCTCTCTCTTTCCATCACGGCCAATCACAATTAAACACTTAATAGATTATTTAGAGTAAAGGGCAACTAACGTCTCTGTCTTCGTCTTTCAGGCTCGCCAATCGACTAGTTTTCTTAGTCTCTAAAAGTTATGATGGACATTACTAAACTAGCAATGGCAACGTCGAAGTTTTATCTCTTTATTAGGAATCCTACTAACATTAGCCATTTCTTTCATCAGTTGAGTTTTAATTCCAAATTTTCATTAGAAATAACAAGGAAAATGAAATCAAAGGAAGAATATTGTATAGATGTAAGTGTTTTCACTATTATACACATAGGGAGTTGGAATAAAATGAAACAGACTGTTTACATAACAGGTGCTGACAGAGGTTTAGGACTAGCTTTAACAGAGGTTTTTCTAAAATCTAATTTTAAAGTATTTGCTGGTCGTTATATGAATGATTGGACAGAGCTTGATGAATTAAAAAAGGAATTTGGTGAGGATTTAGACATCGTTTCATTAGATGTTACCGATCAGAAATCTGTGGATGAGGTCGCTAAATATATTGAAAAAAATGCTGGTCAACTAGATATTCTTATTAATAATGCAGCAATATACAAAGACCGTTCCGAAGATATATTTGGGGAGTTCAATTACGAGGATATGATGAAGCTTTTTGATACTAATGTATTTGGACCACTTCGTGTTTCAAAATCTGTGGTACCGTTATTAATGAAAGGTAATCGTAAAATACTAGCGAATATTTCCTCAGAAGCTGCTAGCTTAACAGATTCTTGGCGAAAAAAAGAATATGGCTATTGTATGTCCAAGTCAGCTTTAAACATGCAATTAACGATATTACAAAATCAGTTAAAGGAATTCGGGGTCAAGGTTTTAGCATTCCACCCAGGATATGTAAGAACGTATATATTCGGTGAATTTAATCCAAATGCAACGATCGATGCAATAGAATCGGCAACAGGAATTAAAGAGCAAATATTAAAGGCCCCGGCAATTGAAGAACATATGTACATTGATTATCAAGGGAATAAATTGAACTGGTAAGGGTGATAGAAACGATGGTAAAAATTGTCGCATTACTAGGAGACTATTGGCATAATGCTGATGATGCAAAGGCTGGATTAGAAGCAGCAATAGAACGATTAGCAAATAAGAAAGTAAATCTTCAATTCATTACGCATGAAGAGGTTTCAAAAGTCCTTGATGAAAAGCCTGACTTATTCATCAATGCTAAAATGGATCAATTAAATCCGAAAGATGAACGCGTGTTCACTTGGCTAACGGATGAATTGGATAAAAAGATTGTCAATTATGTGGAAGATGGGGGCAATGTCTTAGCGTGGCATGCTGGTTCAGCAGGATATGAACCTGATAGCAACTACATTCAGATGCTACGAGGATATTTTGAGTATCACCCACCAGGACTTCAGGATGTTATCTACATGTTGAAGGAAAATGAAAAAAGTGGAGAGAATACTTTTTCCCTTTCCGATGAGCAGTATTTTGTCCAGTGTGATGTAGCAAATACAGAAGTAGACCTTTGGAGTACAGGTGTAGATGGCGATTCCATCGCAGGCTGGAAGCATTCCTATGGGAAAGGAAAGGTATGCTGTTTTACCCCAGCTCACACGAAAGCCGGAATGTTAAATGAAAACGTCTCAAGATTATTAGCAGAAAAAATTAATTGGGCGTTATCTAAATAACGAATGCAACGGGGGGACAGGTAACATTGTCCCTCCACCCAAAAAAATGTGTCATCCAACTTGAAGCGGCTTATACTTCTTACACAGAACTACAAATGCATCTCGTATATCAGTCATCATATTTTAAAGGATAATAATAGCCATTTTTCCTTTTTGTAGAATCAGTATTAATTAATCTAAAAAAATAGAGGGGCTGCTAATTAATTGCAGCTCCTCTATTAATGTGAATAATAATTTTTTTATATTGCAGCTTCTTTATGTATAACCGATTTAATACTCCACTCTAAAGGTGAATAGTTCCCATCTGTACGGTTTAAGTTTATTCTCTCAGTTAGTGGAGTGGTCCGATTACACATGAAACGAGGAACGCCTGAATGATTCTGTGATGCAGCATGATATAAAAACGGGTGACATAAAATGACATCTCCAGGATTTCCGGTGGTTTCAACAACCTGAAGCTTGATTCCATCTTCATCAACATACGGATTTTCCATAAATTTCTCTATCCGATCTTGTTCATAAATTGTACCTGTGCCATCCTTTTTATTAGATGCAGTTAATTCGGAAAACCACGGGTGCTGCTTATTCAGTGTACGAATACCGTCTCCAAGCTCAATACCGTCTGGTTGCTTGGAAAGAAATTTTGCTACCACTTTATGTGAACCTTCTGCCACAAGCGTGCCCCCACCTTGTTTTCCTATTTCAGAGAATAAATTTAAGCAAAGCAGGCCTTGTTCTGGACTGTCAAGATAATGGCGAAAATGAATACCATCCCAATGCCAACCTGTATTCGGTACATTCCATGGTTTATTAGCACCTTGAGAAAAATTAACTGGCCACCATCCATAGCCAACCTTCTTTTCACTTTCACCATATACTGTCCTGTTCGCCCATCGACCCTCCCCTACAAGATCTTCAATTGCATCTGCTAACCTTTTTGTATTACATTTCTGGAATTCATCATGTTCATAGTTTTCATTTAATTGTACCATTTCTTCAGTCCAAGTTGATCGATCATTCCTTAGTACTCCTCGTTTTTCAACATTCTGCCATACAATTTTTTGAGCTTCTAACGCCACCTCTTTAGGGAATGCTTGTTCAACCTTTACCCAACCTAACTCGATAAACTGATTGACTTGTTCTTGATTTAACACCTTATATTTTGTCAATTTATATCCCCCTTATCTTTATGGATGGACAGATCAAAATCGATAAAGCGCTTACAACATGTGTATTATCTTACCATTTTTTTGTAATATTTTCAATTTTTACAATAATGAAAGGAGTGCTTAAAAAACGCCTCAACTTCTATTCGCCTTTTACCAAATTGGGACAAATCCATCAATCTCTTTCAAGATTCCTTCAACCTCTTCAAGAACATCTGCAGATAGTTCAACTCCAGATGCTTTGACGTTTTCATCAAGCTGGCTTGCTTTACTTGCACCAACAATTGTTGAGCTTACACCTGGTTGTCTTAGGATCCATGCAATTGCTAATTGTGAAAGTTTAAGCCCCTGACTGGCTGCAACGTTTTCAAGGCGAGCAATACACTCTAGTACATCATCTCTTAAATAGCTATTTATCCAGCGATTGATTTTGTCATTTGCCGCACGGCTGTCTTGTGGAACCGTTTGACCTGGCTTGTATTTACCAGTTAAGATACCTTGAGCGAGTGGAGAGAACACCACTTGACCAATCCCTTCTTCCAAAGAAGTAGGGAGAACTTCTTTTTCGATGTAGCGCACAAGCATATTGTAAATCGGTTGGTTTGAGATCATAGGACGAAGATTTCTTTTATCGGTAATCTTCATGGCATCCTTGATTTGGACAGCACTCCATTCACTTACTCCGTAATACAAGATCTTACCTTGTGCTACTAAATCATCAAGTGCTCGTAAAGTTTCTTCAGTTGGTGTATCTTCATCAAAACGATGACATTGATATAAATCGATATAATCAACACCTAAACGCTTTAAGCTTGCATCACATTGTTCGATAACAGCTTTTCTTGATAAACCACGTTGGTTTGGCCCTTCTCCCATTGGGAAAAATAATTTCGTTGCAAGCACATAGCTTGAGCGATCATACTCTTTTAATGCTTGTCCAACAACCTTTTCAGCTTCACCAGCATTATACGCATTTGCTGTATCAAAAAAGTTAATTCCTAGATTATAAGCATGATGGATGATATCAATCGCATTTTGCTGATCGACAGATTCACCATATGTGAGCCAACTACCTAATGCAATTTCACTGACCTTTAAACCGCTATTTCCTAAACGACGATATTTCATCAACAACACTCCTTTTTATTGAAATTTCATTCCAGCGTAAGAGCATGTCTATTTTTTATTTAACGACCGCACTCGGATGATTTTCTTTAACTAAATTTAGTTGAGCCGCTCTTGCGTTCATTTCCACTTGCTCAACACTCTTACAACCAGGAATAACACATGTAACTGCAGGGTGTTGTAAACACCATGCCAATGCCCATTCTGCCATATTTACACTTTCTGGCACTTCATTTTGTTTTATTTGCTCAACCAATCGCAATTTTTCATCTACATCTTCGCGACTACGACCTTTTCTTACATTATCACTAAACACCGCTCCTGGCTTATATTTTCCACTTAAAAATCCACTCGCTAATGGAACTCGCGCTAATACACCAAGGTCTTGTTCAATACAAGAAGGAAATACATTCTCCTCTGGAATTTGATCGATTCGATTATACACAACCTGAATGGCCTTCGCCCCTACTTTCGTTGCGTTCGTTGTTTGATAAATATTATTATTGCTACCTATCGAAATTCCCAAGTTTCGCACTTTACCTGCTTGTACCTGCTTGTCCAACATCGTCCAAAGGTCATCGTTATTAAAATCTTCATCTGATCCAGAATGGAACTGATAGAGATCAATATAATCAGTTTTTAATGCCTTTAAGGATTCCTCTAATTGCACACGAACATCATCAACACTCCATGCATGCCCCCATGAATCGTGCCATTTATGTCCAAACTTTGAAGCGACAACCCAGTCTTCCCGGCGGTCTCTTGAAAGGAAGTCACCAATGAAACGTTCAGACATATGATGCGGACCATAACATTCCGCTGTATCTATCAAATTAATGCCCAAATCTTTTGCTCTTGTTAAAATGGAATCTACCTCGTCTTGATTGAAATCTCTACCCCAGTCTCCACCGAATTGCCAAGTACCAACACCAACAACAGAAACATTTAAATCCGTTTTCCCTAATCGTCTATACTTCACTATAATCACCTCAAATTTTTTTGATCTCCGTTATTTGTTAAAACGAAAAGGACCTATTCCCCGTCACTCTCTTGAAAACTCCTAAAACCCAACCATAGCAATTTCACTCCGTTATGTAGGTTCTCGTACTTTGTAAACTGTTCACCATAACGTATTCTCCTTTTTTAAATTGATACAGATTCATTACAACAACCACACCAGTATGAAAGGGCTACCAATTTTCAAGACGTTTTTCAGGGTACTTTTTAAACCGTTAGTTTTCCATTTAACACTCTACTATTCAAACCCTGTATATGTTTCCTTTCAAAAAAAGTATATGTTCACTCAAACTATATTTCAATTACTGAATTTTTTTTAATATAATAACATCAACATTACATACTATAAATTTTATAGTTTATATATAAAAGAAAGGGGGGTGTAATGTTCACTTGAAAAAACCTTTTCAATGTCTTCTTTTGGGTTTTCTTTCGGAAGTTCAATGACATCATTTTTACTAAGAGAAATAAACCTCTCATCTATAATGCCTCTGCCACACGCTGTGTTCCATTCATCATTATCTTCCTTCTATTTTCTTCGTACCTTTAGTATAAAAAAAGACCGGTTACTTTTTACGCAACCAGTCTAACGGAGGACAATAGAAGGCATGTCAGCTCCATATATAACCATTATTTGTTGTCACTAAAACAGCGTCTGCAATATGTTCACGCCTCATGATGTTTTAGCTATTTTGTATACTTGTCATATACCTTTTCACCGCTGAAGGTACTAACATTGCGATTTTCCCAAATGATTCTTCGATTTGCTTCTTTGTACAAGAAGTCATTGCGTGATCCATTAAATAACCGAGAATTTCTGCTTCTCTTCGTTCCAGACGGATGTCATCTTACATCGCACGAGAAAACTTATGTTCCTTTGTTAAATCTAAAACCACACATTGTTCTTCCATTAAATTTGTCAATCACTTTCAGATATTCATTTTTCGATACAACTTTTATTTGACGACCTATGCTTTTACAAATAAATCCAATAGCTCTTTAGCACTATTTACTTCTTTATCTGGTTTATAGGCAGCATTTGCTGGTAATCCCTTCTTACGATGGTTCATCCAGACCGCCTGCCAGCCTGCTTGTTTTGCTCCGATTATATCTTTTTCAAAATTGTCCCCGATATAAACCGTTTTGGTTTGGTCAAGGCCCATTTTCTCTTCAATAAAATTAAATACTTCTCTTTTCGGTTTTGCATGACCAATTGTTCCAGAAATAAACGTCTTTTCTGCAGGTATCCACCGACTAAGGCCGAGTTGCTTTATTTTCATGGCTTGGTGTGTTTCCTCACCGTTTGTAAGAATCCCAAGCTGTTTTCCTTCTTTGTAAAGTGCATTTAGCAGTTCTTCCACTTCTGGAAACAATGCAATGTTTTTTTGTTCGGCAACATACGTTTCATGAAAAATAGCCGCTTTTTCTGTATCTATAGGAATGTTAAAGTCCTTACAAGCAGCGATAATTCGCCCGGTCTGCCACTCAAATTGTGATATTTCCCCCGCTTCACTTTGATCAAATAAAATCTCGCTATATTTTCGACTAGCTTTATATAATTGGTCAATTTCATCGTTTGCTAATGGTTCTTGAAATAGCTTCCTCACCGTTTTATGAAAAGATTGTGCTTGGTCATATAGTGTATCATCAACATCAAAAATTATCGTATCCATTCGCATAGCCCTCCTCATATTAGTATGATATCACTTATCTATGCTTGACTCAGTATTTTGTTTGTCTATTTGCTGAGGAATAGATTTTCGAAAAACAGCTAGGGTTCTCTAAATTGTTCTTTTTTAGATACATAAATATATAGAATAAAAGCAGAGTGCTTACATATGAAACACACTGCTTTTATAAACTTATCGTTAACTATTTCGTATAGAATCTTTTAGCGCGCTCTTCATAGTTTACATAATATTATTCTGGTAAATAAAATGTTCCAAAGTAAATTTATAATGAGCAATAAGAGGACCTATATTTTCACTTCAATCCCCCTTTTCTTTTCCAATATGGAGTCAATTTGTTTTTCTTCGTTATAAATTCCTTCAGGTACATGTTCTCTAGTCTATTAATATACTGTTTTACTGATAACTCCCTCAATTTCTTTTCGCCCTCTATTAAAGCATGTTTCTGCTTTAAGTATTTTTTAAACTCCGGATATTTAACCTCTTTTTAATATAAGACTTCTTTGGAATGTATCTTAGTCAAATAATTATTTCAAGATCGACGCTTATCATCATGTTTAATTCCTTTTTTCCAACTTCGATCAATTTCCTTACCACTCCGAAGTTTTATTACAGCTTCGCTTACAAAATCAAATTTAATTTTGTTTCAATGTTGTTTTCAGCGTGGTAGTCAACGGCAAAGTCCTCATCTATTCCAAAATGTGCAGCAGTTGAAATGTACCAATATCCGCCCCTAGAAACATGAAGTCCCATCCATATTTCTCTTTTTTGATGTTCAATCATATTCTTGATTTTGTTAGCGGTATATTCACGGCTTGCATTTTCCATTCCATCTGTTGTAATAACGAATAGTACCTTATCCACTCGTTCATCCTCGCTTGTGTATTTTTGTACATTCACGATTTTTTGGATGGAAAAGCCGCTTGCATCCAATAATGCAGTCGTTCCCCCTATTCATAATCCGCTTCGCTTATTGGAGATATTCCTCTTACATTAATTCGATCTTGTAAGATTTCATAATGGTGGTTGCATAGTACAGTTATGACAAAAGCTTCTCCTACAGCATTTCTTTGCTTGTTTTGTGTAAATACAATAAAGTTATTTCATTTTTTAATCTCAAACAAGCATAAGTCCGTTCCAATTTTAGGACGGGGTAAAATATAGTTGTTTAATTATTGATGTAAGATAGTTCACCGTACTTAAAAATATAACAATAAAGTCGTTTAAATCTATATGTTATTCCACAATAGCGCTGAAGATTGTTGAAGATCGCTTCTTCACTATTTAAGTGAACTCCGACATAACTATCCTTGAATATTTTAGTAGCGTTATTTTACATTTTAAGTAAATAGCTGGTTTTATTGATATTGCATAGTATATTTGTCTATGCAACAAACGACGTTTAATATATCAATGTTTCTTTGGATAAGGTCTGATAGTTCCTCCAAATCATCTATTTGGTACTGTTCATGTTACTAGAGCAGAGGCATCGGCTGCAGAGGAAGACCATGTTCAAAGCCCTGGACGGTAAAATGATATTTAGAGGAAATTAAAAGAGGTTTTATTGCATCCCCCACGGGTTGTTAATTTATCCAAAATAGGGAAACCCTTTGACCGGGTCTCCCTTTAACTTCAATTAAACTTCTTAACTAAGAATATCCAACCAAATCTTAATTGAAGTACCCAAAATTAACAGTGCTAATATCCATTGCAAGAGTTTTGTATTTACTTTCTGTCCCATTTTTGCTCCCAATGGAGAAGCAATTAAACTCGCTATAACCATAATGAACGCAGGAAGAAATTCTACCTGGCCAGTTGATATTTTCCCAACTGTAGCACCAATTGATGAGATGAATGTAATGGCTAGAGAGGATGCAATCGTCACACGTGTTGGCAATTTTAAAATAACTAACATAATTGGAACCAATAGAAAAGCCCCTGCTGCCCCAACAATACCTGCTCCTATACCTACCATAAAAGCAAATAATGCCGCTAACCACTTATTAAAAGTAACTTGATTAGGAGGGATATCATCTCGACCTTTTTTCGGCAAGAACATCATAATCGCTGCAAGCAATGCTAAAATACCATAAACAAGGTTTATGATTTCTCCAGACATCATCCTTGAACCATAACTTCCTATAAAACTACCAATTAAAATACTTATTCCCATAAAGGTGATAAGTGTCTTATTTAAATAGCCACCTTTACGGTAAGCCCATACTCCACCAAGTGTTGCAAAGAATACTTGTACGGCACTAATACCTGACACTTCATGTGTACTAAATGCGGCCAACCCAAATAACGGAGGAATATAGAGTAACATTGGATATTTTATGATTGATCCTCCTATACCAACCATACCGGATATATATGAACCAATGAACCCTATCAGAAAGATCGTTAATATAAATAGTAAATCCATTTCGTTTTGCCTCCTATACTATAAAAGGGAACCGTATTGGTCCCCTTCATTATTTTTTAGCCTTTTTTAATCCAGAACTTGAGTACTCCATCATCTT
Organism: Metabacillus sp. RB-C-LZQ-3-1; assembly: GCF_058315175.1. Classification (NCBI taxonomy): domain Bacteria; kingdom Bacillati; phylum Bacillota; class Bacilli; order Caryophanales; family Bacillaceae; genus Metabacillus; species Metabacillus sp. RB-C-LZQ-3-1. The sequence continues at coordinate 599,971 of NZ_JBZFLI010000001.1, read as the reverse complement.
CTGAATCTTTTAGTAACTCATGACCACCTGACTTTGCCCAGGCCCCAAGGTCACTTTTTGCTCCTTTATCTGTTGCATGAATTTCTAAAATCTCTCCTTCTTCTAATTCATTGATTGCCTTCTTTGTTTTTACAATAGGCATAGGGCACGCTAACCCTTTTGCGTCTAATACTTTTGCTACGTTCATGTTGAAATTCCTCCTAATAATTCTAATATTTTTTTACTCTTAGTCACTTAAGTTAAGGATGATAGTAAAAGTCCAACCAGACCTCTACTATCGCTAAGTTTCTCTTATCGAACAGCACAACGGTTTGGACCAATTTCCATCTCACGTTGTTTCTCATCATCTGGACTGATTTTCCCCATGTTTGTTTCACGGATTTCTTGGTAAGCATTTGGTTGCAGCGGTAAATTTTCCGTCACTAATCTTCTAAACTCGTTTTCGTCTTCAATGTTTAACCCATGGTTTTGTGCAAACAGAGTACCTAATTTTGCAGAAACACTACCGTCTTCATTTAATTCGTTAATAATCATAAAGTGGGCTGGAAGAACAATAAGTTCCTCTGATAATTCTCTATAACGTGTGTAAAGACTTTCTCGTAAATCGCCTACCCAATCTTCTGCCATACCTGCTAAGTCTGGTCTACCGATAGAATCAATGAATAAAATATCACCCGAAAGTAAGAACTTTTCATCGACAACAAAAGACGTTGAACCAATCGTATGACCTGGAGAATATAAAGCATGGATATTGATCGTTGTGTTACCGATGGTTACATCCGTACCACCTTCTAGCGGTTGATACTCAAATGTAACTTCTGTTGCGTCCTTTGGTGGCAACCAGTATGTTGCTTTGGTTTTTTCGGCTATTGCTCTACCACCTGAAATGTGGTCTGCATGTAAATGTGTATCAAATACATGTGTAATTGTTGCACCAATCTTTTCAGCAAACTCCGTATAGACATCTGTCATTCTTGTTGCATCCATAATGGCAGCCTCACCATTTGAAACGACCATATAAGATAAACAACCTTTTCCAATACGAACAAATTGATAAATTTCTCCACCGTCTTTTAAATCCCCTACTTTAATAGGCTCTAAATGTTCGCTCCATGCTTTCATACCACCTTTTAGATAGGCAACACTTAACCCCTCTTCAGAAAGCATGTCAGCAACTATGACAGATGAACCTTCTTTAGCACAAACAACTAAAATTTCTTTGTCTGATGGAAGTTGATCTAAAATTCCCTCCACACCATCTAATAAATCGAAATAAGGTACATTTAGATAATCAAAGTTTGCCCCTTCAATTTTCCAATCACTAAAAGCATCTTCATTTCTGACATCTAAAATAAATAATTCCTCTTGATTGATCACTTTCTGTGTTACTTCTTGTGAAGTCATTTCTCTAATGCTCATCTAAAATACCCCCTATAGTATTATTTAGGTTAAAAAAATATAAGAAAATCGTTAAAATGTTAAAGTTACATCAGCATCTTTTGCAAACTCAAGGAACGTTACGGCCCCACCAACCTCAATACCATCTATAAAAGCATCTTTCTCTAATCCCATAACATCCATTGTCATCTGGCATCCAATGAATGTTACACCCATTTCTTTTGCCATATCCACTAATTCTGGGATAGAAGGAACGTTTGCTTTTGTAAAACCTTCTACAAAATGTTCTTTTCCTTCTGGCATTGGAAGTTGTTTGTATCCTTCCTTATGAATGAGATTTAACCCTTCAAAGGTAAAGAAAATGGCTACCTCTTGATCTGTTGCTGCTGCAGCCGTCGCAATATTAAATACTTTGTATGCATCAAACAACCCACCATTACTCGCAATAATTGCTACCTTTTTTGCCATCTAAAATTCCTCCAATTCTTTTTAAATTATTTCAATAAACTCATAAGTGTATCAGGATCAAATCCCAACACCCATTTACCGTTTACTTCCGTTTGTGGGACTCCCATCTGACCTGTTGTTGCAACTAATTTATTTGCAGCCACAGGGTCTTTCTGTACGTTAACTTCATGAAAAGGAATATCCTTATCCTTCAAGAAATTTTTCATCATATCACAATAAGGACAAGTTGAAGTCGTATAAACTGTTACGTTGTTTTTCATTTCATCTTCTCCTCCTTCATAAACTCCTAATCTACTGCTTTTTCAGTTTGACCTTCCCATCCGCTCATACCTGGTACAACATTTATGACTTGTTTAAATCCTTGGCCGGCTAGTTTTTGTGCTGCTAAATCACTACGATTACCAGTTCTACATACGATATAAATTGGTGTCTCAGGATTTAATTCGTTTAACCGATTCTCCAACTCACCAAGAGGAATTGATTTTGCCTTTGGGATGTGACTAAATACGTATTCTGCATGTTCTCTTACATCTAGCACTATCAAATCTTCATTGGATAAAAGTTTTTGCTCTAACTCATCGTTGCTAACGACATGAGGATGCTTCTTTTCTAAATTTTCTTCTCCACTTGCTTTACGAAGGTAATGCTTTAATACATCGCCTTCTTCGAGTGTTCCTAAATACTGATGCCCTGAACTTTCTGACCATGCTTTAAGGTCTGCCTTAGATCCTTTATCTGTTGCCTGCACTTCTAAGACTTGCCCAGCCTCTATGGTTTCCATTGCTTTTTTTGTCTTTACAATCGGCATTGGACACGCTAATCCCTTTGCATCTAAAACAACATCCGTTTTTATCATTTCCATGTTAAAACAACCTCCTAGTTTTAATTACCCACCGGGGTATATATTGATCTAAAAAAATTTATTCGATTGGCCCTTCCCATGCAAGCATTCCACCAGTCATGTTAATCACATTAAAACCGTGACTTTCGAGAAATTTTGATGCTTGTGCACTTCTTCCACCTGAACGACACACCATAATATATTCTTTTGCTTTATCTAGTTCATGCATACGAAATTCCAATAAGCCTAGTGGAATGTTTATTGCTCCAGGAATTTTTCCTTGTGCTACCTCTTCAACTTCACGAACATCAATTAAATTCAATTCCTCACCAAGTAAATTCTCAACTTGTGTTGTTGTAAATTCTCTCATTCTATTAACCTCCTAGCCTTTCCAGATGCTTACGCCACCTTTTACATTTGTTATTTGTTTAAATCCTTGTTTCTTTAATAATTCACTTGCTTTCTTACTTCTCATTCCACTTTGGCAAATAACCACAACTTCTTTATCCTTTTTCAAAGTACTTGCCTTTTGCGAAAGTTGATGTAGCGGGATATTTTTAAACCCTGGGATATGGTAACGACCAAATTCTCCTTGAGTACGTACATCAACAAATTGAAGTCCCTTCTCTTTCAACAGCCCTTTTAATTGAGTTGTATTGATCTGTTTTACCCCCTTTACAAGCATAAATCGTAGGGCAATAAAAAATATAACTAGAGAAATAATCAGCGTATCAACACTAAAAATGTTCAAGAAATGACCTCCTGTTCTAATAGGCTACTAGATAAATAAGTTTACATTTCCTTCTTCTGCATCACCAATGTATGCTGCAACTCCGGCGTAATCAAGTCCATCAATCAACTCTTCTTTTTGTAAACCAAGTAGATCCATTGTCATTGTACATGCAATTAACTTCACATCTTGTTCTTGTGCCATTTCTATTAGTTGTGGAAGTGGCATAGCATTATGCTTTTTCATCACATGCTTAATCATTTTAGGTCCCATTCCTGCAAAGTTCATGTTAGAAAGCCCCATATTATCAGCACCACGAGGCATCATTTTGCCGAACATTTTTTCTAGGAATCCTTTTTTCACTGGTACTTGTGCCTCTTTTCTAAGAGCGTTTAATCCCCAGAATGTATGGAAAATGGTTACCTCATGATCGTAAGCCGCCGCTCCATTTGCAATAATATAGGCTGCCATTGCTTTATCATAATCTCCGCTAAATAGAACAATCGTTGTTTTCTTTTTCTCTGACATTCAAATTCCTCCTCACTTTTATACCACCATGGGTATATGTGTCTGTAAAAAATTTTAACCTTTCTTAATTTGGAAGATAAATACATCATTTTCTTCTTTATAATCAAGTAATTCATGTCCAGTTGATTTCGCCCAAGCAGTTAGGTCACTCTTAGCACCTTTGTCTGTTGTATGAACCTCTAGGATTTGACCTGTTTCAATTTCATTTATAGCCTTCTTTGTTTTTACAATTGGCATTGGGCATGCTAATCCTTTTGCATCTAATACTTTTTCTACTTTCATTTTATATCCTCCTCAAACCTTCATTTTTAGTACATATACCCGTATGGGTATATAGTATTCTAAATAAAAAAGGATGTCAACCTTTTATTATCTGCTTTTCACAAGCATGTTAACAGCCTCTTTTACTAAATCATCGCTGCTTTCTCCATTTTCTTCTGCTTTTCTAACACATTCTATTAAATTGGCACTTACTAAAACACCAATTGTACGATCAATTGCGGTTCTACTAGCAGACAATTGGGTAATGATGTCCTTGCAATCTTTTCCCTCTTCCATCATTCTCAAAATGCCTCTGATTTGACCTTCAATGCGTTTTAAACGATTCTTTGTCTGAACATCATATTCCATAGTGGCACCCCCATATCAGATTAAAATTTTGTGATTCGATAAGTTGATTATATACCCCTATAGGTATTTTGTCAACATGTTTAAATTATGTTATTTCTAGTCCACTCACACATATCTTTTCGCTCTGACTTGTTACTCTCATTACATACTTCTGGAGAAGATAGCGAGTAACTGACTACTTTAAAACCTTTCTTTCGTAATATTCGAGTTCCAACGTTTTTATCCAGAGTATTTGAACAGATTAGATGTACTGGTCGATAAGGAATTTCATTATAAAATCTATTCAAATAAGCAACTGGAATGTTAATTGCATCATTCATTTGGTGATTATATGCAACGTTGTAATCTCTAATATTTATTACAACCTTATCACTAGACTTATTTATATCACTTATATCAAAAAAGGACATACATAGAACAGGAACGTATCTTTTATAAATACCTATTAAGGTAGGCAAACATAATAAAATAAAAATAAAAATAAAATTTATCCTTCACACTCCTTAGTACCAAGGAGCAACTAACAAATTGCATTATATACCCCCTATAGTATATTGTCAACAAAGACATAAACCGTTTTATATCTCCTTCTTTATTATTTCATACTATACTTTTGTCGATGCAATCAATAAGTCGTCGCTCAAATCTTCAGCAAGTTCCTTTATCTTAGGATCATCCACCATAAATTTATTCCTGGTTAAAGTCTAAACCCTTTTCTTGTAACTTACCCTTAATATCAAATTCCCATTAGACACCAAACTTTTCTTCCTTTAACTTATTCCTAATGAAGATATCGCAGTTTGTATATCACTTTTTGTTTCCACGGTGTAATCAAAGTGCATCACAGTTCCTCCTTATAGATAAGATGATGTTATTATGTGTAAAAGGATCTATAAAATCCTTAAAATCAATTCGTCGTGTAAGAAGGCTCTGCAGATGCGTCCAATCGCGTCTTCATTCAATTTGAAATACAAAATAAGTTTTTCCACCTCAATTATTACTTCTCTTGTAAGTACTGGAGTTTTTCTCCATTCACAACTAAATATCATTTACTGCGTAGTATAGATCTACTACGCAATATAAAAGTTACAAATATAATATGGCCTGATTGTTAAATCAGTAGGACTTTCGTTTTTTTTAACAACTTTATTATAAATTAAACAACATTATTGTTACTTGACATGTTTAGCATTGAATTAGAGCCACCAATCGTGTCTTCCTCAAGCCCTGTCATTGAACCGTTTTTGTCTAAAATAAACACAATTCTGTTACATTCTTTTTATCTTTGTCATCCTCCTCTCTTTATAATTAACATATATAGGAAAACAATATTTCATAAAGAAATGGTTGCTTTGAAAGCGGGATTTTATGAACCCAGTAAAGGTTGTTCAAAAGTAAATAAGGTTTCATTAATTTTGTGAATATCATACCTTTCTTTTTGGATAAAAAAATTCTATCATTATGTCAAATTTACAACTACGTGATAAAGTATATCCCGCTGCAGACAGCAAATCGTTTGTTTTGTTACATTCCGTTTTAACGTATTGCCAATCTTGTCCAAATTCCTAATGAAATAGTTGAAGACACTTTAATCCCCCTATGTGTCCGAAGAAGGAAAAATAGAATTCCATATAGCCCAATTGTAACCTAAGAGGCAAAACGTTCGCTTCAATTTATTGTCATATGGATTTTATGTGCACAAAATTAAAAAACCGCTTATTTCCAAAAGAATTAAGCGGTTTTTTAACGTTCTACAACTCACTCCGATGTCGTCATAGATGCTTGAACATCAGGATTAATTGCCGTTTGAGGATAGTTAATTTGTTCTCCGAATTCTACCCAATCGAGATTTGCCATCATCAACAGATAACGTTTTCCAGTGGAAGGGTCGCTGATGATGAGATGGTCACGACCGGCTGTTTCTACGCGCCCTTTGTAAATCATTGCATTCCATTTGTTATTACCTTGATAAGTAAAATAGAAAGTACCGATCTTACCTTTATTGTAACGTAGTATATTTTCGATAAATGATTCTTCCATCGTGCCTCCCTGCCCAGTCCCGAACGGAACCACTGGGACACCATAGGAAGGTCCCATAGTTGCAGGGAAAACGCCAGGTTGTTGGGTATTACTAGCCCGCATCATTGAAGTTGGATTGTAACCATGATAATAATTCATTGGATAATAATTAGAAACTCCACAAGTCATGAGAAATTTAACCTCCTTTTTAATTTATCTGTAAAACTCTGGGCAATAGCCCGGTACACCGATATAGAAACAATGATTCTTATGTGCAAAGTCGAACTGGGTCATGGGTGATCTTGGCATCGTAGGGGAACAAGGAGCTCGGAATTTTTTCCCTGGACTGGGGTTGTAAAACCACAAACTCATTCTGGACCGTGCTTCCCTATTACCATGCAACAAATTCCTAGCCCTCTGGAGATCAGCTTCGTTGGGACGTTGTGTATACAATGTTCCATTTAAGACGGGCTCGAAGTGAGGAATATCAGTTCCAGGTATGGTTTGATAAATCGCATGTCTGATATTGCGCAACCCTTTGAAGTCAGGAGCACAATCAGCCTCGACCCGATTGGACACAACTGTTCCCACCATGTTCATTCCTTCGACACCTTCACCGGTCGCTTCCGCCAGCATGAGCCTCGCTAATTCCTCCACGTCACGTGAAGTATGTTTTATTCGTCTCCCCATTTTCTCACTCCCTTCGGCTTATAAAGATAAATTATTACCAGAAGTTGGTTTTGGTAACTTGCCTATATGCCCAAATTTTAGGAACTGTTCCTTTCCATCATTCATTAGCGGTTAATCCTATCTCTTGAATAAATGTACGATTAGATTTTTGAATAGAAAAGTTGATTTCGCAAACTTTGTTGCTTTGTTAGGATTGTTATGATTGATTGGAGCTCCAGGATTCTCACTTCAATCTTAGAACTGGTAAAAAATCCATTCAAAAGCAAATAAGGCTTCATTCATTTTGTAAATATCATGCATTCCTTGTTGGATAAAAAATTCTATCATTATGTCAAATTTACTGCTCCGTGACAAAGTATAACCCGCCGCAGACAGCAATTCGTTTGGTTTGGCTTCTCTGTTCTTTATTCGTTAATAACTATTGCAAATCTAAGTTCACTTGAGTTAAGAGCCTTAAATATACAAAGGAAAATGGCTTTTATAAAAGTGGATTTATTAACAAATGTTTAGGGAATGATCAAAATAAATTTAGATCACATCGTTTTTGGGGTTAAAATATTTGAAGGACACACCCATATAAAAATGGGAATTGAATCTAGTATCTTTCTCCTTTACTTTTCAACCATTGGATCTTTGGTTATAATATTAGTAGAGAAAACATAAACTAAAAAAGACTGTTCGGTGCTTCAACACCAAACAGCCACACAATAGCTATTCCCTTCAAGGGGATCAGCGATGTTGGGTAAATAACTCACCTTATTGCCGGTCAAAGCTCAAGGGTGGGTTATTTTCTATCTCTAAAAGATATGATAGACAACACCAAACCCGCAAATGCAATCATTAGCATTAACGTTTGAAATACTGTCATCATAAGCATCACCCCCTTCCTTGCAGGGTAACGCTGACCACCCTTGAGTTTTCATAACTATTGCAATACTATTATAGCACAGTAACAGAATGTACGTTCCCGTATAATCAAATTATCGTAATCCTTAATCTGTATATATCATATTGTTCTATACCAAAGCATTTAAATGATTATTCACAATATGCAACAAGAGTCTTTTTATAGGGCTTAACTAGCTTTTAATCATTAAATAAATAATTAAAATTTTAATAGAACCTTCTTTTTCATCCAATTTCAGTTATCACATCTGCTTGTTTTTTGAATTTGTTTTTATTACCCACTTTAAATTCCTTCAAAACCCTATTAAACCTGTCTGGAAATTTATTAACATCCCAGGCACTCCCGATTCTAATGAGTTTCTTATGTCACCCTTCTCATTTTTCATAACTTTAAAAAGTCTTACTTGTTACTTTCACATTTTTATGAGGAAATTACTCCCTATATAAGTAGATGATCTTACCACTTTTTATTACAGGTAAAACTACTTTTATATTGATTTATCTATTTTATAAATTTGGTTTATGAGTAAAGCATTATAAAAACTCAAATTTTTTAAGTTCATTATCTTTCTGCATTTCACACTATTTGTCTCCCTCAAATTTAAACATAAATAACACAGATTTAAACTTAAATTAAATTTCATAATGTATCATTTTATTTAATATATGACATCCAATATAGACAAAACTAGAAAGTTGAGGGAAACAAATGGCATTTTTAAAAAGCTGTACTTTCTTCATAGCGGTCGTTTCTTTTACTGCTTTATTATCGGGTTGTGGGAAAGGTGAAACCGTAGAAAACGCGGACCAATATATTTCAACGGTGGAGCAAATGGACATTCCAGATGATGTGGAAGTCATTGGGTTGGGAGAAGCAACACATGGGAATATTGAATTTCAAGAGTTAAAAAAACAGGTCTTTGAAACTTTAATGAAAAAGGAAAATGTCCGCGTCTTTATCTTGGAAGGTGATTTTGGAGGCGGACAGCAGATTAACAAATATATTGTAAATGGAGAAGGTACCGCAGAAGCCGCTGTAAACAGCCTTGATTATCGTATTTATAAAACTGAACAAATGATTGATCTTGTTCAATGGATGCACGATTTTAACAAGTCGGTTAGAGAGGATGAGAAAATTCGTTTTTATGGGAATGACATGCAGCGCTATGACTTCAGTAAAATGGAATTGCTTGATTTTTATGCTGTTGTAAACAAGGATGCTGCTAAAAAGTATGCTAATCAATTGAAACTTGTTTCCAATGAAGCAATGCGGGAATTAACAACTGAACAATTAGCAAAAGTAGATCATACGATCGATGACATCATTCAAGATTTACTATCAAATAAAGCGAATTACTTGGAACATTCGTCTCCTGACGACTTTGCGTTTGCCACAGTAAACGCACAAATTATGAAGCAGCGTACACAATTGTTTTTAAATGAAGAAAACTACACAGATCTTCGCGATCAATATTTAGCTGAAAATTTACAATGGATTATTGAATTTGAAAAAGACCGCGGAAATGATAAAGTATTCTTCACCGGACATAACGGACATGTCGAAAAAACGTCAGCCTCACTTGCTGGCTATAAATCGATGGGACATTATTTAGATGAAGAATTTGGAGAGAAGTATTTTGCAATAGGTACTGACTTTATCAACAGCCAATTTCAGGCATTGAACAGGGGTTCTGACAAACGAAAAATTTATACGTTAGAGAATCATAATGATTTAGTTGACGCATTCAGTGGAGTGGAGCAAAATATCTTTTACTTTGATTTTGAAAAGAGCCGTGAGTCTGATGAATTGTTGACTATCATTTCAAGTAATCAAAAAATGGCAAATATAGGTGACGACTTTCGCGCATGGTATAAGCTATTAAAGAGGTTTTATACGATTGAAATGGTGCCTGATCAGGCTTACGACGGCATTATTATAGTCAAGAAAGCAACACCGACTAAAGTGTTGGAATGAAACTAGATGGAGAGAAATTCTAATGAAAAAAATTTTTAAACTATACATGCTGAAAGCTCCAAGGAATGATTCCTTGGAGCTTTTTTAATGCTTATGTTTGGCTTGGGACTTTGATCGCTTTGATCATCTGTCGTATGGAACCGAGATGGTAGGCGGAGTGAGCGATCGCTCCCAAAAGACCTTTCGATATCTGTTCATCTAAGGAGTCAAGTGAATCAATCTTTTTAAGTAGTGTTGTGTATTCTTGTTGAAGTTCGTTATTAAATTTTGCCCATGTGATGTTATCAACGTTTGTGATTTTCCATGATGCTTCCCAGTCCTTCTTGGGTTCTTCTCGATTTAAATAGGAATTCACAACCCATAAGTAATAGCGGGTATGATCCGTTTGTGCAGCGATTGTCGTACCATTGACAGGTATCGAAGCGTCTTCTGCCGATAATTTTTCAAGCGTTCCGAATAAACCACTACCAGGCTTCGCTTCTGTGTACCAGCTTGCGTTTTCTTCAGGTCCATCAAATGTCTCCTTCAACAATGTTCGAACAGCTACCAACATCGGATTGTCCATCTCAGTACCTCCTGATCTTGTTTTTAACCATCAAAACAACTTTAGATGGTTATATTTTACCCGAGTTGTTTCTAACTGTCAATATATATTATGATGGTTATACTAAAGGAGGTTTGACCATGTCGGAAACGAACCCTTATATGATGGTCGGAGAACGTTTGTGTATGGATTTCATCAATACCGTCAGTTGGCGGGAAAGTGCGGAGAAAAGGCGGGATTGGTTTACAAGTTACGCCAAATTGGTCGACTGGTGCATCCATGCAAAAGTCTTGACCGGACAACAAGCAAAAGCTCTTCTTTTAAAAGCGGAGGAGAAACCGTCTGAAGCTGGAGATGTTGTGAAGCAGGCAATCGAAATGCGGGAAGTCATGTATCGAATCTTCAAGTCCATTTCAAAGGAAACATCGCCCAATCCGCCAGACCTGGAACTTTTCAATGAATTTATGTGCCATTTCTATCAAACTTTGCAAGTAATCCCTGAAAAGGATCATTACACTTTGAAGTTCAAGCAAACCGAGAAAAACTTGGACACGATGCTCCCTCCGATTTTGCAATCTGCTGTAGATTTACTCGTTTCCAAAAACGACCTGGAACGAGTCAAACAATGTGAGGGAGACCCTTGTGGATGGTTATTCTTCGATACGAGTCGGAACCGGAGCCGCCGCTGGTGTTCAATGGCCGATTGCGGCAATCGTGCTAAAGCACGAAGATTTTACCAAAAAGAAAAGTGACCATACTCGGTCACTTCCCCTCTATAGGTGATGTTTCATTTTTGGAAAGACTTTGAGGTCCGTATTATAGATAACCTCCTCGTAATATTCTTTCGGGAGTTGCTTTTGACTTAATCGATGTATCACTCCAGTGGAATGAGTGGCCAACCGGTTACAAATATGAACTACTGTAATTGTCCGTAAACGTCAATGCGTGCTTCAAATGGTTGAAGAATCACAGCGAATCTTTATATCGATATTCCAAATTCCCAAAAAAACAAGCAGGTCATCACACCTGCTTGTTTTTTTGAATTTCGTTTTATTTCCCACTGTAAAATTCTTTCAACACCTCATTATATCGGTCTGGGAAATTTGTAAATAAGCCTGTAACTCCCCATTCTAATGCCTTTCTCATGTCTTCCCTTTCATTTATTGTATATGGGTGAATTTGCAGTCCGTTTTCTCTTACTTTTTCTACGTATGCCTGGTCAATTTGTTTAAAGTTTGGACCTACACCTACAGCATACTCTTTTATTTCCTCGATCTCCTCATCAGTAATGGATGCTGGAGTACGGTAGGATTTAAGTTGAACCAATGGAATATTTGGATTTAGTTCGTGCATTTTTAATAAGCTTTCTTGACTAAATGATTGGATAATGACATGGCTTGAGCGGCCATTTACACCAGTAAGTTTATATTCTTCTAGTAATTCTAGTAATTTTTCCTCCATACCAGGGTATACGTCTGGTGACTTTGTTTCAATGTAGTAGTCAGCGCCACGGCCAAAAGTTTCAAAAACTTCTTCTAACGTCGGAACTTGAAGTCCTTCATATTCCTCTTTTGCATATTCAGGATACTTTTCATTAAACCATGAGCCTGCGTCAAGCTCTTTTATTTCCTCTAATGTTTTTTCCTTAACCAACCCAGTTCCGTTCGTTGTGCGGTCTACTGTTTCATCATGCATGGCAATGAGGTGCCCATCCTTTGTCATTTGAAGATCTACCTCAATATAATCACCTTTCATTTGCTCACCTAATTCGTAGGCTGCGAGCGTATGCTCAGGAGCATGTCCAGATGCACCACGATGTGCAACATTTAATAGTTTTGATTCAGTTGTTGGAAAGCTTGAGTTTTCAGCTGCAAGCGCACCAGGTAGAGAAGCTTGAAAGGCAAATCCTAATGTCAAACATAGTAAAGCAGTCTTTTTTAAACTTTTTTTCAACTCTAAACACTCCTTTATGTAAGTTCATTACTTACATTACAAGGAGAATGTAAATACTAGATTGATAGATTGTAAAAAGTTGATTTACAAGCAAAATCAGGAAATAAACCCTATTCTTTTTAAAAACCTTTATCCTATAAAGTAACGAAACAATAGCTTTATCTACCTAATCAAAGATGAAATAATGTTATTCACATCATTCAAAAGCCTCATTTTCACTATCTGTTTTTAATGAATCATATAAATGAAGATGTCAAAACTCTATGAAAACTACTGGTCATTTGCCAAAAAATTAGAATACTGAAACGATTTTTACGAGAAATTTACAAATTTGATAAGGTAGAGCTTTAGGCTTAATGAATGCTCGATGCGAACATTGATGATTAGGTAACGAGGAAGCAATCAGTTCTAAAACAGGATGCCCGGGAGCCTCTTGCCCTTCTGATCCAGTCAACTAGCGCATCATAAATCAACAATGAGCATTAATTTCATATCGATATATATCGTTTATTCGTTAATTCCAAATTTTTCACGCAAATCCCCCACCAGTTTTTGATAGTACCTTTCACTTACAAAACCTTTTGCACCTCTAAGAATTTCTGTAACATAGTGCATAGGCGGGGCCACTTCCTCTGCTTTATCAACGACTAAAAACGTTAATACATTCAAATATGTTTTTCCATCAATCGTTAGATCGATAAAAGCTGGACGGTAAATGCGGGCATTCACACCCTCTCTCTGGTACAGGTAGGTTAAAGCTTCTTTGGAAATGTGATAGACTTTCCCCTCTGTATACTCAGCCGATTCAATAAGGTCTGCTCTGCCACCATCTTGTGCTTTTCGGGTATACGCTAAGGAATAATTCTTCGCAACACCACAGCCTGCTACTCTTTCAAACTCGTGTTTTACACCTGCTAGCTGAAACCGCTCATCATCCATGCATGACCCATAGGCAAAGTATAATAATTCCTTCTGCTGTAAGTACCGATGACACTTCCAGTCACCAAACTTCATTTCGTTTAAATCAGTAGCATTACTCGAAGAATATACATAGACATATGCTTTGATTGTATCAAAATCGGTATGAACCACCTGTGTCGTTCGTTCATATAGATTTTCCTTTCCTTTCCCTTCATAGCCTTCTAGTACATCAAGACTCTTTAATTGCTGGTCTGATACTTCATAAACCTCACCATAGACTCTATTATTCGCGCTTGCAAGCAGTGCCGGATATCCAAAGCCTGTGTCATATAAGATTCCATTTGTCCAACATTGACGACTTACACACCTTGCATTTTTTAATAAGGAGTGATTTGATTCATGCTGTCGTAATGTACCGTAAACAAATACCTTATTTACATTTTCCAACCTCACATTCTCCTTTCTACCCTTTTCTCACAAGTGGATGTAACACAACTATCCCAATTATATGTTTGGATAAGTTCAAATAGATCCTATAAAAAAGAGCACTCCTGCACCTGGTCAGAAATGCTCTATTTTATGGTTACTCTAGACTCCACATGTTTGTGAAACTTGTTGCTGACGTTATACGTTCAAAAACTTATGAAAAATATCCTTTTCGTACCGCACGAACCGTACCCCTACTCCAAAATTTAATAATATTTAATTCCAAATTTACAAAACATTAAACTTTCTTTTATATCATGAAGAGAATAGCTTAACAGTACAAATGGGGAGGATCATTTTGTGGAATTGCTGCCAAAGCCTTTATTTATGAAGTTCTTAGATAAGCATCCTAAAACATGGAAGTATTTAATTAATATTGGTCTCTTAGTCAAATATAAAACCATTAACAATCATCGAATTCCCAATAAAATTGCTTTAAGCTCTGAAAACTCGTTGTATATTAATTCTGCTGAGAATAGAGGACGAGCATTATTATTAAAAAATGGTGAAACCCAAACAAGACTTACTACCTTTTGGAAAGGTGCCGTACAAAATTTTAAACCAACCATTGTGTTAGATGTTGGAGTCAATTATGGAGAGTGTATTTTCTCTACGAATTATGAACAAGAAACGAAAATATTTGGTTTTGAAGCGAATAAGCAATTAATTCCCTTTATTAAGCGTTCTAGAGATGAGCATAAAAACAAGGAACAAATTAAGATCATCCATGCACTTGCTTCAGATCAAACAAAACCAAAACAAACCTTTTATGTTAATCGCATGTGGTCAGGTACATCTTCGGGTATAAATACCAAAATGAATAAATCGATTGAGATGCAATCAATTGATTCAATACGGGTTGACTCCATTTTTCATAAACAAGATTTACAACATGAACGAGTCTTATTTAAAGTAGATGTTGAAGGCTTTGAAGCGTTTGTATTAAATGGAATGGAGCGCCTTATAAAAGAAAGTAAGTCTTGTCTTGGTTTCATTGAATTTGATAGCCACTATATTCGAAAGTCAGGAACAGATTTGACAAGATTTTTATTATTTTTGGATCAGCATTTTACCATTTATTATTTTACGAATGAAGATAAATTAAACAAAATGGAAAAAGATATAATGGGAAATTTTCAGAAAATGTTGCGTACTAAAGATTATCATACAGATTTGGTTTTAATGAAGTAAAACGATATCACTCACCCTATTGCCTCGGGGTGGGTGATTTTTTGTTTCTGAAAGATCTTTGCTTTTGAACGAAAGATTCACTGCTTTTTACATGAAATAAGGAAAAAAGAAGATACTAAAATATGCCGTTAACATATGTGGGAGGGAATTTCATGAAACAACGCTATATCGTGTTTTACATTTCACTCATTATTCTTTCTTTGGTCGTTATTGCCGGAATTATTATTCCAAATCAATTAGAGCAGGTCACCGCTAATATTCAAGCTTTCTTTTCGGATGCGTTTGGATGGTATTATTTAATTCTTGTTACCATTGTTCTTGTCATTTGCTTATTTTTGCTCATTTCACCTATTGGGCGAATTAAGCTTGGAAATCAAGATGAAAAGCCTGAATTTTCTACTCCCACTTGGATTGCAATGTTATTTAGTGCCGGAATGGGGATAGGGCTTGTATTTTATGGAACGTCGGAACCAATTAGCCATTATGCCATTAGTTCTCCTACTGGTGAAGTTGGGACCGATCAAGCGATAAAGGATGCACTTCGATTTACTTTTTTTCATTGGGGGATTCACGCTTGGAGCATATATGCCATTGTTGCGCTATCAATTGCCTATTTTCATTTTAGACACAAGAAATTGAATTTAATAAGTGCCACTTTACAACCTATTTTTGGTGATAAGGTGAACGGCTTAACAGGAAAAGCGATTGACGTCTTTGCTGTATTGGCAACTGTTCTTGGTGTTGCTGCATCACTTGGTTTTGGGGCAGTTCAAATCAATGGTGGTTTGGCTTATCTATTTGAAACACCTAAAACGATTGGGGTCCAATTTTTGATTATCGCGATTGTTACCGTCCTATTTTTACTTTCGGCAATGACTGGATTAGGAAAAGGAATAAAAATATTAAGCAACGCAAATATGGTTTTAGCCGGTGCTTTATTTTTGCTTATGTTTCTATTCGGTCCAACTTTATTTATTCTAAATTTATTTACCGATACGATTGGCAGATATCTTCAAACCTTACCACAGATGAGCTTTAGAATTGCTCCTTTAAACGAAGATATTCGTGAATGGATTAATAGTTGGACTATTTTTTATTGGGCCTGGTGGATTGCATGGTCACCATTTGTAGGGATCTTTATTGCCAGAGTTTCGAAAGGAAGAAGTATTAGGGAATTTGTTTTTTATGTACTATTAATCCCTTCAATTGTTGTTTTTTTATGGTTCTCAGCTTTCGGAGGTTCAGCTATCGCACTTGAACATAATGGAATAGCACAAATATCAAGTTTATCTGCAGAGGAATCGTTATTTGGAGTGTTTTCGAATTATCCATTTTCTCTAGTAACATCCATAACTGCTATGATTCTTATTGGGTCGTTTTTCATTACATCTGCTGATTCAGGAACATATGTGTTGGGGATGATGACGACAAATGGGTCTCCCTCACCTGGGAATAAAGTTAAATTCACTTGGGGGATTTTACTCTCAGCAATAGCATTAGCGCTATTATACTCGGGCGGTCTTCAGGCAATACAAAATATGATGATTATCGCTGCTTTACCATTTTCAATCATTATCGCTTTGATGACCTTCAGCCTATTAAAAGCTTTACGCGCAGAAGCAAAGCAACTTGGAATTGGTCGGATTAAGAAAAATAAAGCATAAAGTCATAAGCGGCATAGAAGCTATAAATGATGTCGTTTATCTCTCTTAAAAATGTTAGAAAAAAATAACTCACCCTAATCGCTGTATAATGCTTTAGGGTGGTTATTTACTTAATGGTGGAGTACTAACATAGATCTATTGATCAAGTAAAGGTGGCAGTACTTGAGTTTCCCCTTCAATTTGTTTTGGAATCAATTTTTACCGCTGTTCAAACATCTATTGATCCACAATTGAGCCATCGATATGTAATCTAGTATTGACAATTCGACGCTCATAAGGGAATCTTTCCTCTATATCTTCAACAAGGTCAATCCCAATTCCGACCCGTTCCTCAACTTCAATAAATCCGTCCTTCACCGTGGGTAACCATGTTACCATATCACTTTGTTTAAATTTGCTTCCATCCACTGTATTAGAACTTGTAAACCTTTCTGTAGCAGAAACGGTTTCATGATCAGGCAACTCTTGAATCGCTACGTTTTCAGTTGAAATGGCAATTTGCATACACGCAGCTGTACTAACTGGACTCAATGGGTTATGTGGTACAACCTGTACACCGTGAGCTTCTGCAATCGCTGCTATTTTTTTCGCACCCGTAATTCCGCCGCATAAACAGACACTTGCACGCGCATAGGACATGGCATTTCTCGATAGCAGCATTTCAAATTCTTGAATAGTATGGATTCGTTCACCTGTTGCAATCGGAACATTCGATTTACTTGCAATTAGTCCCATTGAATCAAAATTATCTGGTGTAGTCGGATCTTCCAAGAAGAAAGGACGATATTGTTCAACAGCTTGTGCAAAGGCTATTGCTTCTCCAGGCTTCATCCGGCGATGCAACTCTAAACATAAGTCTACGTCATCTCCAACTGCATCCCGAATCATCCCAACACGTTCTACTGCCTCATTGATCATCCTGGCATATGAGAGAAAATAGGGTTTATTTCGTGGTTCATCGAGAAAAGGAGACAGATGTCCTACAGCGTTGAAGCCCATTTCCTTCGCCTTCACACAGTTAGCAACAAGTTCTTCAGTCGTCTCACCGGACACGTGGTAATAGGTTCTAACTTTGTCTCTTGTTTTTCCACCTAGCAGCATATAAGTAGGAACGTTAAACCTTTTGCCAGCAATATCCCAAAGGGCAATATCAATTGCACTAATCGCTCCCATAATCGCTGCTCCCCTAAAATGGAAGGAACGGTACATATATTGCCAATGATGCTCAATTTGTAAAGGGTCTTTACCGATTAAATAAGATTTAAACGTGTTTATCGCCTCAGCGGAAGCATCTAAAAAACCCCATGCACCCGACTCTCCTAATCCTGTTAATCCTTCATCTGTAAATACTTTGACATACAGAAAACGATTTGCTCGAATAACTTGAATATCGGTAATTTTCATTTCATTACCTCCTCTTTTTAAAAAATTGTTGTGTTTAATAAGTCCTTTGAACCTGTATAGCAACATACATGATCCCTTTATACCCTGCATAATTCGTCATGATAAAAACGATAGGAAAACACAACGGATCTTGGCTTCCCGTCATGTTTCCCCTCATTTTTCCATCATTTAATAAGTACTGGTTTTATTTACATCAGGAATGGTGCTATTATAGATAGAATAACTAACATGATTGCTCCACCAATACGTGATGAAATTTGCAAGAATGGCATTAAGCCCATTCGTTCTGCAGCACTTAAGACTGCAACGTCTCCGGAACCGCCCATGTCTGCCATCCCAATACCTGCAGCAATAGAAGATTCTACAAAATAGAAACCCACTAATAATCCCAAGAAACCAGCTGCTAACACAGCAATCACAACCGTTAATACGACCAATGTGATGTAACTTGGATTTGTCGCAATTTCGATCACGCTTTTAAAATCAACCATACCAGCACTGATTGCAACTAAGATAGCAGGTACCCATGCTTTTGTGATGAGGTCATACCAATCTTCCGCAGCTTTTTCAATATATTCAGGTAAAACGTTAAAGATTTTTAAAGCCGCTGCACCAAGAATGATGTATACGTAAGAGTGGAATATAGGGAAAATAGTCGATACAATTTTTCCGAAAGCAAAAACAGTTGTTGCAACAATGATCCCTATCATTAGACTATTGATCGAAAGGGCAATTTTTGAAGACCTACCACCACTAAGGTCAATTTTTTTCTGACCATCCTTCAATCTGATCATTTCTCCATCACCGGAGAAGTTTTTGGAACGACTCTTTCTTTTTCCTAACCCGTTAAGGGCACCAGCAGCTAGGATACAGATCATGTTCCCTACCATTACGGCAGGTGCAATTTTCGCAAGTATATCACCTGCGTCTTCACCGCTGCTCGCAGCAAATATCTCAGACATTGGAACAGCACCTGCAGCCATACCGCCCCCCATTATGGGGCCTACTACAAAGAATAATGTATTAGCAAAACCAAAACCGATTAATTCTCCAACAAGTCCTCCAATAAGTAACGTTGCAATAACACCACCCAAAAGAGGAATAAAAAAGCGACTTCCAATTTTCATGAGCATTTTTCGATCCATACTTAGGATACTACCTACAATAATCCCTGTTACGGCAAAATCAGAAAATCCTATTTCGTTGTAAAAATGGTCAGTCATTGTTCCCACACTTTCAGGGAGAACACCCCAATATAAGAATAAAGCCGGTATTAAGATACATAGAATTGGACCGCCGCCAAAAGTATTAAAGACGGGAATATGGTCACCAATCCACATTAAAAGAATCCCTAACACCATAGCTACAATTAGTCCGCCAGCCAAGTTTTGCGGAAAAGCTTCCATATAAATTCCAATTAATAATACAACGACAATGGCAAAAAAAATGGGTGCGTCGATTCCTGCCATTTTCAACCGTGATTTTGAATCGATACCGATACTTTCAACTTTAGGATCATTTTGCAGATTACTCATTGTAAACACTCCCTTCGCGGATAAGTAAGCGCTTGCATTTCGTTGGAAAAGGTGAATCTATTCATAGTCAATAGATTCAGTAGGTTATCTTATGCTTTTGCTTTCAATCGTTTAATAATCTCCTCTGTTACTTCTTTGGTGGAATGATCCCCGCCGATATCTGGAGTCATTATGCCATCAGTAGTTGTGCTTTCAACAACATCTAATAATACATGGCCAATTTCATTTTCACCGTGATGGTCTAACATCATTTTAGCCGTCCAAATTTGGCCAATTGGATTTGCAATTCCTTTACCGATAATATCTGGTGCGGATCCATGGACTGGTTCAAACATGGATGGATACTTCCCATTACAATTGATATTGCCTGCTGGTGCAATTCCGATGCTTCCCATAATCGCTGCACCAAGGTCAGTTAAAATATCGCCAAATAGATTACTAGCAACGATGACATCAAATTTATCAGGATGTGTGACAAAGAAGGCGGATAACGCATCGATATGCTGAGAATCTGTTTCAATTTCCGGGTAATTCTTGGCAACATCTTTAAATACCTCATCCCAAAATGGCATAGAATGAACAATTCCATTTGACTTTGTTGCACTGGTCACATGCTTTTTACGCTTAGCAGCTAGGTCAAAGGCATAATGCATGACACGTTCTGTTCCTTTTCTGGAAAAGATGTTGTTTTGAATGGCAATTTCATCTTCTTCACGGAAAATGCGACCGCCGACTTCACTGTATTCCCCTTCGCTATTTTCGCGAACGACAATGAGGTCAAAGTCTTTCGGGTTTACTAGTGGTGAACGAACTCCATTAAGTAGTTTTGCAGGGCGAATGTTTATTTGTTGTTCAAACTCACGGCGAAGTTTAATCAACAACCCCCATAATGATACATGGTCTGGAACGAGCTTAACATTTCCAACAGCTCCCAAAAAGATAGAATCAAAATCTTTTAATCTCTCGAGGCCATCTTCAGGCATCATTGTCCCATGCTCTAAGTAATATTCACAGCTATATGGGAAATCCGTAAACTCAAAAGATAACCCTCCATGAACTTCAGATACCGCTTTCAAAACATCGATTGCTGCAGGAACAACTTCCTTCCCAATTCCGTCTCCCGGGATGGCAGCGATCTTTAACTTTTTCATGAAATAACCTCCTTTCAAATCAATATAGTCGTTAGTCGACTGTTATAATTTTATAATCGAATAATAAGAAATATTCTGAAAACAGTCAAGTTTTATTTATTTTTCATAAGCAGAGAATGAAAAAGCTATATCCACGGAGAGTTAGTCGTTCCGATCATGTGGAGAAAATCCGAAAACACAGGTTAAATAAAATATGTTTTAGCAACGTATATAACAATGTCATTAGCACGCAGAAAAAGGTTGTGGTCAATTTATGGTGACCTCACCCTTTTTGATTTTCATGTTATTGTGCTTATTGAATGAAAGCTCCCTTTAGTTGAACAAGACAATATAATAACTTTTATAGTAAAATATTATTATTTACAAAGGGAGCCTCATTCTAATGAATATTTTAATTTTAGGTGCAACTGGACGAGTTGGAAGTCAAATCGTTACTTATGCCCTTCATGACAGACATCATGTTACTGTATTAGTTCGCACTCCAGAGAAGATTTCAATAAAGAATAAAAATTTAACCATTATTCAAGGGAATGTTTTAAATAAAGATGATATAGTGCGTGCAATGCTTGGGATTGATGTAGTTATTAGTGCACTAAATACTGATGGCACAACCACTCTATCAGAAAGTATGCCGCTTATTATCGAAGCAATGGAAAACGAAGGTATAAAACGAATCATAACTATAGGAACTGCGGGTATTCTGCAAAGTAGAACCACGCCAAGTTCTCTGCGTTATCAATCAAGTGAATCAAAGCAGAAGTCAACTCGTGCAGCGAAAGAACATCATAAAGTTTACGATATCCTCAAGCAATCAACCCTCGAATGGACGATTGTCTGTCCTACGTACTTGCCGAATGGAGAAAGGGTAGGCAAATATCGAATAGACCGTAATTTTTTGCCGGAGGGTGGAGCTGAAATATCCGTACAGGATACAGCAGAATTTACATTTAAACAGATAAAAGCAAGCGATTATATAAAATCACGTGTAGGTATCGCCTATTAATAATATTTTTTATACTTCTTTCAAATAGGATTAACCCGTTTGTTGAAAAAGCAAAGGGGATGCGGTAACAATCCGCACTCTTTAATTAAAGCGCCCTTTCAAGTATATTTAAAATATGAATTAGAGTCTAAAAATCACAAGGAATTATAAGTTAAGGAGATGTTGTAAAAATAACATCTCTTTTTTTACTAAACCACTTTAGCTCAATAAGAAAATAGCGATTATTCTTCTTGAACAATCGCACCCTTTAGTTGAAGAGTATTTGTGTTCATTTTTTTACTATGTAATGTAATTCAACAAATTGATTAAAGGTTCTAGTACCTTTTAGAAAAAGGTCTAGCTGATAATCACCTACTTTAAATAATGGAATTCCCTCCCCGATGATAGTTGGTGCAACTGTCAAAATCAGTTCATCGACTAATTTTTCTTTTAAAAACGTATGTAATAAGTCTCCACCACCAACTATCCAAATATTTTTTCCTTCTTCTTTTTTTAAGTTATGAGTAAAGTTAACAATGTCTTCATTTACAAATTTAACATCGTTCGTATCGTCTAATTGTGACCTAGAAAAAACGTAACAATCTTTATTTTGATATGGGAATTGACCTTTTTCATGTTTCATTATCCAATCATATGTTCTTTTGCCAATTAAAATTGTGTCTATCGTTTCAAAAAATTCCGAATAGCCATTATCTTCTTCACCCTCAACTTTAAATAACCAATCTAAAGAGTCTTCTTTTGTTGCGATATACCCATCCAAGCTTTGAGCAATAAATAATACTATCTTCCGTTGGTTCTTCATAATACGCCTCCTATTTACACTCTATATAAGAATATACGGTCCCTAATATTTCAGCAAAGATGCTACTTTTATTGAACTATCCTTCTTCGTACAATAAGAAAATGCTATACCTCGTTATTGAGATATCGCAACCCGTTAGTTTAAGTACAATTACTCACAATCTGCTTGTTTCCTTTTATGTTATTTTGTTACCAATACATACTGTCTCTAACCTGCCCCGTTCTACATTAAGGAGTTCAACATAAAAGGGCATTAATCCTGCTTGGATCAACACCCCCGATAGTTTACAATTATCAACAACCTCTGTTAACTTATCTAAAAACTTTGATTATGTGTAAAAATTATACTTTGACATCGTACAAAGTATGGAGATTATTTCAAAAAATAAAAATGCCATTTGATATTTTAACTCATTTATTCATTGAATTCATTAACTGGAAGAAGTATTCAGGTTTATGAGTCTTATTTAGGCTATACCAAGAATCTAATGTATCTGGTGCAAATACATCTAATTTTTTCAGTACTTCCAATGCAAATTCCAGAGGAGCTATTCCTGATGCAGTAACTAAATTCGCATCAGATACCGCAGATCCCACCTCATAGAACTTTTCTCCTTTATAGTTAGGACATACCATTTTAGTGTATTCTAAATTATTACTTGTATGCTTTCTAGTATCTAAGTATCCCATATTCGCAAGGGCCTCAATTGCACCACAAATTGCAGCAACAATAGTGCCAAGCTTTAAAGCTTGTCCAATTCTTTCCAAGATAGGTTGATGAATTTCTTCATTCCAAGTAGTCCCTCCTGGTAAAATTAAAAGATCTTTACTCTCAAGAGTACATTCATCAAGGGAAATATCTGGTTTTATGCTCAGTCCTCCCATAGTAGTAATCATTTCTTTATTAGCTCCTACTGTAATTACTTTTAAAGGTACTAAATCTTTTTTGAAATATCTTCCTGAGTTTAGTTCAGCAACTAAATATCCATATTCCCAGTCCGACATTGTATTAAATACATATAGAAAAACTTTTTTTGTTTGCATCCAATAACACTCCAATCATAAATTTTATAGTTTATTTTTTTACACATCAAAAGCAATCCCACCCAAAAGAACATATGTTCCCTTAGGTATAATTGTATACCATATTTAACCAAAAGTCTATTTCTTATTCAACTAACCTGCTTCTTTAGTTCAATGACTGATACAAAAAAGGATGATTTCCCCTTCTTTAAGGAAAGCATCCTTTAGTTGAATAACAAAATATCACTGATAATTTGTTGATTTTACTACAAACACAGAAATGACATGCGTTCAGAGTATCTATATCTACACTACCACTTTGCAATTTGTACCTTTCACATACTAGTCTGAGCTTTTTTTCGACAATATATTAGAAAATCTATTTTTCCTAAATCCTAATTTATTAATTACCAATTCAGCTTCTTCCTCAGATATAAGTTTATCTTTAATTGATTGGTCAAATTCTTTTACCAAATCAAAGTGTTTGGTTACTTCCAATATCTTTTCTTTGGCCTCCATATTTACATTTCTAAAGACTGGTACAATTTGAGATTTTATATGCTTCTTTTCATGACCAAATCGGAACTCACTAAATCCATTCAAGATTATTTCACATATTTCTATAATATAATCATCATCGTTCTCTCGGAACACATCTACAATTAAATTAGTCAAATTGCTTCTATTTAACGAGTTATGATAGTTGGTACATAATCTTAACAGTTTCATCTTAGGATATTTATCTATATTCAAATTGGAATTTAGCATTCCATCTAATAACGCAACTACACTACTTTCTTCCAATGAACCAATCAAAATACTCTTTAATGCTTCTACCTCAATATCTTTATTGAGCAGCTCGTAAAGAACCTTTTCTTTGTTTACTTGTTTTTCTAAACTAGAATAAAATTTTTGTATAACATTATGAATTGTTTTTAAATGTACTTGCAGTATTTCTTTATCTAATTTCGATGCATTAATTATTAACTTTATTACACTTTCATCTGAAATCTTTTTAAATTTAGAGAATAACTCGTTTAAAAAGCTTTCTACTTTAAGATTAAAATTATCTAATAAAAAGTTTACATATATTATAGTATTGTCATTAGATTCATTTATGTGTTTATTGCAAGATTTAACAAATTCAAATGCATTAATTTTACTTGAATCGGTGTTTGCATTGTTTATTGTATATGCGATGGATTCAACAACTCTAGATTCTGGCATATACTTACCAATATACATAAATGACTTTATTATTAATTCAACTTGTCCATGTCTTTGCAAATAATTATTTGCTGCATCTATGAAATCAAGGAAATTAGATTCATTTAGTTTTTCAGATAGTATTGTAAACAATCTAACAAAGTCATTAGCCCAAGTCACCTTTTGAGTCCATTGATTACCATTAAATATTGAAATTCCCTGTATCATAACTTGCTTTAATAGGGCATCATTTTCAGGTTCTTTTCTAAGAAGACTATATAACGTAAATACTCTATCAAATAAGGATGCATCATAGGAATGAAACGCTGCAACAGGATTAATCTTTGAAAATAATTCTGACCTTTGTGAATCAGTAAAGTATTTATTTAATCTTTCCACAAAAATATCCTTTACAGATGATTTTAATAAACCATCTAGTAAATCCTTAAATATATTCCCGAACATTTCAAAGTCAATCTTTTCATTAGAAATTATATGTTCCACCACTTTAACTATCAATTCTAGGTTATCATTCTCTTCGGAAATATGTTCTACTAAAAAGGAATCGAATTTTTCTGCAAATTCTGGATTATTCTTTATACTAAATGGTATTTCTTTAATAAGAGACATAACTTCCGTAATTTCCTGGTTATCATAAAATGTATAATCCGTTATTGAACTTACAATTTCAGAACCCGATGAGACATTCACACTCTCAAGGATTGGGTTTATCAGCCTAATTATATCTAGAACTTTACTCGTTGGAGATGAAGAAATAACTGATGGCATAATCTCTACAAATTCAGCGCTGTATCGTTCCCTGATCATAGGGGCAATTTCAATAAAAGTATCAATTTCAGATAATTGATTTTCATTAGAATTCTCTATGTCATCGGCTAATTGAATAAAAAATGATATATTAAAATAATCCCAGAAAAGGTTCTTATGTTTATGATAAAGAGTGTGTACTTTTTCATAAGGAAAAAACTTATGCTCTTCAACTTCAGATGACAAAAATAATTTTACCTTTTCACTTGCGCTTACTGGTATCTCACCTGAAGAATCTAAAAGAATGTCAAACGTTTTATACAACTCATTAATAAAGTCCTCAGTAGACATTTCTTTTCCAAGTTCCGTTTTCCATTTATTGCTTCTAGAAAAGAGTTCTTCTAGAACAAAGAGCATTGCCTTTTCTATGCCTATCTTATTTTCTGCCGATTTGTATATCGTAAGGAGATTATGAAACTCTACTTGCCAAAATCGGATTTTTGAAATGTCAATTGTGGTTAACCTATAGGAAATTGTATTTGCTAACTCTAATTTCTGTTCTTTTGAATGGTTAAACAACTGAATGCCAGCCTTAATCACAGAAGGCAGGTCTTTTACAGTAGATTGTTTTATTTCTTCAATTATAGCGTAAATAAGATTCTCACTATTTGGCTCAGCATCCAACATGGTAATAATACCTTTTTCATTACCACTAACTAAGTTTTTCCTAATCGCACGTTGCTTCTCATCTCCAGCTTTTAACCCAATTGCATCTTGAGCTAAATAGATAAATGGCGCTATGTTATCTACGCTGATATGTTGGTTTCTTATAAGGAAGTTCATTAATCCTTCATAATCAGGTTTTAGTTTATAAGTAGAATCTTTATAATTGAAGAGCATCTTAATTGAAGATTTTATATCCACTTCAATTGATTTTGTTTGATAATAACTTAGTAAATCTTCCAAGTAATTAAAATCACTTGCCACCTTCATATAAATTTCATTATAGTCTGATTGGATAACAGAAAGCTTTGCCAGGAATCTTATACCATTTTCTCCAGTTAATAATCTTTGTTCTAACTTTCTACTATCAGCTTCCCTTGAATAAGCAATTAACAAATTGTTTGTAAATGTATTTAATAGTTTTTTTACTTGTCTAGGTGTACTTACTTCAGCGTGGATGAGAATATCAATTATCTCTTCAAATTGACCATTACATAATCTAACAAGACCTTTTGCTTCTTGTTTTGCAATATTTATTGCATACTCGCTCATATCATTATCAATTATAGGAGGCAAAGGTATTCTAAAGTGAAATAGTTTATCTAAGAATAGTTCTCCATCTATATCATCTGAATTTTTTAGTTTTTCTTTTTCTATTGCTTTAATTAATATGTTCTCATCACAAGTTACTATGAATATACATTCATTAATTTCAACAAATGCTTTTATTGCATCAAGTGCAGCGACCACTTTTTTGGTACTGAGTCTGTCAAGGTCGTCTACAATAACTACTAACTTTCTAAAACTCGGATTCCTATCCTTGTACTTAGCAATAGCTTCCTTAAATAACTCTTCAAATTCATCTGCTGTTTCTACTGGCTTCACTAATTTTACATCTGCCATTTTTGTTTGCATTGAAGATTTTATAAGCTCTTGTAGCATTTTATACAAGGGTACAATAATTATTGTTACCCATATATTATCTTTAAAAGAACTAAACGTGTCTTTCGAATTTCCTAAAAAAGTATTTGTTGTAAATATAGCATTTACTAGGTCCCACACATATAAAGATATAAGTATGCTTGCAGAAGATATTAAAAATAAAATAAAAAAAAGCCATATAAGTGAAAGAAAAGCTTTTATTGCTTGAAATGGTTTTGATTGTTTGTCATCAATAGTTGCTTGTACAGATGTTTCTCTTAAGCTTTCAGCGAATAGTTTCAAATAACTTACATCTTCATTTTTATTAAAGGTTTGCCACAGATTTTTTAAGAATGCTTTTTTTAGGGAATCATTCTCGTATTTCCAAGCATTAATTTCATGAGTTACTATTTCATTTTTCCCGTGTAATTCTTCCTTTAATAAATTAATTATTGATGATTTACCTACTCCCCATTTTCCAATTAGCGCTATATTAAATGGTGGCTCATGTTCCCCTATTATTCTTTTTAAGTTTTTAACATAGTCTTCATGATGAAATGCATCTTTAGATTTGTCTATTAAAGCAGTATCTTTTATAAAATAAGTTTCCTCTTCCAAAATTCTTCAACCTCCTCACGACAATAATACCAAAAATTCAACTTAAATTTGGTAATTTTGACAAAATTTCTTATAACATCAATCAAAATAAAGAAAAACTTCTCATTATTTTGATAGTGATTAGCCAAGCTTGCTCCTCTAAACGGAAGCCGTTCACTTTTGGATTACCCGCAGGTATAAAAACACATATAAAAGAAGCCAAAAAAGCAGAGTTATTCGCATAAGAATCGCTCTGCTATTTACGGCTTGATGGGGTTATGAAATTACACCAAAATTAACATTATATATAGCAGATGAATTAGCACGAGCGTAATAAAAAATATGCTTCTGCTATTAGAAGTGCAAATAGACTTGCTTATTGAATAACTAAAAAAACGACAATTCAACCGTCGTCATTAGAATTTCTTATTGAACATAAGCACCCGTTAGCTTAATAAAAACATTTTTGTATTCTTGGAACCAACTCTTTGTAATTAATAAAAAAATCTCTTATCGGAATGACTGCAAGATATGAAGATTCGGGGATGTTAGCCAATACACATTCATCATAAATTAAACTAATGTGTAATCTCTTGAGTGGTGTTTTGCCCCTTTGCATTAACCAGTTTGTCAAATCTATATATAATGTGTGACCTGTTTCATCAATAGACCTTTCCATTGAAAAACGACCTGCAAAACTACCCCACCAAACCTGAAAGGCTTTGTAAACTTCATTAAAGCTCTTTAAATTATCCGTACTATTTTCAAACAATTTTTGATAAAATAAATCTTTATCTTCATAAAATATTTTTAAATCGTTATCACTGCTAAATATCTTTTGGAAAACTTCATTCCACAGTTCCTTATACCTTATTTCAAAGTCTTCTTTAAACACCATTTTTGTTGATAAATAAGGAAATCTTAGGTCATCTTCATTTCGATTTTGATTGAGATAAATATTTTGTATGTAAATCAAAAAGTTTAAAGTAAATGATGTGTCCGTCTCCATCTCTAATGAATTTTCCACATCTATCCCTCCCATTGATAAAGTGATTATTTCAGTAATCAAGGAATTACACAAGCATTTCTTATTCCACTAAACTGCCCCGTTAGTACAAGAAGGGCTTATGTATTTTAGATAGAAATTGCGACGTAAAATAAATGAGTCCACCCACCTTCTTGAGAGACTTAGGAAGTTTTTTGGGTAGACTTAAGGAATAAAGTCATTAATTCAAGTATTTTAGTCCAAACAGAAAATAAAGAGTTGAAGAAGCCCCAATAAAGATGAGGAAAAATAGTAATTGTTGTGATTTAGAACGATTCTTTAACCAGTTCCATCGTTTACTTTCAGTATCAAGCCAAAGGAAATCAACAATTAATGCAACAATTATTATTACTAGAAATGTAACTAATCCCATAAAATTATTTGCTCCTTTCTTGTTTAATTTCATCGTACCATAATTTGGGATTTGGAGGAGCTTGCGTCGGAGTTCGCTTAAACTCCGTCGCTGTGCTTATTCAACTATTCTGCTCCTTTAGCCCAATAAGAAAAAAGCCATCAGTTTGGCAGCTTGATCTCCAACTGCTGTACCCGTTAAGCTTAATAAAAATTTTTCTTTTTAATCAGCTTTTCACTTAACTGTTCAAAGTTTTCTACTGCATCAGGCAATGATAATTTCTTTGCTAATGTAGTTCCTTTTTGTATAGAACTTCTAGCTTTTTCAAATAAATTTGCCTTAACTTGAGCGTCCGCAAGAGTATACCAATAGAACCACGCATCCATTTTTGATATTTTATTATTATAAAATTTTTCAATAACAGGGTAGTAACTAGAGTATAGTTCTTCATCTAAATCTAATTTTTCTCCATTCCATTTTAAAACATCAACAAAATAAGTATCTGCAATGTACCTTTGCCAAACGGCTATACCAATTTTCTTATTACTTAAAATCTCCATCATATGATACGGAACTTTTGCTATCATCTTTAAAGAATTATTATTCCAATTAAAAACCTCTAGTTTATTCCCTGCTGAAGCACCTATTTTGACACCAAAGAGATACTCTTTAATACCATCACCAGTAATATCAGTAAGACCTGAATAATCTAATCCTACCCCCTGGGTTTGGGTTTCCCAACTCTTTTCCCATCTTTCATTTTCTTTTCTTAATACTATTACTCCATATTGTGAAGGATTCGGTTGTTCTTTTACTTTTATTTCAAAAGTAATAATAATCTCTTCTTGTCCATCTTGGTTAAAGTCATAAAACTGATATGGTTTAGTTAATTTAGGTTCTTCAGGACTTAACAGTATTGAATTTGGCGGTACAAACTTATTGATAATTTTCATTAAGTCTTTATTTAGTTTTCCTTCAGCGTGAGTAAGAATTGGTGAAAGATTTAAAATGACTGATGCCAATATGGTAAATAATATAATTTTTTTCATCAATAATCCCCTTCATTTAGCTAATATTAGAGATTATTGTTCCCAGATGTTACCCTGAATATCAGAAACCTTTGTTCAACTAAACTGCTTCGATAGTTGAAGGATTGCAGTACCGTATCAAATTCAATTAAATAGAATTTTTAAGGAGAGATGTATTTTGCTATTATCAAAAGCCTGGGAAATTTATGAATCTGATAAACGGATTGAAGGGTTCTCCCAACAGACTTTAAAGGCCTATAAACTTCAAGCGTTGTTGGTGATACGGTATTTTGAGGATGTAAAACTCGAAACCATTACTACTATCCAATTAAAAGAATACTTGGCAAAGTCAAGCGAAAATCTAAAGCCATCCAGTTTAGCTCACCGTATACGTTTTATAAAATCACTTTTCCGTTGGTCACACGAGGAAGGACATATTTTAAAGAATCCGGCTTCTAAATTAAAAGAACCTAAAGTAGGAAAACGAATCCCAAAATTTTTAACTGAAAGAGAGATCGAACACTTAAGGAAAGCCTGTAGTTCTCCTATGGAAAAGGCATTATTCGAATTTATGTTTTCAACAGGTTGTAGAATAGGTGAAATTGTTTCGCTAGACAAGAACAGGATCAATTGGGCAAACCGATCAGCGATAGTTCTTGGTAAAGGTGATAAAGAAAGGGAAGTATATTTTAATATTCGTTGTGAAATTTGGCTTAAACGGTACTTAGATAATCGTCAGGATAATGATCCGGCCATTTTTGTTACAGAACGGAAACCACATAGAATGAGTATTGCTCAAATGAGATACATTGTAAAGCGGATTTCTGATAGGGCAGAGATTAGTAAAGTAATTCATCCACACCAACTAAGACATAGCTTTGCAACACATTTGTTGAATAATGGAGCACCTCTTGATGTTATCCAAAGTCTACTTGGTCACCAGAAGAGCGAAACTACGAAAATTTATGCTCAATTAAGTGGTAGTCATAGACAAGAGTTGTATAGAAAATATTTTTAACCTATGTCTCAAATATCTACAAAAGCATCACTTCTAAAGAGTGTTGCTTTGTTTAACCTTATCTAGAAAATAGCCACCAATGGTGTTAAACTCTTGCACCCGTTAGTTGAAGAAAGAAAAGATGCCTTTAACCTTCTTTAACATAATAAGAAATATAGTAGGTTTCTCATTTTGAATACTGTAATTTCCGAGTAACACTTTTACAAAAAAAGAAGAACTGAATAGATAGCTTTATAATTAAGAATCCAACCACTCCACCTATGGAACGAAGTATAATATCGTCGATGTCGAGTTGACCAACTTTTAAAAGGTATTGAAGTAATTCAATTATAAGGCTTACCATTATAAAAACTGTAAATGCTTTAAATAATTGAACATTTCTAATTAGTAATGGTAAAAATATTCCTAACGGTAAAAATATTAAAATATTGCCCAATGTATTATAAAGAACAATATCAAAGTTGAAACTGTCATAATTGATTATGTAATTAGAAATATTTCTAAATGGTAAAAAGTTTGTATTTAATAAAAAGATATCTTTATCAAATACATTAATGTCAGTAAAACTATAAGGCATAAAATAAAAGCTAGGACCACCAATATTTTGGTTTATTATTAGTCGTTTTATTAGAAGTTCTAATAATAAAACATAGCTATAAAATAAAAACAAAAGCCATGTCCCATAATTCACAAATTTGTATAATGGAGATATTGAATTTTGTAATCCTTTCCTAATCTCATTTTCCTCACCAAAGGTATTGATAGCTTTTTTTATCGCTTCAGTTTCTGAGTATCCATCTTCTAAATATTCGTTTTTCAATAAGTATAAATGGTCTTTAAGTTCTTCCTCAATTTCAACTTTTTCTTCTTCACTGCATTTCAAAGTTGTAATTATGTGTTTGATGTAGGTTTCAATGCTCTTCCCCATATTAAACCCTCCGAACTTACTTTTATTAAATCATTAATTTTTTTCCATTCACCAAGTTTCTTAATAAGTTCTTTCTTACCACAATCCATAATTCGATAATACTTCCTTCTACCTCCTGTTGCTGAACTTTCCCAATAAGATTGTATCAACTCTTTTTTCTCTAATCTTTTTAATGCAGGGTATAAAGTTCCCTCACTCATATTGTATAGTTCATTGCTATTCTCTTTTAAGGTTTTAACAATTTCATATCCATACATATCTCTTTTAGACAACAGCGAAAGTAGTAAAATGTCGATACTACCTTTCATAATCTCTTTATCCATTTTACCTTCTCCTTCTGGTAACATTTTCTATTAACATTGTAATACGTGGTACATCGAATAACAAGGGTTATTTATAAAAGGTGCTATGAAGCAGTTTTTCGTCCGACCATATCTAAAACCCATAGTTTTTTCTTCAACAATCCTGCACCGTTAGTTCAATAAAAAATAGGAGTTGCAGCAACAACTCCTTGTTGAACTCTAGCACCCTATAGTTGAATAAGGTAAATGCGACTAATTGCTATTGACGTTCACACCTGATACTATAAGAAAAATGAAACTTGACCATTATTCTCTCTTCTCGAAGTAGTGGATAGGGCGGATTTCAATCCTCCAGTTAAACTGCTCACCTGCATCCAATTGTGTGGTCGGATGTAAGGAGGCCACCCTAATTGCTTCCTTAATGTCAAGTGCCTCTATGATGAACACACTGCCTATCATCTCATTTGTTTTGGCAAAAGGACCCTCAGTAACCTCAACCTTCCCGTTCATCCGCTTCAAGCATTTTACTTCTAAGTCAACACCAACATCCATAATTACTTGACCGCTCTTGTAAAATTCCTTTAGGTGGGGTTGACATTCGCTCAGGACAGTTTCGATCTCCGCCTTGGGGCTGGCATCCATTTTCTCTGGGTTGAAGTAACCCAAACACAAGTATTTCATTTTAACGTCTCCTTTTTATAGAAGCAGTTTTTGATTCCAATTGTATTCTTTACTATTAAGTAAAATTCGACTAGTCTTTATAAAATCCTTCTTGAACTATCCTGCTCCGCTAGTTTAAGTGTAACCCTTCACATTCTCCATATCATTCTAATTAATCTTCTCCAATCTAGCCTCATAACTGAAATAAGCGCCTTTACTTGTTCTGAACTGCACCTCCAATTGTAAGATTTTTGTCTAACAATTGGGGTACAGTTCAATTTAAGATAAGCGCCTGATTGCTGAAGATTATTATTAAATTTAATAGATAATGAAGATACCACTAGAATAAAAGTGTGTTTATAAAAGATTAAAAATATGTTAACCTATTTTTTTCACAAAACAAACACTATTTTCACAATCAACATACTCCCCAAAAGTAGCAATCTCATTATAGCCATTCTTCCTATATAGGTTTATTGCTTCTGGCTGTTCATTTCCAGTTTCTAAAAGGATTGTTTTAAAGCCTGAACCTTTTGCTTCTTTCTCAAGAAACTTTAATAATTTTGTGGCAATGCTCTTTTTCCTATAAATACTATCTATATAAAATCTTTTCAATTTTATGTTTTCCAAGCTCAATGGTCGTATTGCACCACAACCAACAGGTGTCTTTCCTAAGTAAGCAAGTGCAAATGTAGTTTCCTCAACTTTAGGACAACTTAAATCCAATCCAAATATGCCTTCACTTGGATAAAGTTCTAATAAATGTTCATCTAGTTTTTTAATTAGTTTTTCAAATGCTTGTTATCTGCAGTGAAAATGTTTATATAAACCTCAACACTCACAATAACGTCGCCTCCTTATGAGTTAATATGCAACCAATAAGCTATTACTACAACTTGTTTGTTATAAAAGTTGACAACTAGTTGGTTTGATTCATATGTTATTTAGTAAACTAACTTATCCATAGTGTTTTTACATTATCAAAAAAACGCGCTTTTTTCAGAAGAGTAAATTCTCATAGGTAATAAATTCGTTCTTCTTCCACCAACCTACCCTTTAACTCAAAAAGAAAAGGCTGCCACAGCAACCCTAATTTTCAACTCAAGCACCCGATCATTAAAGAAGGATAAAATATCGAGACGTTGAATTATATATTAAATAATAAAGGGCATTTTGTTAAAATCAAAAAACTAAGGGGTTATTCTAATGAATACTATATTTGAGATCACGTATACAAATGAAATATTAAAACGTATCGAAAACTTAAGTGTAAATTCACAACCGAAATGGGGAAAAATGGATGTCGCTCAAATGTTAGCTCATTGCTCATCTTTCCAGGATCTCGCAATGGGATATTCTTTCCCTCCAAGAGGTTTGTTAGGGTTAGTAGTAGGTAGATTTGCAAAACCCATTTTTTATAATGACAAGCCTTTACCTCTCAATATGTCTACTATCCCAACTATTTTAATTGCAGAGAAA
Organism: Metabacillus sp. RB-C-LZQ-3-1; assembly: GCF_058315175.1. Lineage (NCBI taxonomy): Bacteria > Bacillati > Bacillota > Bacilli > Caryophanales > Bacillaceae > Metabacillus > Metabacillus sp. RB-C-LZQ-3-1. The sequence goes on along the minus strand of NZ_JBZFLI010000001.1, from coordinate 565,083 downwards.
AAAGATTTTGAAATAGAAAGGGAAAAACTGAAACTAAAAATTAAAACATTCCAAAAGAATGGACCAGAGGCTTGTACAGAACATCCACATCCTTTTTTCGGAAAACTTACTTCAGAACAATGGGGAAAAGGTATTTACAAGCATCTTGACCACCATTTAAAACAGTTTGGAGTTTAGTCACGGGAATATAATTATTCCTGATATCGAATAAAGAATGAATCTACTATACCTTTTTAAAGTAAGGTGCCCCGTTACTTTAAGAAAAAAGTGATTATTCTCCTATAATCACCCTTGTCTTTTTTCTATTCAATATAGTTTATTTTATTTAGCTGACACCATTCAATCGCAATTTGTTTGAAACACTCGTTACGGTATGAATACCATTGATCTTCTATTTCATCATCAATGATTTTTTCCTTACACCTTCTAAAGGCACCCTTTCCTTTAATTGCCCTTAATAAGGTTACTTGCTTCCTTTGATCACTTACGTTTAAGCAAAAAATTTTCCATTATTTCATTATCATTAACTTCATATTTAGTTTGTTTGGTATTTCAACCACATCAATTGCAGTTATTCTATTTTCCGCGAATGGATTGTCGTCTTCAGCAGCTCTCAAGTCTTCCGATTAGATCACCTTTTGATATTTTTCAACTATTGACTTGTTAGTTGAAAAAGGAATTTTCACCTTTTATGTTTAATCTTTTTTTGGATTTATTTTTACCCAAAACTAATGATTAGGCAGTTGGATGCCATGCCAGTCGCTTACATCGCATTGCCCATATTCATTATCACCCACAGCAACCACCGTGCCGTCCGATTTAAGACCGACAGTATGGGCACAGCCCGCGGCTATTGCCACAATATCGCGCCAACCACTTACATTACATTGGCCATACTCATTCCAACCCACAGCCGCCACAGTACCGTTCGATTTAAGGCCGATGGTATGTTTACTCCCCGCCGCTATCGCCACAATTCCGCGCCAGCCGCTTACATCACATTGGTCATGTTTATTCAACCCCACAGCTATCACCGTACCGTCCGATTTAAGACCGATGGTATGAAGATAACCAGCCGCGACCGCCACTATGTCGTGCCAGCCGCTTACATTGCATTGGCGATACCGATTATTACCCACAGCCGTCACCGTGCCGTCCAATTTAAGACCGATCGTATGCCAGTCACCCGCCTCAACCGCCACAATATCATGCCAGTCGATTACATTGCATTCAACTTCATTATTTCTGCCCACTGTTATTACCGTGCCATCCGATTTAAGCCCAATAGTACGACGCCACCCTGCCGCAAATGCTACAATATCGCGCCAGTCGTTCACATCGCATTGGCCATACTTATTCCACCCTACAGCCGCCACAGTACCGTCAGCTTTAAGACCGATGGTATGAACATTCCCCGTGTTCGCCGCCATATGAACATTACCAGTCGCGACCGCCTCAATACCGCGCCATTGGCTTACATCACATTGACCATATTTATTATCACCCACAGCCGTCACCGTGCCGTCAGTTTTAAGACCAACAGTATGACGACGCCCCGCTGATATGGTATCTTTAGGCCACCGTTTCACTTTTAACACGGCTTCTTTCGGTGAAATGTAATCCATGTTTTACCTCCTTGAAAACAAGATCTATTTCATTATTGAATGACTTTTGCTTGTTTTCCTAACCTGTTCGGTAGTGTAACTGCATCTTTTCACAAGCTTTTTATTTTTTAATGATAGTGGAATCAATCCATACTTTTCTCAAATAGACTCCTATAAAAATTTGATTTAGCATCCTAATTAGGACATGAAAACAGCCACAGTCACGATTGTTCATTTTGGGTGCTGTTTACTTTGCTATATCAATGAAAAAAGCATAGCAATTACTATATGAATTGGTATGCTAATTTATATCTATTTACTATATTACTCCACAAAATCGGACCTTCATACGCAATGACACCGCTTTGTAAGATGTTATGTATTTTTTTTGTTTAGTTCAATTTTAGAACCTTCATCGGTTGTTGAAAGGACTTCAAATAAATGTTCTACATCAAGCTCAAGATGTTTAATCATTTCCTGTGCGGCTAATTTTTCATCTCTTATTTTCATATAGTTAAAAATATTACGATGCTGTTTTACAATCTCTTCTGCTCTACTTTCACCTTTAAAATTTAATATTCGAAAATAGTAAATTAATCCTTTTAAATCAGCTACCTGTTTTTGAAGGCGAGTATTCCGGGTAAAGCTGATAATCAAGTTATGGAATTGCTCATTAAGCGTAATGATTGTATTGGGGTCTTCATTGGCTTGAATAGCCTGTTCTGTTTTTTCTAACAAAACTTCAATTTCCCCAAGCTCCTCATCACTAGCTGTTTGAGTGGTCAGGCTCACCGCGAAGGACTCCAAAGCTTTCCGACAAAAATAAATATCCTTAACATCTTTTGCCGTCGGCTCATACACAACCACCTTTAATTTTTCTACAACTAAAAGGCCCTCTTTTTCTAAAATTCGGATCGCCTCTCGAATTGGGCTCTTACTTACGTTAAATTCTTTTGCTAATTGCGTTTCGTTAATCCGTTCTCCGGGCTGAAACTTCCCCTCATAGATCATTTTTTTTATCATATGGTAAAACTGTTCGTAATAGGGCTGTGGTTTTTCTAATGATAAATCACCCATTATATCACCTCATTCATTGGGGTCTTGTCTACTTTTAGGTTCAAGATTCTGAAATTTTTCATATCTATTTAAATTATGTTAATTATTAGAAATATTTCTCATCTTACTATAATAGCACATCTAAGATCAATTTAGAGCCGTATAAAGATTTTGAGAAATCCAAAAATAAGGTAAAATAAATATTTATCCAAAAGTTATGAATCTATCATTTCCTGGTGAACAAAAAAAACGATACTTAAGTACCGTCTTTCCTTACATATTACTAGACAAACATCACTTTCATTGACGTTTGTTAAAGAGCAAAAATCAATAGCTCCAGCTCTTCCGAAACCTGAGATGCTTCCAATAATCCAGACAACTTCCCCTTTAAATAAATTTATCTTCTTATTTAAAAGCAGTTGGCAACCAGAGAGAAATACTTGGCACAAACGCAATTAACAACGCTGCGATTATCAAGATTATTAGGAAAGGTATGCTGCTTTTAATAAAATCTTCAATCTTAGTACCTGTAATCGAACAGGTAGTGAACATGATCGTACCAAGTGGCGGTGTCATTGTTCCTATACTTATACAAATGATAAAGAAAATACCGAAATGTACGGGATCAATTCCATATTGTGCAAGCATTGGCATGAATAACGGAGTAAGAATAATAATCGATACGTTTCCTTCAATAAACATCCCTACTACTAATAGAAAAGCAATAACAACTAGGAAGAACAGGATAGGTGATGAGACATTTGTTACCATAAACTCAGTCATTTTTTGTGGTACTTGCTCTAACGTTAAGACCCAAGCAAAGGCAGAGCCCGCTGCTATAATGATGATAATCGAAGCTGCAGTATGTACAGTCTCGACAAGTGCGCGTACCAGCTGCTTTAGTTTCATTTCACGATAGATAACTAACCCTAGGAATAAAGCATAAAATACAGCAATAGCTCCTGCCTCTGTTGCGCTAAAAACCCCTAAACGAATCCCACCAATAATAATAACTGGTAACAATAGGGCAAAAAAAGCATCCTTAAAAGATAGTAATAAGTCTTTTGCTGTAAAATGTTCCTTATTGTCTGTTTCGAGATGATGTTTTTTTGAATAAAAATGAACATAAATCATGAAAATGATACATAAAACAATTCCTGGTAAAACTCCAGCAAGAAATAATGAACCAATTGAAATATTTCCAACATATCCATACATGATTAAGGCAATTCCTGGTGGAATAATCGGTGTAATTAATGAAGTTGAGGCTGTTAGTACAGTTGCAAACGAACGACTATACCCCTTTTTTTCCATTTCAGGAACTAAAATTTTTGATTGCATGGCAGCATCTGCAATATTTGAGCCGGATAATCCGCCCATAAGGGTACTTAAAACAACATTTACCTGTGCTAATGAACCAGGCAATCGATTCGTTAAAATTTGAGCAAATCTCAACATTCTAGATGTAATTCCTGTGTAATTCATTAGAATCCCTGCTGTAATAAAGAAAATAATCGCTAATAGAGGAACCGATTCAATACCTCCGACCATTCGTTGAATCAAAATAGATGTTGAAAAACTATCAATAAAAAAGAAATATACCGCGGTACTCACGATCAGTGCAAAAGCTATGGGTACGTTTAATAAAAACAATATTAGAAGAACAGATAGGACGACAGTTAAAGCCACTTTATTCTCCCCCTTTATTAATAAGCTCAGCTTTTAAACTTCTAATGAGTAATCGGGTAAAATGAATTGCTGTTAAAACTCCCCCAATTGGTACAGCAATATCTATATATTGGTAGCTTATTGCTAAAATCGGGGTTACTTTACTTTGTGCTTGTGCTGTTAAAGTACTTCCAAGATAGATTAAAACATAGAAAAGGGCTGAATAAATGGCGAGGGCCCTAATAATGATTGCGGTAATTTTTAGAGGACGCGGCATTTTATTGACAAAATAATCTACTCCTATATGGTTTTCACGCTTCATGGCTGAACTCATCCCAACAAAAACAAGCCAAATAAATAATCCAACTGAAATTTCTTCCGCCCATGCAATAGGACTATTTAATACAAAACGAAAAAAAACATTCATCACAGTAAGGACGATTATTACAGCGAGTGCCAGTGTTGAAATGATATCATCAATGGGATCAAATATCTTTTTAAACATAATTTTCCCCCTTTTACCTACTATTTTCATCTTAATTTTTTACTAAATTTGATCTAAGAAAGCAGGATTCTCACATTGAGAAATCCTACTTTCGTTTATCCAATACTAGGATTTATTTTTAAGTAAGTTTTGGATTTCCTCGTATAGTCCTGGAGTCCAATCTGGAAACGCTTTATACACGCTGTCTACTTTTGCTTTGAAAGGTTCGATCTCCACTTCATGAACTTCTACACCCTCGTTTTTAAATTCTTCTAATACTTTCTCTGTTTCTTCTTCTAATACAGTACGTCCATATTTAGCAGCTTCATTGCCCGTTTCTTTTAAAATGTCTACTACATCAGCTGGTAATGATTCGATAAATCCTGTTCCAGCAATCCAAGATGTAATAAATTTTTGGTGACCAGTTAAAGTTAAATGTTTTGAAATTTCTTGTGCTTTTACCCCTTGTAATACTGGTAGTGGATTTTCGGCTCCATCAATCAACCCTTGTTGCAGGGAAGTATACAAATCTCCTAATGGAGTTGGTGTTGCCGTTGCTCCTAATGCTTCAAATGTTTTGATTGACATTTGGTTATTTGGGACACGGATCTTTAACCCTGCTAATTCCTCAGGTGTTGTTACTTTTTCATTGGTCATTAGATGCCGGATACCATAGACAGTGTTACCGTTTACAATTTCGATGTCTTGTTCTCTTAATTTATCTGTTAAATCGGCAAACCAATCAGTGGTAGTTAAGTACACTAAATCATCTACATTTTCAGTTAAGTATGGAGCTGTAAGAATACCTGCATCTGGAACATAATCCATTAAAAAGTCATAACCAGCCATGACAATGACGTTATTCCCCATCTTCGCCTGTTCGACAACATCCTTTTCAGCACCTAACTGCGAACTTGGATAAAGATTTAATACGATTTGCCCATCACTTGCTTCAGAAGCTAATTCTTTCCACTTATTTGCAAGTTGATCAATTGGCTCACCTGGTTGGTTCCCATATGCAACATTAATTTCAATTTTGTCTTGGTTTTTAGAATCTTCAGCTTCTCCGCCACTTGATGAGGAAGTACTCGAAGTTCCTGAAGAACAAGCACTTACAACAATCAATAAAAATACCATTAAAGCCGATAATAATGATTTTTTCATTTTCCATACCCCTTTTCTTTAGACTGTTTTTATTGAGGAGACAGCTTAACTAACACACTTTTGTCTCCATTGAAACTTCTCTTAAAATGTTGGGCCAATTCTCCAGATCCCAAAATCATGTTGTTTAAGTATTTCTGCTTTTGTAAGCTTTCCTGAGCAAACGAGCCCTATTTCATCAAAAATTCGCTTTCCAACATCTTCTACTGTTTCTTTCCCATCAATGATCGTTCCAGCATCAAGATCCATATTTTCAGACATTCTTTCGAACATTGGAGTATTCGTAGATATTTTAATAACTGGAGCAATCGGTGAACCTGTAGGTGTTCCTCTCCCGCTAGTAAACAAAACCACTTGAGCACCACCTGCAACCATACCTGTTAGTTGTTCAATATCATGTCCAGGTGTATCCATCCAAACCAACCCTTTTTCCGTTGGAGCTTCAGCATAATCTATGATCTCATTTAATTGACTTTTTCCTGCCTTATTTGCAGCCCCTAAGGATTTCTCTTCTAATGAACTTAATCCGCCTTTTATGTTTCCAGGGCTAGGATTTCCTGTTCTTATATCAACACCCATTAATATTGATCGGTTTTCCATCGCATTAATAATTTCATATGCGCGTTTAGCAACTCTATCATTTTTAGCACGGTTTGCTAGTAAATGTTCTGCTCCTATTAATTCGGTCGTTTCGGCTAAGATTGCAGTGCCTCCCTTTTCTACAATCATATCGCTAACTACCCCAACCGCAGGATTTGCGGATAATCCTGAGCATGCATCAGAGCCGCCACATTCTGTTCCAATAATTAATTCACTAAAATCGCACCATTCTCTCATTTGAGCAGAAGCTTCCTGTACTAGTTTAGTAGCTGCTTTTGCTCCTTCAGCAATTGCCGATAATGTACCGCCATAATCTTGAATTGAAACTGTTTCAACACGTTTACCTGTTTTAGCAATTTCACTTGCAACACTTCTAGCTTGGTGTGTTTCACAGCCTAATCCTAAAACCACAACCCCATAAACATTTGGGTTAAGTCCTAATCCGACATATGTACGGAACGTTTGTTCATAATCTACTCCCACTTGAGCACAACCATGTTGATGAATAAAAGAAACGGTCCCATGTACAAGTTCAGTAATTTGTTTTGCAGCCTGAGTAGCGCAAGTTATTGTTGGTAAGATAAGAACATGATTTCTTACCCCTACTTTTCCATCGTGACGTCTATATCCTAGAAATTTACCTTCATTATCCATTGTCAACAACTTTATCACCTCTTCCTCTCACACCTTCTAAATTGTGAACATGCACGTGTTCGCCTTCTTCTATATCGATTACTGCTTTTCCAATTACTTCTCCATATTTTAAAATATTAGATCCAGCTGATATCGGTATAACGGCAAATTTATGCCCAAAAAATATCGTTTCCTTTACTATAATTTCTTTTGTTCTCTGATCGGGAAAAGCAACGGTTAATTTGGTATTAGCTGGTATCTCCTCTAGTGCCACAGCTACACTGTCATCAGGTCTCATTATGATCGAGCGATAGGTTTTTTCCTTCAAAGTCATCATTTCTCCCTTATTCATTGTTAAGTACCATCGTTTTTAATAACAGGTAAATCAGGTATCAGGTGGTATGGTAGTACCACAATCTAACTATTAATCATTCAAAAATATCCAGCAAAGCGGCTCTTGAGAATAACAGCGCTTTCAAAATAGATTGTTGTCTGGTGGTACCAGTACAAAATTAATGATATCACCCAAATAATGCTATTTCAACTTGATTTTTGTATTTTTTAAAATTTTATAAATTTACTGATAAATCGACAATTAAAACTTTCTTTTGGAATTCATTTTCATTAAAATAGTGACAAGTGGTATATTGGTAATACCAGTCTATTGAAAAGGTGGTTCTATAATGGTTAAGATTAATCCGATAAAAAGAGTAACAGTGACTGAACAAGTCATGGAACAAATTGCTTCTTGGATCACATCAAATGAATTAAATCCAGGTGATAAACTTCCTAATGAACGTTTATTAGCACAGGAATTTGGAGTGAATCGAGGGAGAATTCGTGAATCTTTACGCGCCCTTGCCCTAATTGGGTTGATTACAATTAAACCCGGTGAAGGCAGCTTTGTAAATAAAAGCGAATCTCCAATTCCTGCTGAAACCATTGGCTGGATGTATTATAACGAAATAGACAATTTAGACGAAATATATGCTGCTCGAAAATTAATTGAATCTGAGGTTTTTCTAGAAGCATCTAAACATATGAGTGATGATGATATAAGTGTCCTAGAAAAAACGTTGCATCAATTGAAACGTTTATCCGTTAAAGAAAAAGACATTAGAGAATTCCAGCAATTGCTTGACGAATTCGATTTACACATGGGACTTTGTAGTAAAAACAAAATATATAACAAATTAATGCAAACAATTGTTCACCTGCGTCATGAATCGATGTTAAAAATTCTTAATATCCCAGGTGCATGGGAAAATAGTATTGAATCAAGAACAAAACTTGTACTAGCTATAAAAGATCATGATGATGAAATGATAAAAGAAGCTATTAATCTAAATTTCACAAGAGCAAAACAATTCTATCGAAAAGCAGATTAAATATATATTACACTTATTCATTTTTCACACGTTATTTATCGTCAAAACGAGAATCGTCATTTATTTAAGACTAAATTGTTTCCCCGAAAGACATAGGCCACTTTCGGGAAACATCTACGTTTTGCATTAAACTTCTTGTATAAATGAATTTGTTAAACTCCCCAGCTTTTCAATTTCAATCGTAACCTCATCTCCTTCTTTTAAATAAACCCTTTCTTCTTCCGGCATTCCTAAAATGACACCCTCAGGCGTACCTGTAAAAATAATATCCCCTGGACTTAGTGTCATATGGTCAGAAATATAGCTAACAATTTCATGACACTTAAAAATCATATCTGACGTATTAGAGTTTTGTCGTATTTTTCCGTTAACAATTGCCTTTATATTCAACTCATTTGGATTCCCAACCTCATCACTCGTGACTAAATATGGACCTATCGGGCTAAATCCATCACAAGATTTACCTAGTAACCATTGGGGAGTACGGAATTGTAAATCGCGAGAAGATAAATCATTCGCATTGCAATAACCAAAAACATAATCCAAAGCATCTTCTTTTGAGACACGCTTTGCTTCCTTGCCAATTACTATAGCCAACTCTGCCTCATAATCATTTTCTAAAGAATTGAACGGCAGACTGATTGTGTCATGATGGGCTGAAATGGTATTGTCGAATTTATTAAAAAGAATCGGGTATTCTGGCAATGGCATATTTGATTCTTCCGCATGTTTTTTATAATTAAGCCCTACACAAATGATCTTCCCTGGTTTAGGAACAGCTGGGCCAAACGTAATTTCTTTTTCATCTAAAAAGATGCTTTCATCTCCTTGTTCTAGCCCTGCTTTTACTAATGCTTGAAGAGCTTCAACCTTGCTATGATGACGAAGAGTTTCTTCTATTGAATTTGGTACTTCTAAATTCAAACGTTTTGCCGCTTCTTCAACATGTAAAACACCTTTTTCAGTTTTAATTCCAAGCTTTAATTTGTTTTCTTGTTTAAAAGTTAATAATTTCAATGTTATGTTCCTCCAAATCTTTTAATAGAATTGATTACTAGTTATCTACTTAACTAGATTTACCATTTACAACTCCGCCGTCGATCATAAACGGGGATCCCATCATAAACTTCGATTCATCCGAAGCTAAATATAGTGCTGCATATGCTACATCTATCGGCTTACCCAAATCTCCACTTAATTGTCTTTCTTTAATTTTTGCAATGGCATTCTCCGGGTTAGGATCATTTGATAAGTAGTCTTCAACAAAAGGGGTATAAATCGTCCCTGGCATTAAAGCGTTTACCCTTATGTTATACGGGGCATAATCAACTTGCATTGATTTTGTTAATGATAAAACAGCTCCCTTACTTGCTGCATAGGATGCTCGATTTGCTAATCCTATTTCTGCAATACATGATGACATATTGATGATTGAACCATTTTTGTTTTTCATCAAGATAGGTACAATCGCCTTTGAAACAAGGAATACACCTGTAACATTAACATCAAGTACTTTTTTCCAAGTTTTTAATTCTATTTCATGCAGAGGGCCAATCCCACTAATTCCTGCATTATTAAACAAAATATCTAATGATTTATATTCTTTTTTTATTATTTCTGCCATTTCTGCGACATTATCTTCATCCGTTACATCGACTTTTATAAATGATGCCTCACCTTTATTCTCTTTTATTTCCAGTATCGTTGCATTTCCTGATTCTTCATTATTGTCAGCAACAATAACATGTGCTCCTTCTTTCGCAAATAGTAATGCTGTTTCTTTGCCTATTCCAGAACCCGCTCCCGTAATTAAAGCCATTTTATTTTTTAACCTCATTCTGTTTCCTCCATTTGGTTATACTTCAATAATAGCTTTTATTGTATTGTTTACTGGATTCGTAACTTCTTCAAAATCGGTCACTATATCATCTAATGTAAACCGTTTTGTAATCATCCGATTCACATCAATGTCTCCATTTTTCATACACGAAATAACGTACTCGAAGTCTTCAGGTGTTGCATTTCGACTTCCCAGTAAACTCATTTCCCTTTTATGGAATTCGGGATCATTAAATGATAGATCATCCTTTACGAGACCAACATAGACTAGTTGTCCTCCATGACTAACATATTGAAAAGCATTCATCATGGATGACTTATTACCTGTAACATCAAAAACAACTTCTGGAAAATCACCATTTGTCATTTTAGCTATTTCTTCAACTGGATCTTTCCGTGCATGAATCGTAAAATCAACGTGTGCCCAATCTTTACAAAATTGCAATCGCTCTTCGTTAATATCCATAGCTATCACTTTTGCACCTGCAAGCTTTGCGAATTTCATTACACCTAATCCAATTGGCCCTCCACCAATAACAAGAGCGAATTGATGTTCCTCAAGTTTTGCACGCCTTACTGCATGCGCTCCGATACTCAAAGGCTCAATCATTGCAGCCTTATCAAAACTAATGCCATTTACTTTTAATACATGATCAATAGGTAATTTGATATACTCCTTCATTCCCCCATCAATATGAACTCCGAATACTTTCATATTTGTACAACAATTCATTTTTCCTTTACGGCATGCAATACATTTTCCACATTCTAAAAAAGGAATAATGGCAACTAAATCACCAGCTTTTAAATCACGATCATTCATACCAACTTCAACTATTTCACCAGATAATTCATGCCCTAATACTCTTGGATATGTAAAAAATGGCTGATTCCCATAAAAGGCGTGAATATCTGTTCCACATATCCCTATCCTCTTAACTTTTATAAGCACTTCATCTTTCTTTATCTTTGGAACATCTTCTTCTTTTACGGTAAATCGCCTTGGTTCTTCACAACTTATGACTTTCATAGTGTCACACCCTTTTGGAAAGACTTTCGATTGAACTTTTTGCTACTCTTAATTAACCGATATTAAACTTATTAATCTTTTATCTGATTTTAACGCGCTATGAAACCTTGACCATTCTTATCGTTTAAGTCAAACTCCTTTACCTATTAATGATCCAATTTAACGGAAGCGCTTTAATTGCATTATATACATCATTTTCTGAAAGTTAAATTGCGTATATTGCTAATTTATACCCTATTTTGATATGTTATAAGAAATAACAGTCTTGTTGAAGGAGCATAGTAGGATGAAGCCTTTTAAGAAAAATTTCCATTCAGAAACCTTTTTTCCATTTAAATTTGACTATCGTCAAACAAAAACCCCAAAAAGCGAGTTACCGAATCACTTTCATGATTGGTATGAAATCGTTTATGTTTACGGAGGAAAAGGCACCTTTTTCATCGATTACAGTTTCATAGATATGGAAAAGGGAGATATTTTTGTCATCCCTGCAAATACCATTCACTATTCCATCCCAAATTCCGAGAGTCCCATAACTTCAACGGCCATTTTTTTTAACCCTCTATTAATGACAAACCTAAGCTCTAGAGACACATTTTCTTTTTTACATATTTTTGATGAAAGCTCACGTTTGAATAATTATCGTTATTCATTAAATAACGAGCAGCAAAAACAACTAGAGTCTATGATTGAAAATATAGATCATGAGTTTACTCATAAAAAATCAGGCTATAATCAAGCCGCTCTTATACAACTGCAGTTAATACTTCTGCTCTTAAATCGTTCAATCATCCATCAACATTCACCTTATACAGCTACACAAAAAGCCATTCCTAAGTGGTTAAGTATGATACTGGAATATATAGAAGATCACTTTTCTGAAAAAATTACTCTATCTTTTCTTGCAGAATACGGGAATGTTAGCTCAGCACACCTAAGCCGGGTATTCAAACAAATGACAGGGTTAAATGTATCAGAATATATCAAAATGAAAAAAATCTTAAATGCCAAACAATTATTACTTAAAACAGAAGAAAATGTTTCAAGTATTGCTGAACAATGCGGATTTGAAAGCATGCCCTATTTCCATCGAACTTTTAAAAAAATAATGGACATGACACCTTCGCAATATCGACATTCAACAAAAGCTTAGGTTTATGTATTCTCCCTAATCAGTGCGGGCTTTTAAGTTCCTGCACCTCATGAAAAGTAGCCTCGGATTATTAATCAACCCGAGGCTTTAGAAAAATGATCAGAACATATTTACTTCTTTTATTTGAGGTTCTGTTAAACTTGGCTGTTGATTTCCGTTACGGGAATTAGCTTTCCGCGGCGGTCCCGGAGCCTCCTCGGCGTAAACGCCTGTGAGGTCTCCCTTTGACACGCTTCTCCCGCAGGAGTCTCATGCCCTCCACTTCAATTAACAAAGTGCAAAAAATATTATTGAGCTTTAACACAACCTGCTTTTAAATATAGGGCTATATATAAATAGGCAATTCATAGCTTACAATATAAGCTTTAAGACCCCTTTACAAAAACAGTCTTAATTGATGTATAGAATTCTTTTGCAGCTTGACCTTGTTCACGAGAGCCTGTACTTGAGGCCTTCATACCTCCAAATGGAGCTTGCAGCTCAACACCGGCACTTTCAGCATTTACTCGAACAAGACCTGCCTCCATATCATCAATAAATGTTAATAATGAACTAATATTTCTTGTGAAGATAGATGCACTTAATCCGTATTTAGAATCATTTGCAACTTCAATGGCTTGATCTAACGAATTGACTTTAAATAAAGCTAATACAGGTCCAAAAATTTCTTCTTGGGCAATAATCATATTAGAGTTTACATTTTCAAAGACTGCTGGACGAACATAATAACCATTTTGATATTCGTCACCTGTTAACACTTCACCACCATAAATAAGTGATGCACCTTCTTGCTTCCCTTTTTCAATATAGCTGCATACAGTGTTGAATTGGCCTTCACTTGCACAAGGCCCCATCCAAATACCCTCTTTCAAACCATCGCCAATTGTAATTTCATCAATTTTCTCAAGTAATAGCTCTTTAAATTCATCATAGACATCTGACTCAACAATGACACGACTTGTTGCTGTACATTTTTGCCCGGTAGACTTTAAACCGCCGCTTAATACCGCATCAACTGCTAAATGTAAATCGGCATCCTTTACTACGATTACTGGATTTTTTCCACCCATTTCAAGCTGGTACTTAATACCTCTCTCAGTTGCGGACCTTGCAACATTTTTACCAACACCTTCAGAACCTGTAAATGTAATACCGTTAAGAAGTGGATGATCGATAAGTCCTTGACCAATAACTGACCCTGAACCTGTAATAAAATTAAGAACACCCTTTGGAAAACCGGCTTTTGTAAAGCATTCGACAACTTTAGCAGCCGTTACTGCCGCCTCTGTAGCTGGTTTAAACACAACAGTATTTCCATACACTAACGCTGGGGCAATTTTCCAAATAGGAATCGCTACCGGGAAGTTCCATGGAGTAATAACACCGACAACACCAAGAGGAGTTCTTTTCGTAAACATAAGTGCTTCAGGATCTGTTGATGGAATTGTATCTCCGTCTGAACGCATTCCTTCTCCTGCATAATAACGCAAAATGGCAACTCCTCTTGCTGTTTCACCTTTTGCCTCGGGTAATGTTTTACCCATTTCACGCGTCATGGTTTCTGCGATATCCTCAAGGTTTTCTTCTAGAATATCGGCTACTTTATATAACAATTGTCCACGTGCTGCCTGACCTAACTTACGCCACCCTTTTTTGGCATTGTGTGCCGCATTTACAGCTTCGTCTAAATCAGCCTTTGATGATTTTTGTACATTCCCTACAATCTCATCTTTATTTGCGGGATTATAGCTCGCAATCACATCATGATCAGAAGATTGTTTCCATTCATTATTAATATAATTTAAAAATGTTTGTGTTGCTGTTTTCGTTTGACTCACAATAATCCACTCCCTATAAAAAATTAATTTTTTTAACTCCCAAAGTGATGAATAAAATCACCCTTAGTTAGCAACAGATTCTTTTTTCACTAATTGTTTAACTGGATTTCTAAGAGTGCCAACTCCTGAAATTTCAATTTCAATTGTATCCCCGTCCTTTAATGTGAATTCATTAGGAGGAACGACGCAAGTTCCAGTTAACAATACTGTGCCATCAAAAATTTCGTTATCAAGTACTAAGTATGAAACTAATTCAACCAGCTTTCTTTTTAATTGATTTACTCCTGCCATTCCCTCAAACACCTTTTCGTCACGACGGAAAATGCGGCAAGTAATGGTTAATTCATATGGATTCTCTACTGCATCCGCTAATAAGATTGCTGGTCCAATTGAGCAAGAATTCTTCCACATTTTTGCTTGTGGGAGATAAAGAGGATTTTCCCCTTCAATATCACGGCAACTCATATCATTCCCGGCTATATAGCCTAAAATTTTTCCTTCTTTATCAATAACTAATCCTAATTCCGGCTCAGGAATTTGCCAGTTCGAATCTGAACGAAGATAAACATCTTGGCCCGGACCAACTGTACGTGCAGCTGTTGATTTAAAGAAAATTTCCGGACGCTCGGCATCATAAACTTTATCATAAAACGTAGTAGCATCCAGTTTCCCCTCTGTTGCTTCATAATTTCTAGCATCACGGCTTTTTTCATAAGTCACTCCAGATGCCCATACTTCCGGCGCATCTAGCGGTGTTGTAAGGATCATATTTTCATATTTTTCAACAGGCTCATTAGCAGTAAACTCTTGAGCTAATGCTAACGGTGTCTTTCCTTGTTTCTCTGCTTCGTTAACAAAAGTCATAAAATCAGGGTATGGTAAGTCAAAAACAAAACTCTCCTTATTAACTGCTGCTAATTGAAGTGCGGCTTCATTCTTCTTATAACGGATTATTCTCATTAAAAACCCTCCTGTTTTATATTATAAAACTCAGTTTTAATATATAGATAAAAATAGGCTAAAGCCCATTTCATCATATCCTTTTATATCCATACCCTAGAGAAACGGATATTTGCTCACCTGTTTCTTTTAATAAAGCTTTGTACTTATTTATGATTTCGTCTGTTGCCTTTGAAACTGACATAGACATACTAATGGCTGCGATGACCTTTTCTGTATGATCCATGATTGGAACAGCCAAACAAAAGATTCCAGGTTCATTTTCTTCATTGTCTACAGCAAATCCATTATTACGTACGCTTTGTAGTTCACTCAAAAACTCTTCTTTATCCGTGATCGTTTTTTCTGTACTTCTAGTAAACTGATAGTTTGTCAAGATATTCTCGATATCACGATCATCTTTAAAAGCTACTAATGCTTTTCCAACTGCACTTGTATGTATAGGAACACGCCGACCAATTTTTGAATAAAGCACAGTCACTCCACGACCTTCTACTTTATCAATATATACGCCTTCCTGGCCATCTAATATGACCAAATGGACGGTATAATTGGTTTTAGCAGACACCAATTCTAAATACTTTCTAGCATTTGTTCGAAGATCTATATTTTCGATGACATAATTCCCTCGTTCAAACAATTTAAGGCCTAAGGAATACTTTCCATTCTCTTCATTTTGTTTAATATAACGATGGGTCTGTAATGTTTTTAGTAATGAATGAATTGTACTTTTATGGAGATTCATCCGTTTACTAATCTCTGTCATGCTTAATTCGTATTCGCGGTCATCAAAAAGTTCTAAAATTCGTAAGGCTCGATCTACAGATTGGATAATTGGCAAATTTCTCATTCCTTCTTTGGTAAATAAACGATTTTACACAGTTATATATCATAATTTACATTACTAGAAATTACGACTGATATTGATATTCCAGATATTGTGATCGCACCTTTTAAGGAACACTAATTGATAAAATGTGTATTTGTTTAAAAACCGCTTTTATACCGCTTACATTTTTGGATTCCATATAATTGTTTTATAATATAAAACGGATTTTGATATTACAGAACCGATATGTTTACAGTACAACATTTTGGTTAAATTTTCAATATGAAATTTTGAATCTTCTCAACATTTAGTGCAGACAGTTAAAAGTCAGGAAAAATATGGATAGAATAAAAATCTACCCCTAAAGTAGATTACTATACTACACTAGGGGACGAAAATTTATTGTCATTTCTAATGTTTATATTAATCAAAAGCTGATAAAGTCCTTTTATCGATTTTAATCGTAACATTACAATGTGCTTGCGGTACATTCTACTTTTAATTCTGTCTTTGGATTGTATTAAAACATGTACAAGTTAAGTCATTGATACTCTTTGGACTTACATTTTTAAGACACATTATTTATTCTCATAGATTTACCTTTTTCCTTTGATGTATTTGCCGCAAGTGTCACAGTGAGTGTTTTAAGTCCATTTTCGTAAGAAGAAAGAATGTAATCTTTATTTTTTGTTTTCACAGCTTCTATAAAGGCATGATCTTGTTCTTCATAGAAATCCACCTTTGATTTATAGGTGGTACTTTTATTTCCTTCAACAATTGTTACATCAGTTCCATTTACTTCGACCCGGAAACCTTTTCCAATTAACTCTATTCCCATTCGGTGATCCGGCTGGGTTAGTGAACAATCTAAATGGCCGACGGCTCCTGTCGTAAAAGTAAAATTAATAGATGATACATCCGGGATATTTATTCTCGAGATATCTTTTAAGACTTGGAGATTCATATCAGCAAAGACCGAATCAATTTCTCCACCTAAATAACGCATTAAATCTACAATATGTGTGGCTTGTTCAACAAGTTGCCCGCCTGATTTCTCCATTTCCCTAAACCATGACGTCTCCACAAAGGATGTTAAATAATAGCCTCGAACCATGGCAATCTCTTTATCTGACAAAAACTCTTTTGCGATTGCAACAGTATCTAAGTAACGTAAACAATACCCTGTTGCACAGAGAATATCGGTATTCTTTATTGCTTCATACTTTTTCTCTACGGATTCAAGATTTATTCCTACCGGTTTTTCTACCATTAGATGTATCCCACGGCGAGCTGCCTTCTCCTCAATGTCACCATGGGCAAACGGAGGAACACAGATAAATAATGCATCCAACTTCTCATCTATAAGCATTTTATCGAAGTCTGTATATGAAGTTGCACCGTATTGTTGCCCTGTGAATCGGGCATTTTCCTCAACAATATCACAAACCGCAACAACCTTTGCATCTGGATTTTTCGAAATATGTCGTAGGTGGACAGCTGCTATCCCTCCTACCCCCACAAATCCAACTCTTACTTTTGACATCATTCTCTTCCCCCCTTAAGGTTTTACACGGAAAACAGAAGATCCTCTGCTTGAAAGATAGCTGAAGAAGAGGATCTGTAACAGTTTTTGCACTATTACCAATAACGTGTTACCATCTTTAATCCAATAATATTCTTCTCAACCAATAATGAGATCCATATGCCGTGATGTATCAAAAGCTAAAGGTCGAGGGTCAAACTTGTATGGGGTTACTTCAGCTGTTATCGGATCATGATAATTAATTTCTCTGAGCGCTTGAATGACATTATGCCAATTTACATTGCCTGCTAGTAATGGGACAAATCCAGTAATGTTTCCTACAGAGGTATTAAAATCCTTGACATGAATCTTTTTAATTCGATGACCTAAAATACGAATCCATTGCTCTGGATAGCCAAACTGTAATACATTTCCAACATCAAAATAAGCTCCAAGATAATCAGACTCAAATTCGTCAATGTATTGCACCATTTCTAGTGGAGATAGTAAAAATTTATTCCATACATTTTCGATTCCAATGGTGACTTGGTTCTTCTCTGCAATTGGGAGGAGTTTTCTTAGTTCAGCTTGACTTCGATCGTAGCATTCAGAATAGGTAATAGTCTCTGATACAACACCTGGAACGACTAGAATCGTATCAATATCCATCATTGCTGCTAATTGAATCTGTTTTTCAATTACTTTTCTCCCTTGTTCCCTGATAGATTCATCCGGATGACTAAGTGGGAAATCCCATAATAACCCAGTTGATAAACTTTTAAGTTTTAAATCATATGAAGATGCAAGCTTTACGATCTTCTTTACATCCTCCTCGGTTGTTTCTATTGTTAGCCCTATTCCGCCTGCTGCATATACATTTAATTCTACTGCATCGAAGCCTGCGTCACGACTATATTCAAATACTTTTTCAAGCGGAGTTCCCTCTGGATAACACCATTGATTGATCCCCTTTAACATGTAGATCCACTCCCTAATAAAGAGGTCATTCTTAAATAATAGAATTGACCTCCACAATTTTTAAATAAGAGAAACTGGCTGTTTCTTTTCTGAAGATTCGTAGGCTGCAATCGCTACTTCTAACGCCTTCAGACCATCTTCTCCAGTGATTGAAGGACTTCTCTTTTCTTTGACTGTTGTAATAAAATCAGCGACTAACGCATCATCCATGTTGTCTCCCCAAAAATCCCATTGTACACCGTCATCACTATACACATTCGTCTTCTGTTCAAAGGCGTCAACTGCTAGAGTCCCGTTAGTTCCAATGATTTCCAAGGTCACATCTCCCCATGTCGGGTACGTTTTATTACGAGACCAGCTACAATCCAATGTAGCAAACATGTTATTATCAAATTCCATTGTCAATAATCCACAATCATCAATATCATACTCAGATATCTTGTTATCCACTTCAGCATAGACTTCCGTTACTTCTGCACCTGTGTACCAACGAATGATATCGACTACATGGACAGTATGATCAATGACTGCACCGCCACCTGATTTTTCCTTATCGACAAACCAACCACCTGGGTTCGTTCCACGATTTGTTCCTTTAATCGCAATAATTTTTCCAAGTTCGCCATTTTCAATGATTTTTTTGGCATTTACAATCGGAGTGTTAAATCTAACAGGAAAAGCCGTCTGAAGAATGACGTTGTTTTCCTTACATACTTGGATCATTTTTTTTGCATCTTCCACTTTAGAAGCTAATGGCTTTTCGCATAGTATATGAATACCTTTTCTAGCAGCACTCACTACATGCTCCATATGAAGACTGTTTTCAGAGGTAATAATAACTGCCTCAATATCTTGATCTAATAATTCGTGAAAATCCAAGTAGTGCTTCGTTTGAAATTTTGAAGCAACTTCTTTGCCCCGATCTTGATTGTCGTCTGCGATTCCAACAAGCTCTATTCCTTTTATTTTTTGTAATGCGTTAGCGTATCCGTATGCATGACCATGAGCAAAACTAATCATTCCGACTTTCATCGAATTACCTCCTTAACTTTCTCCTCATTTAATACAACTGGTTTACCTGTTGCTATTGATTCTAAAGCAGCTAAAGAAATTTCCATTGCTTTCACCGCATCCTCTGCCGTAACAATTGGATGTTCATCCTTCTCAATGCAATGTAAAAAATGCTGTATTTCCATGAAATAAGGATTATCTTTTAATGGACTTTCAGGAACAGCGACTCCTCCAGTACTACTGCTATTTCTACCAGTAACGATAGGCTCAACCTTCGAGCTATCAAATTCAATAATCCCATTAGTTCCAGAAATTTCAAATTTGGTTGTAAAGTTTTGATGTGCCCAAGTGCCTTCGACGTGGGCAATTACGCCGCTTTTAAATCGTAATGTAACGAGAGCATATTCTATTCTTGAGTACACACGACTCTTGCTGCTTTTCGCATATACACGTTTAACCTCACCAAAACACCATCTTAAGTAATCAAAATCATGAATGATCATATCTAAAACTAAGCCGCCGCTACTGTTAAAGTCAGCGTACCAATCATTGGACGCACTAGGAAATCCTCCCCCTCTTGTTGTCCTGACAACCGCTGGAGAACCAATTTTATCCATATCCAGTAATTGCTTTGTTCTGATATACTCTGGGAAAAATCTTACAACATGCCCTACAAATAGCTTAACGTCTTTCTCTTCACAGTAGGCAATCATTTCTTTTGCATCCGCTAACGTTCTTGCAAGAGGCTTTTCGCATACAACATGACTTCCTTGATCAGCAGCCTTCATCAAATATTCTTTATGAAGTGGTGTAGGTAAACAAATCGATACAACATCGATCTTTCCAATACTAGCTACCGCCTCGTCATATGTTCGAAACGCTTTGGCCCCAACCTGTTCTGCCAGCTCCATTGCTTTTGGATAATTACGATCAACTACTCCTACTAACTCAACATTTGTTAATTTTTTATATGCATGAGCATGAACAGATCCCATTGTTCCAGCTCCAATGACTAGTGTTTTAAACACAAAAAACGCCCCTTTACCTTTATAATTAGATACAACTCTCCCTAAACATTGATACTTGGATCAGCCTCTTGAATTTGAAAAAATAAACCAGATGCCCCCATAACGCCTGCTCTTTTACCTAACACGGTTTTTCGAATCACAACCTCCTTACTCATTTGAGAGATGCTATTTTCCGTAACATATTCTTTAACTGTAGGTAGAATAAAATCTGACATATTCATGACTCCACCCCCAAAGACAATTGCCTCGGTATTGAATAAATGAATTAAGCTTGTTACACCAGCCCCCAAATATTCTCCAACTTCTTTAAGTAAAGAAATAGATAAGGGATCGCCTTTTTCAGCAGCTAACGCAATCTCTTCGTTTGTTACTTCTGATCCAGTTTTAAGATCATGTAACAAGCTACTATGATTCTTCATTCTTTGATTGGCTAGTTTTGCGAGCGCTGTACCGGATGCATATTTTTCTAAACATCCACGGTTTCCACACTCACATTGTTCGCCCTTATGAATGATAGTCATGTGTCCAAATTCACCTGCACTATCATTGATTCCTGTTATTAATCTACCGTCACTAATAATTCCAGCCCCAATACCTGTGCTCACCGTAATATAGATCAGATTTCTTTTACCTTTTCCAGCTCCCCAAATCCATTCAGCAATGGCAGCGGAATTCGCATCATTACATACACGAACAGGAAGTTTATAGTGCCCTTTAAGCAATGCTCCAATTGCATAATTTTCTAAGCTTAAATTATTGGCATATACAATTTCATTTCGTTTTAAATCAATGACACCTGCTGATGCAACGCCTATTCCTCTCAATCTTCCTCTATTAACATTCTCTAATAATTGATTTATTGCGTTGATAATCGTATTTGAAATATGTTCAGCTCCATGTTTTGATGATTTGCACTCTATTTCCTTAATGATTTTTCCTTCAACCGAGATTAACGCTACTAATATTTTAGTACCTCCTAAGTCCACCCCGATCGCTAAATCTTTTGTCTCTAAACCCATTTGTATCCTCCTAAGCAATTCTAATAAGCTATCTTCTAACCCCTTGCAAGGCAATTCCTGAGATTAGATGTTTTTGGAAAAAGATAAACATAATCAGCATCGGAATCGTTGAAAGAACAGCTCCGGCCATTAACAACGGATAATCAGTTGAATATTGTCCCTGGAAGGCAGCAATTCCTACCGATAGTACTCTCATATTCTCTGAACTCGTCATAACAAGCGGCCAGAGAAAATCGTTCCACGCTGCAAGAATGGTGAAGATACCTAATGCAATTAATGCCGGTGTTGAATTTGGAAGGATAATTCTCCAATAAATCCCGAATAATGAACATCCGTCCATCGTTGCTGCTTCATCTAGTTCCTTTGGGATGCCCATAAAAAACTGCCTTAACAAAAATACACCGAAAGCGCTAAACATACCTGGTACAATTAATGCATAAAACGTATCAATCCAACCAAGCTGAGTTAAGATCGCATAGTTTGGAATTAAAATAACTTGTGGAGGAACCATCAGCACAGATAAAATCGCAATAAAGATCGTATTTTTAAAAGGGAATCTTAAACGGGCAAAGGCAAATGCAGCCATAGAACATAAAAACAACTGAGCTATCGTTCTACCAAGAGTCAAGATAATCGTGTTAATATAGTATTTTATAAAATTAACACTCTCGAAAACTTCAGCATAGTTTTCAAATTTCCATTCCTTAGGAAAGATTGTTGGTGGTACTTGCATTGATTCTCCAAATGTTTTTAGCGAAGTGGAAACCATCCATAAAAACGGTACAATCATTATAAATGCCCCAAAAATCAGCAATACATGATTACCTATTTTTAATTTCATCTTGTTAGCAACTCCTTTTTACCCATCATAGTGAACCCACTTCTTCTGGAAGACAAACTGAATAATTGTAACGGCCAAAATTGCTAAGAACAATAGAAAGGCTTGTGCAGAAGCCATCCCCATTTGTGAATACTTGAAGCCCGTTTCATAAACCCCAAACACAACAGTTCGCAATGGCTCTAATAGGGCATTGCTATCGCCAATCATGATATAAATCAAGTCAAATACTTGAAGAGAACTAATCATGCCGGTGATGAATACGAAAAATAATGTTGGTGTAATAAGCGGCAGTGTAATGTTGAAAAACTGTTTGATTTTTGAAGCACCATCAATTTGTGCGGCTTCATAATACATTTTGTCGATTCCTTGTAGACCAGCTAGAAGGAGGATCACATTATTCCCTATCGTCATCCAGACGTAAACTAAAATAACAGCGATCAATGAGATACTTGGATTAAACAACCATGAGGGTTGCGGAAGTCCAAAAAGACCTAAAATATAATTGATCAGTCCATATTCTGTGTTATATAGCCACTTCCAAACCATTCCGACTGCTACAGGCATCGTAACTACTGGTAAGAAGTAAAGAGTACGATAAATGACCATCCCTTTTACCCTTTGGTTCAGTAATAAAGAGATTACTAGAGCAAAAATAACAGAGAGCGGAACTGAGATTATCGTAAACACAACCGTATTGATGACCGAACGAATGAATGATTTGTCATTTAGTAATGTTATGATATTATCTAGACCTACATATTCTGCGGTACTTATACCGTTCCATTTCGTAAACGAGAGAGCAAAAGACGCCATCGCTGGAAACATATAAAACACGAGTAGGCCAAGTACAGTCGGTGCAATAAATAGATAAGCCCATAATACTTCCTTTTTAATTTTAGATTTTTTCAATTTAGGTAAAACCGGTTCCTGCCTTTTCTCTGTTGCCACAGAATTTTCCAACTAAACCTCTCCCTTCATTTAGATTTTTTCATGCTCAACCTTCATTTAATAGGATGAGCTTACACTTCTATGTTGAGAAGGGAAATAGCCATTTTACGTGCAATTAACCAATTGACCCCTTCTCACTAAAAAACTAATTCGTTTTAAAAATTTGATTCTATTATTCTTCTTGTTCTTCTTTCAAAATAGCATTCATTTCCGTTCCAACTTTCTCTAAAGCCTCGTCTATTGTCTGTTGGCCCAAAAAGGCAGCTTGTATTTCTTTCATTTCAATATCTTGCCATTCTGCAGTACGTTTTGACACAGGGTAAGCTACACCTGTCTCTTGAGCATCAATAAAGACTTGTAAATCTAATGATGGCAATGATTCTTTCCAAATATCACTCATCGATTTAATC
This sequence comes from Metabacillus sp. RB-C-LZQ-3-1, assembly GCF_058315175.1. Taxonomy (NCBI): domain Bacteria; kingdom Bacillati; phylum Bacillota; class Bacilli; order Caryophanales; family Bacillaceae; genus Metabacillus; species Metabacillus sp. RB-C-LZQ-3-1. Next base: position 541,083 of record NZ_JBZFLI010000001.1, on the reverse strand, counting down.
GCCGGGATTGAAAAACCCGTTTCAGCAATAACACGGTTGCCATCTTCATTTGCTAAATACTTAACCAATTCCCATGCTAATTCTTCATCTTTTGTTTTTTCATTCATCGCCCAGCCAATACCATGGACAATTGCTGCTTCTTGCTTTCCTGCTGGAAGTGGTGCAACTCCAACAGAGTCTCCTAATTCATCCACAAATGTAGACGCATTTACATTGATAGATGGTAACATAGCAAGTTTATTTGAAATAAATAATTGATCAACTTTTGTTTCAATTTGAGATTGTGTAGATGGAGATATGCCTTTATCAAATAGATCTTGTAAAAAGGTGAAAGCTTTTTTAGCCTCTGGGGTGTTAAATCCTGAAGTCGTTTTATCATCACTGATAATAAAACCGCCTGCTTGGTGAATTAAATTGTAGTATCCTTGCTGGTTTCCTACAGTATGAGCAGCATAGCCATAAATGCCTTTATCGTGGTTCGTTAATTTTTCTCCCGCTTCTTTTATATCTTCCCATGTCCATGATTCATCCGGATATTCTACCCCTGCTTCGTCAAAAAGCTTTTTATTATAAAATAGACCAACAGCATCAACAAAGTAAGGTGCAGCGTATAACTCTCCTTCTAAAGAATAAAGATCAACGACAGCTGGGAAATATGCATCTTTGTTAAATTGAGAATCCTGAGAAATAAAAGGTTCCAGGTTTTTAATTAATCCTTGTGTTGAATATTGATAGAAGTTCGGACCATTCATCCAGAAGACATCTGGACCACTTCCTCCACCTAAACTTGTCTTTAATTTCGTCCAATAATCTGCCCAAGGCGTATAGGTGACATTAACTTCAACATCTGGGTGGTCTTTTTTAAAGGCTTCGATTGAGGCATCTACTGCATCACTTGCATTTTCATCCCATAATGCAACCTCTAGCTTTTTCTTATTTTCACCACTACTAGAATTAGAACTACATGCAACTAAAGAAATAACCATCAACGTTAAAGCTATCCAACTAAAAATCTTTTTCATAACCTCTCTCATCCCCCAATTAATAGCTTCATTTTCTTTCCACTCTGTTAAGAGTAATCAGAAAAACGATCTGTAGTTCTAAGATGTAGCGTTATTCAAGCTAAACCACCCCCTTAAAAGGACTTATCCTTAAGAAATTTCAAATTTAAACTTCCCATGAAGAAGGACAGCTGCCGAACCGAGTAATTCAAATTCTGGTCCGAGTGAAGTGCTTTGAATGTTGACTTTTTTCTTCAATACCGGGATCACTTTACTTGCTACCATTTCATTAATTCTTTTTAAAAGTAGTGGATTATCTTGAACAATACTTCCACTAAGGATAACAACTTGTGGATTAAACATATGTACGATATTAGTTACAGCAATTGATAAGTATTTTACGACTTCCTCCAAAATTTCAACTGCCAAATCATCTTGCCGATTAACAGCATCTATAAATGTCTTTGGCTTTATTTGGGTTAAATCATGACAAGAAAGTTCTTTAATGATTGTATTAGAGCCCCTCGTTATGATAGCTGATACGATTTTTGAATAGATTGTCGGCCAATTGGTATAGTTCTCTAGACATCCTTTATTACCGCAATCACACTTAACTCCATCTTGGACAACAGTTGTATGACCAAACTCTCCTGAACTACCAAGGAAACCACGATAAATCGAACCATTAATCATTATTCCGGAACCAACTCCATCACCAATTGTTACATATAGTAAATCTTTATAATGGCTAAATGAACCAAAAAAGTTTTCAGCTAAGACGTATGCATTTGCATCGTTATCGACGAAAGTTGGTAAACCAATTTTCTCTTCTATTATTTTTTTTAACTGTACATCATATAATTTTAATTTTGAATTATAAGAAATGACCCCATTATGTGCATCTACAATCCCTGGAGTGATAATGGAAACCCCCTGACACTTTTCAAGATCCTCCTTATTTTTAGTAAATCGTTCAACAACCTCTAACAAAAGTTGAATCATATCATCCCCTAAACAATTGTTTGTAGGATGAATTTCTTTTTTTATAATGTTTCCTTCAAGATCCATATCTGCGATTTTAATAAAAGAATTCGTGACCGATACACCAATTACAGAATGAGCTTTAGGGTTAAATCGAAGTAACACTGGCTTTCTTCCACCACTCGAACTTCCGACTCCATCCTCATAAACAAGCCCTTCATTTATTAACTCAGTGACTGCAGAGGTAACTGTTGTAGGACTTATCCTAATCGTTTTTGCTATTTCAGTTCTTGAGATTGCCCCACGTTTCCGAATTGTATCCAGAATTAGCGATCGATTTAACTCTTGTATTAACCTTAAATCTCCTGTTCTTTGTATATCCATATATATATCCTCTTTTCACAACTTTCTTTTTCCAGTGCCTTTATTTAGTTTTTTAAATCAGAAAATGTTATATTTACTCAAAATCCTGTAATCTTGCTTATTTATTAGTTTAGATTAAAATTCTGATTATTTCGACATCTTTGTAAGACACCCTCACAAATAAATTTTCCCACTTACTTCCTCCAGTGCCTTTATTAAGTATGTTAATTGATAAACCTAGAAATGTAAACGCTTTATTTGGAAATTTTTTAATTTATTTGAAATTCAACTTTTTTCATGTTGGAATTCGCACGATAGAGAAATCATTGATTTATAAAGTATTACACCTCAATCACTTAAATTGGTTATAATTCAGAACTAATATTCTCATCTATACACATCATGAAACCAAAAGTTATTAAACAATCCATCAAACTTTCCAAAATAGATATCCTTGGTTATAAATAAAAAAGACTGTTCGGTTTTTTTACACCAAACAGTCACTCAATAGAGTTACCCTATTGTATACAAATGTTCAAGAATAATTAATTTTTGTTTCAAAAAGATAAGATAAAATCAATAAACTCGAAAAAATCCAAAAAAAGCATTAACCATTCTCCACAATTGGGATCCTTTCAATTAAAGTTGTTTTTCTCCATATCATCATCGTGAAGAATAAACATCAGCAAGGTTTTTCCAGTCTTCTAAAAAGTAAGACCATAAATTAGGTCTCCGTCTTACCGCCAATGGATGATAAGCTACCGTTGTCTTATAACCTCGTACGTCGTGAAGCTTCCCACGCAAAGATTTTACCTCTGCTGTAGGATCTTGTAAAAAGGACTGTGTTGCCACGTTTCCTAGGCACATGATAAACAAAGGCTTTTTTACTTCTAACTGATGATAAAGATGTCTCATACACTTCTCCCTAACAGTTTCTTTGTCATAGGCTCGAACAGGTCTTCGTTTTAGGATATATGTAACATATAAATCTGTTGCATCTAAGCCAACATGGTTGGCTGCATGTTGAAGTGTTTGTCTTGTTCCGCATACTGTCGGGCTACCTTCTCGATCTTCACGTGCACCCGGATTATCTAAAAGGACGATTATAGGTGCTTCAGGGTTACCTTCTCCCCAGATCATTCTTGAACCATGCTTATCAAGACCACACTCACAACAATTTGTTTGTTCTATTGGAGCAGGTTCTTCTGGCCATAAAGATCCATGAAATGTAGACATTTTTTCCTCACCTTCTTACTTCTATTCCTGATTTGGTAAGTATTTAGTTAACTCTCTGTTAAAGTATTTGTATTATGCCACATACACGGAAAGTTATAGTTCACAATAATTTTAACTTCTCACTAAGGCTAGAACAGAAGGATGAAAGATTATCAATCGGTTTCTCACTTTTCCTTTTACGGTTTTCTACATTATGCAAGGCAATATTTTGAAGCATTGAAGAAATTGTTTATCTATATATCGTTCTCAAAAAAACACTCAAATTGCTACATTGATTGTAACGATTTGAGTGTTTTTCTACAAAAAGTTTATCTTCCCTAACTAAAGTGCTTAGAAACTACTCCCAACCTTTTGAAATACCCTTTTGCTAATATACATTGTTAGACATCCAAGTGAACTAACTAATAGGAAAGGAAATAACAACGGGAAGGTAATGAACACCGCAATCAATACAATAGCTCCTAGAATCATAAGGATTGTAAGATGGGGATATGACAAGCTGATAATAAAAGCATATTTGACATATTCAAGCTTTTTTAATTGGAAATGTACATATACAGGGAAGATATATAAAACGATTGAAAGAAAAATAAAGCTAACGGATAGTAAAATAAACAACAAAATAGTAAATATAATTCCATTCATACTTGTTAAAAAGATAAAATCAATGTAAATAAAGAATCCAATTATAACTAACAGCCAGCCCACAAAATTAGCATCTGTAAATGCTTGCCGGTAGCTTTTTTTAAATGTGTGAAAAACCGATACATGCTCTTTTAGTAGCCATTTCCGGATCACAGTTAACATGGCTGCAGTCGCAGGAAAAATACCTAGAAGAAACAAGCCCATTGCACTAAACATAATCCATAGAAAATTAACGTAGGCAAGCCTTATTACCCAATCTCCTATAAAATTTATTTTTGAAAGCATATTATCAACCATACTTATCCCTACCTTCTATACCTTTGATCTATTTTCACATAACTTGCAAAGCTTCATCCTGGCTTCCATCCTTTAATTAGTGATGATGCTCGAATAGAAGGAAAGAAAACTCCCTTATTTATTAGCTTAAGAGAGTTTTCTGTGAATCTACTTATTATTGAACTTCAATGACGAGTACAGATTTCGATGGAATTGTAAAAGAAATCGTATCATTATGGAGTTCAATTTCATCAAATACAGTTGGCTCAATTCGATTAGGAGCTTCAAATGTATTATGTTCTTTCATCGATTCTGCTGTTAATATCCGTCCAGATGCAGTTGAAAAATCTTTCATTTCATTAAGATTACATGTGATTTTTTCTGAATGATTAGGATCTAGATTACAGATGGAAATATGAACCTTCCCTGAATGATCTTGAGAAGCAGAGACATTTAGCATTGGAAGACTATCTTCCCCATATGTATAGTCCCCAGTACTCACACTAACAGGAAGTAACGTTGCTTCTTGGTGAACTTTATACATTTCAAATACATGGTAGGTAGGAGTCAAAATCATGTTCTTTCCTTCAGTTAAAATCAATGCCTGTAACACATTTATCATTTGTGCAATGTTAGCCATGTGGACTCGGTCACAGTGGTTATTAAAAATATTAAGGTTGATGCCTGCCACAAGTGCATCACGCAGTGTATTTTGTTGATAGAGGAATCCGGGATTTGTACCTGGCTCAACTTTAAACCAAGTTCCCCACTCATCAACGATTAAATCAACGTTTTTCTCAGGGTCATATTTATCCATAATCGCCGTATGTTTTTGAATCAGCTCTTCCATCACAAGTGTTCTTTTCATATAATCAAACCATTTTTCTTCCGTAAATTCAGTTGCTGAATCATAGTTTGCTCGATTACGCGTGTAAAAATGAAGGGCGAGTCCATCCATCTCAGGACGGTGATGTTCCCAAATATCCGTTACGACACGATCTGGGAATGGCTCAGTTCTTCCTGTCCCCTCACGCATCATCACTTCTGTCCAATGATAATCTGCCTCGCTAGGACCACATGCGATTTTGTAGATTGGGGTGTCTTGAAAATCCCTAACAAACGTTTGATAGCGGCGATAAAGATCTGCGTAATATTCAACTCTCATTTTTCCACCGCATCCCCAGTTTTCATTTCCAATCCCAAAATATTTAAGCTTCCATGGTTTATCCCTTCCATTCTTTCTTCTTAAATCAGCCATAGGGGATTCCCCATCAAACGTAATATATTCAATCCATTCTTGCATTTCCTGAACCGTTCCACTGCCGACATTTCCACAAATATATGGTTCAGCATTTATTTGTTCACAGAAATCCAAAAATTCATGTGTTCCAAAGTGGTTATTTTCAACGACTTTTCCCCAGTTATTGTTAACAATGCTCGGGCGGGATTCTCTAGGTCCAATCCCATCCTTCCAATGATATTCATCAGCAAAACATCCACCGGGCCAGCGCAAATTAGGAATATTCAGTTTTTTTAAGGCTTGGACCACATCATTGCGAATCCCCCTTGTGTTTGGAATCGAAGAATCTTCTCCAACCCAGATTCCTTCATATATACATCTTCCTAAATGCTCGGCAAAGTGGCCGTAAATATGTTTACTAATAACTTCCTTTTTTTCGCTTTTATTCACATTAATTAATGATGTCATTTTACTATTCCACTCCATTTTAATAGATTTTTAGATAAACTATCCTTTTACTGCCCCTGCTGCAAGACTAGATATAAAGTATTTTTGAGCAAATATAAAAACAATAATAATAGGCAACACGGTTAAAACTGAACCCGCAATTAATACATCATAGTTATTTCCATACGGAGAAAGTAATCCGGCTAAACCAATTGGAAGGGTTAACATTTCTTTCGTCCGTAATACAACTAATGGCCACAGGAAATTGTTCCAACTAAATAAAGCTAATAAAATACCCATCGCCCCATATGCCGGCTTCATCAACGGAATCATAATTCGAAAGAAAATTCCATACTCTGTACACCCATCAATTCTAGCAGCATCCATTAAATCATTAGGTAGAGATAAAGCATATTGCCTAAAGAAAAAGATCGCCAATGGATGAATAATCATAGGTAGAATCACACCTGTATAGGTATTTACGAAACCTAGCCCAATCATCATTTTAAATAATGGAAGCATCAATATTTCAAAAGGAATCAACATGATTAATAGAACTAAAAACAAAACAATACTTTGACCTTTGAAGCGATACATGGCTAGGCTGTACCCAACCATTGATGAAAATATTAATGCTAGAATAGTAGAGATAACTGTGATCAACACACTGTTTTTAAACCAATGGAAATAGATACTGCCATCTGTGAATAGATACACATAATTTTTTAGACTCCAAAGTTCAAATTGAGGATAAACATTCAACCCATACCTCATCAGCTCTGTTGAAGGTTTAAATGAAGCGATTGTTAATGCTGCCAATGGAAATACGGCAATTAATACTGGGATTATCATAAACAAAAGTAATAATCCTGATACCCATTTTCTGCGACTCTGATTCTTCATTTAATTACCTCCCTTCTCACTGAAACCTGTTAGTTTTAGTTGAAGGTATCCCAAAATCCCTACAATAATCAATAACGTTACGCCAACAGCAGAGCCAAAACCTAATTGGTTATACTGAAATCCTTCTTTATACAAATAACCTACAAGTGTTAAAGAAATATTCCCAGGTGAATTTACTTGCCAAAACACATAAGCTTCTTCAAACATTTTATAACCTGCAAATAAAGTGATCGTTAATACATAAACAGTAACCGGCTTTAAAAAAGGAAGTGTAATATGTCTAAATTTATTAAAGGTATTAGCGCCATCAATTTCAGCTGCTTCATACATTTCCTTGGGTATATTTTGTAGGCCAGTTAAGAAGTAAATCATATTTACACCCATCCATCTCCAAGTTGCCAATCCAACCATCAGAAACATAAGTGCTGCCTCATTTTGCCTCCAGGCAATAGGGTCAAAGCCAAAAAAACCGATAAAAGAATTACCAAAGGCTGTTTCCGATTCCGCAAAAAGCAGTCGGAAAATAACACCTGCAACAATGGTAGAGGTTAACGCTGGAATAAAGATACAAGCTCTGAAGAATGTCTTGCCTTTCATTAGTTTCGAATTTAAAACGATTGCCAATAAAAGTGGCAACGGTATTAAAATAACAATTGTCCAGAAAGTATAAAACGTTGTATTGGATAGAGCTTTATAAAACGTTGGATTAAATAGCTTCATGTAATTATCTAACCCAATAAATTTCGTTTGGCCAGGAAGTACTTCTTGGAAGCTCATTAAGACAGTAGAAATAACTGGGTATAAATAAAACCCGCAAAAAATGAGTAAGAATGGAAACACAAGCACATAAGGTGCAATTTTTTGTGAATAGAAGATATTTTTAATTGTGTATCCTTTTCTTTTTGGGCTAACATTATCAAATTCTTTTGTATTTAAATTTGGAGGAGAATCTGGCCTCATGTTTAAACCTCCCTTAATCTGTAAAAAGGAGTACTCATGAAGATGCCTACTTTTGTACACGTTGGGCAAAATTCTTCAAGAGTACCCTGGTCGTACAACAATTCATTTATGTTCTTTTATCGACTTCGCAGTTCATCTGCAGCTTGCTGTAAGGCTTCTTCAGGTGTTTGAGTTTTTTCTCTAAGTACATTGTGTAAAACATTTGTTTCAATCAAATCTCTTGCCAAAGGAGTATTAGGAGTAATATTTAACGGATTGATTTCATCTTTAATTCCAAGTAACATATCAAACAAACCGTCGCCAAAATATTCTGTAAATTTATTAGACTCTTTTAACTCAGGAGCATCCCAAACATCGTGTCGTGGTGGATCAAAGCCTAGAATCGTCCAAATTTTAATATTCGCTTCTTTTGATAGCTTAGCAAAAGCTAAAAAGTCTTTAGCTAACTGAACATCTTTTGCCTGCTTTGTTACCGCAGTCCCTGTTCCACCCATTCCAGCTGAACGGAATCCCCCTTCTTCCCAACTCGGCATTGGTTTCATGACAATGTTTCCTGATTGATCAGGCATATGTTCAACAAAACGGCTTGCGTACCAAGAAGGCATAATTAAAGAAGCTGCACCACCTTCATTCATGAAGGCAAAGAATTCTTCACTGTCATGTCTAGAACCAGGTGCAAGTACGGCAATCTCATCTTTATAGAGCATATCATTAATAAACTGTAAGACTTCTGTGTTATCTTTGTTATCTAAGATAACTTCACCATTGCTGTCAAAGAAATCAGAACCTTTTTGACTGATCATAGGATAAAAGCTCCAAAATCCCGTTGTAAAGACAGGTGTCATCGGTTTATCCGTTTTAGCTTTGATCACTTTTCCAATTTCTACAAAATCATCCCATGTTTTAATATCATCAGGACTTACACCAGCTTCATCAAATATTTTCGTATTATAAAATGCGACTGAAGCTCCAACATGTGTAGGTGCACCATAATACTTTCCGTCAGCAGAATATATCTCGAATCTTGATTTAACAAAACTATCTAATTCAGGCTCGACAATATCATTTAAGGGTTCCAATTGAATATCCCCTTGCAGGAAGTTCGGAAAACGATTAACCTCAATATCTACGATATCTGGTGCTCCAACACCGGATTGTAAAGCTAGCAGAAGGTTGTTATGCATCTCATCATAAGGAAAAGACTCTGCTTTTAATTGAATTTGTCGATCTGGATACGTTTCATTCCATCTTTTGGCAGCATCTTCAAAGAATTCCACATGTAACCCTTGAAATGTCCAATATGTTAATTCTTGCGCTCCCCCTTCATTAGTAGGTCCTGTAGAATTATTTGAAGAAGTACCTTGATTGCCACTGCATCCTGCTAAAATAAAGCTGATGATCATCAACATGATAAACCACATTTTGAACAACTTACTCAATTTTTTTCCTCCTTTAGAAAAATCTTGTTGAATGAATATCTAAAATATAAGCATCACCTCCCTAAAAAAGATTAATAACTTAGGTGTAAGCGGTTCCTAAATAGATAGAAATAAATCCTAATAATGACCAAGATGTTTTTGATTTGTCCTTTCTTTTCATTTAGCTTTACAGGTTGATTGGCGGAATATTAATTTTGGTAAAACCTCGGATTTAACAGGTTCCGTTTGTTTTTTTCGTTTAATTTTTGTAATCAGTAGTTTAGAAGATTTCTCTCCCATTTCTAGAACTGGTGTAGATATGGTCGTAAGGGGTGGATCTAATAGTTCATTCCATTCAAAATCATCAAACCCAATTACAGATACATCCTCCGGAATTTTTAATCCCTTTTCTCGTATTGCCTTTAACACTTCTAACGTTAGATTAATATTGGTCGATAAAAATGCTGTTGGTGGATTCGGACTTTCTAATAGTCGCAATGTTGTTTGTACCCCTTGTCCCTTTTCCTGTTTAATGATATTTATTAAATGATGATCAACAGGAAAATGGTAATTTTTTAATGCTTTTTTATATGCTTCCAATTTTTCTTGACGAACGAGGATATTTTCAATCGGATAAAGCATAATTGCAATTTGCTTATGTCCTAAGTTTACTAGATAGTCCATAGCTTCTGTCGTTCCGGTTGTATTATCAACAATGACCATATCTTCTTGGATAGTTTGAGGGGAACTATTTATAAATACCATTGGAAATTTGATAGATTGAAGATAAGTAAATAGTTCACTACGGGGATTAATCGTATTAATAATTAATCCATCAACCTGTTTTCCAATTAATATTTTAATATTTTCTTCCTCTTGCTCTGGAGACGATGATGAGTTACTAACCATTAAACTATAGCCATTCTTTAGACATTCTTCTTGAATACCCTTAATGATTTCTGTGCAAAAAGGAGACATATCTGCTATAATCAGTCCAATGATTTTTGTCTCTTTTTTTTTCAAGCTTTGTGCCACTGAATTTGGTCGATAGTCTAATTCTTCTATTGCTTTAAGGATTTTCTGTTTCATCTCCTCTGACATATGTTTATAATTATGATTTAATACTCTCGAAACAGAGCTTTTTGAAACACCTGCCTTTTTTGCTACATCCTCAATTGTCGTCATTGACTGATCCTCCTAAGGTATAAAAACGGTTTATGATAAAGATTATTTAATTAGGCAAGCTTTTATTCCACATTTTTAAAATTAAAAAAACTCTCTTAAATTGAGAGTTTTCCTTAACTACTGCATATTTCGTAATAAGATTTTCCTTCACAGAACCATTAAATGATGATCCCTATGATAATCAGATCATTCATTTTAGGAGGTTTCATAAAAATAGCGTTGCACATGAAATTTATCCATCCTTGATGATAAATTCATGACCTAAACCTATGCACCATCGAGTAGATCTGTTACATGAGCATAAGACTTTTCAACTTAGAAATCCATTGTGTTCTATTTCGATTTCATTTCAAAAGATCTTTATTCTTCATTCTCATTGATGACCTCTTCCTCGACACTCACTTCTTCCATGTTCTCTAAGATCCGCTTTGCCATTAGTTTATATCCTGTAGTGTTGGGATGGAAATAATCATCTGCTAATAACTCTATGTCGGAATTACTAAACAAGTCAGAAGTTGGAATATAATTCACATTTTCAAATTCTTCCGTAACGAATTTACTCGATTCATTCCAGTCGTCAACAATCATTTGCATTTCTTCAACATCATCAAAATAACGCTCAAATGGATTATAAAAACCGATCAAATAAACTTTTGTATCTGGATTTAATTCATTGATCTTATTAAGAATCACTCTTAATCTTTCAAGATATTTTGGTTTTTCTTGATTAAAAAGCTCTATATGAAGGTTCATAAAATTATTTCGAACAATTTTCATAATGTCGTTGGCGCCAATTGTGATAAAAACAATATCAGCCTTTTGAATGGATGCTGCAATCTCTTTCTTTTCTAAACGTTTTATTAATTGGTCTGTCCGGTTTCCTCTTTTTCCGTAATTTTCAATGGTAATATTGATGTCATTCTCTTGAAACGTGTTATTTAAGATCCCGACATAACCGCCATTTTCTGTTTCGTCTCCTACACCTTGAGTGAGAGAATCACCGATTGCCACAACCTTTAGGTCCTTCTTGAATAATTTGATGACACCTTCTACGACTCCCCTAACCTTTTCCTTTATACCTTGTGGTATTGTGGTCCGTTTATCATTCTCGCCATTTGCGCCTTCTTTCACTTCTTCATCTGTCAAATCAATAGAAACATCCTCAACCTTTACCTCTTTTTCAGGGGCAGGATCTTTAGAAACCTTCTCATCTTTGGTTATAGAGTGATCTGTCTTTTCATCAGAATCTGCCGCTCCATTCATTATCGATGTCTCTACATTTATCTGTTTTGATTGATTAGAATTAGAAAGAACTAAGTATAGGCTAAAGCACACTACTAGCAAACTAGCAAGAATGACCATTAGTTTCCTGCTCCGCATGTTTACCCACACCTATCAATTTAAAGTTTTGTTTAATGATTATAAACAGTTTTCTTATTTTAGCATGAACGTTAACATAGCGTAAAATAAGAAAAAAATGGCAATATCATTCTTATGACCTATTTAATCGTATAGAAACAAGTCTTTTGAACAGAATAATATTTCTTTAAAACAAAAACTTTTACATACATCGTTAGAAGCCTTACTTTATCTTATTTAAAGAGATGATATTATTCTATTTAAAATGAGAAATTGATTGATCGTTTTAAAGTATTCGTTGCCAATAAGTGTCAGTCAGGCTATATTAAATGATGCCGTTAAACATTTCTTTTCCCATCTCTACAAATATAAAAAGTCAAAATCTTTATTATGTGAAAGATATAAAAAAACAGCCAAGAATTCTTGGCCGCTAATTTACCTATTATTTTTTACGAACATTGTCATTCGGTGAGTCACCTGTGCCATTTTTAGCCTTACTATTAGGAGTTCCATAAATTTGATTATCCGCTGTCACTTTTGCTCCCTCTAAAAACTTTTGCTTTGTTTTCATTCTGCTTCACCTCCTATCCAAACAGTTAGGTCATAGTATGGATTATTTATCATCCATCTATTACTCCTATAACCGTTTGTCTAATATTGGTGTACAAATTTTAAATAAACATCCTCATTAGAACCTATTCTATAAGGTCCTCTGACTTTTGATTACACCTAAGGGTCTCACAATTGCGATCCTTATGTTTGGTGAGAATTTTACTCTCTTGCCTTTTTCCATTCTGCTACATACTCATCAAGTACATTTTTTAGTTCCTGGCCTATACTTGTGTAAGCTTCATCATTTAGATTCGCAAGAGACACGCGAATGGACCATTCCGGCGCTAAAAATCCTGCGCCACTTAATAAGACAATCGATGACTTTTCGGCTAGGAGGTATAAAATATCGATCGGTTGATAATTCTTTTTAAGGTAATCAGTGAATCCTTTTTCATAATGATGATTACACCAGATTTCCAAATCGATCTCGGTATAATAGTCTGCATCGTTTGGAATATGCTTATTCGGTAAACCAAGACCTTTGTATAATAAATTCATTCTTCGATGTAAAATATCCATTGTTTTTTGTTTATACTCATTATTGGTATCAATCAGTGCAAAAATGCAAAATAACGCCATTTGGACTTGTTGTGGTGTAGATAAACCAGCTGTGTGGTTCATCGCAACGTCTCTGCTATCCGCTACCATTCGATCGATAAACTTAAGGTTTTCCGGGTTCCGCGTAAGGGAAGAGTACCTTTTATTTAGAACATCTTTCACTTCTTCTGGTAATTCTATTATTAATTTATCAAACACATTGGTTTGGTTAATGGCGATTGTTCCTAATCGCCAACCTGTCACACCAAAATATTTGGAAAAAGAATATACTCCGATTGTATTGAAAGGTAACTCTGCCATTAGAGAGCGAAACCCTTCAACAAACGTACCGTACACATCATCTGAAATGATCATAAGATTTGGATGATCTTCTTTTACAATTCGCTTGATTTGTTCGATGGATTCTTTTTTGATCGAAACAGACGGCGGATTACTTGGATTAACTAGAAAAAGTGCTTTAATGTCCTTATCCTTTAACTTTTCTAATTCCTCTTCTGGGTATTGCCATGTATGGTGTCCTTCATCGTCTATTTCCGTTGCGTTAATTTTCACAAGCTCGTAATCATTGTTAGGGAGTTCTGGAATTTCTATGTACGGTGGAAAAATTGGAACCATTACCGCTATTTTAGATCCTTTCGGCAGTAAGTGATTTTTATATAACGTATCAAAAATATAGCACATCGCTGCCGTTGCCCCTTCAACAGCAAATAAATCAAACGTACCGCATGACGTATCTTGACCGCACAGCTCTTTAGATAAAAAATCATGCACAACTTTTTCCGTTCGAACAAGCATGCGGTCCGGATTAGGATAGTTATCCCCTATGATTCCATCGACTAATTCATAGACCCATTTATCTGGTTCAAACTGTTTTGTTTTGATTCCGTAATGAATGATGTCTTTCAGCAATTGAATTCCTGGAATTTGCTGATTTTCCTTTACATACTTCTCGAAACGTTCTGCCATACCAATTCGATTTGGCATCCCGGCTAAATCGCCTTTATTCCATGATCGCCGGGATTCTGTCACAGCAAATTGTCCAAGTGCAAAAAACGCTTCTCGAGGTGTAGCAGCGATCCAATTTGGATTCCCACGACCGGCATCCAGCATTGTTCTTGTTATTCTCATTTTTCCTTTTGCAAGATCAATAAGTTTATCTTTTAATTCAAAGGGACTTATGTTATTTAACTCACGAGTTTCCTTTTTTCGTCCATCCACATCAAAATCCTCCTAAACAACTGCTATCTTCATAAGAGTATTCCACAATTAAAAATGGAATATAATTGATCTTATGCATTTCTTCTGATAACAGAGTGTTTTCGGAAAGGGGCAGAAATAAAATGAAAGATCATTCCCCCTCCTTTCACCTAATACCTCCCCATATTTTTTAAGGTAGATTTTGTCATGTATTTTTTTGACTCATGTGCAAAAATCCAATAAAAAAGAAAAAGACCGTCTTAGTAAAACAGCCTTTAGTTAAACGTCATTAATGTTCTTACGAAAAATTGTTCTATTGTCCAAAAGTTGAAATGTACCCGCTCTTCATTGCTCTCCTCTATTCCAGCCTTTGAGATGCGACGGCTTGCTAGTTTTGGTCCAACATCATCTACATTCGTTTTGTTGAGAAATCAGGGACAAGTTTTCGATCACCAAATCGCCATCCCACGCCATGAAGCCAAATAATGACTGGGAAAGGTGTTGGTCTATTCTTAGGTACATATAAATCGGCTAGTAACTCTTTCTCATTTGGCACTGCAAACACTAAATCGGGGATGATATCAACTTCATTATTTGTCATTTCACTTGACTGCATGTTGCTCGTTATAATTGCCATCCTTTTACAGGCTGCTCTTTTACTGGAGGAGCGCCACATGGTTTTAAATCAAGCGTATGTAAGGTTTGAAGAACCCGATCAAAACGGAGTGGAGGCGGGTCACTTGGGAAGATATAATCATCATACACATCACATAACGTATGGAAAAATGGTTCAAATAATCCTGTAGCTAAAAAGCCGATGAACTTTGTATAATGAGAATCTAATCGATACGAATGTTTTGTAAAAGCTGGAACATGAAGGAAATCACCTGGATTTAATACGATTTCCTCTCCGTTTGCCGTCATGGTCATCTGACCTTCCAGACAGAAGAACATTTCTGAATGTTTTTCATGATAGTGTTCAGAGATGAAATCTCCTTTAGGACCTTCAGTCAGCGCTGCGATAAATTCACCACCTGTATGTTTCTGTGTTGTGACAAGCGTGAAAAGTTGTTCCGCTGCTACTAAACGGATGCCTTCCCCTGTTTCAAGGACAAACGGAGCTACCTCTTCAGGAATGGAGCCATTTTCAACGACCTGCGCATGTCCTTCTGTTTGTTGATCAAAAAGAAAGTTTACATCTGCAACGAGTGCGGCTTCTTCATAACGTTCTCGTGAGATTTCATTTATCGCCTTTGGTGGATGAACATACTTTTCATATGGCTGACCAATTGTACGATATAAACTCGCAATCTCTCCTTTTGATGTGATCGAAAGGAATTGAGTTCGATGACTTTGCATTTTATATCCATGCACGGTACCAGACGGGATAAATGCATAGTTCCCTTCCGTAAGCAGGTGTTTTTGACCGGAAATGTCTAATTCTAACCTGCCATGAAGAACATAAACCGCTTCATGACTTCGTTCATGTTTATGCGGAGGAAAAGCATCTTCTTTTCCCCCAGAAAGGATGACCATTTCTACTAAATTCCCTGTACTTTCTCCTGTAGCTAAAATTGTTGCTAGTTGTCTTCCAAATAAATACCGTTCTCCCTCTCCGCTTTTTACCAAATAAGGTATCTTGCGTTCTGGCAGCGCATTGATCATCAAGTTGCTCATCTGAATTCCTCCTAAAATATTATAACTTCATCATCTATCTTTTAGCTATTTTAGCAAATGGTCCCAAAGGGAAATAATGTTAAAATCAAAGAGGTTATTGCTCAATTCAAACGTAGGAAAAACGACAAAATTTACGAAGTAAAAGTCAGATTGTTATTCCTAAACCTTTAAAAGCACATTTAAAGATAGATTAGCGAAAAATATGCTAAAGAACTATGACTCTATCTAACACATATTTTATCTCTTTTAAACATGTGAAAGCTTTTAAATAGAAAAGGACAATCCCCTATTCATTAACATGAAAGAGATCGTCCTTTTCATTTCTGAAATGAAATTTTCGAAATAAATTACTTCTTTTGACCAACATATTCCTTAAGGTTCAAGTTCTCACCGGTTCTGTTCTTTCTCCATTAATTCAAAATGTGTTTGTTCCGGCAGTTCCAAAGCAAATCGCTTTTCCAGCCATGCTTCAGCTTCTACTATCCATCTGGCCGCATCACTATTTATTTGACTTTTTGCCTGGGCTGTAGCTTGATTCGATAAGCTTAAGCCATGAGGACCTTGTTCATAAATGTGGACTTCATAAGGAATGTTTTTATCAGCAAGTGCATGTGCCATTCTTAGTGTATGTTGAGCCGGTACTAATGTATCCTCAGAAGTTGCCCAAAGGAACATAGGTGGCGTACTCTCTGATACATGTAAAGCCGGGCTAATTTCGTTAAGTGTTTCCTCTTCAGGTTCTTTGGTGCCTGTAAATGCAAGATTAGCTGCTTCAAAAAGCTTTGTATCTAGAGGGCTTTTTGGAAAAGAACGCATGAAAAAATAATCACTTAATGTGTAGCCAAGAATGGTCGCGGAAGGTTTAAACATTTCCGGTTTTTCGTTGAAATATTCATTGATGATAGGCTTATCCCAGTACACGGAAAACATTGCACAATTGTGCGCCCCTGCTGAGAATCCGCAGAGTGCTATTTTATCCACATCTACAAGCCATTCCTCTGCATGTTCCCTTATCGTGAGCATCGCTTTTCCTATTTCTCTCATAGGTGCAGGATGAAGGCAGTTTTCATTCACTTTCATTTCACTTTGAAAATCAGGAAAGCCAGACTTTCCTCCCATATAGGTTGAATAACGAAGGACAAATGCATGATATCCCATTGCTGCAAACCTTAGTGCCACTGCTTCTCCTTCTCTGTCAGAACAAGAAAGATAAGCTCCTCCTGGGCAGATCAAAATGGCTGGTCGTTTCTTTCCTCCCAATAATTCAGGTGAATCGGAAATCACATAGGTTGTTAAGGTTACGTCTTCCCTATCATTATAAAACTTCATTACTTCTGATTTCATTGTTTCTCCTCCTACTATAAATTGATGATTACTCGATTCAAACATAGCACACACAATGAAAATAACTATGACTCTATTAACCTAAATTTTAACCATTTCAAAAACATGAAAACAAGGATGATCCTCTATTTTCAGAGGGCCGTCCTTGTTTATATGTAATAGTTATAACCAACATGTTGAAAATCTTCACATTTATTTTTTTACATGATTGGTTATTTGACGTAATCCAATTCCTCATTCGCTGTAGGATTGACCACTTTGTTTATTTGTTCCAGAATTTCATCCACTTGACTTGAAGTGATACCCGTTTCTGGTGTTACCTTACATTCTCTGAACGTCATTCCCTTCATCATTTGGAACGCAACTTGCGGCGGCATTTCACCGTGCATAAAATTGGTTAAGTAACTTTCCACTACCTCTTTTGCTTTAGGGTAATAAATTAACTCACCAAGGACACTTTCATTGGTAAATATCTTTTGACTTGCCCCTTTTAATTGGAAGGTAAAGAGATAGTCACCCGAACCTAGAGTAAAGGTTGTACCCTCTTTTACCTCTCCATCTAATGTTACGTTCGTAGCCTGAGGCGGTAAGATTATCTTTGCCTCTGTGTTAACTGGCACTGTAACTTTCAGAGTGGCCATATCTTTATTAAGCTTCCATTCACTTCCTACTTTTCCGTAAAGTGTCTTATAACTTGCTCTTACCTTGCTCATTCCTAGTGAGCTAATTTCTGGTGCAATGGTGAACTTTTTATAGCCAGGTGTCGTTTCATCAAACGAAATACCTGCAATCGTACGGTGCATCCATTCAGCCACAGCCCCATAAGCGTAATGATTGAAAGATGTCATACCAGAATCATTAAACGTACCATCTGGATTCATGCTGTTCCACCGCTCCCAGATCGTTGTTGCGCCATTTTTCACTTCAAATAACCATGAAGGATACTCTTCTTGAAGCAATAATCTTAACGCTGTTTCATGGTATCCATATTTAGATAGAACAGAACACAAATGTGGTGTACCTAAAAATCCAGTTGTTAGGTGATAATCATTTGTCACAATCATCCGATGCAGTTCGTGTGCTGCTTTTTGTGCTGCATTTCCTTTTAACAAGTTAAATGCCAACGGGATGATATAGCTTGTTTGGGTACCTCCGATTACGTTGCCTTTTGCTGTTGTAAATTCCGCTTGGAAATCAGCAACGATTTTTTCATATAAAGCAAAGTACTCGTCCGCATCTTTTTCAAATCCTAGAACAGCCGCTGCTTTCGCTAAAATCTGTGTGGAATATGCATGATATGCAGTTGCAATTAACGGGATTGGTGTTGCACCTACTGGTGAATGCGGATCCCCATCAAGTGCCAGCCAATCACCAAATTGGATTTTTGCTTCCCAAACTGTTTCATTTGTTGCAAGGCTTCTTACTTTTTCCACCCAAGCTTTCATACTTTCATATTGGTCAGCAAGAATTTGTTTGTCTCCATACACTTGGTAGATCACCCAAGGGATGATTGTAGCTGCATCGTTCCACCCTGATGCTACTTGGTCCCCTGGAATAATGTCAGGAACGACGAATGGTACTTGCCCATCAGGTTTTTGATCAACTCTTAAATCTGACAACCATTTTTTAAAGAAAGATGCTCCTTGATAATTATAGAGTGCGGTTCCAATAAAAACTTGGGCATCACCCGTCCAGCCAAGCCGCTCGTTTCGTTGTGGACAGTCCGTTGGAACGTCAACAAAGTTGCCTCTTTGCCCCCAAACGACATTTCGATGCAAGCGATTTATTAACTCATTATCGGTAAAAAATTCACCCGTTCGTTCCATATCCGAATGAATAACTTCTCCTTCAAATTGATCCAATGGCAAATCTTCTGTTGGATACCCTTCTACTTTGACATAACGAAAACCCTGGAACGTAAACGTTGGTGCATAGGTTTCTTCTCCATCACCTTTCGTAATATAAATAACTTCCTGCTTTGCTGTACGAAGATTTTCTGTATAAAAGTTCCCGTCTTTATCAAGAACTTCCGCATGGTTTAAGATAATCTTCGTTCCTTTTGGTGCCGTCACACGCATTTTCATACGGCCAACCATGTTTTGACCCATATCTAGAACTTTTTCACCTTTAGGTGTGACGATGTATTCAATTGGTCGAATTGTTTCCGTCACTCGAACGGGTTCGTTTTGTTGTGCGACTATTTCGGCATCAGGTTCAAGAGAACAAATTACAGGTTCCCAATCGACATCATTAAATTCAGCTTTACTCCAGTTGTTCTCAAGCCTTGCATCATACGTTTCACCATTGTAAATACTCGCCGATACAAAAGCACTTTTTCCGGACTTCCACTCTTCGTTTGTTGTAAAAATCTCTTTTTTCCCATCTTGATAGATAACATGTAATTCTAGTAAAGCTGATAGGTTTTCACCGTATTTATACGGCTTATCAAAACCCATTCCTTTATACCAACCTTCTGATAGTAAAATACCCAGTGCATTGTTTCCTATTTCTAGATTGTTTGTAACATCATACGTTTGGTATTGCAGACGTTGATGATAACTGGTCCACCCCGGGGTTAATAAGGCATCCCCAATTTCTTGACCATTCATATATAGCTGGTAGATACCTAGAGACGTCACATAAACTCGTGCCGATTGAATGTTTTGTTTTAAGAAAAAGGTATTTCTTAGTGCAAAAACCTCTTCCTCAACTTCCTGCTTTTTCGGAGTAATCCAATTGGCCTTCCATTCGTCACCCTCTAAAAAAGCGGTTTCAAACCAGTTAATAGCACTCCATTCAGAGTATCTGCCAATATTATCTGAAATTCTTACTTTATAAAAATATCTTGTAAAGGATTGTAAAGGCTCTCCCTTATATTGGATATGGATGCTCTGGTCATTATTTACCTCCCCTGAATCCCATACGATCGTATTAAATTGATCATCTAATGCCACCATTATTTGATAGGATACTTGTTTTGTATTTCTTTTATCTGATTCACTCATCCAAGAGAATCTTGGTTTCGTAACGTCTGTCCCTAAAAGGAATGGCTGGTATTCACAAGTTAAATTGCTTATATTCAACATTGGATTCGATCCTTTCTTTCTCTATTTTTTCCATCTTAACAAAACAAATAGAAGGATAGTATATTAAAATGAAAGAAATTTACTGCTCGAATCAAAGATTCATCCTTCCTAGGAATATTCTCATACATTTTTCTCATTTTATAAAATCAAGAGCATTAAATACTAGATCTTCGATTTGAGTAAAACACATCTTTGTTTTGACTATAGTTTTCTATGTAAACGTTTGCTACTATACGATTAACAACGAACAAGCGCTTGTTGAATTTTTTCTAAGATATGCTGTTTATAACAAATAATAAGGAGTGTGAAATATGTCTGCACAAATAAATACAACTCAACAACAAGAAGTTAACGCATCAAATCAAC
Source organism: Metabacillus sp. RB-C-LZQ-3-1 (assembly GCF_058315175.1). NCBI lineage: Bacteria > Bacillati > Bacillota > Bacilli > Caryophanales > Bacillaceae > Metabacillus > Metabacillus sp. RB-C-LZQ-3-1. The sequence continues at coordinate 520,229 of NZ_JBZFLI010000001.1, read as the reverse complement.
ACTCAAAAAAAGAAGTAACGAGAGCTTTTAAATGGTTCCACGCAACATCTCTAAATGGTGGCCATATGCTTGTACTAGCCACAATTGGCAGTTACTTTTCCATTTATATGACAGATACAGTAGGTATAACAGCGGCGGCGGCTGCAGGCATCATGTTTGTTGCAACACTATGGGACGCAATAAACGATCCAATAATGGGGACGATTGCCGATCGAACAAACTCGAAATGGGGACGTTATCGACCATATTTTTTATTTGTTCCTATTATTTTTGTCTTTGCTAGTGTCTTGCTTTTCATAAATCCCACTGGATTAGGTGCTATTGGCAAAGTAGTTTATATAGGAGGTTTGTATATATTATTGAATATGTGTACAACGGCTTTAACCATGCCGCAAATGGCTGTTCTTCCTGCAGTTACTAAAAATGATAAAGAGCGTAACAGTGTCATTACTTTAGGTGCAGCCTTTACTGCTATTGCCTTCACAATTGGAGCAACCTTTACACCGCAGCTTACTGGCTTTTTCGGGGGAAGTTATATTCCTTTAATGGTGATTTACGGGATCATCACAATCTTTTGTTTTTGGGGATTATTTGTAACCTCTAAAGAAAAATACATTACAACATCAGAAAAGAGTCCTTTCACAAAAGATTTAAAGAAATTGTTTAAATATAAGGAAATTTATCCTCTTATCTTAGTTTGGTGTTTGGCAGCTGTAGGATATGGATTCATGTTCGCTTCTTCTGTATACTTTATGATGTACTATATTGGTAGACCCGATTTGATTTCATTATATATGGGAATCATTTCGATCGGTGCGCTAGTTTCCATGGTGGTATGCATGCCAATTGCCTTGAAAATATTTAAAACCGGTCAAAGAGCGATGCTGGTAACACAATTGATTACGTTTGTCTTTTATGGAATCGCTTTTATTTTCGGAGATCATTTAATTTTATTATATGTTTGCTCATTTATCGCAACAGCCATTGGTGCCATGTCAAATGCATTAGTGAATATCTTAGTAAATGATACGATTGACTTCATTTATTTAAAAGAAAAAACATCTTTAAATGGAACAATTGCTTCCCTGAAAGGCTTTGCCCAAAAATGCGGAAACACAATTACAAATTCAGGTATTTTAGCATTACTTGCCGTTTCAGGGTACATTCCTGGAGCGATTGGACAACAACCTGACGCAACCATGTTTACATTAAATTTTGTTCGTTTTGGGATTCCTGCTATTATTTGCTTAATCATTGTGATTTGCATGAAGTATTATCCGCTTGAAAAATATCGCGTCGAGATAGAAAGAATGAAAAACGGTACGAATGATTAATGTGTGGGAAAATAAAATGCATCGTTTAAACGTGTATTAAATATTCGCTAACACACTAATTTGAATAAGAACTTTTCCATTAGCAAAACCCTCTTAACAAAGATTACTCCAAGCTATTTCTCATGTTCTTAATGTTTGTTAGGATAATTATTTCATTATCGTTAGTACAAGAGAAAAATAAAAATGTCTCAAGCCTTTTTATTCCAAGGGTTTGAGACGTTTCACTTATAGCAGCCTAGTTTGGATGATTGATATTTTACTAGAAGTTCAATTAATGAGAATAATAGGGAGTTTTTTCTCTCTCGCTATTGTACATCTACCCCTTAGCATAAAAAGAGACAATTCCCGCTATAGAATTGAACCCTATTTCGGAATTACTTAGATCATTAAAACGTATTCACACCTTATGACACTAGCACTCTTTAATTTGGGAAATACCCAAAAATACACAATACCCCAAGCGAGAAATCATAAGGTTTGAGGCATGAATAGATAAAGTCCATAATCCTGCATCACAGAGGTGTGCCCCATTTGCCGTAACATAGTAGCTATATTGCCACGATGATAAGATCCGTGAGTGACAACATGTATCACCGTTTCAAAAACGGACGTTTCAAGTAATCCTGCATAAGGATTATCAACCACTATAACCTTTTCAACACTTTCTTGGCTGTTAAGAAGTTCTTTATAACGTTTAGATACGTCTAAAGAGATCTTTTCCATTTCTTCTATACTTTTTGTTTCTACCTGTTCTCTTAATTGATCTGCATACAACAATGCTTCTTTCATGCTTTTACCTGAAATAATGTCAAGCCATGTGTAATCTGTGGCATAAATGTGAGACAACACCTTTGATACCGAAGTGAAACCAGTTTGAATTTCCTTATGATAAATGTCTTGCGGAAGTTCTATTAAACGATCAATTATTACTCCATTTGCCCATACGTGGTAGTCGTACATTTTTAATGCATGATGATTCATTCTATATTCCCTCCTTTTTTCACTATTTTTCAATATGCAATTGATACCTAACTAAAAAACTCACTTGAAAATTCTGTAAGAATTATTTAAATAGTATTCTGTATTAATGTTAAAAATTCTTCAAAACTTAACCTCAGTGAACTCTATAAGCCTTGTTTTATTAAATTGTCGATTACTAAAAAAGACGCTATCATAATAAACACACCTAATTTTGAAAGACTGTTAGTAATATAACTCTTAAACAAAGCAGATTTTCTTTTACATTATATTACAATATTTCAAAAATATTTTAAAAATAAAGTATATATATTTTTAAAGCACGCTACATTCAAAGTGTACCAACAGTATAAATGAAGATTGAGGACTTCTAAAGCTTTGACTAATCTGAGTTTTAATATCAATAAAACCCCTCTACCATCTATATAATACAACTACGTTGTCCTATGTAATTTATTATAAATCTAAATAAAAGATAATTGTTACCTTTGAATAAGATTCAACTTTATCTACTCCTGTATATTCTATAAAAATTGTCTTTAAATGAAAAAAGTGCAATTTCTAAATTAGAAATGCACCCATTAAAGACTGTTTAAATTTGACAAACTTGCCCAACCTTTGTAAAGGCGCATTCCCTTTTGTGTATATGCGCCCTATTGAGGAATAATAAAAAATTCGAAAAAGCTTTTACTCTTTTCTATTCTTTGTCCTTACTAATTCGTTCCAAACCTTTTAGCTGCTCTGGTACGAGCACGCTCAGCTTCGACCTCACGGTCACGAGGCTCGGCACTGGTTTCAAGAGAGTTCAATAGATTCCTAGAAGCCATTGCTATTTCAATGACCGCACGATTAAACGCCTCCTCGTTTGCTTTTGAAGGTTTGTTATAGCCCGTTATCTTTCTTACGTACTGAAGTGCTGCTGCATGAATCTCTTCATCGGTAGCAGGTGGGTCGAAATTAAATAATGTTCTAATGTTTCGGCACATAAGTAACTCCTTTTTTTCATTTTTACTAAATTCATTCCACAAAGAACACCAATATCCTTTTCTTCTGAAAAAGTATGCAATTTTATTTTGAAGCAGAAAAGTATACTCCACTCCAAGGATTTAATAACAAATGTTAATGTAAATGCTCCTCCTTTGACGCTTTACCTATTCCGGAAAAGCGCTTGATTGTTGAATAATTCAATCATTATTTATGAAACGGTTCACTGCTAGTTTGATGGTAAAGCAAAATATTTCTTAGAAAGAGGCTCTAGACAAAAGGAATCAGTTAATCAGGATTGACAAATAAGGCTTTCAAGTATGAGAATAGAAAGAACTGTTTGCCAAGGGTATCCAGCCACTTAGAAGTGCACCACCGTCTGAATGGTTATCTGCGACAAGGTGACCGCCGTGTTGTGTAATGATTCTCTTTGAGATCGTCATCCCCAGCCCAACTCCCCCAGTTAAGCGATTTCTTGATGCTTCCCCACGATATAATGGTTCAAAAACTCGTTGAAGCTCATCTGAAGAGAAACCCTCACCTGTATCTTTAATGGTAAAGTTCACATTGTTGCCATTCTTATAGCATTCTACAAAAACCTTCCCATGGCAGGGGGTATGTCTGACTGCATTATCCAATAAATTGTTCATGGCTCGCTCCAATAAATGTGAATCACCAATGACTACACACTCCTCACCAAATTGGTGCATAATGATCGATACATGCTTCTGGTGAGCTAGTGGACTAACGCTGTCAATCGACCTCTGTAAAACAATTGAAAGGTCTACCGTATTTTCTTTGAATTCCATCTCCAATAATTCTGTCTTTGTAAATGTGAAAAGATCCTCAACTAGTCGGTCCAATTGTGCAGACTTTTCCTTACAAACCTGAAGATACTTTACTTGTTTTTCAGGTGAATCAGCAATACCTTGCTCTAAACCTTCCAAATAGCCCCGTAAGGCAAATAATGGTGTCCGTAAATCATGCGCAACTGCAGCAATCACAAATCTCTGTTCATCTTCCAATTCTACCTGTTTCTGAAAAGAATTTTTCAAACTATCTACCATGATATGAAAACCGTCATGGACTTCAGTAATTTCTGAAATCTTTGAGTAAGGTAACTGGATATCCAAATCTCCTTCTGCAATTTGCCTAGCACTTGCGCTCATTTTCTCCAGAGGAATGAGAATATATCTACGCATTGCATAGGCAACAATCAAAAAGGCCAATAGTAGACCAGTAATTATTGCAATAATTTGAGTCATTTTTGAATTGGCTTGAATGCCAAGATTGAACGATTTTGTTTCAAGAAAATGCGCCCCCAAATAAAACATCCATGGAAAAATCAGGATAATAAATAAGCAGAGAATGGTGAACTTACGAATACGAATGGTTTTCATTTTACTCTCCTTTGAAACGATAGCCTATCCCCCATACGTTGACGATAAATTGCGGATCATTTGGATCAGCCTCAATTTTCTCCCGTAGTCGGCTTAGATGGACACGAATTGTATGTTTGTCACCAATTCCTTCCCAAAATTTATTAAGTAATTGGTCGTAAGAAAATACATATTTCGGATGTTCTGCAAACAATTGCAGCAAATCATACTCTTTCGGTGTGAGTGAGATGGGCTGCCCTTCTACAAAAACTTCTCTTGTCGACAAATCCAACGAGAGCCTTCCATAATCCAAGAACTTCCTCTTAAATTCTTGCTGAGAACTGGAACGCCGTAATACAGCCTTCACTCTTGCAACAATCTCACCCGGCGAAGCGTTTTTGACGATATAATCGTCACCTCCAAGTGCTAGGCCGCGAATCTTATCTACATCATCACTCAAAGCACTCAAAAAAAGGATTGGTACGTTGCTTTTCATACGAATCTGCCGGCATAAATCAAAACCATTTTGTCCCGGCATCATAATATCAAGGACGATGCAATGAATTGTACTCTGCTCAAACACGGCTAGTGCCTGTGTTGTGTCATAAGTCGTTTTCACATTAAAACCTTCAATCTCTAAGAAATCCCTTAATAGCTCGACAATGCTTTTATCATCGTCAACAACTAGAATCGTATGCACTTCCTTCACGAAAATCCACCTTTCCTTAAATGACACACTCTAAAAACGAACATCATAATTAAAATTCTATTGTAGTTTATCATTTTTTCAATAAAATAACGTTTTGTGACTATAGATTGTGATTCTTTTGTGATTGTTTTATACCATCTTTTGAGATATTCAAAGGTTATTCTTTCATTGTTGAACGAAAATCATGTTTTACTTCACACGTTAACAACTTTAAGGGAGGATTTACAAATAGATCACACTTTCTCATTCTTTCCATTCGGTGCTTTGTTTTGTAGCGATTCACATATACGCAATACGCTACCGTTATAGGAATCATAACCAAATTGACCTCTGAAAGACCTAGTGTTAAAGGGGGAACAAACCGAGGCGGAATATCAAAGAGTGAAAAATCAACTGACAAAATAAAGAAATAATTGGTTTGAAATTCATTTTTAATGGAGGGATTATGTATGGAAATCCAAATTGTATTGTTTGATGGATTTGATTTATTAGACGCTATTGCTCCTTATGAAGTGTTTACTGCTGCTGCGATGTACTCAAACGAGGAAGTAACCGTTAAACTTGTATCTGCTGAAGGCAAGCGTTTGGTGACAAGTGGCGTCAATCATTTACAAGTTCAAGCAAGTGATAAACTTGATTTAAACCGTAAAGGAATCATTCTTATTCCGGGAGCATCCGGTTCTGTTCATGATCATGGACCAGATTCGGTGCCAGTTAAATTACAACAAGCAACGGAAACAGAATTAAGTCATTTATTAAAAGAAGCCATGATGAAGCCGGATATTTTGCTAACCACAGTTTGCGGTGGTTCTTGCCTATTAGCTATGGGTGGTTTATTAGAAGGCCGGCATGCCGTTACCCATCATATCGGAATGGACCTTTTAAGTGCCACAGGTGCTATTCCCGTTAACGCACGAGTTGTTGATGATGGTAATCTCATCACTGGAGGTGGTGTGACATCAGGATTAGATGTTGCCCTTTACTTAGTTGAACGAGAGTTAGGTCCCCAAATTGCACATGCTGTAGAGCAATTATTTGAACACGAACGAAGGGGGACGGTTTGGAAGGCTGAAGGAAATGTACCTAAAAAAAGTAAACATGAAAATCCAGTTGAAGCGACAAGACAACCTTCCACTATTCAATCTAATGAAATTAAGGATTTTCAAGGAAAATGGGATACCACCATTTACTCCCCTATAGGAAAGCTTTCTGTATTAATAGATTTATCTATAAATGATGGACACATAGTTGGAACTGCAAAGCAAGGAGAAGAGATTGTTCCTTTAGACAACCCTTTCCTTGAAGGGAATCAATTAAAGTGGTCCATGAAAGTAACGAAGCCCATACGTCTTACTTTAAGGTTTAGCGTTTCGATAGATGGAAACCAAATGGATGGTGAAGCGAAGGCTGGTATGCTTCCCTCTTCAAAATTAATTGGACATCGTCTTACTTAAAAGGAATATATAACTATGTATTCATTCCTTGTATTTATTCATGTTGTTAGTGCTTTATTTTTAGGAAGCTTCCTTTCTTTCCCTTTTATCATTCATACCATATTTTCTCGTACGGGCAATGAATTAAAGACAGTCCTTAAAACGACTTTGAGCTTTATGCAAGCAGGTCATTATGCATTAGTTCTTTTGATGATTTCAGGAGGATGGATGAGCTTTGGTTATTCATCCTATCCTTCAATCTTATGGGCAGGGATTGCAATCGTGATGCTTGTCCTGATTGGCGGCACGATTGGAATGATGCATAGAAATCTAAAAAGGATTATTCTTTCAAAGTACCCAGAGAAGAAATTAGTAGAAAATGTCTTAAAGTTAAAATGGTATAGTTGGATTACCTTTCTATTCATTATGGCTGCTGTCTTTATTATGACTAATCGCAGTTTATTTTCCTAAGCAGCAATGGAGGAAGAGCTGATGAAAAAATTCATTCGAATAGCAATTTTAATCATCCCAATCCTATGGGTATTTCATACATTTTCTAAGAATATGATGGTGGATCCTACTTTTGAAAAATTTCTTTCTAGAAAGGATGTCATTTTGACAGATAAATCCCTATGGATCGTAATGATTCGTATTCATATTTTGCTGGCTATTATTGCGCTACTCACCGGCCCATTAGGAGTGATAAAAAGAATACGCATAAAATCTATCAAGTTTCACCATTGGAATGGCCGATTATATGTGCTGTCTATCATGTTAAATTTCATTCCCGGAGTCTATGTCTCTTTCTTTGCAACAGGGGGATTGCCAAGTACAATCGGGTTTCTAATTTTAAATACATTATGGCTCGGCACAACGTTCCTAGGGTTTTGGTATATCAAGAGACAAAAAGTAATCCTACATAGTCAATGGATCATTCGGAGTTTCTTTCTTTCCTTTGCGAATATGACTATTTATATAATCGTAGCCATTACTCATAACGCAATGAATTTTTCCTATGGAGATGCCTATACGATAGCAGTCTGGTTATGTTGGATTCTTAATCTTTTTATTGCAGAGATAACGATTAGAAAAAAAAACATTCTTAGTAAGAAAGAAATGATTGAAAAAAACAAAGTCATAAGTTAAACTGCATCATTCTAGTTCAAAGCCTAAATAGTCAGTCGCTCCCATTTGTTCTCTAACATCCACAAATGGATCCTAAATTACTAATGAGACCGTCTACTAATGACGGTCTCTTTGGTTTTAATCATTTTTCAGAACCTTGTTACCCAGAGAAACTATTACTCCCTGCTTTACCACTTTTATGGTAAGGTTCACGTTGTATAATCCTATACCAATAAAGATTTTACTCAACAATCTGGGCCTTTAATGGAAAAACAAACGCACATCCTTGTTCAAGAATGGCGCTTCGTTCCTGGAAGATCTTTATTTGTAGAGATCAAAATTTCTTCTAACAAACATTAGTTATCATATTTCACCAAAAATGTTTTTGAGTACTTCTAATATTCCTTTAGAATAATCTGATTGTGTCACCTTATTATGTAAACTCCTAGCTTCTGCAGTAGCATTTGCTAATAAATAACCATGTTGAACTGTTTTTAGCATTTCTACATCATTACCACTATCTCCAAAAGCAATTGTGTTAGTAAGAGGAACTTTGTAAAGGTTCATCACAAACTTTACTACCTCTTTTTTACCTGTATACTGAGGAATAAAGTCAACATCAAATGCACTTTCTGGGTCTCCTGCATTTGGATTACAACGGTTTATATTTAATCCAATACCATTTATTTTTGCTAAATGCCTAATTATATTTAAATCGTGTTGAGTTTGTGTCTGGGAGCTCATATAGTAGTAATAGTTGCATTTGTAACGCTTTTGACCTAATTGTGTCTGCTCTACAAGTTTTATTCTAAATTGATTATAAAGTTCTCTCACTAGCTCTGTTATCTTGTCATTTGAGAAATTAGAATTCTGTAATCTGCTTTCCCATTCCTTATTAGCAATTAATTGACCATCTTCTCTTACATCATAAACTTCAGTTCCTAGGTTACTTGCTATAAAATGAGGACTATAAACCATTTTTGTTCGTTCCACTTTATGAACAATCTGATAAAGGTCACTACCAGTTATCCATCCAATTTTGACGGACTGTTCATTGGAAAGTTTGTTTAAGTACTCTTCTAGCTCATATAAACTGTTCAGTTGCTCTACTGTACAAGCATGAGGATAATACGTTTCATCAAAATCAAAAAAGATTAAATACTTGACCTCATTAGAAACAGAAAAAGATTTATTAATTTTAAAATTCATAATTAACACCCCATTCAATTACATATTAAAAAGATAAATGATGGGAGCGGTCCCAGGTCAATACTTTTTTTCCGAGGTGCATAATGGTTACTATATATGATATTGCGCGATTAAGCGGTGTTTCAAAATCCACAGTTTCGAGAGTACTTACTAACCATCCTTACGTTTCAAATGAAAATAGAATGAAGGTCGAAAAAGTTATTAAAGAGCTAAATTATGTTCCAAATTCTCTTGCTAAGCAATTTCGTCAAACGCAAACAAAGTGTATAGGTATCCTCGTCCCTGATTTAAATCACCCCTATTTTAGCCAACTCGTTAGTTCCATTTCTTTGGAATGCAACAGAAGAGGATTTAAAACTGTAGTACATCAAACCTTTTTAAGCAAAAAAGTAGAAAGAGAAGTCTATACCCAACTTCGGAATAAAGAGTTGGATGGAATGATTTTGACATCTTCGCTTTTATCAGAAGAAGAGATTGCTGAATGTACACAGAAGAATTTAATTGTTGCTTGTAATGAAGATTTTTCAGGAAACTATTTTGACGTCTTTTGCTTGAACGAGCAAAACGTAACATTTGAAGCAACTACATATCTTCTAAATAAAGGCTTAACAAAGTTAGGATTCTGCTCAGATAATATCGATACTCCTTCTCAACAAGCGAGATTAAGGGGATTTATTCTTGCTCATGAAAAAAAAAGCATAAATCACACTAAGGATTATATATTTAATCAAATTTCAACTATAGAAAATGGAATCACATTAGGTGAACAACTTTTCAGAAATCGTTTAGAAATGGAGGGGATCATTGCTGGAAGTGATTTTGTAGCTGCTGGATTAATAAAATCTGCAGAAATACATGACATAAAAATACCACAGGATTTTTCAATTATCGGCTTTGATAATCATCCTATATCATTGGTTACTACTCCCCAAGTTTCTACTATCTGTAATCGCATAAACGATATGTCTAAAGACTTAGTAGATCATTTGGCAAATAAGATTAATGGTAATATACAAATTCCTGTCAAAAAAATCTATAACGGAAAAATGATTATTAGAGAATCTAATTAGCAAATTGGAAATTTGCAAGTCATAGGTTGACAATTAAATTGGCAGCTTCTAAAAAAAATAAAGACTAAAATATCACCAATAAAAAATCCAGAAGATGTACTGTTATTTTCCTTTCGATACCTTTGATTTTCTTGGGTAGTATATAAATAAAGGAAATCATATTCTACTTATTTTAGATAAAACTTATACAAAAAGTCCAAACAGGGTCGCTTATTAAAAAATAGAATACTGGAGGAATGAATATGCCCAAAAAAATTATTAAAGAGAAAGTTACCCTTACATCAAATGATACAATTCGAGGAAAGCCATGGTTGGATATTGACCGTGTTTTAAATGTTAAAGAATCAAAACAATCTGAAGAAAATAAGAAATTTAGATAACTGAAAAATAGAACTTCCAATTTCGCAGAAGTTCTATTTTTATTGGCTTATTTAACTAACACACTTCTGGTTGTGGAAAAATCAAAGACTCTTGAGCTATTCGCAACTATTAAATATTAGAATACCTTTAATTTAAAAAATCAAACCTTCGTGAACTAATAAAAGTGAAATCCATTGTTGCAAAATTTCTCTTAACAATACCCACATATTAACTCATCCATTATTAATTTATTCTCCTTTATTTCTTAAAACTCTCGATAATCGTTTTCTCTCATCACTTTTTATGACTCATTTTTTTGTTGTCTTGTTATCATTTCGTTTCGTTCTCCTCCGTCAGAAAGTTCTTCTGAAAATTCGTGAATAGTTTCTGGTTTTGGAGAATCGAATTCAGTAGACTTAATTTCCTTTAAAGATACGGCAGGATTCGGTGCAGGCTGTTTATTCCTTTTTCCCATGAAATCTCATCCCTCTTTTTTCATTAGTATGTAACAAACATTTTAATGACATACAAAAAGTGTTTGTATTCGAAATTCGACTCCTAGATGTTTGAGTACGCAGCTTTTCACAGTAAAAATTGAGAAATTGGGCTTCTTTCGTTACACCAATAAGAGCTTGATTGTTAAAGATCATAATTAGAAGTAAGACATTTAATAAATGCTTATTTTAAGTAGCAAAACCGAACAACCAAATGTGATTTGTTTATCATTTTAAAAATACGCCATTTTCAACCAAAAGTTGAAGTTTTTCAATTGTAGATAATAAGAATCATCAACCTGGCATATAATAAAAAAGACACCAAAAGTGTCCTCATTCATTGATTATTTTTATGTTATTTACATAACATCATTTTGTATTAGTCCAGGAATCTAAATTCGACTCCCCTTTAGGTTGGATAAAAACAAAGTTCCTATAAAATTACGAACGCTTTCCAGTGCCGCCTATATCTCTGGTTACATCTTTTCTTTCATCTTTTGTCATTTTTAGCACCTCACTTATTTTCTTAAAGATATCTTGTCCACGTTTAGGAGGCGATATACATGAATATGAGGAAAAAAAATAATGCCGACCATACTAAAGTTGTGTATATGGGCTTTAACGGCAATGATACAACCGAAACAGAAGGTACACCGGAAAATGAAGAATATGTATATGTTAAAGTAGGATTCAAAAAGGAGAATTTTGAAAAGATACAGTCCTATACGACATATGCCAATGTGGAAGCTAAAATGGATAAAATAAATGTTGAGTATACCCCGGAAGATTTCATCAAGGGGGCAACCATGTATTTTATCGATTCTATGCTAGACAACATTGATGCTCATAAACCTAAAGAAATAACAAGGAAATTGTATGAATCTCTTCCTGAGTTTCTTCCCATTTTAAATGAAGCAGCGAAACAACTGGGAAATACTCCAAAGGAAAATGTTGAACCGCTTATTAATTGTCATGATGGTTTAATTAAAAATAACATGAAGAAAATAATGAAAGAACGAAAAATTACTCAAAAAGAGCTTTCCGAAATAACAGGCATCGATAAAAGTAATTTATCCATTTATATGAATAATAAATCACAACCATCTATCGAATTCTTTCTTAGAATTTGGCATGCCCTTGATTATCCGCCCCTCAACGAAATATTATATAGAGAAAAATCTCGTGATGCTTAGGCATCTCTTTTTTTTGCTTTAGGGTTGAAAATTTTTAACTTTTATTAAAAATTTTTAAAAAAGGGTTATAAGACATGCACCACACACAATATCCTATATCATAACTACCAAAAGAAGTGGTTTAAAAGGCAGTCGGAATAGGATTTTTTATTTCACACATTAGGAAGACAGGGCTGATTTTCTGCGATGACAAAAAGACAATCGCATGAGGGTTGGCGGTTTTAGCCTCTTATAAGGGAGGTGCAACTGATGGACATGAGTACAGCAATGTTTATGATAGCATTAGTGACTTTAATCGTCCTATTAATCGATAAAAGAAAAGAGTAATCCACCCTTCTGTTTGGCGACACGGGTGAAGTACTCTCTGTATAAAACCTTATTAGTGCGAATCACAATTGTATAGTTAACCGTAGTGTTGGCGCACTGCGGTTATTTTTTTATTATTATATGTGTTTGTTAAATAATTATTCTTTTCACCTCAGGAATAACGAAAAGAGTTGTTCTGATATTCCTATAATTTGATAAGCCCCCTTTCCCCAATCTAAAGTGTTCTTTATACAGCCCATTTTCCTAATAGGCTTATTATTTTGGAGTTCTTATAGGTTATTTGTTGTGTTTTCCTTGTAATATATTGTAAAAAATTTTTCCTTGTAGTATCCTTTTTTCGATTTGGAAGCTGCTCGAAGTAATGGATCTAGTTTATTGTTTGTAAGGCAACCCCTTCTATCTGTGTCTAAGACATCATTTCATTCCAAATCAAAAGATAAATGGAGGGATTGGATGTCCATGTTTTACAGACGTATCGTTTTAGCTTTACTTCTTTTATTTTTGTTCATAGGAATGATTTCACCGGCACAAGCGCAGTCTGATGCAAACGGCGGAGGCTATTGGCTCCCGAACGACAAGGAGAAGATTGAAAAGGCAACGAAACTTTTGAGGCAAGGCAAGTCAATTGAAGAGCTTGAGATTAAGCAAGATCAGATCAATAAAAAAGAAGGCATCCAGACATTAGATCAATTGATGGAAGATGACCAGAAAAATGACGCAACATACAGAGCGAACATGGCTCCTCCGATCATGACGGCAGAAGGATGGACACCTCCTGAATTCGATTATGATCATATCCAGACTGTAGAAGAATGCCGGAGAAATCCGGACAGCAGTTCAGAAACAGGGTATATCAAAAACCGGTATTCCTTCTGTTGGTCCCATGTTGCAACATATCAAGTTCCGGTAAAATGTTTTGGCGGGATCTGTCTTTACGAAGGTGTTCAATTTCAATTCACTGAAATAGGATACGGCTCCAACCAAAGCCGGAAAATGAGGGTTTTTTATACACTTGACGATATCCTCGTGACCCATCCATCCTTGAATGGTGCTAAATTAAAAATTGATATGGTATGTGAAGCCAAGATGAACGCAGGTGACTGTAAAGAGGATCCAGACTATCCACCGACAGAACGAACGATCGCCCAATGGAAAAACACGAACTTCAGTACTGAAATTTTCACATCAGAAGCGCCCCCAGCAACTGATGAAAACCCTGATCAGTTGGGGTATATGGAGTTTTGGCCAGAACTTACCCTTACACATGCGCCAAGGAAATTCAAAAAGAGCATTGATGGCATTAAACAGACCGTTCGCTATGATTCTGCAAAATATATGTTCGCTTTCCCTAATCAATATTTCCAGCAAGGAGCCGTATTCAGCAAAGCTACACCTATCTTCAATGTCCCTATCACGAAACCTGAATTTGAAATGCTAACGGAAGCCGGCCAGCATTGGAAGGATGCTATGGACCATCCAGAACAGACAAAGCCTCAAATGGTTGGAAAGAAAATACCGGGAGCTGTTGGAGACAGCACGTTGACACGGATGTATCCAAGACGTCATCAGGAGGAATACAACCGTAATAGGAACAAGACAAGAAGGATTTGTGAGCGAGAGTTCGGAGGTGAGGATCGAACAGGAAAGCAGTGTGACGAATTTCCTTTCGCTTCTACCTGGGAAGGTTCATCGACGAACGGTTCAGATCATTTTTCTGTTAGAATGATTTCCGCTGAGTCGAACGGTGCTGCAGGGACATGGCTCGGTGCCTGGTACGCCTATGACCGGATTCTGGATGGAGATGCTTTTCATGTGGAGGTCGAGGCTCCTGAGAAAATCGCGACGATCCAATCTGAAGGCCAGCCCCAGGACGGTCAGGATAACCGATCAAGTGATAATTTCACGATCGGAAACATCCCTCCTTATGCGACCAAATTACAATGGAAAATCGTTGAAGGTCCTAAAGATGCAACATTCGATGTCATGAAGGACATAAGCTTCGATGTCGACGAAACGATCTTCTATGATCTCACAGACGGATCAGAGACAGAAATAAAAACGAGCGAAGATTTCTACATCGCTAGACCGGAAAACACCGATGGAGAAAGCTTCACTGTTGAAGTTTATGCAATCCCTTAATAATAACTAAAAGGCTGTTCTCTAAGTATCTGATACTTAAAGAACAGCTTCTTTTTTTCCATCAGTGGATCAAATCCAACCCTACTGTTTCACTATAGTACAATAACTAAAATCCTTTTTAAAAGCGAACCATTACATTAGCTGCCAATTTATTTTCCTTTGCGATTCTACCTAAAAAATACCCGCTATTTTTTACGGTTCTTTCCTGTGTATGACGATCCACTTCAATTAATCCAAACTGCATTCCATACCCTGATTGCCATTCAAAATTATCAAATGTTGACCAATGTAAATAACCGATCACTTCAATCCCTTTCTCTATACAAGAATGCAAGCTTGTTAACGCTCTTTGTATAAATTCTACACGCTTTTTATCATCAGCCGTTGCTACTCCATTTTCTGTGATCATGATGGGAATGGTGATCGATTTTGCTACTTCCTCTACTACTTTTCCTAGAGCTTCCGGATGATATTCATATCCCATTTGTGTTACTTCAGTATCTTGATCTGGTTGAATTTGTCCGTTCGGTCCATATATTTCTCGAGTGTAATTTTGCAAACCGAAAAAGTCGTCTCCATCCATCATATCCAGGAATTGGAGAAAATAACTATTCCATTTCTCTGTTGATAATGTTTCCCCGCCAGGAATAAAGTCAATATGTGGAAGCGCCATAGAAAAGCCCACTTTTGTTTCCGGGTGAATTTTTTTAATGACTGCCCGTGTTTTTTTATGTGCTTCTTTCATAAGCTTGATCGATTTTTCATCAGAGATCATGTGGAAGGTGAAATATTCACTTGGATTTGCACCACATAATTTTGCAGCAAATTGTCTCCACTTAGGGGCTACCCAAGACTCCCGGTCAATCCCAACAGGTGGTACAAAGCCTATTTTTGAGAAGATTTCCTTAAGCATGACTGGTAAATTCACTTCATTCATCGTCAATACATATGGAATTAAGTGCCCCAGTTCTCTCATAACGACTTCACAATAATGAGCAAAAAGCTTAGGAATGTCAGTACTGTTCCATCCCCCCAACCTCATTAACCATTGTGGTGAAGAGAAATGATGGAGTGCTACAACAGGAGTCAATCCATTTGTATGACATGTTTCTAATACATCTTTATAATGTTGTATCGCTGAACGGGAGAAGTGCCCTCTTGCGGGTTCAATTCGTGCCCACTCGATTGAAAAACGATAAGCTTTAAATCCTAACTTAGCCATCAATTCAATATCTTTCTTATATAATCTGTAATGATCAATCGCATCGCCAGATTTATCTTTATAAGGAGAACCTTCAGCATGTTCTTCAGCCCAAAAATCACTATTCACATTATTTCCTTCAACTTGATAAGCTGCAGTTGCCGATCCCCAAATAAATTCATTCGGAAAACTACGGTCCATTTCATTCACCTCATTTACTATTTGATTACCATACTATCAATTAATTGAATCGCTTATAATGTTAGAACAAAAGATCATGTTTACTCATTTCAAAGATCTTTAGTTAGCGTTGTCATTTGTAGATAACACATAGCTTCCCTTTGATTATTCACCCTTGACTTGGACTATAACTAGTGTTAAAAATGTCTTAAGCTAAGGCTTGGATAATTGTCGAGGGGAGACAATGGATGCAATGGAATTAACCGAATTTTTAATGGCGAGACAATTTACGAAGAAAAGAGAAGAAATTGAAGCACTCATACCAGCTGAGACGATTTTAATAGATGGTGATGAAGTTTTTTTATATAATTACACAATTGACGCGATTAAAAATACATTTATTGAAGATAGCATCGTGATCACACAACAACCCTATCATTCAGAGATACCCGTTCATGTCCATCAATTCATCGAACTCACCTATGTTTTCAAAGGCACATGCAATGTAGTGATTAATAAGAATGTTATTCCTCTTACAGAAGGAACTTTAGTCATGATCGATAAATATACGCCTCATACAGTGGAAGAAACAAGTAAAGATGATATTATTTTAAGTATTACATTAAAAAAGGACTATTTATCTCCCAGCTTCTTAAGCAGACTTTCATCTCAGAGTATCATTTCCATATTCCTTGTTGATTTACTAATGGAGAGCAGAGAGTCAAATCGTTATCTTTTATTTAACCATGGGAAAAATCAAAAAATTATCGAAGTTGTCAATAATATTGTGTGGGAATACTTTCATAAAAGAATCTATTCTGATGAAATTATTAACTCCTATCTCGTTATTTTGTTTTCAGAGCTCATCCGGGAAGATGAAATTAGTCAGCGGCATGCTCATGTTCCAAATTCCAACAATTATACATTGATTGATTTTCTACAGTACATTGAAGACCATTATCAAGACTGTACATTAACTTCAATGGCAAAGCACTTTAATTTTCATCCAAACTATTTATCTAACTTATTAAAAAAGGGAACCGGCAAATCGTTCAAAGACCTCCTGCAGCTTCAAAAAATAAGCAAAGCAGGCATGATGCTAATTAACTCAAACTTACCAATCCCTCACATTGCCGATGAAGTAGGCTACTCAAGCGTAACTTTCTTCTATAAAAAGTTTAAACAAATTTTTAACATGACCCCAAGTGACTATCGTAAACAACACAGTTGGGACAAAGGGACAGGTTAATCGTCCCTCCATTTATTGGAAATACAAAACCAAAGAAAGATAGGATTTAAAAAATTCCCAGCATATCAAGGCAGGGAATTTTTTTATTTAGCAATACACATCTATTAAATATTAAAGGAACGCTCAACCTCCTTTCTCATACAGTTCAACACAATTTCTCCCCTTCCGCTTTGCAGCATAAAGGACTTGATCAGCTTCTTCATGAGAGTTTGCAAGATTGTTCTATCATCTCCAAAACTACTCATTTAGGCAGAAGAAATCCCAAAGCTTGACGTAACAGAAATCTCTATATCCATATAAGGTATTATCGTCTGAGAAATGTTCATTCGAATAATATCGGCCATCTCTTCCGCTTCTAATAAAGAAATATCAGGAATACATATAACAAATTCCTCCCGCCCCATACCTCCACACGCTTATCCATAGTTCTAGTTCTTAGAACCGCAATTGTTTCATTGTAAATAAGATAATAATGTGTTTTTTATAATCGGTAAAGTAGCATGACTGCCACCCTTCTCTTTTACATCTTCAAGTACGACCGCAAGAGAGATTCTGCCAGAATCTAAATCAGTTGCAATAAACCAGCCATTTTCCGTTCCATTTTCATCAACTTGGGATGCTTTGATTTCCGCTGTTCCTGTTTTTCCAGCTAATGAAACTCCCGAAATTTTTGCAGCACTAGCTGTACCGCCCTCTTCATTAATAACAGCAGTAAATGCACGTTGCAAAGTAGATAGATGTGCTGGAGGAATAACTGTTTCTTTCCAAACTTCTACTTTCTGATTTTCTGTTTGCAATAATGCTGGTGCCATGATATTTCCATTATTTGATAATGAACTATATGCAAGAGCCATATTTAATGATGTGACCATTACTTCTCCTTGTCCGTACCCTGAATCAGCAATTAAAATTTCTCTATCAATACTATTACCATTCGAAATTTGACTTTTACCCAACGGATAACCAATCTCTAATGGTTCACCAATTCCAAATTTCTTCGCACCAGCTATAAATTCCTCACTGCCTAATTCAAGTGCACTCATCGCAAAATAAATATTATCTGAGTATTTTACCGCATCTATTAAATTAACAGATGATTGATTATTCACCCTTGTTATCCTGTAGTTTCCCCATGAACGATCTTTTTGCCATGAACGGCCCTTGATGGAAATTTGCTTCTCTGGATCTAATGTACCTTTTTCCAGTCCAGCCGTTGCAGTTACTAATTTAAATACAGATCCTGGTGAATATAGCTTACTAAATCGGTTCACTTCATCAGCAAATTCACTTTCTTCACGTCTTTGTTGTTCTTCTTTTGTCACATAGGTTGTATAACGATTTGAGTTATAAGAGGGCGAACTTACTAAAGCAAGTACTTCTCCAGTTTTTGGATGAACGGCTGCTGCTGAACCTTTCTCACCATTCATTTCATCATAAATGATACTTTGTAAATTCGAGTCAATCGTTAATTTAATATCCTGACCATGTTGTGGTTCTTTTTTTGCTAGGGTTTCTATTTTTTCATTATCTCTTTCAATATAAATCTCTACTCCTTCAATTCCTCTTAATGTTTCTTCATATACTTGCTCAAGACCAGCCTTTCCGATTAGGGATGTCGTACTATAGCCTTTTTCTTTGTTTTCTTCCATTTCCTCAGCCGTAATATTACCAACATAGCCAAGAAGTCGTCCGAATGCTTTATGATTGATATACACTCTTGAAAGTTTATCGTTTACAAAAATACCCTCAGCACCTCGATCTTGTAATTTTTTTAGTTTATCATCATCCGGCAACATATCTACAATAGGAACAAAATAATTGGGATTCGTATTACGATCTAATTTTTTTAAAATTGTTTCTTCACTTATGTCTAACACCGCTGCTAGTTCTTTAATTTTTTCTTCACGATTGTTTTTATCAAACACCTCAGGGTTAATACCAACAGTTTTGATTTCACCATCTTTTGCAAGTGGATATCCATTTCGTGCAAGTATACGTCCCCTTGTTGCTTTCATCGTATTCACCTTGACTCTGTCACCTTTTTTCATGGTTGGAAAAATTAAGCTTTCGTCCCATTGAATCTTCCATTCATCGTCTTCCTTTACTAGATGTAATTGATAAGATGATGAAACCTTTCCTGCTACAGTGTCCATTTCGATAGAGAATGGAATCACATTCTCCTCGTGGTCGATATCTTCTCTTTTTACATTTATATCAACAGCTTCAATACCTGAGTGAATATTTGTATATCTTGATACAAACTCTTCCTCTGTGATTGTTCTTTTGGATTCATTGGATAATAAATCATATAGCAGATCATATGTTTGCTTTGATAAAAGATTCGAAAATTGATCAAACGTCTCATCCTGTTTATTTTCTTTTGAGCAGCCGGATATAACCAAAAAGCAGACTATTATCATCATAAACAATGGATTTAACAGATGATTCTTTTTCATTAGATTCCCTCCTCGTATCTTACTTTTGATGGCAATAAATATTACAAATGTAAGTTTTAAGTGTAAAGAATGATATCAGAAAGATTGATTTGCTTTTATTCTTCATTGAGTTGCTTCTTTAAATCAAAATATGCTTTAAGTATTTTTTGTCCTATATATTTATTAACTGGGTCTGTATCTGTATCCAAATTAGGAACAGCAATAGAGAATGCAATTTCGGGATTGATGTACGGAGCATAACCGACTAACGTTAGGTTGTAGGTTGGATATGTCTTTTTTGTATTCTGATCATAATAAAAAGACTGTGCTGTCCCTGTTTTTCCTGCTGCTTGAAATTCCTTGTACCGATGATCTCCTCCAAAATATTTATAAGCCGTGCCACCAGGACTTTGGTAAACTTGTCGAAACCCTTCTTGCACTTGTTGTAAGTACCTATCATCCATCATTATTTTATTCAAAACCTCTGGTTGAACTGCTTGAACGACTGCTCCTACCTCATCAGAATTTGAGGGTGTATGAATGGCTTTTACTAATTGGGGCTTCAATCTGTAACCGCCATTTGCAATCGTCGATATGTATTGTGCTAATTGCATTGTTGTATAGTTATCATACTGGCCTATTGAAAGGTCAAGGAATAAACCGGGCTTCGTGTATGCTTCTTTGCCGATTAACCCGTCAGATTCATTCGGAAGATCGATTTCAGTTTTAACACCTAAACCGAATTGACTTAAAGAATTCCGGAACTGTTGCACAGCCTCAGGCTTTTTAGGGAGTGACATCCCTGATTGATATTCTTTCCCCATCATTTGAATCGCTGTTTTAAACATAAATACGTTTGAAGACTTTTTTAATGCTCCTTCTATTC
Source organism: Metabacillus sp. RB-C-LZQ-3-1 (assembly GCF_058315175.1). Classification (NCBI taxonomy): domain Bacteria; kingdom Bacillati; phylum Bacillota; class Bacilli; order Caryophanales; family Bacillaceae; genus Metabacillus; species Metabacillus sp. RB-C-LZQ-3-1. Next base: position 499,544 of record NZ_JBZFLI010000001.1, on the reverse strand, counting down.
CGTTTGTACCTAATGAGGTAGAATGTGATCCTTTCAGAGGTGTACCTTTTAAATTTAATTTTTCATCACTAAACATCGTTTCAGGAGAAATAGCACCAGCTTCTAAACCTGCTAATATGGTTGCCCCTTTTACAACAGACCCCATCTCATATTGGGAATTAATTGTTCCTAATGCAAAATCACGAAACACGTCTTTCCCGTTTTCTCGAACAAGTTGTTTACCAGCCATAGAAAGCACCTCCCCTGTTTTAGGGTTCATCATGACAACAAAGGCACGATCTAAAAATCTGTTTCTCCCCTTTGCTCTGCTAAGTTCATCTTGAATCACTTGTTCAACTGCTTTTTGCAAGTCAATATCAATCGATAGGACGAGATCTTTCCCACTTTGTCCGTCAGAGATGCTCTTAGTTTCTAAAAGATGACCATTTTGATCAGTTACATGTTTTATCTTTGCTTTTTGACCTTGCAAAACGTCTTCATAATATAATTCCAACTGACTTTTTCCAACTCGATCATTTCTGCTATATCCTCTGGATAAAAAATAATCTAACCTAGAACTTGGCAATCCTTCTGTTGATGATGTCACATTCCCTAAAACAGAACGAAAAATATGTTCGTGCGGATAGTGACGGTCCCAATCTGTTAATATGTCAACATTCGGCAAATCAGCTAAATGTTCTCCAATAACGGCAATCTCCTCTTCTGTCACATTTCGTTTAATGATTTGTGGTGTGAGGGTATAGCCGCTATTCATTTTCGTAAATATTTTTGCAATTTTTAGCTCCTCCTTGTTTATATCTTTTAAATCATCAGGGCTGATTCGTTCAATTTGTCGATCATATCGGTCTTTATCAGTTAAGTTTTCATCAAGTAATTCTTTTTCTTTTATCTTCTCTCTAGCCTTATCAGGTCTGGTGATGATCCAATAATCCTTCAGGTCTCTTTGCTTTATTTTTTCTTCATCCATATCTATCATGTTCGAAAGCACCTTTGCCGTTGCAAGTATTTCTTGTGAAGTTGTCCCCTTCATCCTCGTATATGTAAATGCTTTGACCACAACATTATCAACAATGATCTTTTCGTTCCGGTCAAAAATTTTCCCTCGCGGAACCGGAGTACTAACGACCGTATCGACTGTTCTTCTCACTTCTTTTTTATATTCCACTCCGTAAACAATTTGGACAATTCCAAGTCTTAAAATAAGAGCGGCAAAAAATAAAAACACCACAATAAAAAAGATATTCAGCCGCATAAGTCTTGTTTTTTGTAGCTTGTGTTGTTCAAGTCTAGCTGCCACACTATGGTCTCCTTTCCACTTTACCTATTTGTAAAAGGTCCCTGAATCAATAAACTAAATATTACACATGTAAGTTTTAGTGTCAATCCTTTTCCTCGCTCCATTGACTTCAACATATAGGCAGAATATAATAAAAATACTACAAATGTAAGTTTAAAGGTGGTTACAATGAAAAAAATACCGCAAATTTCAGATGCTGAATTAGAAGTAATGAAAATAATTTGGAAACATCCTTCCATCAACACGAATGAAGTTATCGAAAAATTATCAAAAACGAGTGAATGGAGCCCTAAAACCATTCAAACCATGCTATTGAGGTTAATTAAAAAAGGGGCACTAAAAAATCATAAAGAAGGCCGTATATTTGTTTATACAGCAAATGTAGATGAAAGTGATTATATAGAAGTTGAGAGTCATAGTTTTTTGAATCGTTTTTATAATGGTACTTTAAATTCTATGGTTTTAAACTTTTTGGAAAAAGATAAGCTGTCAGAACATGAAATTAATGAGTTATATCAAATTTTAGAAGAACGTAAGAACAAAAGGAACGAATAATATGGATCATTCTTTCTTCACTCCCTTCTTCATTAGTAACTTAATAGTATCTGTTCTATTTTGCATCATTTTCGTTATAAAAAAGGGATTAAAAAAGCAAATAACTGTCAATACCCAATATCACATCAGTCTGATTTCTCTATTGGTCTTGATAGCTCCTTTTATCCCATTGCAATTCCTTGAAATCAACTCATTTTTTTATGATTTCATAAACTTTGGAGCTCGTCATTCAAGCTTAACCAACACCCATTCTGCTGCAACGATAACAGATACATTTTTTCAGAATGGAAATTGGCAACAAAACTTTTCCAATTCTATAGAACAATCGCCTTTTAACATGTTGGATTCTATCCTTTTTGGTATATGGGTAATAGGAATGATTGTTATCCTCCTGGCTACTTTTTCTAGTAATCTTAGAATCCGTAACATAAAAAAAAGTTTAAAAGTTGACCGCCATGGAGAGTTATCAAAACTACTTGCAACATGTAAAAAAGAGTTAAATTTTCGTAAAAAGGTCATTATAGCCTATTCACCTTTGGTAAAGTCCCCTATTACCTTTGGGTTTCTCAAACCATATATTGTCTTACCAGTCGATTGTCCAATGCTTAATGATGACGAAATAAAGTGTGTATTGCTTCACGAGCTGTATCATTGCAAGCGTAAAGATATACTCATCAATTTAGTGATGGGTCTAGCCAGAATTGTTTATTGGTTTAATCCTCTTGTTTGGTATTTTTTCAAGGAAATGAAAACAGAGATGGAGATTACTTGCGATTATGCCGTATTAAAAAGGCTAGATGAGGAATCTCAGCTAAAATATGGGGAGATTATCTTAAAATTTGCTTCTCAATCAAAACAAGCATTGCCGTTGATTGCTGCTTCAGAAATCAGCAGCTCTTATAAACAAGTAAAACGGCGTATTCTGACAATCGTAAATTTCCAAGTAGAATCAAAACGGCAAAAAATAAAAAGTGCACTAGTCTTTACAGTTGTTCTTGTGTTCATCTTAAGTAGTATTCCTTCAATATCTGTACTAGCAACGAACAAAGACACACATACTTTTTCGCATCAAAACATTGTTTACAAAGATTACACACCTTTTTTTGAAGACCTAACAGGAAGTGCCGTCCTGTACGACACCAAAATGGACCAGTACACCATATACAATGAGGACGAAAGTACGACTAGATTTGCTCCCAATTCTACTTATAAAATTTTTAGTGCCTTGTTTGCGTTAGAAAATGAAATTATTACGGAAGATAATTCTGAAATGGCCTGGGATGGAACGTTATACAAATATGATAAATGGAATCAAAACCAAGATTTATTTACAGCTATGGAAAATTCCACCACATGGTATTTTCAACATCTAGATCAGCAGCTTGGTAAAAAGAAGTTGCAAACTTATTTTGAACAATTGAATTATGGAAACGAAAATCTATCAAGTAACATCACCGATTATTGGATGGATGGCTCACTAAGAATCTCCCCTGTTGAACAGATCAGTATGTTGAAAAAGTTTTATGATAATGATTTCTCTTTTGATCAATCTACCATTCAAACTGTCAAAAACTCGATACTACTAGAAGAAACAAATGAACATCGATTATCCGGAAAAACGGGAACCTCAGATATAAACGGAGAACATGTTGATGGTTGGTTTATTGGATATGTAGAAACTGCAGATAATACTTTCTTTTTTGCTGTTCACATTCAAGGTGAAAAAGATGCTGGAGGAAGTACTGCATCTGAAATCGCCCTTTCCATTTTGGAGAAGGAAGGGATTATTACATCCATTCCTTAAAAGATATTAGGAAATTTGTATGACTTAATCTTCCCCTCAGAGTAACATCTGGGGGGTTTTTTTATCATGATGAAAATCACTCACATAAAAATAGTATTGACTCTAAAACTTACATATGTAATATTTTAATTATTACATATGTAAGTTTTATTCGAATAAAACAAAATAAACAATGAAAGAGGTTAGAATTAATGAAATCAAAAAACATCTTGTTCCATTCTTCAACAATTCAAAAAATTGCACATGTGTTACTACTCTCCTTTCTGGTTCTCATAGGCTGTTCATACGGTCATGTCCAGTCAGCTCAATCTGAACAAAAAAGTCATGAACCTGCAAATAAACAAGATTTTTCTAAAGATTTTTCTAAACTTGAAGAAAAATTTGATGCTAAGCTAGGAGTCTACGCTCTAGACACCGGAACAAACGAAACCATTTCATATCGACCTGATGAGCGTTTTGCGTATGCATCAACTAGTAAAGCTTTAGCGGTAGGAGTCCTTTTGCAGCAGAAATCAATTGAAGATCTTAACGAAAAAGTAACCTATTCCCGTGAAGAACTTGTTACATATAGTCCAATTACAGAACAGCATGTAGATACCGGTATGACTCTTCGGGACCTTTCTGACGCTTCGTTACGCTATAGTGACAATACCGCTGCAAATCTCATTTTTGAACAAATCGGTGGGCCTGAAGAATTTAAACATGCATTAAGACAAATTGGTGATGATGTTACAAACCCTGAACGAATGGAACCTGAGTTAAACGATGTTAACCCGGGTGAAACCCATGATACAAGTACTCCAAAAGCCCTTGCTACAAGCCTTAAGGCTTTTACGCTTGAAGATGTTCTCCCACCTGAAAAACGTGAGCTTCTCATCGACTGGATGAAGCGAAATACGACCGGTGATGCATTAATTCGTGCTGGTGTACCAAAAGGTTGGGAAGTAGCAGATAAAACCGGGGCAGCATCCTACGGAACTCGAAATGATATTGCGATCATTTGGCCGCCAGATGAAGATCCTATTGTTTTAGCCATCCTATCAAATCGAGATGAAAAAAATGCGACTTATGATGATGAGTTAATTGCAGAAGCAACAAAAGTCGTAGTTTCAGCCTTTAAGAAAAAATGATCATGTACGATTCTCATCCTATAGCAATGAATATAAGGATTCGGTAAAAACCATTCATAATCCCACTCCTCTCTAGACAGACTAATGGAAGCAGTGTATTTTTTTGTCCCGGGAGGAGTAACCTTGAATCAAACCTGGCTCTCATTATTACCATTTATCATCGTCATCGGCATGTCTATTTGGTTAAAAAACATCCTGCCTGGTTTAGTTGTTGGCATCTTGGTTGGTTCCATGATTGTTTCTGCCGATCTGTTGGCTGGGACTGAGCAAGCTGTTTCATACATCGTCACCACTCTTTCTGATGAAACAAATATTAAAATTATCGGGTTTTTATATTTATTTGGCGGTCTTGTCGGGATGATGAATATAGCTGGCGGTATTAAGGGCTTTTCGGAATGGGCCGGGACTAGAATCCGCTCTGAACGGGGGCTGCTCATTTTTATTTGGCTTACTCTCCCCTTTACGTTCATGATGCCGATGTTTCGGATTATGATGATTGGCCCAATTATTAAATCGCTCATAAAAAAGATGAACCTTTCCAAGCAAAAAGTTGGAATGACATTGGATATTTCAACAGAGTCAATCATTGTGCTGCTGCCCGTTGCGACAGCATTTGTCGGGTTCATGGTTTCTTTGGTGGAAGGCGGCATTAGTGAATTGAATCTTGGCATGTCTCCTTATGAAGTGTTTTTATTAAGTATTTTGTTTAACTTTTATGCGATCGTTATGCTGCTCATAGGGATTGTGCAGACGTTTTGGACACCTAAAAGAACCAAGCAGAAAAACAAACAAGTACATAAGGATTTGGAAGAAGAGGAACATGAATATCACCGCATGGGAATAAAAAAAGAATTGTCGCTTGTGAAAGCACAGCCTTGGCATTTGATTGTTCCCGTCTTTTTATTGCTGACATTGTCCTTGTTTCTATTATGGCAAAACGGCATAGAACAAGGAGCTGTTACGATCTTCCAAGCCTTTTCCATGGCAGATGCAACGTTTGTCATGCTCTTGGCTGTTTTTATCTCTCTTGTTTTAACCTATGGTTTTTATGTCATTAGACGGGTGAAAATGAACGAAATTCTTTACCATTTTTACGATGGCGGGAATCAGATGATGGAAGCGATAAGTCTCCTTATTCTTATATGGGCATTGACATTAGCTGCTGAAGATCTTGGTTTTTCCGAGTTTATCAGCAGCTCACTTGGAAGCTTTCTGCCATCATTTCTGACTCCTGCGGCTATCTTTGTTCTTGGATCTGTTGTAGGCTATTTTATCGGTAGCTCCTGGGGAACCTGGGGTCTGTTCATGCCGCTTGGCATCACACTAGCTGTATCCACCGGAGCATCTATTCCTTTGACAGTTGGTGCTGTATTTGCAAGCGGAGCTTTTGGTGCTTTGACGTCCCCGCTTGGTGACACAACGATTACGACTGCGTCGATTCTCGATATGGACCTTATTGACTATGCAAGGTTTAAATTGAAGGTCTCAACAATTGGCGCTGTTATTGCGGCTGTATTATTTATTGTAAGTGCCCTCTTTTTTACATAAACTTAAAAAAGAGGGCTCAAAAAGCTTACATGCACTTTAAACATTGAAGGTTAGATTACCATTTTTATTGGAGAAGAATTAGGATTCCTTTCCCTTTCAAAATACCCGGCCAAAACTGGAAAGCTCTCAAACTCCTTCCGCATCTCCCGAAACGAAATGACACTATTTCCTCTTGAAAGCTTAAAATCTAGCGGATATTCATGACAGTTCAATGGCAGATGATGAAATGTTTTAGTATAGAATTCAATTGCCTTTTGCTTGCTTTCAGCAAAGATAAAAACAAATTCATTTTCGTTCATCTTCAGTGAATAAATGGCAATCTTATGAAAGCCTAATACATTCTTTTCAATCATATCCGCTACTTTCCGATGATTTGCTTGTTCAAAGTCTATTTTAGATATGTTATCATCCAATGATATTTTCTTCTCTTCAAGTAAATGATAGATGTAGTGAGCTAATGAGGATTCTTCTAAACGGATCGAATTCAGGTAAAGTTCTTTTACAATCACTTGTTTACACCTCGATTTGAGAATTTTTAATGCTTTTCTTTTAATCTTAAAGTTACTCTAAGGTAAGCCTCTGCTCCATCTACTCTTCAATCTTTCCTGTAAACTCGTTGTAATTCAAGTTGATTGAACCCACTGGACCGTTTCGGTTTTTTGAGATAATGATTTCAAGGGAACGGTCCTCCGTTTCTTTGTCATAATATGCTTCACGATACAAGAATAATATGACATCGGCGTCCTGTTCCACACTGCCGGATTCCCGAATATCTGACATCATCGGCCGTTTATTGGCTCTAGATTCCACCGATCGGTTTAGCTGTGCTAAACAAATAACGGGACAATCAAAATCCTTTGCCATTGTTTTGAGCGATTTGGAGATTTCCGTTACTTGTAAATGGGCATTCCTCCGTACGATTCACTAGATTGAATTAGGGTTAAGTAATCGATAAGAAGGATTGGTTTTTTGTTTGGAAATTGGTTCATTAATTTTCGCGTTTTCGCTCTCATCTCAGCAATTGTTTGTCCAGCTCCATCAAAAATGTGCATAGACGTTTCATTGAGCTCACCAATCACATCCGACCATTTATTCTTTTGATTTTCACTTAGCATTCGTTTCGGATCTCTCAGTTTTCGCCGGTTTATTTCCCCTGTTGAAGCGATTAACCGACTGGTGATGAGCTTTTCAGGCATTTCCAAGGAAAAGATTAGGGGCAAATATCCAGCCCAACCTGCCATTTTGGCAAAATGAAGCATGACATCGGTTTTTCCCATCGATGGTCTTGCTGCAACGATCGTCACTTCGCCATTTTGAAAGCCTCCTGTCATTTCGTCGAGATTGCTGATCCCAGTTGTTGCCCCCTTCGAAAATCGTTGATCTTCCCATGGTGCCTTATAGATATTGGACAATGCTTGTTCCAAGGACGTATGGTCATCCATTTTCGCTTGGTTGATTTTATCCAATTCAGCAATGACCTTCGCAATTTCCCAATCATTCATCGCCGCAATGTTTAAAATGTTACGCTTTTCCCTCTCCTTCCAAAGGTCAAGAATGAGCTTTTCTAAATCCTCGAATTTCTCAGGATCTGCAAATGATTCCAGTTCCGAAAGGTAAGACATTCCGCCAAATGATTCAAGGTCTGGCAGGGTTGTCAAAGCAATTAAATCAAATTTCTTCCCCGTTCGGTTTAATTTCACCATTCTGTCCATTAATTCTTTATGCCGGGTGCTTTCCAGCTGTTCAGGTTGAATAACAGTGTCCTTAAGGAGATACTCCGCCTTCATTAAGCTGCCTAAAAATGCTTTCTCTGCAATACTCATTCCTTTTCACCAGCTGTTATATCAAGATCAACTCCACGTGGAATATCTCTTCCTGTTGAAAACGATTTGGTTGATTGCCTATACTGGGATTCAGGCTTATGATTCTCGTGGTAAAAATCAATTTCTTCAACGGTCAGTAACGACTCATTTTCCCAGTTTTTAAGAATTCCAACGACATAGTTTAGCTTTCGCTTGTTATTAGAACAGGCAATAGCTAAGGCTTTTAATACCACATCTTTTGGCTGTAAAAATCTGGAATCATCTAGCCAAGCTACTAGCTGCTCTTTCGCATTTACGTTTGATAAACCAAATCCATTGTTGTCCCAAAACTCAATAATTTCTTTAACAGCGTTTGTTTTTTGATTTTGTGGTTGCTTCTTTGATTCTGTATTATTCTCTATATTTGGGTTAAAAGCTATTTGTAGTTGTTTTTTTTCTTTTTCTTTTTCTTCTTCTTTTTTTTGCCCACGCATCGGTTCATCTAGCGCAGGCGTATCGTCCCCTGCCTCATAAGTCTTACTATTTCGATCACAAAATTTTTCATAAACACTACGAATTTCAGGTCTAATAACGGAATCCAAAACATATGAAATAAGCGAGGTATCTATGACCTTTCTTAATTCAGAATCAATACAATCCATGACAGGTTTCCCACCTCTACTTTGGATCGCATTCCCCCAATTTTTAATCGCAACCTCTCTTGTATCTTGATTGTAACGAATCAATTTGTGTTGCTGAGCTAAACTTTCCATTAATGTTTCGATATGCTCTAACGAAAACCCCATTTCCACTGCTATTTGCTTCTTTAAAATTCGATAGATTCCAATTTGAGTTGTATGATAGTTTGTCAGAAGGTAGATATATAAATACCTTTCATCTGGTGTCAACTCCTCCCCCACAACCGGTGTCATCCAAAAATCAGTATTCACCATACGATATCTTGCCATGTTTCATCACTACCCTTTCTTCAGTTAAGTTTTCTTTCACCCTCTATATATAGGAATTGAAGAAAAGAGTAGCGTATATTTTTTAAAAAAATTATTATTTTCGGTTGTACCTAATAAACTTTTTGAAATTTTTATGATTAGTTATATTTAATATTAGAAAAATACTTGTGAATGTGTTTTAAGCTGATAAACGAACTCTTTTTCTTCCTATTTCATAACTAAAAGCTCTTCACTCCATTTTCATAGCAAAACGAAGTGAGAAATATGTGATAAATTTCAATTCAACATCATTTGTTTTATCGGTGCAAAGGTTATAAATAATAATCGTAAATCTAAACCAACAAATAAATGAAACTAATTATGAAAGTGAATCGTAGTAAACATATAAATAAATCGAAGGGAGAACATCATGGTAAATATTCTTATCTTTTCTCTTATTATTGGATTAGTATCAGCAATTCTCATAATTCCTTTTACTAATCAAAAGCAATCAACTAAAGATAACAAAACGGTTCAAAAAAAGCCCAGTTTAGGGGCAATTGGCATATTACTCGTTCTTATTATGATTACTATGTTTGTGTTTTATTATCTTAGTAATTTAGATCGTAATATTTCATCTTTATGGATTTTTATCATTGTTGTTTCAGCATTGGGTGCAATCATTGCCTCAGGTAAGGAAAAAATTTTAAAGGGCCTTATTTTCATTGGAAGTCTTGTTTTTGGAATTTATCTACTCTTAGCGCCGCTCTTTAATGCAAATGAAAAATTTGAATATGCAGATATGAAGGAATTAGTAGAAATTAAAGCGTTTGATGAAAATAAAACACCCGCAAGTGTCCCGCCGGAGTTTGCTAGAAATAAAATGAAAAAGGCATTTGGGCAAGTACCTAATACGAGTTATTATGAACTTGGAAATCTTCAAATTCAAAAAGTTAATGGAGAATTTGTTTATATTGCACCAGTTGAATTTTCAGGATTTTTTAAATGGTTAAATGGGGATGTCATACCTGGTTATTTCACTTTAAGTGCTACTGACTCTTCTGAGAATCCAAAATTTATTAAATCTGAAATGAACTATACACCATCCTCTTATTTTAATAAAAATGTGGAACGTCATATCCGAATGAACTATCCTAAACATATTTTTTATGGTGATGTTCAATTAGAGATCGACGAAGATGGTAAACCATATTATATCCGTACCTATGGCCAATTTATTTCAGCCCGTAATGGTTTCAAGGTTGAAGGAATTGTCGTTGTTGACCCTAAAAGTGGAGATACCGAAGCTTATAAACTGGCTGAAGCCCCATCCTACATTGACGGAGCTGTTTCTCCTGAAACGGTGAGCTTACAAAACAGCTACTATGGAAATTATATCCACGGCTTTTGGAATAGTGTTTTTGGTAAAACTGATGTAAAGCTGCCTTCTGATGAAGGAACAGAAGCAAATGTCAGTCCCATTTTTGATGAAAATGGTGAAATGTTTTATTTTACCGACTTTACCAGCCCTAAAGAAGGCGTAGATTCTATGTTGGGATACTCACTTACCAATTCAAGAACAGGAAAGGCAACCTATTATACGGGAAATCTAGAAGAATCATACATGGATTCCCAAGGTGCTTTGCAAATAATAGAAAAGAAATTCATCGAAAAAAAGTGGCATGGTGAAATGCCCGTCTTATATAATTTTTATGGAGAAGCTAGCTGGTTAACACCTGTTTTAGATTCTAATGGCTTTTTGCAAAATTACTTTATTGTTTCTGCAGCCAACCCTGAAATTTCAGTATATGCTAATACACCTAATGCAGCTTTAAAGCAATATAAAACAGCCTTGCAAAAAGGTGGAAGTACTGTAGATGGTACCTCTAACGCAGAAGAAAAAACCATAACAGGTACAGTTGTACGTGTTTATAAAGAAAAAACTGGAGACTTCACGATTATTTCTTTCCTTTTAGACAATCATAAAAATTTCGTCATATCATCTGAAAATTATCCTTTCGCCATTTACCTGGAAGAAAACGATAAAGTAAAGATAACCTATTTAGAAACAGGAGAGAACTTCCTGCCAGTAAAGGAAATGGTTATTGAAGGATTGGAATAATGGAGGTATTTTACTACGTTCCCGGGTAAAACAATCATCATATAATATAAGTAATCACACCACATATTTGGAGATTTCAGGCTGTAGACAAACTCGTAGAAATTAGAGTTTGTCTACGGTCTATTTGCCATTTCATTGCATCTGGAGAATTAGAAAACTTCTTCAAAGGGACTAAATCTTCTAGAATGCTCAGTAATGCTATAATTCCTCATGATCTTAATTGTAGAGGTGTTTTACACTAGATTTTATTAAACAAGAAAACCTTGAAAGGCATTAACCAATCAAGGTCTATATGTTATGATTTGTTTTTTATTTCTTCGACTAAGTTCTTAATTCTATTAAGTATGAAGTCTCCCCATCAGCCAAGGTCGTTGTCGATATGGACCAATTGGGATTTGAATTAAGCTTGTTTTTCCAAGTGAATCCAAGTTGTACATTTGATCACTTAGATTCACGTCGAAACCGAGGAGCGGATGACCACCCATTTCAAGGGCTGATGCTGCTAATAGTAATCTTTGGACGAGCATCCCTGCTTCCATTTGTTGAATTCGATATCCTCTGTAGCCAAGTAAATCTTTATCATAATCCTTGTCGCCGACAACATGCAAGGTGATCGGTACTTGCAGGAGATTTACATTCCCTAAAGACATACCGGATTGCAGTCTGAGCCGATGGTCTCCTGGATTCATCAGGCGCAATGCGTGCTCACTCTTGTCATAAAAATAAGCTCCATTAGGGATTCCTTCAATGTTATACAAACAAACAAAAATAGCAACACGTGGCTCATATATAAGTGTTTCCTCTAAGTCATTTCGATAACTGAAAGATGCTGTCGCCTCATTTAGAAGGGAAGCAAGTTGTTTTAGACATACTTTTCCCAAAATAAAATCCATGTCAGGTGAAATTCGCTTTTGACAGGTAGACATGAAATCATACGAAATCCGTTTAACTAGGGGCAAAGGGAACACCTTCCCCTCAACATTTCCAATCTCCTTTTCCTCTATCCTTTGAAAAGATGTAGAATCGAGCATAGAGGCTACATTCATTTTTATTAACATCGGAAACTCTTTTATTCTCTTAGATCGAACATAATGTTTAGGCTGAATATAGGGTATTTCTCGTACCAAATCAGCAGCTAAGAATTTCACTCCATTACGGTTTCCTGACCAAATGGTTGGTTCTACTGATAGCGGGATGACTGCATACACGCTTTCTTCTTGTTCATTAAGCCCAAGAAGATGGTTAATAGCACGATCAAGATATTGAAAGTACACACCTGATACAAATCCAAAACGTTTTGCTACTTCTAATAACTGCCCCATCAGGACACCTGCATCTAACCCTTGAAGTCGGTAAGAAAAATTATTGTACTTGAAAAAGTTTTTCCAAAACATCGTTGATATAAAAACTGTCCCAAAGCAAGATGCAAGATCACAGCGGCATCCAAGCGCCCGGGTGAGATAATCATCAAAATTACCTTCACGCATTAATACTAAGCGGTGGTGTGAGACATCAAAATGATAAACCCCATCAGGTAAATCTTCAATTTTTAAATATACGTATAATTCGTTGGGATACAACCCTCCACCCGAAGGAGCAAACCTTCTATAAGATTGCATGATTTCCAGCTGACTCTCGGTCGAATCCATTGGAAAAACAGATTGACTAAATTGAGTCATCCCATAAACATACCAAAGGAAGTGACCGGTTTTCCTAAGATCTGGCTTATTAGGAACTTCCTGACCTTCCAGAGTTAAAGGTATATCCAAAGAAAGTGGAATTTCGGGTAAATCATAGTAAAGCTTGTAAGCAAGCGGCCCATCTTCCCAATCCACTTCCCAGTTTGGAATGCTTGCCTTATCAATGTCAAAATGTAAATTGTACAGAAACTCATCCAAAATCATCCTTCCAGCCTCCCTTCTTATGGAAACGGGTGAGGAAGTGGATTAAGCATATCACATGTCAGTGGTTCACTCGTATACCCCAGTTCCATAGGGACCCGTAATATCCTCTCTAATCCAGATATGCGCTTTAAATGTTGTCCGAAAGTCATCGGGACCATCCCAGGAATCAACACTTTTACACAATGTAATCCGTTTCGTTTGATTTCCGGTGTTGTCTGATCAATGACAATGACATCCAAGTTTACGTTTCGTAACGCTTGAAGAATATCTTGAAGATCATTGGTGAGGTCCGCATGGTTTGACTTCCATTTGAATTCCTCGTTAAAGGCTTTAATCGGACGGTTATTGTTAAGTAAAAAATTCAGGCGCTCTTCTGCTTGTCGTAAGCCATACAACATGCCATGGTCATCCATCTGATGTACTAAGGAAGAATCATGTAACATTCTCACATATTCCTCTTTGTTTGCCTCAAATTTCTCATCCAGTGTCAACATCATGCCCGCTAACTCATGAACAGCGGTTTTCACAGCTCGAACCGGATCCAAATGAGCCCCTGCTGCACAAATTAAATTCAACCCTTTTTGCTTTCGGTTTTTTGCCAATGCTACAATGCTTGGAATTCCGTGCTCCATTGTAGAGTTATATAAATACAGGTCATATCCTCCAACTGCTCTTACCCGGTCAATCATCAACAATAGTTCTTCATCTTCAGCAGAGTAGGGATCAAGACGTGGTAAGGACAATTTTCCATACCATGTCATAAGAAACGAATCACGCTCGACCACTTCCATAATGCCATAAAAAATGGCCTCTTCTAAACTTCCTCCTATTGCGCATCCGTTGGAAGTTTCATAGACAAATCCCCGTGACCCGCAACCTAAACTATAGTAAGCAAGTAACTCTGGAACTAGAATCGGTCGTTCCTGTAAAAACGAATAGCCCCATACCCATTTCATAGGACGCTCAGGATCAAATTTTTCAAAGGGGAAGCCAGGGCGTTGATACTGATCTTCTTCATGTACACCAACTAATTGAGGATTTAAGGCTTGATCTTTCAAATTCTGATAACAATCATATATCACTGTCCGTTTGCCGCGTGGCTCGAGGCCGCAGTATCGTTCCAATCCCTCTAAAATAGCCGTTAATTCACTTGCAGCGTAGGAATTTGTTCGTCCGGCTGTTCCTTCATCCCCCTCAAACAAAGGTAAATTCACACTTACATCCGCAAATGGAGGTACGAGATTATACATCTTATCATTAAGCAGGCCTGTTCGAGAATCAAGATAATCTTTGGCTAACACGTTTTTCAGATCATCTAATGAACGAGTTCGGTAACTTCCCATGCTGACTTTTGGGCTTTGCTGAAGGGAAATTTGGGCTAAATCTGGTGAATCGTCAGGTATAGAACTACATACTGTACATTTAGGGACAGGCAGGAAGGAATGCCATGAAAGCTTAAAAGTTTTTAGGTTGATGAAACCTAGCCTTTTCTCTGAAAGAGTCTCTTCCCTTTGTATGATCCTCTGAACCTCTGCTTTAAGGAGATGAACCATCTGTAAAAAACCTGTACGTGATATCCAGGCTCCCTGTTGTGTTTTTCCAGAGACCTCTAAATTCTTTTGCATCTGCCACATCTCTTTTCGATGACTTCCTGTTAAGACGCGACGTAGATCGGCACATTGAGAGCAACCTGAAGTACCAGGGTGCACCAAAGGCCCTATGATGCCTTCTCCAAATGATACAAAGCTTCGAAGCCATGTGGTGTTGCTTGCTCGAAACTCATCTTCTGCATTTTGATGAACAGAAGGGTTCCATTCATCATGCAGGACCAAAGCTAAATCAATGGTTTCTGGTACGACTGAATCAAAATGAGTCTGACGAACAATCAAGTATTCTGAGGAAAGTTCTGTACAAAAAAGGTCTGCTAACAAGCCCTCACCAACGACCAATAAAACAGCACTCACCTTTATTCCTCCTCTCGAACTACAACTCCAAATATCCCTGCTAACCCTTCTTTTAACATTGGTTCTGCTTCAAGTTCATATATGACAAGTTGCTTTCTGTTCCGATCCAAAACTTCTTTCGCAGATTTCAATAGAACAGAATGTTCCTGTTTATCACAATTAGGTATATTTACTTGTTGGGGTGCTTTTTCATCAAGTAGCACAGATGATAAGACTAAGCCTTGGGATGCTAAAGGATCTTCATCGTTTTGTTGTTTAAAAAGAGCCTGTTGCAAGGCTTTTCTTAACGCTAACGTTATATTGATATCTACACTTCCATACCATCTATTTTTTGTACCAATCCAAACGACAGGGAAACCAGATACCTCCTCTCCTAAGCCAATCATTGGTTCACCCTGCATCTTTGATAATGTCTCTAAATAATATTTGCAACGTTCGTCTTCTACTGTATTCAACTGAACTGGAGATAGGGAAATCGTATTGTTTGCTTGTTTTGTTTTCATCTCCTGTATTAAATACTTCTGTAATCCTCGGCATACACTCTCGGTAAATGTTTCACCTGCTCCGGTATGAACTTGTGATGGCAGATCGAGTACGGCCATTAATCGATTTCCATATGCTTCAATTCCCGCTAGACCCGCTTCCCTCCTAGCCTCCTCATGTGTTAGTCCTGAAAAGATCATATTTTGTAACAACTCTGCCGGTCCATCAGACAATGGGTCGGTTGGTTGGACTTGGCACTGAGCTAACGGAAGTTGAAGCAAATCCCCCTCCTCCCAAGTATGAAAGATCCCTGTTGCCTTTGATGTAACGTTATTAAAAAAAAGAAGTAATTTACCCGTTTCTTCTTTTTCCACATCTCGCTGAATTCGTGCATCATAATCGTCTACCATTCTAGCTAATGTATGTCCAGTCACAACTGGATGAGGGAGGAATGTATTCCAGTTTCCTTCCATCGTTTCTAAATCAAGTAAAAAGAATTGATTATTCTGCTCCCGTTCCGTCACTCCGGTAATGTTTTTAAACAATTCAAATACAATGAGATTAGCTAGCATAGCCCCGGCTGTGGTGGAAAATGTAGAAATTCGATTTTCTTTGAATAGTTCCGATCGATGCAGCCTTCGCCATGCAGACTCCCAACAATTCTTAGATCCTGGTAAAACTAAAGGACCCGCCATTCCAACTTGTTGGAAACATAAGGCTGGGATAAACACCTTGTTTTCTTCTCTACAAATCTTATGTAGAAGTTTTAGTTCTTCTACACTTCCCTCTTGTGACACATACAAAATATAATCAAACGGCTCCACAATCTCCCTCCAAGAACTTCGTGAGATCTCCTCTACCTCCACCTCCGGATCTGTTGTTCGGGCATGTGCCACGAGTTCCTGCAGCCGATTCAAATTCGTCTTATTTCGATCTGTGATTAGTGTTTGAAACTTCGGTAACCCGGAATCAAGTAATGCCGAGACCAACGAAACAAACATATCTCCTGAACCGACTGCCAATATTTTTGCCTGACGATAAGTCTGAAATCGAAACGCGGCTGACTCTACAAAACTATTAACAAATTCAATTTGTGAAGCATACTTTTTTAGAACCTGTTCAGTCAACTGATGTGGATGGTCTCGACTTACATCTTTAACAAATCCATTTTGATACAAGGTTTCCGCAATTTCGTACACTCGGTCACGATACGGTCCCGGTAATCCGTTTGTCAAACTCTCCAAAGTGTGTTCTCCATTGAACATTGGTATCAGCTTTTCAACCCACTTATCGATCATACTTCCTTCCATACGAAACGAACTTACATTGTTTCTAAAAAATACACCGTTGTTAGCTTCTGGGAGAAAAAACGTGTCCCTTTTCACCTTCAGACGCATAGAAGGGTCCAAATTCGTCATATCGATCCTCCTTAACCTTAGCTACCATTGTCTTTTAATATACATTACTAACATCCTATGTACTGTAATTTGTCCCTTATGTTTCATTTCAAGGAGAATAGCCTCTACATTCAAATGTAGAGGCTTTCCTTATCTCTTTCAAAAACTTTCTATCTGCCTCCGCAGCGACCTCCGCCACCACAACGATTGCCATCACTACAACGACCTCCGCCACCACAACGATTGCCATCACTACAACGGCCTCCGCCACCGCAACGACCATCACTACAACGGCCTCCACCACAACGACCTCCACA
This sequence comes from Metabacillus sp. RB-C-LZQ-3-1, assembly GCF_058315175.1. Taxonomy (NCBI): domain Bacteria; kingdom Bacillati; phylum Bacillota; class Bacilli; order Caryophanales; family Bacillaceae; genus Metabacillus; species Metabacillus sp. RB-C-LZQ-3-1. Next base: position 482,274 of record NZ_JBZFLI010000001.1, on the reverse strand, counting down.
ATTAAAGCAGCTGAAACAACTAAAGCAATTAAAGCATCTAAAGCAATTAAAGCAATTGAAACAATTAAAACAGCTAAAACAGCGATGAAAACCACCGACACCAACGAAAAACCTTTCATCATCATTATAGTATTGGTTCGGGTCATAAGGTACGGCCGGAGTAGCTTGATAATTTCCGAGATTTAACATCTGGAGATCATGTTGAAATTCATTCATTAATTAAATACCTCCTAAATATACTTACCTGGAAACCAGTGACAGGAAACGAACATGTAAATTCAAGTTGTTTTGATAGATCCATACTTCTTCAACAAATTATGTAAATTGGGTGGGTGTTGCTACTGGTAAAAAAGCCTAATTATTTAAACTTTCAATATACAGGTTAAGAGCTTTTTTAATAAAGTGCGATTGGGGATTGTACTTTAAGGTAGATCTATCTTGAGACGTCCGTGAAAAAACGATCCTATGTTATGGAAGAATCGCTACCCTATATAAACCAAAAGGGGTTTGGAATGCAAAACATTCCGAACCCCTTTTGGTGACAGTCAAGCATTTTCCATTATGATAAAATGCTTTTATCTATTTAATTTTCGTTATTTCCATCATCATATCTTGACCGCCTTTTATGGACTGATCGCTTACTCTATTTTCTATTTTAAACTGATCCCCATTTACGAGAATGATAGGCGTAATGACATTTGTTCCAGTATTCGATACCTTTTCAATATCAAATTCTGCAATGGGACTCCCTTTTTTTATTTTGTCTCCATTTTCAACCAAAACATTGAACCCTTCACCATTTAGTTTTACCGTTTCTAGACCCATATGGATAAGGAGCTCTGCACCTGTTTTAGAACGAATGCTGATCGCATGTTTAGTCGGGAACACATTTAGAATCTCACCGTCAACTGGCGAGAATACTTGACTTTGTATTGGAACAATAGCAACTCCATCACCCATCATTTTTTCAGAAAAAACAGGATCTGGAACTTCTTCTAGTAACACCACTTTTCCTGTTAAAGGAGCATGGATTTGCTCCCTTTTTTGGGAAAATAACGATTTAAACATATTAATGGCTCCTCATTTTTATTTAATAATAATCTCCACTCCAAAATGATCTGAGATAACCGGCTTATTTTTTCCGTTAAAAATGACAGAAGATTTACGCGCGTTGACTGGAAAATTCGAAAAAATATAATCGATCCGTAAATCCTGTTTATTATTGTCCCAGCCTGCAATCTTTCCGGCAACCGTTACCCCTTGATCTTTCTCTTTTGATAATGTGTAAGTATCATAGAGACCTTTACTTAGTAAGTAATCGTACCCTTCACCTCTACTATTAGCATTATTATTGAAGTCACCCATGAGGAAATACTTTTCATTTGAGCTTGCCTGATCACATAAAGCATCGATTTGTTCTTTAAATGGCTCTTCCTCATCTCCCCACCAGCCAAGGTGACAAGAATAAAATGCTATGGTTTCATTATTCAATCGAATATTCGCGCCAACGATCCTTCTCGTTTTCCAATGGCTCGTATTTTCAGATTGACTAACAAAAAAAGAGGTTGTGTTTTCTATTGGGTGTTTCGTTAATAGGGCAATACCTTCTTCGTACACATCATATCCGATATGTGAAAAATCCCATATAACTTGATAGTCCGTAACCCCAAGTTTTTTTAATTCCTCAAGCAGGATCCGTGCAAAATTATCTTTTTTTAACCGACCGTCAATTACTTCCGAATCGATAGACTGACTCACTTCCTGGAGCGCGATGACGTCATAGGATTTTTCCATAATCGTTTCAGCTAAAATCTTTATTTTCTCTAATTGATGATCTTCCTGCCAAGAATGACAATTTAATGTTAATAATTTCATCTGATTAAGCCCCTAAACGGTCCTGTATATCTGACTTCAATACATCGGCTTTTGGTCCATAAATGGCTTGAACACCTTTTCCTTTCACGATTAAGCCAAGTGCTCCATTTTGCTTCCACTCCTGCTCTGAAGCAACCGCGTTCACATCTTTAATGGTTACACGTAGTCGAGTCATGCACGCATCAACTTCTTCGATGTTTTCTTTTCCGCCTAATAAACCGATAATAGTTGTTGCAAGTGAATTGTCCTGTTCCTTTGTATTATTGTCTTGTGAAGTTTGATTGGACTCATCCTCAATATAGTTTCCTAATCGGCCTGGAGTAGCGTATTTAAACTTTTTAATCATAAAATTAGCAACCGCAAAGTTTAATGCAAAGAACAATAAGCAAGCAGCGACAAAATACACCAAGTCTAACCATAAGCCCGCTTTCATTATCATCGGTGTACGTGTTAAAAATTCGATGAAACCGAAGGCATGAATTCGGATATGAACAATATCTACAATGGCAAATGCTAATCCTGTCATAATTGCATATGCCACATAAAGAACTGGTGCAACAAACATGAACATAAATTCGATTGGTTCTGTAACACCTGTTAAAAATACAGCCAACCCAGCTGAAAAGAACATAGACTTGTATTTCGTGCGTTTATCTTTATCAACATTTTTATACATTGCCAGTGCAATACCAATTAAGGATGCAAAGGAAAGAATCATTTGCCCCACTTTAAAACGGGCAGGAGTTACTTCATTTAATAACGCTTCATAACCTGCCGTGTCTCCTGCAGCAAGTAAATTATTTAAGTCTGCAATCCATGCAAGCCATAAAGGGTCTTGACCTGAAACAATTGTCCCGGCACTTGAACCAGTTAAAATAGAATACGTTCCGCCCAACTCTGTATAGTTCATTGGAACTGTTAACATATGGTGTAAACCAAATGGTAATAAAAGACGCTCTAATGTTCCGAAAATAAACGGAGCTACAATCGGAGCCGTTTCACGTGATGAAGCAATCCAACGGCCAAAATCATTTAGAAGTCCTTGAATAAATGGCCACACGATTGAAAGAATAATCGCCGTTCCAATCGAACCTACAATCACCACAAACGGTACAAATCGCTTTCCATTAAAGAAAGAAAGAGATTGTGGCAGCTTGTCAAAGTTATAATATTTATTAAAAATATTTGCTCCTAAGAAACCGGAAATGATCCCCACAAACACACCCATGTTTAAAGCAGGTGCACCAAGAATGGAAACAAAATAATCTTTCACTACTAATTCGCTTCCAAGCAAGGATGTTACAGTGGCCTCAGGATCATTTAACATGGCACTGTTAACACCAAAGATGGCTCCCGTAATTCGATTGATCAAGACAAAAGCGATTAGTGCTGCAAATGCCCCGCCAGCACGTTCTTTCGCCCAAGATCCGCCAATTGCCACTGCGAATAGAACATGGAGATTCCCAATAATACCCCAGCCGATTTCCTCCATGACTAAAGAAATGGTTTGCACTAAAGCTAAATCGGTACTAGCCATTCCTATCAGTTTTCCAAGTGAGATCATGATCCCTGCAGCTGGCATGACTGCTACAACAACGAGCAATGCTTTTCCGAATTTTTGCCAAAATTCAAAGGATATAAATTTCATCTTTTCCTTCTCTCCTTCTAAATCATTATTTTCACTTCGTGAGCAAACGTTTGCATTAACGTTTGTGAAATATTAGCTTAATCGATACACTCTTGCCTCAAATGGTTTTAGAATATCGTTAGTAAAATCCGTTTCCGACTTTTGTTCATAATTTCCAATCAACAGTTCCGCTTCTTTGTTTTTCCATTCAACAGGAAGTTGATATGTTGTTTCTTTTGCAAAAAGGTTCGTTAAAATAAAGTATGTTTCATCTTTCCATGTTCTTTCATATGCAAAGATTTGGTTATGATTCTCTAAAACAAGCTGAAAGCTTCCATACACTAAAGTCAGATTTTCTTTTCGTAATTGAATCAGCTTCTTATAATAATAGTAGATTGAATCTGGATTACTCATTGCATGGTCAACATTAATTCGAGTGTAATTCGGATTTAATTTTAACCAAGGCTTTCCAGTCGTAAATCCAGCATTCTCTCCATTTGTCCATTGCATTGGCGTTCTTGAATTATCTCTGCCGTTTTTCCAAATGATCTCCATTAACTCTTCATGACTCTGGCCATTTTCAATTCCATTTCGGTATAGGTTTTTGATGGCGACATCATTATAATCATCTATTGAAGGAAACTGTACATTGGTCATGCCAATTTCTTGTCCTTGGTAAATAAATGGCGTTCCTTGCATAAGAAAATACATTGTCGCAAGACATTTAGCCGATTGATCCCAGTATTGATCACTGTCTCCCCATGTAGAAACAGAGCGCGGTTGATCATGATTTTCCAGGAACAGTGCATTCCAGCCTAACCCATCAAGTGCTGTTTGCCAAGCTTTAAAGGTTTCTTTCAATGATGGAAGATCAATTCCACCAGTAACACTTTTTCCCCACAGGTCTAAATGTTCAAATTGGAATATCATATTAAAAATGCCTTTTTCTTCTCCAACCCATTCTTCTGCCTGATCTGGCTTCACGCCATTTGCTTCACCGACTGTCATAATATCATATTTCGCAAACGTTTCGCGCTTAAGCTCCTGGAGAAAGACATCAATACCCTCACGATTCATATGCCCTTCAAATGATGGGACATATTTAAGTTTTTTGGGATTCGGCAAATCCGGAAATCCTGCAACTTTCTTTATATGAGAAATCGCATCGACCCTAAAACCATCAATTCCCTTATCAAGCCACCAATTAATCATTTCATATAAGTCTTTTCGGACTTTTGGATTTTCCCAGTTTAAATCTGGCTGTTTACGGGAGAAAACATGCAGATAATATTCCTTTGTCTTCTCATCATATTCCCATGCTGAGCCGCCAAATATTGATTCCCAGTTATTAGGTTCTGCGTTGTTTTTACCAGGATGCCAAATATAATAATCCCGATAAGGATTGTTTTCTGATGAACGAGATTCAATAAACCAAGGATGTTCATCAGAAGTATGATTAATAACCAAATCCATAATTAATTTCATGCCACGCTTATGTACCTCTGTCAAAAGCTCATCGAAATCGGCCATTGTACCGAAATCTTCCATAATTCCTTTATAATCACTAATATCGTAACCGTTATCATCATTTGGCGAAGTATAAATTGGACAAATCCAAATCACGTCAATTCCTAAATCTTGCAGATAATCCAACTTAGAAATAACTCCTTGAAGATCACCGATCCCATCTCCATTTACGTCCATAAAACTGCGCGGATAAATTTGATATGCCACCGCTTCTTTCCACCATTTTCTATTCATGATGCATTCCTCCTACTAATCTTAAAAACTAATATAACAGACAAAAAGAATTTAGGCAACCGTTTGCATAAAACTTTTATATTTTTTCTTCTAATAACTAGAGTAGTCATTTATAAATTGGTTATGATCTTATAGTCTTTGTTGCTGAATAAAATTTTTAATCACAATGTTTTATTAAACTTAATCTTTTCATGCGCAATCGATTGCATTGAAGAGTGTAATTAAAATGTATCGATTCAACTAAAAACTTTTACAGGCTATATCAATATTGTCTCTCAAACGTAATAAAATCAAGATTAATGGGGTCGAAACCATCCCGACGAAGTTGTACGTTCAGCTGCCCCCGATGATACTGACCGTGAAGGGCTACATGAGTTAAAATGTCAATAAGTAAGGTTTTAAACTCATAGCCTTTACTGTTTTTATACTTGATTTGTTGGTCTAGGCTGGCGTCTGATAAAGAAGAAAGTAATTCTGAAAAACATTGGTCATTGCGTTTGACCAGTTCTTCACAGTCTCCAATTCCATTATCAATCCAAAGCGGTAATTGTGAGCTTTCCTTTCCATGAATTCTCGTTAACCATACCTGTTCTGAACAAAGGATATGTGAAAATAAACGTCTAGCTTTGTGGCTATCAATAGGATCCATCGTTTTCAAAACTTCTAAAATACGCTGATTAGCCCAATGTAAGTGCTCATACATCCTTTTAATCGTTTTCAATTAGACTTACCTCCCTCTTGGTTGCGAATATTCATAATTCTATTACTGATAATTTCCATGTATTTTATTACCACTATACTTAAAATCTTTTATCCTATTTCAACTTTTTCGTTCAACGAAATTCCCTAGTATTTAAAAAAAGACACTAAAAATAGTGTCTTTTTCAGGTGTAAGTGGTTAACATTTATTACCGTAGATTGTTGCACCAATAATAATTAATAAGATAAACAGTACAACGATGATCGCAAACGTGTTACCACCACAAGGAGCACCATATCCATAAGCAGGAGATACATAACTGTAAGGCATAACAGGCTGATGAGGAGCATTTACCCCACCAACATGTGGTGCGTTTGCTGCTGCACCTGCCACATGCGGATTGTTTTCGTAACCGTACATCTAATCCTCTTCCTTTCGTTTGTGAAATTACTAAGACGATATAGTATATACGTTTATCGAAAATTGGAGCCCGTCTAGTCGGAAGAATGCTTCATTAAAACACCTAAAATGAAGCCCATTTTTTAACCATTAGGCTTGAGATATTTTTTGTGTAGGCGGTTGCCTATAGCTAGCTATGCACAATCAAGGACTTTTTATCCGAAAGAATCAACTTAATATTGAAAGTAAACCGTCTTTAGTTCTGTAAAAAACTCTACATTTGAACCTCCAATTGAAAAAGCACCAAAACCAGAATTTTTTATGCCTCCAAAGGGCATATGCGCCGCACTAGATGTTCCATGATTAATATGTACCATTCCTGTTTCAATTTGATCTGCAAATGTGTGGGCGGATGAATAATCTGTTGTAAAAATAGAAGCTGCAAGTCCGTATTCTACATGATTAGCAACATGAATTGCTTCCTCTTTATCTTCTACCTCAATTACACATAAAACTGGACCAAAAATTTCTTCTTTAGCCAATCTCATCTCTGGTGTTACATTGTCAAATAAGGCTGGAACCAAATATGATCCCTCTGAAAAATGCCCCTCATTTAAGACTTCTCCACCAAATAGTAGATTTGCCCCTTCTTTTACACCGATTTCTATATATTCTAAAATGGAATCTAACTGATCTTTGTTGATGACTGGACCCATGGTCACTCCTTCTTCCCAAGCAGGTCCAACGTTGATATCTTTTATCTCTTGATAAATTGCATCCGTTAGCTCTTTCTTCTTATCCTTTACAACAATTACTCTGCTAATTGATGTGCAGCGTTGACCACTACAAGCAAAAGCAGCTCCTACAATCTGTTTCGCTACATCCGCAACATTTTGATAATCCAACACTACTGCCGGATTTTTACCACCTAATTCTAATTGCGTCTTCACTAACCGCTTAGCAGCAAGCTCATTAATGCGAACCCCGATATCTGTCGAGCCAGTAAAGCTAATTCCTTTTACTAAAGGGTGATTGATTAATGGGTCACCAACCTTTGAGCCACTGCCTACTACTAAGTTAACCACCCCATTCGGAACGCCTGCTTCAGCAAAAAGCTCCATCAGTCTCGCAGAAGTCCACGGTGTTAATGATGAAGGTTTAAATACAACCGTACATCCATATGCTAAAGCTGGTGCAATTTTACGAACCGGTGTAACAACCGGGAAATTCCAAGGAGCAATCGCAGCAACAACACCGATTGGCTTACGCACTGATGAATTAAATACATTTGGACGTTCGCCCGGAAGTGTGTTCCCTTCAATTCTGAAGGCTTCACCCGCACAAAAGCGCGCTTCCTTCGCTGCACGAAGGACTTCTCCTTTTGCTTCACTTAGTACTTTCCCTTGCTCAGCTGAGAGCATATAAGCAAGTTCATCTACGTTCTTTTCAAGCAAGTCAGCAAAACGGTAAAGAATTGCTCCTCTATCTGGACCCGGAATCTTAGACCAAGATTTAAAGGCTTCATTTGCAGCTTCAACAGCCTCATTTACATCTTCCTCAGTTGAATCCTGAAAAGAGGCTAAAAGCTGACTATTTTTTGCAGAATGATAGATTTCAATGGTTTTTCCACTATTACTTTCAATCCATTTTCCATTAATAAAATTCCCGTAAGTCTTCATTTCATTATTCTCTAACCATTCTAGCATGTTTGATGTTGTTGCTAAGGACATATGATCACTCCTTTATTAAATTGAGATTGGTTCTTTAACACTTGGTTTCATCACCGCTCGGCAAATGTTCTTTAAGTCCTCTAGTGACGGCTTAACAGGATTCACTGGAACATTGCCAGAAAGAATAGCTTCTTCAACAATCATATCTAGATGCTCTTCTTCAACCCCATAGTCAGTTAAAGTTTGTGTAATACCAACATCCTCCTTCAACTGACGAACTGCTTGAACTGCCTTCTCAGCCGCTTCACGTTTCGTCATATTGTCAGTTTTTTCACCAAAGATTCTAGCAATCTCAATAAATTTGTCTGTATTACCGATAATGTTATACTGCATTACTTCTGGTAATAAAATAGCGTTTACGACACCGTGTGGGATATTAAAATGTGCTCCTAAAGGAATCGCTAACGCATGGGCTAAACCTAAACGGGTCGTATTGAAAGCCATGGCAGCAATAGTACTTGCCATCAACATATCATAACGGGCTTCCTGATTTTCACCTTGTACAACCGCCACTCTTAAGCTTTTTGCTACCAGTTTCATAGATTGTATAGATAGAGCTTCTGAAATAGGCTGTGTTACTTTATTTACATATGATTCTAGTGCATGTGTTAACGCGTCCATTCCAGTAGCTGCTGTGATATGAGGTGGAAGAGTTAGTGTCAAATCAGGATCACACAAAGCCAACGTTGGACAATTATACATACTTCCAACACTTAACTTTGCCTTTGCTCCCTTATCGGATAAGACCGAAAATCTTGTGATTTCACTACCTGTTCCAGCAGTAGTAGGTACTGCTATAATTGGCGCTCCCGGTCCAGGGACTTTATCAAGACCAACATAATCTCGGATATTACCTGGATGCACTAACATAAGAGCGATAGATTTGGCTGTATCAAGTGCACTTCCACCACCTACCCCAACAACAATATCGCTGCCTCTCCTTTTTGCAAGAGTTGTTCCGCTAGCAACTGATTCTATTGTGGCTTCCACTCCAACCTCAGTAAAAACAGTATATGGAATTCCTGCTTCAGCAAGAGGCTCCTCTAATCGCTGTACAATTCCAGCTTTTGATACACCTGGATCACCAACAAGCAATACATTTGTACCACCTAAGTTTTTCACATGATCCGCTAATTGCTTCACACTACCCTGCCCAAATTCAATAATAGTAGGTACCTGATATCGGAAGTTTTTTAAAGTCATCATGGTTAATTAAGTGCCTCCTCTTTATTATGACCATTTTCATTACATGCAGCTTGGGCCATATCAATCCCGTAGCGTTTACCAAGTTCTGAAAGTTCCTCTACCACTTTATTTGGTAGCTCAATTCCCTCTTTTTTACGCTTAAGCACTAGTCGATGTTCAATTTCTCCCGGAATGAATATTTCTTTTACTCCATTTGCTTTTGGTTCAGCTTTTATCTCACGAATATATAAATCCATCCGCTCTTTAAATGTTTCAATCGGAATGAATCGATTGATATCAATTGCTAGATAAAAGTGTCCAACATTTTGGGGTTCTTCCCAATTTTCATACATGTTATTAACATATCTTCCAAAACCTGCACCAGTAAGGACACCAGCCAAAATATCGATAAACATCGAAATTCCATATCCCTTTGGACCTCCTACCGGTAAAACGGACCCTTCCAATGCAGCATGAGCATCAGTAGTTGGTTTACCATCCTTATCAATTGCCCAGCCTAAAGGAATTTCTTCTCCTTTTTGTGCTGCAACAATGATTTTTCCTCTTGCTACTACACTTGTTGCCATATCTAAGATAAACGGTAACTCCTTGCCTGATGGTACGCCAATTGCCAGGGGATTGGTTCCAATAAATGGCCTTACTCCACCTGTTGGTGGCATCGTTTGTGATGCATTTGAAATAACTAAAAGAATCATATCTTTTTCAATTGCTTTTAAGGCGTAATATGCACCTGTGCCAAAATGGTTAGACCCTTTTACACCTACAATAGCTGCACCTTTCTGCTTCGCCTTCTCTAACGCGATATCCAATGCCTTTGTACCAACTACAGCACCAAAATTATTGTTTCCATTAACAAGTACAGTTGCTTCATCTTCAATTTCAATTTCGACTGAGGCATTTGGATTGATCATATTTTGCTCAATACGATTTAAGTAAATTGCGGCTCGCACTACCCCATGGGAATCCACACCACGGAGATCTGCTTGAATCAATGATTCAGCAACAATATCTGCTTTTTCCTGAGAAACACCAGCACTTACAAATAAATTAGAGCAATAGTTTTGTAGCTTTTCCCAATCATACCTTGTTGGAAGAGACATCTAGTTCACACCCCTTCTGTTTTAAGGTATCGTCAACCCAGCTTCGATCAACAGATCCATCGGCAATTGATTTAAGAATTGCCTTTTCATTCTTTTCTTGTATTTTCACTTTTTCAAGTATTTCGTCTGCGTAATCTGCTGGGATAACAGCTAGACCATCTTCATCACCAACAATGATATCGCCGGGGTTTACTAACATTCCGGAAATCGAGATTGGTACGTTTATTTCACCAGGCCCATCCTTATAAGGGCCACGATGTGTAATCGCTTTTGCGAAAACCGGAAAATTTTGATCAATAAATGCTTTGCTATCACGGATTGCCCCATCGATGACAAAACCTGTAACCCCATTTTTGCGCGCCAGTTGAAGCATGATCTCGCCCACAATTGCATTTGTTGTGTCACCTCCTGCATCGACCACGATGACATCGCCAGGCTCTGCGATATCTATTGCTTTATGAACAAGAAGGTTATCTCCAGGTCTTGTCTTGACAGTTAACGCTGTACCAAGCAACTTTCCGGATCTGTGATAAGGTCTGAGGAAAGGTCCAATTGCATGTATTCGATTCAAATTATCACTTATATGTGGTGTTACTACATCTCTAAATCTTTCTACTATGTCTCTGCTTAACTTATTTTTTATTGGCAGAATTCTAAGTCCCAAATTTTCCATTCCCGATCCCCCTAATTTATTGTTTCAACAATAGTAATCTACGATATAGAACTTTAACCTTTTACACCACCAGCTGTAATTCCTTCAATTAAATACCTTTGGAAGAAAATAAATAAAGCAAAAAGCGGGATTAATGAAACAGTAGACATGGCGAACATTGCCCCCCAAGAGTTTTGTCCCATTGCATCTAAGAACATTCTAAGTCCAAGTGCAACTGTATATAGGTTGATATCACCGATATAAAGCAGCTGGCTAAAGAAGTCATTCCACGTCCAAATGAAAGTAAAGATCATCGTTGTAATCAAAGCTGGTAATGCCAATGGCATGATTAATGTTGAATACAATCTGATTGGACCGCAACCATCCATCTTTGCTGCCTCATCAAGCTCACGCGGAATGGTTCGTATGAACTGAACCATTAGAAAGATGAAGAACCCATCTCCAGCCAAAAATTTTGGTATAGTTAGGGGCAAATAGGTGTTAACCCAGTCTAGTTTATTGAAAATAATATATTGTGGGATAACGGTTACATGAAAAGGTAACATCATTGTTGTAAGCATGATTGCAAACCAAATCTTTTTGTAAGCAAATTCAAGTCTTGCAAAAGCGTAAGCAGCCATTGAACAAGAAATGACTGTTCCAATAATAGCGACTGCTACTAGAAAAAAAGTATTAGCAAAGAATTTACCAAATGATACACCGGATAGACCTGCCCATCCTATAACATAATTTTCAAATGTAAATACAGTTGGCAAAAAAGATATATTTTTAAATATTTCAGAATCAGGCTTAAATGAACTACTAATCATCCATAACAGGGGATAAAGCATGAGTATCCCTACAGCAATGATAAATAGATGAAGAACGATTCCTTTTGGTTTGATCTTTTTCTTATTCACCATATAGTGGATATTAATGTTTTCTCTATATGGTTCACTAACTTTATTCGTTTCCATCCGAATCACCTCTATTCTTGATAGTACACCCATTTTTTACTTGAAAGGAATATTAACGCTGTAACAAATGCTATTGCAATTAACAATATCCAAGCCAAAGCTGACGCATATCCCATCTGGAATTGAGTGAAACCTTTTTGATAAAGATATAATGTATAGAATAATGTAGAATCTAGTGGTCCACCACTACCTCCACTAACAATGTAAGCTGGTGTAAATGCTTGAAATGCATTAATGATTTGCATAACTAGATTAAAAAAGATGATCGGAGAAATTAATGGTAAGGTAATTTTAAAGAACTGTTTTATTTTTCCCGCCCCATCAATTGTTGCCGCTTCATAAAGATCATTAGGCACCTGCTTTAATCCAGCTAAGAAAATAACCATCGGAGCTCCAAATTGCCAAACAGTTAATATAATTAACGTAAAGATTGCAGTATCAGGTGATGAAATCCAGTTTGTACCTTTGATACCAAATACAGATAAGAATTGATTAATTAAACCATCTCCCCCGAAAATTTGACGCCAAAGAATTGCTACTGCCACACTTCCTCCAAATAGTGAAGGTACATAGTAAATGGCTCTGTACACTCTTAAGCCTTTAATTCCGCGGTTTAATAATACTGCTACCGCTAAAGCAAAGGTCAGTTGTAAAGGTGCTCCAATAAATACGTACACAAGAGTAACTTTTACGCTATTCCACCATTTTTTATCAGCGAATATTTCAGCATAATTTGTCAATCCAGTCCATTCTGCAGGTGTGAACATATCATAACTAGTAAAGGATAAATAAAGTGAAGAACCAATTGGAATGATACCCAGGAAAAAAAATCCAATTAACCATGGAGCTAAAAAGAGATAGCCGACCCAATTGTTCCTCCACATTTTTTTTAGTGATGCCATTCGAATCCTCCTATCTAAGGGAATGGAAGAGTACTAATACTCTTCCATTCTATTAATTGGATTGATCATAGTTATTCTACGATACTCTTTGCTGTTTCCATAAAGGCTTCAGCAGCCTCTTCAACAGATACCTGTCCAAATGCAATTGCATCATAATTATCAGCAAAAGCTTGCTCAATTTCACCTACACCTTGTGGAGGTACTGGTGCTGGATGTGCATATGGTAGAGTTTCCTGGATAAATGATACAGCTCTTTGATCAGCCGGCTCTAGGAATTGTTTTACAAATTCACTTCCGTCAGTTGAAGCTGGCGGTCCTTGATTAACCTTGAATAATTCCCATGCTTCTTTTGCATTGACAAAGTAATCGATAAACATTGCTGCTTCTTTTGGATGTTTTGATTTTTCTGTAATACTTAAAAACGCCGCTCCGATATACTCACTATTTTCTCCGTCCGGCATTACTGGCATACGAACCATCCGAAGCTCACCTGAATCGAACTGTTCTTGATATAGGGACAGTTGGTTTGCTGGAATTTGAGTTAATGCCACTTTCCCTGTCACAAACATATTTTGTTCTAATGGAACATTTGCATACTCAGCTCCAGTTTCTGCATCTGGAATATAACCTTTCTTGCGGAAATCATCCCACATTGTCCACCAAGAAACTAAATCTTCCTTCTCAAATCCGAGTTTACCATCTTCTGTGAAAGTATCTTTTCCAAGTTGACGAAGATAGTGTCTAAAACTTGGCTCTAGCTGTCCTCCACCATTATCAGGAGATGCAAATTGATCATCTGAATCAATTGCTGCATCTAATTCAGCTAGCTTGGCTGCAAAATCATCCCATGTCCAATCCATTTCTGGATATTCAACGCCTAATTCGTCAAATAATGCTGTATTATAGGCCCACCCTGGCATTGTTATACCTTTTGCTATCATCACAATTTTGTCATCTACTTTCCCAGCGTCTACTGCTGACTCTGGAAAGTCTGATAAATCAATTTCACCATTTTTAACTGCATCATCAAGCTGAAGAAGAGCCCCTCTACGAGCATAATCTGAAACATAGGATTGATGCATACTCACTACATCTGGAGCATTTCCACCGGCGATTTGCGTAGCAAGTTTATCCCAATAATCTCCCCAGCCGCCAAATTCTCTTTTAACTGTAATGTTTGGATGTTTTTCCTCAAATTTATCAATAATAGCGTTATAGACTTCGTTTCTTCCGGTATCACCCCACCAAGAAAAACGAATTTCTACTTTTTCGCTGCTGTTTGAACCTTTTTCATCCTTTGTATCGGAGGATGTATTCTCACTTCCTCCACTACATGCAGTTAAACCAAATGCAAGAATCAAGAGAAATAGACCGAATAAAAGCGCTTTCACCTTCATTAATACCCCGCCTTTTAAATTATATTTTTTAGTCTAATTATTTGTATTTACAATGAGTCTCGTAATTCTCGAGCCCCCCGCTAGTTCAAGTTCATGCAGCTTTTGAACACGTCTGCGAAAATGCTCCTCCGTGCTAAATTTCGCTTCTATAAAAGATTGAATTAAATCCTCAGCAAGCCAAGGTCCAATAATCTGTGCACCAATGCACATGATATTCACATCATCATGCTCTACACATTGGTGCGCAGAATGGATATCGTGGCATACTGATGCTCGAATTCCTGGTATTTTATTTGCTGCAATGGCTGCACCAACACCAGTTCCACAGATCATAATTCCTCGGTCGTGAGTTCCATTCCTTACTGCATCACATACTTTTCGTGCAATATCAGGAAAATCAACTGGTTCGATTGATTTACAACCAAAATCAGTGATTTCACATTTCAGTTTTTTAAATAGCGGCTTCAATTGCACTTTCATTTCAAAACCGCAATGATCACTACCAAGAGCAATTTTCATCTATTAATCTCCTAACTATGATTTCATCTTTTGAAATTATTTAAGAGATTTCTTTCCCACTGCTGAGAAATCTAAATCACCGTACTCACCTTCATACTTTTCATATAATTCTAGTGCCGTATTTGCAAGGGGTAAGGACAGTTTGCTAGCTTCGTCTACGGCAATTTTAACGTCTTTTTTCATTAACCTTAGCTTAAATCCTGGCTCAAAGTTTCTTTCTGTCAGGCTATCAAGCTTAGCATTTAACATCCACGACGCACCAGAACTACTGCCAATGACATTTCTTAACTGCTCTTTATCAATTTCTAACTCTTCAGCTAAGGCAACAGCCTCAGCAGAAGCAATCATGTGAATACCAGCTAGCATTTGATTGATGGCTTTAATTGCTTTTCCTGCCCCAATGCTACCAACCAAATAGATCTTTGCTGCCATTGCCATAATCAATTCACGAGACTCTTCTAATACTCCTTCATCACCGCCAACCATTACTGTTAAAGTTCCATTTTCAGCTCCAGCTGTTCCGCCGCTAACAGGAGCATCTAGCACCGAAACTCCCTTTTCTTGATAAATTTTATAAAGTTTTTTCATCATATCTGCCGATCCTGAAGTCATTTCAATCAACCGTTTTTCAGGAGTCAATTCATTAAGTACTCCCTCAGATAATAAAACGCTTTCAATTTCATTATCTGTAGGCAGAATGCTTATTAAAACATCGCAATTAGCTACAATTTCAGATGCGGAATTATGCTCAATTGCTCCGTTAGATTTTAATTCCTCTACAGGATTTCGATTGTTATGTGCACTTACATGTAATTCATACCCTTTTTTTTGAAGGTTTTTTGCCATTGGAAGCCCCATTGCACCAAGACCGATAAACCCCACCCGTTGTAACTCCATATCTATTCTCCTCTCATAACGATAGGATGATTTTTCCTGTCTGTGACCAAGCTCTATTGTATTTATACAAAAAAGAACTTATTATAGTAGTAGTAGAATACTTTTTTTAGGTCGGCTTAAAGGTTATTTAACTCTTTAAATACGGCCCTTTTTTATGTTTTTATAAGGTTTTGAGATTATTGATCTGTTGCAACAGTATCATCAAGTTCCATTCCTAGGTTTTCATAATGCTTTCTTCTATTCTTTTTATCGTTTGATAGCTCTTGATGAGCATATTTCGCAACTTCTTTAGCTAATTTACGTGGAACAACAACAACTCCATCACCGTCTGCAACGATTACATCACCAGGATAAATTGCTACTCCACCGATTGCTACAGGGATGTTCTTTGAATCAAAACGGATACGAGTTTGGTTCATACCTTGTGAAGTGAATTTAGACCAAACAGGGATTTTTTGTAAAATACACTCATCTGTGTCTCTTATTCCACCACCATTTAATAGATAACCTTGGACACCTTTTGCTTTAAAGGCCAAAGTATTTTCAGAACCTAGAAGACCTACATCGACATTACTCATATCCAGTACAACAAAATCTCCTTGTTCAATATCATGCTGCCAAGGATAATTTCCTACTTCATTGTAATACCAGCCAACCCATTTCGAATACTCTTCACCTGTTACTTTTGGATTAGGGCCTTCAAATGGTAAGTAACGTGCAGTTCGAGCAATCCCATATGCTTTTGTACGGAATAATGGTTTAAAACTGTGATCAACAGTGCCATATCCCTGCATTCCTACCCAATCTAACCCATCACGCACGTCACAAACACGTAAATCTTTGTAAAGCGCTAAAATTTCTTCTCTATCATCTTTTACTGCTACACTTTGGTTTTGATTTTCTGTTGTCATAATACTGTTCCCTCCACTTAGTAAAATAATTTTATTTCTTTAAAGCTATTGAACTAGTATTTAAATCTGCTACCGCTATTGAAGCCCCTCACCTCCTTTAAGTAGTTTATTGTTTTCATTTTTTTACTTTTTTAATTTCGTTGCACTTGAATCTCTTATGACAAGTTCCGGTTCTAAAACCACAGTTGCCTTTGGAACTTGTTTTTTATCTTCATTAATGGTTTTGATTAAGATCTCAGCAGCCATCTGCCCCATTCTGTATGCCGGTTGACGAATTGTCGTTAAGGGCGGGGCTAAATACTGTGCCCAGATAGTATCGTCGTAACTTACAATGCCCAGATCATCTGGAATTTGTAAGTTTAATTGTTTTATGGCCCCGAGAATTTCTAGTGTAATCATATTATTCGTTGAAAACAGAGCATCAATGTTTGGGTTATTCTTTAAAAAGGCAATGATGGATTCTTTTGTCTTGTCACTATTCTGCTCTAGATACAGGGTAAGAAAATCTTCAATTGTGTATCCGTTACGCAGCAAGGCTAGTTGATATCCCTCAATCCTCTCACTCCATGTACTTACAAGTGAATTGTCGTAAGCAATAACTGCAACTTTTTTACGCCCCGTCTTTATTAGGTGATCCACTGCAGTGTATGCACCTTTTAAGTTGTCCATAATAACATTGTTTGTTTCTAAATTAGGAATCCTTCTATTTATAACAACAAGTGGAAAATTTGTTTCAACTAGTTTCTTATAGAGATTAGGATTTTTAACAGTTGGGTTAATAATAATTCCATCCACCTGTCTCATTTGAAATTCACGAATATATTCTTCTTCTGTTTCTGCTTCCTCATTGGAGTTACAAACCATAAGGTTATAACCCAACTCCTGACACGTATCTTCTACGCCCTCTAAGACTGTGGTCCAGAATGGGTTTTTAAAATTTGAAAGGACGATTCCAATCACATTCGTTCTCATAGACTTTAACCCTTTGGCTAAAGCGTTCGGTCGATAATCAAGATCCTTAATCGCCTTAAGAACTCTCATTCTAGTTTCTTCTGTGGTGTGAGCATAATTTCCATTAATGATTCGAGATACGGTTGTTTTAGATACTTTGGCTGCTTTTGCGACATCTCCAATTGTTACTTTCAAATTCCTCACCATACTCTACTATTAAATTTTGTTCCTTCTTGGAAATCGATAAACAACGATTCAAAAAAAATATTATGAAAAGATTAATTGATTTATGACTGAAATGTTGGATAATAATTGGATTTAAGTAATATCAAGTTGGAATGGTAAAACATATATGTAATCAATTGCATTTAAATAACAAGGTGTTATTAGAAATCGTTACACTTTTATATGTTCTGTTTGTAGGTTATCTTGATGAATTGTGTTAAAAAAACTGTTGAAGGTTGTTAAAAAAATGTTTCCTGAGGTGAGATTTTAAATCGCTTACAAATCTATTCAGCAATATTAAGTTTATTCTTGGAAACCGTTACCCTAAATTTACCGTAATTTCATTTTCCTGTCAACATCACTTTTTGAATTTTTCAAAAATACCGGATGATATTTCTGTTTTCCTCCCCTATTAATTCGCTTCTTACTGAATAATTTATTCTTTAAATCAAAGGATACTAAAACGGAGGTGAATCACATGTCTAGAAAAGATAATCATTCACAAAATAGTATAAAGTTTAGCATATGGGATACAAAGACAGACAAAAAAAATACTGCTTATATTGAAAATTCTCCTGAAATAATTAACAAGCATAATTCCGAACGAAACAGAAGTGACAGTTAACTTACTTGCAAACAAAAAAGCAACTCTAATGAGATTGCTTTTTTATGTTTTTGATCAAGGTATGATTGAATCGTAACCTTAGTTAACACCGGGTCTGAGTCTATTACATTCCAAATGGCACAAATGAATTCCTCCACAATGTAGCCTTATTTAAACAGACGCGTTCATGAATAAACTCGCCTCTAATCATTATAAGGTCGGCTTTTTATTCTAAGAAGATGTCCTACTTTGGAGATCGAAGTAAAGTTTTATTAAAATATAACGTATAATAAAGCCAATGGCTAAACCAGGAATCATAGACAATGGTTTAAAAAACTATATACATTAATCATGAATTCCAAAATAATAAACAAATCCCCTTTAATAAGTTAACCAAAGCCTGGAAAGCCACACTCCAGAGAATAGCTTCTACCTTTTGCGTTTTTTTATAAAATCACCCTTAATATTCGGTTATATTTTGAATACCTTTTGACTTATCAAATACTTTTAATAAACCAACGAAGCCTCTAATCATAAATAAGGTAAAATTCACACTGGCAAAAGTATGGAAAGGAGACCATTTTTTCCACTTGAATAATTTAGTGTTTTTTTCCATAATCCATTGACCGATACTCATTGGAACACTAAAAATCAAACTTTTTAATAAAATTTTACCTAAATTATCATTGTACGAGATTTTCACCCAGATAACACTTAGAAGCGGAAAAAATAACATGTCATAAATAATATTTGTTTTAAAAGTTTTAGGAAAAGGCCGGACCGGATACTCCAATTTATTAGCTCCAACAACATAAGTATCAATTAGAGTAGAAAGTATACCTTTTGAGAAAAAAATTACAAGATTTTCTCTCATTTTTGATCCCTTAAATAAAAAGGGAAAAGCTGAAATACATATTGCTAGCAATAAGTTTAACAATTTTTTCTCCACGATTAACATCCTCTCAAATCTGTATTAGTTATCATTAAATTACCCAAAACTTATGACTCCTACCTATAGTTTTTAAGAATATTTTTTAATTTAAAATAACTAAACTCTCCTCTGGATTCATGCTTTTTATTAGGAATAGTCTGTAGTGGATTATGTTATAAATGAAGGTTTACATGCGGATATGAAAAGACTTAAATTAAAAATTCTTACAATTTTCATTTTAAGTTTCTTAAAATAAACACTATTTCCATATAGAAAAAAAGAACTGATTTAACAGTTCCTTTAATATATTTCTTATTCTATACACCTAAAGCCATACTACATTTCATCAGCTAATTTTTGGTATTATACATACAAACTACCTAATAACCATCACAAGAATTTGTAATAAAACTGGCAAGAATAATTCCCCATTTACTTGAGTATATTTACCGCTGTAGCAAAACAGCACACCAACTCGTTAAATAATAGTGTGCTGTTTCATTCTGAATTATTGTATTAGATAGTCCTTTAATCTTGGCTTTGGCTGACCAAATATTTCAGCTTCTAATCTTCTGCCAGTTGGTGTTGCTGCTAATCCGCCTTCAGCCGTTTCTCTTAAAGCAGAAGGCATGGATTGACCAATTGCATACATTGCACTGATGACCTCGTCGCATGGAATTCTGCTTTTAATTCCTGCAAGGGCCATATCAGCGGCTGTTAAGGCATTTGATGCACCCATGGCATTTCGTTTTACACAAGGTACTTCAACTAGACCAGCTACTGGATCGCAAACAAGCCCTAACATATTTTTCAACGTTATCGCCATTGCCTCTGCTGCCTGCTGAGGAGAACCGCCAGCCATTTCAACAATCGATGCCGCTGCCATGCCTGCTGCTGAGCCAACTTCTGCCTGACAACCGCCGGCAGCACCGGAAACTGTGGCATTATTAGCTACAACAAAACCAAAGGCAGCCGCCGTAAATAAATACTCAATCATTTCAAGACGGGTTGGATTTAGTTGTTCTTTTACAGCAAATAAAGTACCAGGAACAACCCCTGCAGATCCAGCCGTTGGCGTGGCACAAATAACCCCCATTGCTGCATTCACTTCATTCGTTGCCATTGCCTTGCTAACCGCATCCAATAATAACGAACCTGATAATCCTTTGCCGCTTTTTAGATAATTTTGTAACAATACAGCGTCCCCGCCAGTGAGCCCTGTCTGTGACTTTACTCCATTAAGCCCGCGCTCCACAGCTTTTTCCATGATTGTTAAATTGTGATCCATTTTCTTAATAATTTCTTCACGCGTTAATCCTGTTATTTCTATTTCTTGCCGTATCATAATCTCGGCAATTTTCACACGATGTTGTTCTGCCAACGAAACAAGTTCCGCTACATTTCGAAACATTGCAAGTCCTCCTATTGACTCAATTCTACTATTCATATAAACGTTTAATCCACTTGCCTAACGTTTCTATTTTTACTCAACCATCCTGATCACTCTATTTACGTTAGAAAGATTTCTTAGTTCATCTATCACGGAATCCTCAATTTTTTGATCGACCTCAATGACCATAATCGCGTTATCGCCTTTTTCTTTACGAGCAACTTCCATATGACCGATATTAATTTCATATTTTGATAGAATAGAAGTTACCATTGAGATGATTCCAAATCGGTCGCGGTGCATAACGAGAATGGCCGGATCTCCAGATAATTTTAATTTAAATGAGTTAATCTCAGTAATTTCGATTGTGCCGCCACCTACAGAGATCCCGATAATCTCCATTTCATTTTTATCATCAAACAGATTTAATTTCACAGTATTTGGATGTTCTGTTACTGCCTCTTCTTCCTGAAAAATAACTTCCATCCCTAGCTCTTCTGCTATAGTCAATGAATTTGGGATACGTTCGTCAAATGTATCGAAATCTAATAGTCCAGCTACCAGAGCTAAATCTGTTCCATGGCCTTTATAGGTTTTAGCAAAGGAACCATAAAGGGACACAATGACTTTTTTCGGCTGCCTTTCAAATAATGTACGTGCTACCCGTCCAATCCGTGCCGCTCCAGCTGTATGAGAGCTGGAAGGTCCAATCATTACTGGACCAATTATGTCAAAAGCCGAACGATATTTCATAGAAACTCTCCTTTTCTTATATATAGTTAATTCATTATTAACTATTTTATGCTACTGCTTCTTCTTTTGCTGAAGCTTCTTCAAGTTTATCAACGGTTTTTATTTTATAGTTTTTAAAGACAATCGATCCTAAATACCCGCATAACAGACCTACGGCTGCACAGGATAATGCAACAAGAGTTACTTTCATCGGATCATTGAATCCGTACATAACGGCTAACCCAGCAATAGGTGTCGCTGTTCCTGTTGCATTATTGATCAATCCAGATAAAGCAATAATGACACCAGCAGATGCTCCGCCTACAAAGTTTGTTACATACACTGGAATAGGATTAGCTGAGATGATATGGGCTTGAGTTAATGGTTCAATTGCAACAGAAATAGTTGTTTTACGGTCGCCAAATTTCATGCGATCAAAAAGTACATAGTTCATGAAAGATGATCCAAATACTGCTAGTGCCCCAATCGCCATAGGACCTCCAGTAAGTCCAAGCATCGCAGTTAAAGCCATTGAGCTAAGCGGTGCTGTTGCAACGACTGTAATGACGCCGCCTAAAATAATCCCCATCATAATAGGATTACTATTAGCTGTCTCGGTAATAATTCCACCGATATTTAGGAGTGTTGCATTTACGACTGGATTCATGAATTCACCTATTAAGCGAACAAAAGGTGCACATACTAAAATAATGACGATCAGATCTAAACCACCTGGAACTTTCTTCTCAATCAGTTTTACTAGGAATGCAACTAAATATCCAGCTATAAATCCTGGAAGTAATCCAAGACCAGCACAACTAACTCCAAGTAATAAAGCATACACAGGTGAGACACCAACTGCAAGTGCTACAAGGGCTGCCGCAGCAACTCCTCCCATACTTCCCGCAGCTGAACCGACTTCACCAAGAAATTTAATCCCTAACAAATCACCGCCAACATATAACTGAAATGCCTCAACAAGAAACGCTGCACAGGCTGCACCTGCCAGAGCGGTCATCGCTTTCATACCTTTCGGGGCTTTATAACTAAATAAACTAAACAGAGCTAAAACTAACAATAATAATCCAGTACCTTTAATAATTTCCATTCATACCTTCCCCTTATGTTTAAATAATTTGTGTTTAGAATTATTTCTATTACTTACTAGACTCCTCTAGAAGATACTCATTTTGTGTCCTGATTTTTTGAAGGTAATTATAAATCGTAAACTTTGAAACTCCTAGAACTCTTGCCAGATATTCAGTTGAGCCCTTGATTAAGAAAGTTCCCTTTTCCTCCAACAACCGCACACACTCTATCTTTTCTTCAAGGGTTAATTGTGTATACGCTTTCTTAAAACCCGATAATACTTGCTCTACCATATCGTGAATCACATCTTGAACAGTAGAATGAAAGTTTTCTGACTTTGTTTGCTTGTCATCAAAAGCAAGAAATTGTTCGATATCTGCTGCACTAATCATCACCTGTGAAATATCATAGTTAATGCAAAGTGCTCCAATTACATTATCCTTTGAATCACGCAAAAATATAGTTGAGGATTTCATAACAGTACCATTTCGTGATTGAGTTTTATAATTTGCAATATCCTCCACTTCTGATGGCTGTTTCCTAAGCTCTGTTAACACTAGATCTGTAATAGGTGAGCCGATTTTTCGATTCGTTACGCTTCCTGCAATGTAAATGAGAGATTTTTTTAAATCTTTGAAGTCATGAACAGCGACCTCACAACGGCTGCCAAACATTTTCACTAGCATATCTGCTGTACGTTTAGCTAAATTAAATACTTGGGTATTGTTATCAACTTCCATAGATGGATCCACTCCCTTGTAAGCGTTTGCTCATCTAGCAAAAAAATAAGCCCTGTCATAAACTATACCAAAATATTATTAATGAATAATATTCCACCATAGAAATCATAACATGTTTATAAAACTTTTCAACTAAAATTTTAATAGTTACAAAAAAATTTTAACAATCCTATATTGGGAGAGTGCGAAAACGGCTATTCTGCTGTATTTTAGATCGTCGAAAACCTTTTAAACATGTTTTATTTTTCTTTTTGAATCACAAATAAGAAAAGGCATATGGATTAGACTAACCTAGTTAAATGAGACTATAAATCATCTTGAAATGGTATACTTATTAATATCAAAGAAAAAGCACCATAGGATCTAATAGGAGAAATAGTAAATAATCCGAAAGTGAGTTGATTTCGATATGAATACACAAATAATCACAAAAATGAACATACATAAGCCGGTGAATGAAGTGTTTGATGCTCTAGTAGACCCAATAAAGATCGGGAATTATTGGTTCTCATCGAGTTCCGAAAGATGGGAGCAAGGTAAGTCCATTATATTGAGATATGATGAATATGGAGCGGAAGGCATGATGAATGTGTTAGAAGTCGAGGAGAATCATAAAATCGTGTTTTCATGGGGTGGAGAATCTGATGAAGAAACGGTTGTAACCATTACACTGAATGAGTTGGATCAGTCGAGCACACATATTGAAGTGAAAGAAACAGGTTTTAAAGAAGATGACCCTGAAATTGTAAACAAAATGCTGGGACAAAAGGAAGGCTGGGTCTATATGTTAACTTGTTTAAAGGGTTATTTAGAAAATGGCGCAAGTAATTTGAGAGCATCACTAATTCATTGATAAAATAACCATATTAATCAGAGATTAGCTGGGGGTATCATGAAAAAAACGTTAAAAGTAGTAGCCGCCATTATCGAAAATGATCATAACGAAATACTCTGTGCCTTAAGGTCTCCTCAAATGTCTATGCCAAATATGTGGGAGTTTCCAGGAGGAAAAGTCGAGAAAGATGAAGATATCTATTCTGCTTTAGCTAGGGAAATGAAAGAAGAACTAAACTGTACTATTGAAACCGTTGATCTATTCCATGATCATACTCATGAATACGATCGCTTTATCATTAACCTGATTTCGATTAAATGTAAAATTGTTAGCGGTCAACCTAGTGCAAGTGAGCATTCAGCTTTCATATGGTTAAAAAGGGAAAATCTCGAGTCATTAAAATGGGCACCTGCTGATATCCCTGTGGTTGAACAGCTTATTCGTGAAATAATAGTCTAAAAACCATTGTTGTTGATAAAAAGGAGAAAAGGCATAAAGGAAAAAGACTGTTCGGTGTTAAAACAGTCTTTTTCCATTTAAGGGATTCCTTATCGGGATTACAAACCTCACCCAATTGCTCTTTCAAAGCTCAAAGGCAGGTTATTTCTGCATAGATAAACCCAACTTCAGATTTTCACTATTTTCATCACTTATTCGTTTTCATCTTTGTGATCATGTTCACGGTATGAAAAATAATCAAAATCGGCGTGTTTTCTTTGGCCGCTTAAATCCTGGACACAGATACCAATAAAAGCACCTGTGAATCCTTGGTCTAGCAAAACACCTTCCTTCTTTAATTCAACATGATCATCTGATATTTTGCTAGCATCTAAAACCGGACCAATAGTATTCCAGTTTTGACCGTCAATTGAGTAATAGAATTGCAAAGCTTCATACTTAATCGCAGCTTTTACATAGACTTGATTCCATCCTTCTATAGAAACTGGTGCTTCTAGTGGTTCATCATATTGTCCCTGATCACTGGACATAATGCCAATGCATTTACCTAGGTCCTCGTCCTTGCTAACCCAAAGATAATAATAGTTTTTTTGATTATAGTAATAGACTAGTCCCGCCATCTGCTGGTGTGTGTCAGGTTCAAATTCAATCATGGTTTCCGCTGTTACTGAAAATGCTTGCTGTCTGCGGGCAATCAGGCTTTGTCTATGGGCAGAACTAAATGACTCTCTGCCTCTAACTCTTAGAAAACCAGGTCTTTCTGTTAGAGTTGCCCACTCTTCAGTTACTGGCTCACGAAGAGAATTGAAATGAATGCTTAGTTCATTTTTATCAAAATCGTCTTTTTCCGGTTCAGCTTCAAATGGAAACTCCGG
Organism: Metabacillus sp. RB-C-LZQ-3-1; assembly: GCF_058315175.1. Lineage (NCBI taxonomy): Bacteria > Bacillati > Bacillota > Bacilli > Caryophanales > Bacillaceae > Metabacillus > Metabacillus sp. RB-C-LZQ-3-1. Next base: position 456,790 of record NZ_JBZFLI010000001.1, on the reverse strand, counting down.
TAGATCTGGGGCTTTTACTTTTACAAGAGGACTATTTCCGCCATCTTCAAGCCTAAGCCAGCCATCCTCCGTCCATTTTACTCTTTGAATAGCCGTTTCTCTTCCAAGAGTACATTTCATTGAAGGCTTTAAAGGACGTCCGGTTAAATGGACCATATATAGTTCTTTCGCTTGTGTTTCAACAATACTGGCATGACCTGCTTTTTGCAGATCAAGCTCTGGTTTTCCAGCTGATGTAAGAACCGGACCTAATGGATCTACCTCATAAGGTCCGAAAATGGATGTAGAACGTGCCACAGTTACGGCATGATCATACCTTGTTCCTCCTTCAGCAGTGACCAAATAATAATAGCCATTATGCTTATAAAGATGAGGCCCTTCTGTAAGTCCAAGTTCAGTCCCTTTAAAAATATTGTAAATCGGTCCTACAAGCTTTTCCTCATCAGTGGAATATTCCTGTAGTAAAATTCCGCCAAAAGAATTTTTCCTTTTACGGTGATCCCACACTAAATTGACCAGCCATTTTTTCCCGTCGTCATCATGAAATAATGAAGGATCAAACCCGCTGCTGTTTAGATATATAGGCTCCGACCAAGGCCCCATAATATCCGTAGCTGTAACAAGATAATTATGCGTATCCTTAAACGGTCCAATATGGCTTTTTACATCCGTAAAGATTAAATAAAAAATTCCGTCATGATAACTCAAGCATGGCGCCCAAACTCCGCCTGAATCAGGATTACCGAGCATATCAAGCTGACTTTTCCGAGTTAACGGATGTCCTATTAATTTCCAATTCTTTAAATCTCTTGAATGATGAATCTGTACTCCGGGAAACCATTCAAATGTGGATGTCGCTATATAATACTCATCATCAACTCTTATTATAGAAGGATCGGGGTTAAACCCCTTTAATATCGGATTCTCTATCAAGGTCATGAGAGAACACCCTCCAATTCAACTAATAATCTATAAATGATAGCGCTTTAAATTTTATACTCGATTAAACTCATCAGGATCGGCGAACATACGTTTATCTTGGTTTAACCCATTGATTTTATCCATATCCTCTTGCGAAAGTTCAAAGTCAAATATATTTGCATTTTCAGCAATACGATGAGGCTTTGTCGACTTTGGAATCGTGACAACTTCTGTTTGCAAATCCCAACGGAGAATGATTTGAGCCGTCGATTTATTATATTTCTCGGCGATTTCCACTAAGACGGGATCATCTAGAAGACCGCCCTGCATTAACGGAGACCACGCTTCAAGCTGAATTCCATTCTCTTTACAAAACGCGTGAAGTTCTCTTTGATTAAATCTTGGATGGTATTCAACCTGATTGACCATTGGTTTAATTTCACAGTGTGCAATGATCTCTTCAAGGTGATGAATTTTAAAGTTACTTACGCCAATTGCGCGAATACGTCCATCCTTATACAGCTTTTCAAGCGCCTTCCAGGTCTCTACATACTTCCCTTGAGATGGTAGCGGCCAATGAATTAAATACAGGTCTAAATAATCTAAACCTAATTTCTCCATACTTTCATCAAATGCTTTTAATGTTGATTCATACCCATGATTTGCGTTCCAAACTTTTGTCGTAATAAACAATTCTTCTCGAGGAACATTTGATTCAGCGATTGCTCTTCCTACGCCCTCTTCATTTTTATAAATGGCTGCTGTGTCAATGCTTCGATACCCGACTTCAAGGGCAGCTTTTATGGAATTTACTACTTCTTCACCATCTTGTACCTTGAACACTCCTAAACCAATCCATGGCATTTTCACACCATTATGTAATGTTGTTGTACTATTTAAAGAATCTACCATGTGCCAAACTCCTTTCATCTACATGAGATAGTTTATAGCCTAAACTAAGTATATATAGAATATTTTTATTTTTCAATTTATTTGTTTGCATTCATATTAAAAAGTGATAAAAAATCTATTTATTGTTGTGGTACTGAAAAAGCATTTGTCTAAAAATGTTTGATGATTGGATTTTGTCTCGATAAAACAATCCTAGCTAGACTTAGAAGAAAATACCGGTTTATAGACCTAAAAAATGTAATATTTACAAAAACACTCTGTTTTTAAAAGAGTGTTTTTGTGAATATTACGATCTCATGTAAATTTAATCATAGTTTTTGATTTAACGATATTACTTTGTACTTTTATATTTTATTTATTGGTTTACATGGTTATTAAACGTTCAACAAATTCTTTTAATTTTATGTTAATTCCCTCTTCGTTCTTCAGACGGTTCTTCATCTAAATCTGGTTCTTCTTCATCCATATTTAATGGCGTATCAGGTTCACCTTGTCTACGTACATCTCTAGGATCAGTATCTAAATCTGGACCCCTGCCTCTGTTATTAAAGTCAAGATCATTATCAAACCTTACATCAGTTGGATCAAGGTCTCTATTGTCTCTTCGATCAATATCCCTGTTATTATCATTTATATTATTGTCACGGTCATATCGAACTGGACTATAATTAACTTCATCTGGCTCATTCATCTCGTTATTACCTAAATTACATGCAGTTAAAACACTGACTGAAAGCACAGCAGACACAACAGAGAGCTGCCACTTGTATTTCATTGTATAACCCCCTTTTTTAAAAGTAGTAAATGACAACTATAATATGTACATAATGAAATTTTTTAGTCTTTATTACCACATACAATTTTTTGTAAATTAAAAAATATGAGTCAATGCCGTTTAACAGTTTATTGATAATATAACACGTAAGCTGGGTTACTTTTTTCCACTTAAACAAAGAAAAAACTCCCTGAATAATCAAGGAGATTTCTGAAATTGGGACTCTTTTATTTAGATAGTCATAACAAATACTTAATAAAAACGTATAAATACTTAAATCATGTTTTAAAATGCTTCATTTATTTCCCAGGATTCAACTGTTAAATATGCTGTTTGCGGATCCATACCTTTCCCAAGTAAATAAGACATCGCAGCAACTTCTTGTAATGCATGCACATATGAAGTTGCTTTCGCCTCTTTTAATCCGTATTTAACAAAAGGATCAATTGATGTTAATGTTTGTGGCTTTAAATGAGGATATAATGGTTTTTTTATAAACTGTTCTGCCCAAAGCTCTGACTGAGGATATTGCGGAAACTGACTATAATGGTATGGTTGAAAATATGAGTTGTGATAAGGATAGAAATGACTCATTTTTAACATTCCCCTTTCTTATTGACCATTCAGATATATCTTATGTTCAACGAATGTCCTAAGGGAATACTTATTGAACAAGGAGCAAGCTTGAATGGCGAAGACAGGGGTGTAGTTGCACTGATTTACGATACCTGACACTTAAAAAATTCCCACTGCATTGAATATGCTACTTTGCTTGTAATTTTGCCTTATAGAATATGACTATCTCTGGTATGAATAGTCATATTCTGAAAGATCATTTTTGGTTATTTTGGAACACTAATTGGAAACAACCATTTTTATATAAAAATAAGGGTTTAGAAACAAATCCCCAGCTAATTTCTAAGATATGGTGTCAATTTGTTTATTACTTTTTCAACTTTTAAGGCATTTTTTTGGTACATTTCCTTTGCCTTTTCAGATTCAGTTGCTAAGGCAAACAGTTCTAAATCTGCTTGACACTTTTTGATCATTGCTAATAATAATGGTTTTTCTTGCGGAGCAGGCACTTTGATTTTGTCATCAAATAGGTCAACTGTTAACTCTCCATATGTATCCACTTGGGCTAAAAATACATTCTCAATACTTACATTTAATTTGTCTAACTCCGTTTCAAGCCACCGTCTGTTTCTCCCGGCAGTTGCTAGTGGTTCATCTAATACTTCACCATCCATGATGACCGTTTGTGGTTCTTTTTCAGCAGGAGTAGATAAACCAAGATCTTTCGGTGTTATAGGTTGATTTTCTTTTTTTAACAGTACACTTAAATCACCCGTTGGTTCTAAAACAGCAAATTCAACGTCTGCAACTTTGTATACATCCTTTTTACGAAGAAGCTCAAGTAATTCATCTGCTGTATATCTCTCTTTTTTTAAATTATCTTCCATGACTTTCCCGTCTTTTATAAAAACCGTACCCTTCCCTTCGACAAAATCCCGAAACTTTTTATTCTTTAATGCAATTATATCTACTAAAAAGGGGATAACGCCAAAAATACCGATGGCTAACACCCCATGCCAAATGTTACGTTCAAGTCCCATAATGACTTCCCCGGCAATACTACCAATTGTAATTCCTACTACATATTCAAAAAACGATAACTCTGATAACTGCTTCTTCCCTAGAATTTTCGTAATGAGAAACAATACGGCTACAAAGAGAAATGCTCTTAACATTATGTCAACCCAGTTAAGCATGTCTTTCACCTCTTACATCTTTTTAAAATCCTTTGTATTGAAATTCTTCACTTTCCAATTCACCAACACGAAGTTTTAAATCTGACTTTACTTCATTCATTACCATCATCATTTCATGAAAAAGCCGTTTTGTTTCTTCATCTTGAGAGGTAATGGCAAGACCTGATAAACTTGCCTCAATGCTTTTTACATTTGATAAACACTGTTTAACTTGTGAGCCAACCGTCATCTTATCACCTCTTTATCCTTTAGGTTTAAATAGAAAAGCACCTATCAGTCCAAAAATTATGGCTGCTGAAATCCCTGAACTTGTCACTTCAAACATGCCAGTAATAACACCAACTAAACCATGTTGTTCTGCTTCTTGCATTGCCCCATGCACAAGGGAATTTCCAAAACTCGTAATAGGAATCGTTGCACCTGCTCCAGCAAATGCAATCAATGGTTCGTATAGATTAAAGCCATCTAAAAGCGCACCAATGACAACTAATGTACTCAAAGTGTGTGCAGGAGTTAATTTAAAAACATCAAACATGATTTGTCCGATCACACAAATCAACCCGCCAATGACAAATGCCCAGAAAAAGATCATGTTTTTTGACCTCCTATTTCAATTGAAACTGCATGTGCAATGCAAGGAATTGTTTCCTTTTGTTGAAATGTAAGAGGAGAAAGCAATGCACCAGTAGCAACGACCAGCATCCTCTTGAATTCGCCGTTTTTCATGCGGTTTAGCAAATGACCATAGACTACACTGGCCGAACATCCGGCACCACTTGCACCAGCAAGGACTGGTTGTCCTTCTCGATAAATCATTAGACCGCAGTCCTGAAATTGTTCTTCAGTAATCTTAATCCCATGCTTTTTTAAGAGGTCTAATGAAACTTCACGACCAATATGACCAAGATCACCCGTAACAATTAAATCATAATAGGAAGGATCAATTCCTCGTTCCTTAAGATGTACTTCAATGGTATCAACTGCTGCAGGTGCCATAGCCCCTCCCATATTAAATGGATCTGTTAAACCCATATCAATGACTCGGCCAATTGTAGCGGATGTAACCTTAGGACCGTCGCCTTTATCCTTTAACAATGCGACTCCTGCACCAGTCACTGTCCATTGTGATGTTGGAGGTTTTTGTCCTCCATATTCTGTTGGGTACCGAAATTGTTTTTCTGTCGCAGCATTATGGCTGGAGGCACCTGTCATCAAACATGTTGAGCCCCCGTAATTTAAAATGAAAGCACTTAATGCTAAGCCTTCCATCGATGTTGAACATGCACCAAATAAACCTAAATAAGGGACTTCAAATGTTTTTGCTGCAAAACTTGTTGGAGTAATTTGATTAATCAAATCTCCCCCAAGAAAAAATTGAACCTGTTCTTTTTGAACTCCGCCTTTTTCCATTGCTTTTTGGCAGGCCTCTTCTATTAATACTTTTTGCGCCTTTTCAAATGAGTCCTGTCTTAACCAAATATCTTCGTGCAATAGATCAAAATCTTCTGGTATTTTTCCTCTTGCTTCAAATGGTCCGCCTACTGTACCTGTTGAAACAATAACTGGTTCGTTCTTAAATAGCCACGTACGATGTCCTGATAACATCATAGACCACCCCATTGAACTAGAATGGTTTTGACGATAGCAATAACAAATGCTGAAAACACACCAAACATAATGACAGAACCTGCGAGCTTAAACATATTTCCTCCAACACCAAGGACAAACCCTTCTGTTCTATGTTCAATAGCTGCTGAAATAACTGCATTTCCGAATCCAGTAACCGGAACTGCTGAACCTGCCCCGCCAAATTGAGCAAGACGATCATATACACCAAAGCCAGTCAACAGCATCGAAATAAAAATCATGACTGCAACTGTTGGGTTCCCAGCAGTTTGTTCCGTAAAATCAAAATTGTAAATAAAAAATGTTTGAATCGCCTGACCAATAATACAAATAACCCCGCCTACAAAAAAAGCCTTTATACAGTTTTTTATGACTGGACGCTTTACTTCACGTTCATCTTGAAATTTTTGGTATTCCTGTTGAACAGGTGTTAAGTTTTTCTTTTTATTATTAGACATAGGTTCACCCTCTTTATGTGAGTTCCTCTGAAAGGCTTTTAATTCTTTTCAGTTCTTCTTTTATTTTCTTTTTACTCAAGTTATTTTCATTCATTTTCGTTTTTAATTTTTCAAGCTCCAGAAAGATTTTTTTATCGCTAGATAAATCTACGTCATGTTTTGGATATTGATCCTCTATCCTTTTTTTTAAACGTTTTTCAATATCCTCTAAACGAAAACGTTCCATTTGATTGATTTCTACAGCAATCAGAATTTTCTTATCAGTACTAACTGCTATAGCTTTATGAACTTCTTTTTCTTCCATCAGCAGGTTTTCAACATCAGCACTTGTATTGACATCTTTTTTCTGTTCATATGAAATATTTGTTATATTCGTTTTATTATGTTCACTGGTGTTATTTGTATTGTTACATCCTGAAACAACCATCATGATGATCATGATACAGGAAAATATTATGATTCTTTGTTTCATTTGAAACACCTCATTCTTTTGTTGAAGGCTATGTTTTCAAATAGTGTTGATAAGTCATCAGCTTTATAGGAAGAAGAGTATTTGTTATAAGTCTTTACTATGAAAGTATTGAAGAACCAAGTTGAAAAAAGGTTGGTTCTAAAAACCAACCCCGCATGTGTTTACTGCTTATATTGTGGTTCTTCCGCTTCAATCTCCTGAAGACGTGGTTCGATACTATCAATTACCGATTGTGTTTGTTTAGCTGCATTTTCATAAAGAGACTTAGCTTGTTGATTTTCAGTACCTAATGCAAATGTTTCAAAACTAGCTTGTGCACTTTTTAATCCAGCTAATGTTGTTTTTACTTGTTTTACAACTGTCATTATTTTCCCTCCTAATATTTGGGTTCTAACATGTATAGATTGCTTAATACACGCAGATTTATTCGATCTTTTTAAGATTTTTCTATATAAAAGGACAGGAGCGAATGTTTCCTATTTTCACTTATGTTTTGAAAACAAAGTTAAATCGACATATAAAATTTTTAAGGATGGAATTATTTTTAAAGTATGTCATTTTGTTTTAGTGAGGAAGTGACTGTAGAAATAATAAAAAATAAATTAAACACTCAAAACATTGATATATCAACATTTGTGAGTGTTTTATTATTCAAACAGTATTTGATTTCTTTAACATACTTTCTTAAGTAGTAATCTCGTTATGGCTAAAGTTTTCAATGGATGTACTTTTTTCGTAAAACTGAACAGAATATTTTAATAAGCCTTCTCTTGTATAAAACGGACTGTCTTCTTTTAAAGGAAGTTTTACTGTTTTTCCAAAGCTTGCCGATTCGTAAATCGCTGTGATCAATTCAAGTGTTTTTCTTCCTAACTTTATATAGGCTGAATAACCTCTATCCGCTCTCCAATATGCTTGGAGTAAGACAGCAAATCTTCTATTAGATTATTAATAAAGAAAATTGATTTTTTATCACTTTATCAAAATAATATTCATCTTTCATTTAAATTGAAAGCGAACGAAAAAAGCATCGTTTACTAATATACCTGAATTCCTAATTTCATCATACTGAGTTGATCCATTTACGTCCCCCTACATATCCCTAATATTCTAAATTTTCAATTGACTAAAACCCTCCTTTTTGGTAAATTTTTATAATGAAAGCGTTGTCAAGCCTACAGGGAGGGATGCCTTTAAATACATAGTATTTCTTTTATTTTATGAATTAATATGACTTCTAGTGGTATGTAAAGCAAAATTAAATAAGTAAATGTCTCATTTAAACAACCTGGGGAAATAAAAAACTTCAATCACAGAGCAGCATCATGTAAAAAATGATTAAATGTACTTGCTGATTATTTTTGTTTAAAGCTATTTAATTTGAGTATGCTTTTCCAAATGATAAAAATGTAAAGGGGATTGAAGGATGAATACGCGAATAGATCCGGAATTGAGAGAAAGTTTAGCATTATTCCCGCAATTTCACTTGGATAATATTGCTGAGACAAGGAAACTTTTGGCCGAAGTAAATGGTTCGGTAAGTATTCCTATCGATGAATCGGTTTCGGTTTATGATCAAATCGTTCCTGGTCCAGATGATAACCCAGCTTTACGTGTTCGAATTTATGAGCCTAAAGAAAAGTCGGAAACTTTACCTGGTTTCTTATGGATTCATGGTGGCGGCTATGTTTTGGGAAATCCAGAGGGTGATGACTTATTATGTCAGCGCTATGTCCTTGAGGCTAATTGTGTCGTTGTATCTGTGGACTATCGTCTTGCTCCTGAGCATCCATATCCAGCACCGTTAGAGGATTGTTATGCAGCTCTGCAATGGTTTGCGAAACATGCTGACGAGCTCGGTGTCGATCGAACACGAATCGGAATTGGAGGAGCAAGTGCAGGCGGCGGATTAACGGCAGGGCTTTCCCTTTTAGCAAGAGATCGTAAAGGACCAGAGATATGCTTTCAAATGCCGTTATATCCAATGATTGATGATCGCAATAATTCACCGTCAAGCCTTGAAATTACAGGTCATATGGTCTGGAATCATGACTTAAACGAAAAAGGCTGGAGCATGTATCTAAATGGTGAAAACGGAACGGACAATGTACCACCGTACGCAGCAGCTGCACGGGAAACCGATTTTTCTGGCCTGCCATTCACATACACATGTGTTGGTCAACTTGATCCATTCCGGGACGAGACACTCGACTATGTCACTCGTCTATGCAGAGCAGGCGTCGATGTTGAGTTTCATCTCTATCCTGGCTGTTATCATGGTTTCGAAAACTTTACTCCAAATGCTGCTGTAAGCCAAAGAGCGACTAATGAATATGTAGGAGCAGTAAAGTATGCTTTACATCGTATTTCCCTAGTTGAAAATAAATAGTTTTCTTAAGCAATGAGGAAGGATGCCTTTCGCATTGCTTTTTTCATTAAAAAATCTACATACTCTACCCCATTTAAATCATCATTTATTTCTTAATCAAAGACTGTTCGGTGCTAACACATCAAACAGTTAAAAAATAACTTGGTTCCAATTCAAGGTAATCAGCTATGTCTATCCGGGCTGTTATGCTCAAAAGGTAAGTTATATTTTTTTCTCTAAAAGATAAGATCACAGCAAATACTGTTTTAAATAAGTGAAACCTTTCACTTTTTAACAGCGTATAAAAAGGTAGGTTCCGTAAAACAGATCATGAAAACAAAAAATGTTGGTAAATATGAAAGGAGCTCGATCATGAATAAAGCATTACTTATCCTTGATATTCAAAATGATTTTATAAGTGATGAAGCCCGAATGCCAGTAGCAAAGCATCAGATCAAGCCAATGCTATCATCTATTAACTCGATCATTATAGAAGCTGATCATTTGAATATCCCTGTTATCTATATAGGAAATGAATTTGAAACCAAGCAAGTTATTTCAAATTGGTTAAGAAAAAATTCAGCCATTAAAGGAAGCGAAGGTGCTAAGCTGGATGAACGTTTAACAATCATAAATGATCTTTACTTTCCTAAAAATGCTGCGAATGCGTTAACGAATTCAGAGCTTGTCTCTTATTTACGAGAGAAAAATATGAAACATTTGATCATTGTAGGAGTATTTACTGAAGGCTGTGTAACTGCAACAGCAAACGGTGCTATTCGTGAAAATTTTTCTGTAACAGTTGTAGAAGATGCCGTAGGAAGCGCGAGTGATAAAAAGAGGGTTCAGTCTCTTCAGAAATTGGAGGGTAATGGCATTACGGTTATGAACTCTTCGGAATTATTTCGGAAGTTATTAAACTATGAAAAGGTAAAATAAAAAGGATTTCTTATCGGAAACCCTTTTCCATCTTTTATCAATTTCTTGTCAGTTAGCTTTTTTACAGCGTTCATGTGACAGGTGACATTACGATTTCATCCATTTCAATCACTGAGTTCCATCCCATTTGCTGACACATTTTATGAATTCTTCGCATGTCTTGCCTTGCCACTATACTAGAACACTCGGCTTCATTTGCTATTTTTGCTGCCCAACGCAGTAAATCTACCAATGTGTCAGCTTGTGCTTCCCTAAATCCAAAATCTAATACGACCAATTCCTCTTTGTTTATTCCGAAACGGACATACCCCCAAAATTCGTCTGCTTTCATAAGTCCTGCAAACAATTCCCTATCTTCAACGATTTTATTCGCTTTGATAGGTTCTGATAGGTGGTTTATCCATTTTCTTTCAGTTCCATTATCTGAAGGCATTTTGTCCAGCCCCCATTCTATTGTCTCGGCTGCCAGCTTTTGTATATCTTCAGCACTTTGTATTTTTGTCCATTCAACTGGTGAAAAAGGGTCAGATACAGGGACTTCAATTGAAATTTTCCACGATCTATATTCTGGTAATATGTCCGTTCCTTTTAATAAATCTGAAATTTTCACTGGTTTTAAGTCCCAATTCCTTGCATTGCGAAAAAGCTTTTTTACCGCTTGTGGAGTTGATTTTGTAATGTCGTTGCTATGTAGAACGAGGATCGAACCGTTATACAGAAACATTCGGCTATTATTTATGATTTTTTGTGCAGGAAGACCTGCCCAATCACCAGTATCATTCCCCGTAATACTGTGATATCCCCATTCTGAAAGCCAATGGAGATTTTCCTCATTAAAATTTAGATATGGAAATCGAAAAAAATTCGGGCACGGCTTACCTGTTGCTTCTTGGTAGGCCAATTCCGTTTCCTTCAATTCCTTCAAAAAAACGTCTTTTGATAGTTCAGACATTCGCCTGTGGTGATAGGAATGTGATGCAAGTTCATGACCGCGTGAGATCAACATTCTTGCTTTATCTGGGTGTTTGTCGATCCATTCACCAGTGAAAAAAAATGTACCTGGTGCGGAAAACTGTTCAAGTGCATCCAGCCATGCTTCCAATGGTTGTTTGCTTGGGCCATCATCAAATGTAAAAGCGCAATAACCCTTCGTCGGATTCCCTTTTGATATCGATTGATATGCCATTGCCATTCCTCCATCCTACTATTATTTATAACTACTGCTGTTCAACATTAAAATTAGGAAGAAATTCCTTATTTTCTTTTAAAATATCCATAAAAATCTTTTTAGCTGGTTCTGCAGAACCTACAAGCGGATGGATTGTTAATGCTTGCAACCCTGAGTTAAAGTCACCATGAACGGCTGCTTCTATCGTAAGTTCTTCATATGCTTTTACCACCTGTAATAAACCGCGAATATGGGGGGGTAATGCTGTTTTAAGCTGTAATGGAATTGCACCTTCAGAATCAATGACACAATTCACTTCTACTGAAGCATCATCCGGAAGACATGGTATAATTCCATTGTTTTTTACATTGACAATTTGAATGTCTTTTTTATTGTTATAAATTGATGTCATAAGTTGAACAGCTGCTTCCGAATAATAGGCCCCCCCGCGTTTTTCAAGCTGTACTGGCTTATGATTTAAATGAGGATCTTTATAAAGTTCAAAGAGCTCCTCTTCCACTCGCTTCACCTCATCTGCCCTTGTACCTTTTGTCTCAACATCATCTAATTGGTTTTGCAGCATCTGATCTTTCATATAGTAATATCTAAGGTAACCGCATGGTATCATCCCAACTGATTGAATGAACTCAGGATCCCATTCGATTTCTGGTATATTCTTTACAGAAACACCTTTTGCACCAGAAAAAACGCCCAAGATTTCGTTGGTCAAATCCTTTCCTTCAACCCTTATTTTTGTCGTCCAATTCAAATGGTTGATTCCGACCATTTCAATATCAACTTTTGAAACATCCACATCCATCATTTTTGCGATCGACATTTTGGTACCGATTGGTAGATTGCATAATCCAATGGTTTTAACTTTTGTATACTTATTTACCGCTTCTGTCACGATCCCCGCAGGATTTGTAAAATTTAATAAAAACGCATCAGGAGAAAGCTCCTCAATATCTTTACAAATATCCAAAATAACCGGGATTGTTCTTAACGCCTTAGCAAAACCGCCAGCCCCTGTTGTTTCCTGTCCTAAAAACCCATATCTTAACGGGATTTTTTCATCACGGGATCTGGCATCAAGCATTCCTACCCGAATTTGTGTTGAGACAAATGACGCATCCTTAATAGCTTTCCTCCGATCAAATGTCATGTGGAGATCTATTGGCAAATTGGCTTTTTCAATCATCCGCTTAGCGAGTGAACCAACCGTTTCCAGCTTTTCTCGTCCTGCCTCAATATCTACTAAATACAACTCATTTATAGGAAATTCATTATATCGTTTAATAAAACCTTCAATCAGCTCAGGGGTATATGAGGAGCCTCCGCCTATTACGGCTACTTTCAATTTCTTTCTCATTTCTTACTTCCTCCTGTATGCTCTAAATTTTTGATAGACATCTTCACGTGCTTCAATTCCTAAATGATCCATCGCAAGAAGAATTGAACCATATACAGGCTCGATGTCCGGTATGATCAATGATATATTTGGATTTTCACTTACAATTGTTGATTTCAATGATTGAAGTAAATGTTGATTTCTAGCCTTTTGTAAAACAGATCCTACTAATACGACCGGTATGATATCGCTTTCAAATTTACCCAACCTCTTAATGACAGAGTTGGCAGCAATCCCTAACTCTTTTCCTGTATTCCTTAATATTTGAATCGCAAGGAGGTCACCTTCATCAGCAGCTTCATGTAACACAATGGTTAGTTCTCCTGGCACATCATAGATATCCTGGTCTAAAAAATCATCAACATGCTGTTCCATCGTTTGAAACCCAAAAAACTTTGGAACTTTCTCTGTTAATACAGACGGAATTTCCCGAAGTTCCCAAGATCTCACGGCTGAACGAAATGTCTCTTTTGCCATATGTGTGCCACCAGCAGCATCACCGTAAAAATATCCAAAACCTCCTGTTTGTATAACCTTGCCCTCCTTATTTCTTCCTGCTGCATTTGTACCGCTGCCACATACAAGGACAACCCCAATGTTATTCTCGCTGCCAATTCTTAAACCTTCAAATGTATCACACACCAAATCCCACGTTTCAAATGGTAATGTACTCAGAGCAGGCCGCAGTATAGAAAAATCTTTTTCACGATCAGCTCCTGCAAGGCCAAATTGTGTGAATGAAATATCTTTATATGTAAGTCTTGCACAAGCCAAAGCTTTATCAATGGATTCTTTTATATTCATCAATGCAGTTTCAATACCTACAACTTGATGATTTCCTCTCCCAGATAGGCCATCCCCTACTTTATTTCCGTATTCATCCGTAATAACTGTGTATGTTTTGCTTCCCCCTCCATCAACCCCCATTAGGTATCGCATCTACTATTCCTCCTATCAACAATGGTTCTTCAAGCTTAAGCTGGTAATCTCTCCAATCGATCTTATCGATTGGAGAGATTAACATACCAGAAAATAAAACTCCTTATCTTCTATCGATATTCTTCTATTCACCCGTGCATGACTAAAAGCAAGTTCACCTTTATTGATTTTTTCAACCATTGATACTCCATTAAAAACGGCACCAGCTGTTATCCATTTCAACAAAGAAATCATTAGTATATAAGCAAAAACTAAAAAAGACTGTTCGGTGATTGAACACTAAACAGTTACACTTTCCTTAAGGCCTTTATGATTAAAAAATGTGGATTTTTCATTAATCTCTCATATTTCTCTGGATCTAGTGACTTAAATTCTAGTATGGGCTGGGGCTCAATTATGCTTTCAATTGAAAAATACTTAAAAGTTTTGTTCAAGATTTCATTCATGGGCCGACGGTAAAATGGGACATCTATTAATCTTCCTTGTCTTTCCCATTGGTCAATAATCAGCTCAGTCGAAAAGTATTCTTTATTTTTGGAGAGTTCAATATCCATAAATGGATGATGGATTGAAAATTGAAAGATGCCTCCAGGTTTCAACATCCTTTGAAACTCACGAAAGGTTTGGTCCCAATTGTGAATATAATGAAGGACAAGTGAACTAATAATGACATCAAAAGATTCATTTTGAAAAGGAAGCTCTTTTTCAAGATCTAGGTTCAAAACTTTTGCTTTGTTTCCAACACGTCTTTGAGTGGCAGCCACCATTTCTTTACTTATATCAGTTGCAACCACTTCCGCACCTAGCTTGATTAACTGCTCTGTATACCAGCCGGCAGCACAGCCAGCATCAAGAACTTTCTTGTTTTTTATACTTGCCGGAAGGAGTTTAACCATTGCTGGTCTTTCATAATAAATATTATATGGATTTTTCGTATCAACATGATGTTCATAATCACTTGCAAGCTGGTCATAAGCTTTTTCTACGCCTTTTTCCATTTCATCCCTCCTCAAAATGTATATAACTCATTTCCACTATAATCATTTTCAACAAATAATTGATTAATCCTTCGAAACTATTTAATATAGCACAGCAAAATCTTTCATAAAGCCAAACATCCTGTTCGTAACATAACCATAAAAGTTTTCTTTTAAGGTAAAAAATGGTAGGCTAATAGTGAATTTAGTAAGGAGGATCAAAAATGATAAATGACTCAAAAAACCGCAAACCCAATTTTGACATATCTCCTCAATTTCTAAATCGCTGGTCTCCAAGATCATTTTTAGAAAAGGAAATTCCTGATGAGGACCTATTCAGTGTTTTTGAAGCAGCACGCTGGGCTCCATCTGCTTCAAATCTTCAACCTTGGAAATTTATTATCGCCCGGAAGAAAGAAGACCGGGAAAAATTCCATTCTTTTATTATGCCAGGCAACCTGGTATGGTGTAAAAAAGCTCCTGTTTTAGCTGTCATCGTGTCAAAAACCACATCTGAACGAGGAATCAACGCGTGGCATGCTTTTGATGCGGGTACAGCATGGGGATTTCTTGCTTTAGAAGCAAATCGCAAAGGTTTGATCACCCATGCTATGGGAGGATTTGAAAAAGAAAAAGCTCGCGAAGTCTTAAATGTACCTGTGGATTATGAACTTCAAGCTGTCATTGCCATTGGGTATCAAGGTGAAAAAGAAGCTCTGCCAGAAAATCTTCAGGAGCGTGAACACCCAAGTGATCGCAGACCGCTGAAAGAATCTCTTTTTGAGGGGACATTTAGGAAAGAGTTATAAGATGTGTCATTTAAAAATTAATATTAATCATTTGAAAAACGTCTTACAATAAGCACCACAGGTTCGGTTTAAGAGTATAAAACAGTAAATAGCACGTTTATAGCAGTTCAATTCTGTAACAGAATTGAGCTGTTTCTTTTTAGGGATATGACGATTTTGTTATAAAATAGTGTCTGTTTGTACCCCTTTAAGGTGTCAGAAATTGTTGCCAATATGCAAATTCCTATGTTAAATCAGGTGCTGATGGAAGTGCTAATATTAAAATTAAATAAGGTAACTGGATTTAAGGTTTAGATTTGATAATTTAATAATCTGAATGAATGATTAATAATCAATTTGTCGTAAATACAGTAAGAACTCATTTTCATTGACTTTTTTTATTTTATATTTGCGTAATTGACTTTCAATTTTTTTCTTTTTATCATCCTTATTGCTAAACAGATTCGTCAATTGATAAAAACCTTCTGCTAAGATATTTAATAATCCGGCAGAACCTAACTCTACCCCTAACGTTTCAGTTTCTGAAAGTTGTGATTTAGCGAACTCCTCCATTTCAGCTTTATATTCACCCTTGATTGCTATATAAGGTTCCTTATGATTAAGTGCTAAAAGTAAATCTTCAGTATTATAAACTTCAAAAATAGCTTTTTCGGATTCCAATTTTAATAATTCGTCAATCACTAATCCTTCACTTTTATTTACTGCTTTAGCAATTGCTTGGATCGTTTTAACTGAATAAGTACGTACATTTTTTTTATTTTCACTTGTGATCATTCGATGATTCATTCCAGTTTCATTACATACATCGGATCGTTTCTTGCCGTTTTTTTGTAAATAAATATCTATAAGTCCCATTTCTTACTCCTCTCATATAATAAAATATAATCATTTTAGTATATGTGTAAAAAATGTAAATAGGTTATTAGTTTTTGTTTTTGAGCATTGCTAGTTATGTAAAGTAACCGGGACCATAAATAATACTTTCCAACTGAAAAATCAGTATGCAGACCATCTGTTTCCTCATCATTTTGTCCTTCACAATATATTTTTTTTGAAGATAAAACGAATTGTCCATCTATTTCCTTATGAGATATCGGTAAAGGAACTTGAGACTCATTTGGTAGGCTCTATATAGAAATAAATTCCTGTTTTGCTGTCGATTTCGGGACTTACTTCACTAGTTTCTGTTCTAATGATCGGATTTTCTTTTTCACTTATACCGGTATAGACAGTAAAAATTTTTCCAGATTGTGTTGTTGTTCCCCAGCTAATTTGAGAAGCATATTTTTTGGCTTTATCATTTCTAACAAGAACATCTTGATCAGAATGATACCAAGCAAACTGTCCATTCTTCACACTGATGCTTGAAACCCCCACTCCTAAACCTTCATCTAATTGTTTTTTATAGATAACAAATGTTTCTTCATTTTCAATTACTTCTCCGATGACATCTTCTTTTTTCATCTCTTCTTCTTTAATACCATAATCAATTGCTTCCTCCTTCGTTTCAAACCATTTTAATTCACTGGCTCCATCATTTGCTAATGCAGAACATCCTGTAAGTGCGAGCATGGCTATTGCAAATGGTAATATTACTTTCATTTGAACATCCCCCTTCAAGAAAAGATGTGATAATTACAAAATATATTCACGAGGAATAAAATTACAATATAAGTTTTACTTTTCACACAAAGGGTTCGATTAAGACTGTAAGGTTCCTTACAAACTTAAAACCATCACTCCTCCTGTGAATATTAATTTGATTATGCGGAAGTACAACCAAATTGAAAACTTTCATTTTCTTTTCCTTCTTCCTTCAGCACTACCTAGTATGAATAATTTAATTTAAATTTCGTTATGAAATCTCATTTCGCCAAGCTTTGCGATATTTTTCTACGTCATTATAATCAAAACTGCTTCAAATGTATACTATTAGATGGTGTTACGCGTTACTAAAATTCCTTTCAAATATATCTTCTCCTCCTTCCCTTTTGAAATATATTGCAACATGACATAACAAAATTATTAGAAGATCTTGTTCAGATCTTAAATAAATGTTAGATTATATTTACCTATCACAAACCGTAATGATTACGCTTATTAAGAGGAAGGTATTCTACTCTGTCATATTAAACTCGGAGGTACATAAAAATGATTCTTTCCATTCAATCTATTAAAAAAAAATTAGATGAAAGTCAGCTGAAAATTCATCCTATAACTGAAACACAATTTCAACCAGCTTCTGTAGACCTGCGTTTAGGTAACCACTTTTTAGCTATTGATGAAACTTCAGTTCCTTACCTTTCATTAGAAAAAGCTGCTGTGTATAAAGAGTTTTACGAAGATAAAATCCTTATTCCTCCCAATGGATTTATCCTTGGTACAACTCTTGAGTGGATTAAGCTTCCAAATAACTTAACCGCATTCGTTGAAGGAAGAAGTTCAATTGGGAGACTTGGGCTTTTCATTCAAAATGCAGGATGGGTGGATCCCGGATTTGAAGGAAATATCACGTTGGAATTGTACAATGCAAATCAGGTGCCAATTGAGTTAACTTCCGGAAGAAGGATATGTCAACTCGTCTTTGCAGAGCTTGATCAGGACGGCCCTGCTTATTCAGGCAAGTATATTGGGCAGGACAGGGCATATGAAAGTCGAATTTATTCAGATGAAGAATGCAGACCTCAGCCTCTCCCTGCAAAGAAATTTAAAGAGTTTGATTAAATCATCAAGGAATTAAACAAAAAGCGCTAGCTCCTGGTCAGCCTATGCTAACAAGACAATTTAGAATCGCAGGTTCGCCTTCCTTTGCCTTCGATTCTAAATCGTTTATCACCACCTCCAGGAGACCTAGAATTGCTTTTCGAGAATTTGTTCAAAAGGTTAGCTTTCGGTGTCAAAAAATTAAGCTTGGTAACATCCCCCCTGATAAATAACATCCCTTTTGTATAAAAAATGACTATGAAAAAATATAAGGTCTTTTTGGTGTATCAATTTCTTCAAAATTATTGATATAAATGACAGGTATGTATTGTTGCTTTTCCTTCCTTAGCTTCAATATCCCCTTCATTCGAATCCAAGAATTATCCTTTAAGTGAAACTCATTGCTATTCTCAAGAATAAATCCACTCGCATGTGCATCAGCTATACAGTGGGTAACCTGAAATCTAGCAATTACTTTTTGTTTTTTGGCCAAGTATTGATCCTCTACAATAAACCCTTCCATCTCTATCTCTTTTCCCTCAAAAACCTCAGGATATTCAGATATTATCCCTATATAATCAGAAAATCCTTTATCATCCAATCGAATAAAAGGCTGCCTCATAAGACTTTTAATACCGCCAAGAGCCAGCTCATCATCACTAGTTAGCTTATGATCTAGATCGGAATATTGAATGCCCCGCTTCAGTGCTTCATCAGCCCCAAAGATTTTATAAGGCATAATGAAGCCTGATAAAAGGGGAATCATAATGATGCCAATTGACAACATTGTTTTAATTGAAAGCCCATCTTCTTCATGATAACACCCCCACGGACCGCAATATATATGATCATACTCATCTTCCGTTGGTCTAAAAATACGGGGAACTTGAAAGAAGAAAAGAATCAAGAAAATAACTGAAGCGATTTGACTAAAATGAAGGTAATTTGGATGTATAAAGTATGAAATATCACCGGTTTTATGCAAAATGAAAATAAAGCTGGCAAATAGCAATAAAATAAGTGCTTTTATTGCTTGTCTTTTTTGTAGGGTCATGAAGCGACTCTCCTTTATATCAATGGGTGGGCTAGTAATAAAACAGCAAGTACGGTAACCGTAATGAGGATCGTTAATGTAATGACGAACCGTAATTTAAAGACAGACATTAACATAATCGTATTTTTTAAATCTAGCATTGGACCATAAATTAAAAAGCCAAGTAAAGAGGTATTGGGTAGAAGGTGGTCAAATGATGCAGCTATAAATGCATCTGCTTCTGAGCATAAAGATAATAGATAGGCAAGACCCATCATAACGAGAGTTGATCCTAATAAACCTTCTCCTAGATCAAGTATCGACTTTGTAGAGATAAAAGTCTGAACTAAAGCTGCTAAAATAGCCCCAATAATCAAAAACTTTCCCATATCAAAAAATTCATCAATAGCATGTTCGATCATAGCCTTTAATCTCGTTGGTAATGGTTGCTTCTCATTTTCCTGAACTTCAGATCTAAAGGAATCCTTCGTTATTTTTAGTTGATTATTTTTAAATAGTATACAGATAGTGGCAGTGATGAAAAGAGCAACGATCAAACCTATAATCATTCGTAGTAAAGCCATTTTTGTATCCTCGCCAAAAGCCATATAGGTAGAAAAAATGACAATAGGATTAATTAATGGTCCTGTTAGCAAAAATCCGACACCAGCAAAGAGAGGCATTCCTTTTCCTACTAGCCTGCGAACAATTGGAACAATTCCACATTCACAGGCAGGAAATAAGGCACCCACTAGACAACTCATGATGATCGCTAGAAACTTGTTGCGAGGGATGAATTTCCTTATTTGTTCTTCTGAGACAAAAACTTGAATGATTCCCGAAATCACAACACCAATTAAGACAAAGGGTAACGCTTCTAGCAAAATACTAATAAATACCACATTGAAGGTTAGTAAAGAATCTGAAAAAAAAGTTATACTAAGCTTCATCCCTTCATGAAAAAAGAAAAGCAACATGCAAAATCCAAGAAAAATAAAACCTATTAATTCGCTTAAATAATGATTGGCACTAGACCTCATGCTTAAGTCACCTACTTATTTTTCACATAAACAATATATCTATCTCTTAAAATATTATGTGATCAATATTTTGTATAAACTTGTACCTAAAATCCAATTAAGAATAGGAGCCAACTGGCCCCTCTTTTAAGTTAAGCCAAGTCCTTGTATCTTTATTTTTCAGTGTATACAGGCTCTTTAAATGAATTTTCCCAATCTTGTTTAA
The DNA here is from genome assembly GCF_058315175.1 of Metabacillus sp. RB-C-LZQ-3-1. Taxonomy (NCBI): domain Bacteria; kingdom Bacillati; phylum Bacillota; class Bacilli; order Caryophanales; family Bacillaceae; genus Metabacillus; species Metabacillus sp. RB-C-LZQ-3-1. The sequence continues at coordinate 436,262 of NZ_JBZFLI010000001.1, read as the reverse complement.
TTCCTTTGGTATCAAGATCGACTCCAATCATGACTAAATAGCATTCACCATTAAATGTCGAAGGTTCCCAATTGACACGATTCATGACACATTGCATTAAGTATGTACCTTCTCTTACAGGAATGTACCCCTTTGCCCGGAGCAATTCCCTTCTCCATTTCTTCAAGAACTTTTCAATTTGTTTTCTTGTTGTATGTGTTCTCAGTGGAAGAGAGATGCTTTTTATTCGAGAAAAGGATGAAACTGTAGCCTTTTCATCTGTTATTTCACCTATTCTTTTCATGTTCAACCTCTTCATACCTGAACTATTACTTGAGAATATGTCGTTAATATCTACTTTACTAAATGTTGTTTGGATAATGGGTGTTGATGAATTCTCTTTCTTTAATAGCCTTTCTACCTTTTTCTTCTTTACATCCGATACTAAATCAGTTTTATTAACAATAAGAAAATCGGCCACTTTTATTTGTTTTCTTGTTGTTCTTACGAGATCACGGTCGGACTCAAACACATTATTATACGAAAGAATATTTTCTGCATCCACGATAGTTATGACTTTTTCTAATTGAATAAGATTGAGAAGTTCAGGCTCTGTTATAGAGTCAACAACCTCTTCCGGATCCGCTACCCCTGTTAATTCAATAAATAGCACGTCCGGTTTACGAATAAGAAGTGTTTTTAGACATTCAGTTACTTCACTTTTTTTATTACAACACATACACCCATCAAGTAATTTTTCTAGATGATTATTTTTTAACATCCTAGTTATACTTTCTCCATCAGTATCTGTCTTTCCAATTTCATTCATTAAGACCGCAGGATTTATTTTCCTTTCATTACATACATGTAGTAATTGCTTTAAAAGAGTCGTTTTTCCACTACCTAAAAAGCCGCTTAAAATAAAGACTGGTATTTTCCCCATTCCTTTCCCTCCTTATCCATCGCTCTACATATATATCAGACGCAAATCGAAATTATTCCTATTAACCATATTTAATTGATAAAAAAATAGAAGATGATTCACATGAAAGAATCATCTTCTCTTATCAAAAAATAACAAGGTAACATTTTTTCTCACATTCATTATTTGTGTTTAGTTGATCGGTATAATCAATCCACTTGTATCTACTAATTTTCTCTTCGAGTTTTAAGTTTATTTCATCTTCAATCTGATGCATAAGCATGACAGTTTCATCAATTGTCATATGAAAGTGACTGGCTGCTTGATGGTGTGGAGAATGCTCTTTTAGAAGAGTTAAAAATTGCTCCTTTGTTTTTGATTGCTGAGCCAAGCTTTCCTCTACACTTTCAATAAATTGATATAACCTTCTTTTCTTTCTTGGAAGAGAAGCAACAATACTTTTTGCAAAGATCTCCATCATTTTATCATTCATCAACACAAACATCCTTTACTTATAAATGCGAATACTTAGTTCTTCTTCATTTTATATTTTTGTAAGAAACGGTCCACTCGTCCGCCTGTATCAGTGAACTTTTGTACCCCTGTGTAAAATGGATGAGTGTCAGAGCTAATTTCCACCTTTATTAACGGGTATGTATTTCCATCTTCCCATTCAATTGTTTCATTTGATTTTTTTGTAGAACCTGTTAAAAACTTAAACCCACTGTTCGTATCCATAAATACAACTTTTTGGTAGTCAGGATGTATATTTGGTTTCATTATATTCACCTCAACATTAATTCAAATCGTAACGTTTACGATTTGAATTAATTATAATCTTTTACTTATTTATAGTCAACTTTGAGATACCTTTTATCAAGCACTTCAAATGACTTTTCTTCTAGAAACCAGTTGTATTATTTCCTCACTTTTTTAATGCTGGATAAATATTTTTATCATAATTCTTTACAAGGTTAAGTTTCGTGTGTACAATACAAAACGTAATGATTACGATTTAATTTTTCTATCAAAAAAGTGTCATTGCAAAAAAATGTTAGGAGTTGTAACAATGAAAACGAGATCTTATTTATTAACCTTGATGCTTTCCGTAGGCCTACTATTAACAGGCTGTGGCAATCAAGAAAAACAATCAGCAACAAACGCTACGAACAGTAATGCTGGGGATGATCGTGAAATAGAGGTATATACAACCATTTTCCCATTAGAGGATTTCACAAAAAAAATTAGTGGCGATGAGGTTACCGTAACTAGTGTCTACCCTCCCAATGTTGACGCTCATACATATGAACCAACAGTTAAAACAATGAAAAACATAGCTGACTCAGATTTATTCATCTATTCAGGTGCTGGTGTAGAAGGCTTTGCAGAAAAAGCAGAACAGACCTTAAAGAAGGAAGACGTCAAAATATTAAAAGCAGCAGAAGGTATCGAATTATTAAAAACAGATGAAGAACATGTGCATGAAAATGAGCATACACATGAAGATGAACATGCTCATGAAGATGAACACACACATGAAAACGAACATGCTCACGAAGATGGACATCAACATCATCATGGTGATCACGATCCACATGTTTGGCTTGACCCAATACATTCTATTAAACTAGCAGAAAATATTAAAGATGCACTAATAGAAATAAAACCGGAGTCAAAGGATATATTCGAAGAAAACTATATGAAGCTAAAAGCTGATTTAACTGATCTAGATAAAGCATTTCATGACACTCTTGAAAACTCAAAGACAAAATACATTTTAGTTTCTCATGCTGCTTATGGTTACTGGCAGGAAAGGTATGGTATCCAACAAATTTCAATAGCTGGTCTCTCTCCTTCTCAAGAACCGAGCCAACATCAACTTACTGGAATTATTAAAGAATCGGAAGAACATCATTTGAAATACGTTTTATTTGAACAAAATGTACAATCTAACGTGGCAAAAGTCATTCAAGACGCAATTGGGGCTAAGTCGCTAACCCTTCATAATCTTGAATCAATTACAGAAGAAGACATTAAAAATAATGAAGATTATTTCAGTATCATGGAGAAAAATATAGAAACACTTCAAACTGTGTTAAATGAATAGATTAATAAAATTTTAGAGGAGATATGATATCAATCATACCTTCTCTTTATTTTGCAGGGAAAAGGTACACATAATTCTAAATGTTTAGTGTATTGTAACATAACACGAAGCCTCTAATGGAAAATATAAATCTTATTTAGAGTAATTTTTTGCTCATGTTATACCAAACTTCTCCACCATGTTCAGAGTTCGATAATCCGCAATTTTCAAAACCGTGTTTTTCATAAAAGGAAAGCAAGTTCTCTTTACAAGTGAGGGTGATCGTTTCACGTTTCTTCGCTCTTGCGTCTTTTTCAAAGTGTAAAAGTAATGCTTTTGCAACACCTCGGTTTTGATAAGTTGGTGCCACTGCTAATCCTAAGATCGTTTGATGACCACCAATGGCTTGATTTGGCTTTATTGTTTGAAATAAGTCATCTGTTATGAATGCGCTTTGAGTGACTGGCCCATTAATTAATCCCACAACTTCTCCAGCTTCTTCAGCAACAAAAAAGCTATCCTCAATAATATGAATTCGCTCTTTAAATGCTTCTTCAGTCGCAGCCTCACCTTTTGGAAAGCAAAGATGTTCAATAACTAAAAGAGCAGGTAAATCCTTATGTTTTACGTTTCGAATCATAAGCATATCGGTTATTTCCTCCAAATTAATCTTATGGAACTTCATTATACCAATCATAACGTTAATATGTCCTTTATCTATACAAAAAGAGATACCCCCCACTTCCTTTTTTGGGTATCCCTTCATCCTTAACCTTCTATTCAAGTAATCTAGTACAACAATTTTTAATGATTAACAGCCATTCGCCCAAGCGGCCCATTTTCATCAATAATATCCTGTATATCATATACAGAAATTGGAAACATCGGGAAACCAAAAGCATATGGTGTGATGTCATATAGCTGAAAATATAGAACAAGAACTTTATCTGCGATGTAAAAATCCTGATTAGGCTTGATTGCGGTAAAACCGTTGATCACCGGAATATCCCGCTGCTTAATTTGTGTTTGAACGATCGCAGAAAGTCTAGTTACATAATCACTTCCCGGTTTAAACAAGTCTTTAAGTTCACAAAGCTTTCCTTTTATAAGGTCAAATGTTAAAGATTTAATATACGTCATCGCATGGGCAGCTTGAGAATGATACGTGTAATTGGAGAGAGATAAGCTCAAGACCTGACGTTGATTGTTTTTGATTTCATAACTTCCTAGCATTTCTTCAACTGTTGACGGCATATTTCCAACCTGTTGATCGATTAGCTGTTGTGTTTGGTAGACAATCGTTTGATTGATAAACCTCTGTAATTGGTGATTTTTCATATTCATGATTTGGGGATAAAAGACCGTTTTGTTCGGGCCATTGCTAATTCTAACGCTTTTCACCTTTACTGGTAACGAATTGGGCATCGTGATCCCATCCTCTGTTTTTTACTCATTGTATTCCTTAAAAAAGCAAAAATGAGTAAAAAAACACAACGATCCTTTCTTTCATAACAGGTTCATCGTTTTTATCAAATTCGTAAAATAGTAAACACTTTATCTCCCCTTACTTACCCACTCAATCGTCTTTGCAAGAAGCTTTAGAAAATCATCATCAAGCAATCCCTCTTCATTATGAGCAGGCGTGACACAGCAAACTCGTCCCTTCCCATAATCGTGAAACCATCCTGCAATCGAATGCCCATCTACAGATTCCGATGTTAAAAAGACGTTTGTTTCCTCTTCCTGTACGTTAACAAAATAATGCTCATCTAAAAGCTCAAATGAAACTGGTCCAAAAGCTTCGTTTCCTTCAACACTACGATATTGTACTTTTGCATGTTCATCAGGATGGTATTCAAAATGTCCTTTTAACATATTCGTATAGCTGCTATGTATATCATAGGAAGCAAGACCTGAGTGCCATGCTAAAAAGCCTCCGCCTTGTTCGACATATTTCACAATCGCTTTCCCGATCTCCTCAGTCATCCAGGTGTCCACCTTTTCGGCAGTTGGATTAAGACGATCTTCTTTAAATAAGATGACGGCATCAGGTTTGTTCTCCAATTCTTCTTCTAACTGACTCGTGTGAATTTCTGCATAATCAATGTTTTCAGTTTCAGATAGTAAAGTTAATGCCTTGTTTAAGGATGCTTTACTCCTTTCTCTCGGATGATAGTAATCACCTAAAAGGGCAACGATTCTTTTCATTTCAACCACTCCTGTCCTTCATTTTTTGACCCCCAAACAAGGTTTGAGGGCCATTTTTTTATTGAGGCATTGGTTCTCCTTTAAAATTTATAAAGGTTGCATGACCGGATATGTTCTGTTTTTTCTCAATAATATTCAATATACCCCTAGCAGATTCCTCGGGTGTTCCAGGTGCTTTCTCTCCACCCATGTCTGTTTTGATCCAGCCGGGGTGGACAGCAAAAACAGACACCTTAGCATTAGCCAGATACTTTTTAAGCTGTTCAGAAAACATATTTAACGCGGATTTCGAAAGAGCGTAAGGATAATCTCCTCCATATGCATTTTGAAAGCTTCCTGCTTCAGATGAAATATTGATGATTGACGAATCAGGTCCTTTAGAAAGTAGTGGCAAGAAGTGTTTAACAACTCTCATTGGACCAAAAAGGTTAATATTGAAGGTTTGCTCCACCTTATCAATATCTATTTCTTCAATCGTTTTTGAACGCTCATCTAATATGCCTGCATTGTTTATGATCACATCAAGAGTGATGTTTTCTGCTGTTAGCTTTTCTGCAGCAGTTTGGCAGGTTGCTTCATCCGCGACATCTAGTTGAAGAAGAAAAACCTGATTAGGAAAAAGAGAACTTAGATGATTCAACTGGTCTGTTTGATTAACCGGGTTTCTCACCCCTGCAAAAACACTGTGTCCCCTTTTGACAGCCTCAGTTGTCAGTGCAAGACCAAGTCCTCGGTTTGCTCCTGTAATGAATAATTTCATAGTTACCTCCTTTATATATTCTTTACTGTTTTACGTCCTAATTCTTGGAGACCTAACATGACACCTAGTTGCGGAACCGAATCAAAGAAACAATAACGTCCAGATCCGTATTCTCCTTTATGTACGATAGGAATCCCTTTTTCCTCAACAAAGTGAATATGCTCTTCAAAGCCATTGATCGTAAAGGTAATAAATTGCACCCCTTGGCCGTGCTTTTGCTTAAATTCTGTATAAGGGCTATCTTCATTAAGCGGCTCCAGCAATTCAACTGTGACAGGTCCCATTTGCAGATTCGCTAATTTAACTCGCGCCGGTACATGCTCCCCGCGAAACACAGTATAAGTTTCACCTGTCGGGTCAGGAGAATACTCCTCAGGTGGCAACATGATCTCGGGCATCTCAACTCCAAATAGCTCCGAAAAGTTTTTAGCAGCAGCATGGATATCGTCCACGACTAAACCAATTTTCACTAGGTTAGAATTCTCAATTTGATTCAAATCTGCTTCCCCCTATTTATCGTTTTCAAGAAGCTCTAACATAATTTTCAAATCCTTGAACGTGTCCATATAAGCGTAGCGTCCACCTGTATATTCCCCTTTTTGGACTAGCGGCATATTTTTCGATTCCATTAAGGCAACTTTTTCTTTCATCCCATTAATAATAAAGGCAATATGGTGTGGTCCTTCGCCATGTTCATTAAGATGGTTTCTCCAGGTACTAGGATGCTGATCAGGTTCAATAAGTTCCAACTGAAGAGATCCCATATCGAAAAATGCTAATTTTGATCGAGCTTCAGATGATTCACCTTCGAATTCTGTTTGAGCTTTATCCACTGTATCAGTCCAGCTCCACTGTGGCTTTTCCACTCCAAAGAAATCCGCATATGCCTGTGATACTCTTTCGATATCATGAACCAAAATTCCAATTTGAGCAATCACATTTGTTCCTAACACACCATTTTGAGCTTGAGTTTTATTTGACATTATTTTTCCTCTCCTTTATAAAGGTCATTTATATTTACAATGGATGATCCATTGTCATTCACATGTAGTCGTAAATTTAATCCTCAAATCCCCATCTTTTCGAAAGCTTAAAAAAGGTCAATGTCATGATTAAAGCAATAATTAGTAGGATCCATGCTTGTGCAGAGGCATAGCCCATATTAAAGTACTGAAAAGCATTTCGATAAAGATAGAGCGAGTAGAACAGTGTCGAGTTGTCTGGTCCTCCGTCGGTGATAATAAAGGCTTCTGCGAAGGATTGAAAAACTGCGATCATGCCAGTTATGGAATTAAAAAGAATGGCTGGTCTTAATCCTGGTAATGTAATATGAAAGACTTTTTGCATTACATTAGCACCATCAATAGAAGCAGCCTCATACAAAGATTTAGGGATATCACCTAGGGCGGCTAAATAAATCAAAATCATATTCCCGGACATCCAAATCGACATCATGATAAAACCTGGCTTCGCCCATTTCGGACTTGAAAACCACCCAGGTCCATCGATCCCAAAAATACCAAGAATCGAGTTCACTACACCAGAATCAGGCTGCAATACCCAAATCCATAAAATCGCAAGAACAACAAAAGGAACAAGTGTTGGAATGAAGAAAACAACTCTAAAAAAGGAAATTCCTTTAATATTCTTCGTGTTTAATAGAATCGCAATAAAGATGGTCACCACTGTCGTTATCGTTAATCCGACAAAGATCATATACATGGTGTTTCCTAACACTGTTAAAAACAATTCATCTTCAAATAAAAGTTGCTTATAATTATCCAATCCGACAAAAATAGGATCAGAAATTAAGTTATACTCCGTCATCGAATAATAGAGAGAACTAAACATAGGATAAGCTGTAAAACAGAGAAAACCGAATATCCAAGGAGAAATGAAAAGCAGACCATTTCTCAAATTTCTTTTTTGTGTGTTCATAAAGTTAACACCCCTTTTTTAAAAGAGTCTTTGCTAGCGATTAAGAACTTTTTTCTCCTATATGAAACCTGGTTTGGCTTATAGATTACTTTTTGGCTTCACAACCCTGATGATGGACACTTCTTCGGCCATGCGACCTCATTTTGGTCTTCATACCCCCAATGATGGACACTTCTTCGGCCATGCGACCTCATTTTGGTCTTCATTACCACGATGATGGACACTTCTCTACGCATTCGACTTCTTTTTGGTCTTCATTACCGCGATGATGGACACTTCTCTGAGAAATCGACTTCTTTTTGGTCTTCATACCCACGATGATAGACATTTTACAAAGCACCCGACTTCTTTTTGGCCTTCATAACCCCAATAATGGACATTTCCCTTGGCCAAGAACCGCACTTCTCTTTGCTGACCCTGTTCTATCCTTTCGTTCCCGTAAACGTAATCCCTTCGATGAAATATCTTTGGAGGAAGAAAAAGATAATAATGATTGGTAATGTCATTGCAACACCAATAGCCATAAGTAAGCCCCATCTTGGATCGTTTTGCGACATAATTTGTTGAACTCCTAAAGAAAGTGTGTAACGGCTATTATCACTTAAGAAAATAAGTGGCCCTAAAAAGTCTCGCCATGCTTCAATAAACTGAAAGATGACAACTGTTGCTAGGATTGGTTTGGATAAAGGTAAAATAACCTTCCAATATACAGTGAATTCATTAGCTCCATCCATTTTCGCTGCTTCAGATAATTCTTTCGGTATTCCTTTAAAAAACTGTCTTAATAAAAAGATAAAAAAAGCGTTTCCAAAAAAGTGCGGAACAATCAAAGGATAGAAACTTCCAATCCATCCAATTTCTTTAAATAAGAGGAATAAAGGTATCATAATAACCTGAAAAGGAAGCATTAATGTTGCCAAAACAATAATAAATATGCCATCTCGATATTTCCATTCAATTCTAGAAAATCCATAAGCAATCAACGAATTTGATAGAACGGCCCCAATACATGTAAACACCACAACGATGAGGGTATTTTTTAAATAGAGCCAAAATGGAAAAGCCGAGAACGCTTCCTTATAATTCGACCAATTTAAGACCTCTGGGATCCAAACAGGCGGATCGGCAAAAAGCTCTGAGCTATCCTTTAAAGAGCCTGAGATCAGCCAAAGAAATGGCACAACAAACGCTAAAGAAAATAAAATTAAAATTAAGTAGACAAGAAACTTATTCATATATTTGTTCGCTCTTGTTAGTGGTCTCACCTGCTTTTGATTTGGAAGAATAGTGCGTTGGTGTTTTGATTCCTCAGCTGGGAGTGTCATCTTCATATAAGTCTCCCTCCTTACCTTTTTTAAAGGGCCGGATTCTGCCGAAGCAAAATCCGGTACTGCTCTTTATTTTTTATCCAGCTTTTCTTGTAATTTATCTTGAGATTTCTGAAGGAGTTCTGCCGGGTCTGCATGATTATAGATAACATCGTCGCGAATGCTTGTAATTTCATCGCCCATTTCGCTGGCTACAGAGGTTAATGCAGGGTGACCGGAATCTGGAGAATCTGCAACATTTAACACGGTTTCATAAACATGGTCATTATCCCATGTGATGGCATCTGATTTTTCTTTCCAAATTGAGATCGAGCGCCAGATGTTGATATTATCCGCTAACACTTTATCTTGGTTGCCATATAAAGCAAAATTGATGGCTTCTTGCGGGTTTTTCGCTCCTTTAGGAATGAAAAATACGTTTGTTCCAAATACAGTTGAATCTTTTCTTCCACCTGGAGGGCTAGGAATCGGTGCAACTTTATACTTTGTATCTGGAGAGTAAATTTTAAGAGCATTTGCAAACCAGTTACCACTCACTGTCATCGCTACTTTTCCAGTCATAAATGGGTGATCTGGAGAAAAAGCCCCCCCAAATCCAGACGTGAAAGACTTGATTTTTTCCGGGTTGTATTTCACTGCATAACTATCCATCCACTTAAATGCATCAATCATAGGCTGCTCATTTAATGCTATCTTTTGGGTTTCAGTATCATACATGTTTGCCCCAAATGCCCATGGCCATGTATATGGATCCTCCCCTGCATCGATCCAAGGAATAAAGCCTAACGTCTCAAAGCTTCCATCATCTTTTACCTTTGTTAACTTTTCTGCTGCCTTATCAAGCTCTTCAATTGTTTTTGGCGGATTTTCAGGATCTAATCCCGCGGCTTCAAACATGTCAACATTATAGTAAAGCAGATTAACGTTAGAATCTTGTGGAAGAATGTATGTTTTACCATCAGGCAGTTTCATTAAATCGCGAAACCCATCAAGAACTGTATTCTCATCAAAGCCTGCTTTTTCTAAATATTCATCCAGAGGTTCTAATGCACCTTGGGATGCTAGACTGTATGCAAGTTGATAGTCATTTCCATCCCCTAATACTAAGTCAGGCGGATTCCCGCCGGAAATGGCCGATAATAGCTTTCCATTCGTAATCCCGTCAGGAACGTATACTGCATTTACCTTTGATCCTGTTTCTTCTTCATAATCTGCAATTCTTTCTTTATCCCATTTTTCAGAATCCCCTCCCCATGGATACCAGTATGTAAATTCTTTGGAGTTTTCATTAGATGTTGATGAAGACGAGGAACCGGAACTTGAACAACCTGAAAGGACCAACATAATAACAAGAAATGAAATCAAAAACATTGAAACGGTTTTCTTCACGATTAAACCCCCTTGTTTTAATGAAAAATTCCCCCAGAAACGAAAACAGGAACGGATGATTTTAATGAAATGTTTTTAAATCAGACACCCCCTTTAAAGTCTTGACCGCATCTTATAAACGCGCGTTCACAATTCGCCATAAAAAATGATGACAATTCTATCCCCAAACAGTTAGGTAAACGCATACATTTTATTTTCGGAAAAATTCTAGGTGAAAATGGAGGGAACGAAGGAGATTATAGAGAACGACATGATTCCCTGACAATCAATTCAGAACTCATTGTTACTTTAATCCCCTTTTTATTTGTGTGTTCAATCGTTTTAATCACATCATTTGTTAAGCCTTGCATCATCGAGGTAAAATCTGCTTTAAACGTTGTTAGAGGTGGATGATATAACTTACTTAATACATGATCATCAATCCCAATTATTGATAGATCTGATGGAACATGAATGTGCTTTTCATTAAGAGCCCGAATCGCTCCAAATGCGATACTATCGTTAGCTGCAAAAAACGCTGTAGGTAATTCAGTCTTTCTTTGTAAAAAGTTTTTCATCGTGTGATAGCCATTGGTGCTGCTAAAATCTGACTGCAGGATCCATTCATTTCTAATTGGTAGACCATGATGTTTCATAGCTTTAAGAAAGCCTTCATACCTGGCCGATCCGGCATGTCTTCGTAGATCACCGTTGAGAATCCCGATGTTTCGATGATTAAGACTAACTAAATAATCAATCGCTTTTTCGGCCCCTTCTTCATTATCAAAGCTATACACAATCCGATTAGGTTCATCACGTCCAGGCAAATCCTGATCGACAATACCGATGATAAATCCTTCAGCAATAAGCTCTTCGATAAAAGGTTCGTGATTATCAGCTCCCATAAATATACCTGCATCAATGCGATTTTGATAAAAAACTGTTTTCACGCGTTCTATGTTTTTGGGAGATTTACAATCTCTGATAATATTTGTTAGGACATAGTAGTCATGAGATGACGCTTCCTCTATCACACTAGCAATAAGCATATTGCTGGTTGGATCACTTGATACACTACCTTTATCAATGATAAACAACCCAATATTTCTCATGTTTTTGCCAGCAAGAACCTGTGCGGACATATCGGGGAAGTAATTGTATTCTTTGATGACTTTCATCACCTTTTCCCTGGTTTCTGGTGGAACGCTTGGATAATTGTTGATCACCCTGCTTACCGTACTTCTTGATACCCCTGCAAGCTGGGCTATTTGTGTGCTATTCATTTTATTTCTCTTCAAAGTATCTTCCCTCTTCCGTGAACGCGTGTTTATTAATTGGTTTCATTCTATATTCATAATAGGTGAATGTCAATAAGTAATTTTAATTTTTTGAATATTTCATCATCCAACTCTCCTAATCTATTTGTAAATAACGATTCTATATCATTTCTTGAAAAATCATCTCAAATTGATATTTGTTTGATCTCAAATTGAGATATATAATGAAATTAAGAAATCAAGGAAAACTTTAACAACATCCATTGCTTTTGAATTTTAAGGAGGATTGAACATGAGCCAATTAGCGAGAGAATCTAAAGTGAAGGCATTATTAGCCAAACAAAAATTCAATGAAAAAGAAATCGCAGAAATGTCTGATTCACAGATTGAATATTATCACTGGCTCTATTTTGTAGATTCTGTTTACGACTATATGTAAAAATTCATACAATATAACATAGCAAAAGCTTTTGTATCAAGTACAAAAGCTTTTTTTGTATGCTTTAGCTTTATAATTCAGTACGCAGATCCCATAACTCAGGGAAAAACCTTTGATCCAGAACTTGTTTTAAATAATTCACACCAGAAGAACCACCTGTACCGATTTTGAAGCCAATAATTCTTTCTACCGTTTTCATATGCCTAAAACGCCATTGTTGTAAGCTGTCTTCTATATCGACAAGTTTTTCGGCAAGTTGGTATAAATCCCAGTACCTTGCTGTATTTTGATAAACCGTAGTCCACGCCTTTTGAACACTTATGTCATGCTGGTATGGTTTCGTAACATCACGATTTAGTACAGCTTCAGATATCTCAAAGCCCCTGCGATGTAAGGTTTTTATTGAAATATCATACAGACTTGGTTCATTAAAAGCTTCAATAAGTTCTTTTGATAGCTTTGGATCCTTTTTATAGATTTTTAAAATATAATCAGTCTTGTTGCCCAGAGCAAATTCGATTAACCGATACTGGAAGGACTGAAACCCGGAAGAGCTTCCTAACTCCCCTCTAAATTCAAGATATTCTGAAGGGGTTAGTGTGGACAGAACATCCCAAGCTTTAATAATCTGAGATTGAATTTGTGAAACACGGGCAAGTTTTTTAAAGCTAACTTGTAAGTTCTCATCCAATATATCTTGTTTTGCTGCTGTAATTTCATGAAGGATTAACTTCATCCATAATTCACTTACCTGGTGAATGACGATAAACAGCATTTCATCATGATGATCCGATCGTCTTTTTTGACTAGAAAGAAGTGTATCAAGCTGCAGGTATTCACCATATGTCATTTTCTCATTAAAGTTTGTTTCGATATTTTTCTCATTATCTGTTGGTCTTTTCATCCTTTCAGCCCACCCTTCCCTTTCTCTTGACATCCTAATGGTCTAACAGCCGCTCTAACCGGACTACCGTCCCCGTGTTCAATTGGCAGCGGAAGCGCAGATAATTCGTATGTACCTGGAATAATATGGTCAAGCCGTATATTTTCAAGAATGTACATCCCATGCTTATTTATCCGATGATGAATTGGTAATTCCTTGCTATCGATTTGATCAACGGAAGGTAAATCAATTCCAATTAATTTTATTTCCTTGCTTTTTAAATAATCAACCGCTTCTATTGTTAGAATAGGAATTCGTTCTGGAAAAACGTTCAGATCTTTTATAGCTGATGTTCTTAGCAGTATTCGTTCCGAACCCTTTATATCAATTTTTTTTAATACATCAACATCGATCAAATCAAGTTTAGAAACATCAATAACTAGACATGGACCAATAAAAAGATTAATGTCTAAATCGGCTGCAGTGGTTCCATTATCTAAAAAATGAAAAGGTGCATCAATGTGTGTCCCTGTATGTAAACTCGTCACGATTTTCCCAACATTGACTGATCCTGTTTGCCATTTATGAAATAATACCTCATAAGAAAATGGAGTATCACCTGGCCAATGTGCCATATCATTCTTTAGTGGTTGAGAAATATCAATCCATTTATCTGGCATTCTTCCGCCTCCCTATGCAATAATCTCTCTACTATTTTCAAAATTCTTATATTGCTCTTCTACCATGATTGTCTTTAATACTTGAACTGTTTTCCATATATCATAGTATGAGTTATAAAGGGCAACAGGCCCAATTCTGACGTAATGAGGTGCTCTGAAATCAGGGATGATTTGTTGACTTTTCAAAGCTTTACAAATACTTGCTGCATGCTCGTGTTCTAGTAAAATATGGGCACCACGTTTTTCTTCTTCTAGTGGACTTACAATCTTAAATTGAAATTGTATCAGCTCAAGATTAATCAATTCGATTAAATAATTCGTCAAATCTAGTGACTTCCTACGAATATTATTTATTCCGACTTCATTAAACATGTCTAATGCTCCAATTAATGGCGCCATACTTAAAACATGCGGGGTTCCAATCTCATAGGCTCCTGCATCAGTATCGAATTCAAGGTCATCGTTCATATCAAACTGGACTTCTTTCTTCGAACTAAACCAACCAGCAATCCCTGGTGAGTGACCAAAATGCTTTTGATTGATATACAATCCAGCGACAGCACCAGGACCACCATTAATATGCTTATAGTTGCACCAAACAGCAAAGTCAACACCCCAACGACTTAATTCATGAGGGACTGCACCAATCGAATGACATAAATCAAAACCAATTAAAATACCACGTTTATGTGCTTCCTTCGTTAGCCGTTCCAAATCTAAAATTTGCCCGCTTCTATAAAGGACACTTGGTAAAAAAATGAAAGAAATCTCTTCTGTCATTTGGTTGATAATCTCGTCTTCATATAAAAATCCATCCTTGCTTTTCACTTGAATAAGAGCGGCTTTTGGATCATGCCCCTTCAGTAGGATTTGGCTTTTCAAAGCGTATATATCCGATGGAAACGTTGCGTCATCAGCCAATATTTTGCTTCGAGTTTTAGTAGGATGATAGAAAGTGGATACAAGCTGATGAATGTTAACTGTTGTCGAGCCTGTTACGATTACTTCAGTGTCATCTGCACCTACAAGCGGAGCTAACTGTTTCCCTAAATTATGTGAAAGATAAAACCACGGGTTATCCCCTTTCATCCATCCATCAATTCCGTATTCCTTCCATGATTGAAACACATTCATTAAAGATTTCTCTGCTCGTTTTGATAGAAGTCCTAGTGAGTTCCCATCTAAGTAAATTTTATCCCCGATATAAAATTCATTTTTGTAAATAGCCAACGGGTCTGCAAGATCTTTACTCTTAGCAAATTCAATTGTATTTACGTTCAAATCCTCACACCTCATTTATAATTGTCTGGATTGTTAAATCTTATTAATGAAGCCGTTAAAGTATCCGAAATTATCGGGAGAAATGGCAATATTTTAAACAACACTCCTACTTACCCTCACCATTGCGATCATTGATTTTTTTATATAGCAATCTTCATCAAGCTGTCCTAATAAGGTAGCGTCTTTCTCTAATCTTATTCATTTGATCATTCCAGACAAACTCGATCCATTTATGACTTGCTTTATAGCTACCTCAACAAATGGTTGTATTCGTTAAATGGAGGATGGGATCCCTTTTATGTAAGTCACCAGCTGTTTTCCACAGGTTACCCTCATTTCCCTTCCACTTACTGGAATTGCACAGACTTGAAAGGATTTTCATCATACAATTTGATTAGAAAGCTATGAGAGGATGAAATAAAATGAACATTTATTGACAGACATCGAGAGCAGAATCGATATACTTTAGGTGAAAAGAGGTGTCTGAAATTTTAAACTTTCACTTAATATTGACAAAACACTTAAAGAAACGAGAGTTATCATCGAAGGGCCTGAGCTGGATGAAAATATACAGGAACTCATAGACTTTATTTATGGGAGGGAACAACAATTCCTGATTGGAAAAAAGGGAGACATGCAACATATTATCGCCGTAACGGAAACAGATTCTTTTATTTTGAAAGAAAAATTATATGAGATCGAGGCCATGCTCCCTTCTAAAAAATTTATCCGCCTGTCTAAATCCGTTATCGCCAATTTGAATCAATTGAGCCGTTTTGAAGCATCATTCAATGGTACACTCTGCGTTTACTTCAAATCAGGAAAGAAAGAATATGTGTCTCGTACCTATGTCCCTGCGATTAAAGATGTTCTAAAATTGAATAGGAGGAAAGTAGCATGAAAACTTTTATTATCCGTAGTTTCATCGGTATTTTCTTCGGGGGCTTTATTGCGGTTTTAATCACCAATTTGAATATCCTTTTCGGTGGCTTGGAAATGATAGATGGTCCATTATTTTAAAAAAACTCCATAGGTTCTATTTTCTGCGGCTGGTTTTTTACAGTCAGTCCTTTGTACTTTGAAAATAGGAATTTGAAACTTTCCCAACAGACCATTCTTCATTTTTTAACCGTCACGATCCTCTACCTTTTCTTGGCACTCACGATCGGATGGTTCCCATTTAATATGATGAATATTTTGTTAACACTCTTAATTTCCATTGTTGTCTATACGATCTTTTGGGTTGCATTTTATCTTTACTTTAAAAATCAAGCACGGAAATTAAATGATGATTTAAAGAAACTGTGAGATTTTATGTTTATGAGGTACTAGGATTGCTTATACGCTTAATGGCGGATCCCATTTTTGCTCAGTTAGGTGGTAAGCATAGAAAAGACTTCTACCAGAAGTACTTTTAGTTGTTAAAAGAGCAGCTCTTTCTGTAAGGACCGCCCTTTTCTAAACTATCTTATTTCTTTGATTAATATTTCTACATCCATGGTTATTCGGGCTAATTCCCTTTGTTTTTCTTGAAGAAACATACTTGATCGTTTAATTGAACTATTTCAAATTTATACCTTAAATTTGTAAAACCCCGACCTAAATTTAGGTTAGGGTGAACATAAAGTTATTTAATTTTTGAATTAACACTTCACCGTTCTTCAACTTACCTTTAGTTTCGTTTAGAAACTAAGTTCTTTTTTTTATAACGTCACTTCTGCTCTATCATCTGAATAAGGTTTCCGCATGTATCGTCGAAGACAGCTATTGTGACTTTGCCCATTTCTGTTGGCTCCATCGTAAACTTTACGCCTTCTTCTACTAATTGTTTATACTCTTTGCGAATATCTGCAACTCCAAACATTGTGACTGGAATGCCATCAGCAAATAGCTTCTGTTGATACTCTTTTGCAGCAGGGTGATCATTAGGTTCTAGTAAAAGCTCGGTACCGTCTTGTTCATCAGGAGAAACAAGCGTTATCCACCTATATGCTCCGCTGGGAACGTCATGTTTTTTTACAAAGCCAAGCGTTTTTGTATAAAAGTCTAATGCTTTATCTTGATCTTGAACGAATATACTTGTAATAATGATTTTCATCATATTTTGGCCTCCTTTGATATTTGCGATGTATGGACCACTTCTAAAACTCTGGCTATAAATAGAAAAACTCATACATCGTCAATAGTTATAAAATTAGTCTACCCACCCTTTCAGTAAATTTTTAAGTGGTTCTTTGTTAAACATAAGTACTCGATATTTTCCATTTCGTTTTGATATGACGAGCCCTGCATCTTCTAATGTTTTAAGATGTTTAGCGATTGCCTGTCGCGAAATGGAAAGGTTGTGTTTCATAACGAGACGTGCCGTAAGTTCATACAACGTCAGCTCGTTGCGTTCGGAAAGTTCATCTAATATAAGCCGCCTAGTCGAATCGCTAAGTGCTTTGAATATTGCTTCTTTGTCCCAATCCATATGTTGATTATATGCAACTCCACGGTTGCTTGTCAAGCATAAGCAACTGTAGAGTTGCATGATAATGGAACCACATCATACAACCCCAAATCACACAAAAGTAGTTTGAACCATTATAGGAAAATAAATTCTTCACACTTTTTTAATGCAACTCCCCCCCCGTTTGCCATCTATGAAGTACTTAATACCTTAATCACTTAAGGTATCTATAAATTTAATTAAAGTCGCTGGTACATATCTTTCCTTTCTATAAATAAATATTGTTTTAACTTTTCCGTATTGATTCGGAATTGAATGATATCTAAGGGTTCCTTCTTGTATATGCTTTGCAACAACACTCAGTGGCAGCATACTTAGTCCTAGTCCAGCAAATACACAGCCGATGATTGCATCCAAGGTGCCAAATTCCATTACCTTATTTGGTATTACCCTCTCTTGGTGTAACCATTGTTCAAGCTTTTCCCGATATGAACATCCAGTACGAAATACAAGCATAGTCCTTGTTTGAATATCTTTAATAGAAGATATAGGTGGATGTTTGGGATCAGTTATGAGTACCAATTCCTCTTCAAATACTTCCCTTTGAATCAGTTCGGGGTGATGAATAGGTCCCGCTACAAAAGCTCCATCAAGTTCATACTGAAGAACCCCTTGAATATTTTCCTTAGTAGAACCTGTTTTTAAGGTTAGATCAACTTCAGGAAATTCTCTATGATACTTTGATAGTACGCTTGGTAATCGAACTGCTGCGGTTGTTTCCATTGAGCCAATAATTAACGGCCCTCTAGGTGTTTGATCATCAGTCATCATATTTTGAGTTTCTTCTATAAGATCAAATATTTTTTCTGTATATGTTAGCAACAAGCTTCCTTTTGCTGTTAATCTAGTCCCGCGATTATGTCTATAGAAAAGGGTTGTTTGAAGATCCGATTCCAACTGCTGTATTTTCATTGTGATATTTGACTGTGCATATTGAAGTTCTCTTGCTGCTTGAGATATACTTCCCGTCTTAGCAACAGTCTGAAAAATTTTTAATGTATGCAAATCCATTGTATTTCTCCCCCAACTGCCTTTTTGTCATCAAATTATCTGATAGCAACTATCATTATTATGTATTTTTCAATATATCAAAAAACAGATATGCTTTAAATAGATTAACTGTTTCATTTATTTGGAACTCAATTTAAAAGAGAATATTACGAATCAATACAATAAAAGGATGTATTCAAATCACGAGGTGAGATTTATGCTAAAGAATGAAATGATAAAACTTTTACAAATTCAGTATCCGATTATACAAGCTCCTATGGCTGGCGGAGTAACAACATCTACATTAGTAGCCGAGGTTTCAAATTCTGGAGGACTAGGAATGATTGGTGCAGGTTATATGACACCACATCAGATGCGAGAACAAATTAAGGAAATAAGACAGTTAACATCCAACCCCTTTGGAATAAACCTTTTTGTTCCCGATGAATATGATGTTATAGAGGATGAAGTAAAATCAGTTAACAAGATATTAAACCCTATACGTAAACAACTGAATTTACCTGAAAATGAAAGCTTTGAAATTCCTAATTTTCATACTGTTTTTGAAACGTTTACAGACCAATTAAATGTTGTAATTGAAGAGAAGATTCCTATTTGTTCCTTTACATTTGGCATTCCTTCTAAGAAAGTCATTGCTGAATTAAAAAAAAATAACATAACTCTGGTGGGAACGGCTACTACTGTTAGAGAAGCAGTTGAAAATGAAAAAGCAGGCATGGATATTGTTGTTGTTCAAGGTAGTGAAGCAGGTGGACATCGCGGGAACTTTTTCGATGGGTACCAGGAGAGTTTAGTCGGTTTAATGTCACTTATCCCGCAGGTTGTTGATAATGTAAACATTCCTGTTATATCTGCTGGAGGAATTATGGACGGAAGAGGATTAATGGCTTCTTTATGTCTAGGTGCAAAGGGTGTACAAATGGGAACGGCTTTCTTGACTTGTCATGAAAGTGGAGCACATAAGGTTCATAAAGAGGCTATTCTTAATGCTACAGAAGACACCACTATATTAACTCGTTCATTTTCTGGTAAATGGGCAAGAGGAATAAAAAATAAATTTATTTTAGAAATGCAGAGGCACGAAAGATTTTTACCAGATTTCCCAATTCTTAATATACTAACCCAGGATATCAGGAAGACTTCTATTGATCAAAAAAATAAAGAATTCGTGTCACTTTGGTCTGGTCAAAGTCCAAGATTAGCTAACAGTCAAACAGTTGAATCATTAATAAAAAATATTCTTGTAGAAGCTAATAAAATAAGTTTAAACATACAATAATTATATTTACTCATTGCTCTTATTTAGATCCCTTTTCAAACAATATTTTTATAGGTATTTGTACATTGGATTTTCACCTTACTAAAAAGCAGAAATTCAGTTAAAGATATAGCAAATACAAATGCCTTCCAATTACAAGCTTAAAGGGTTCCGTTTTCGGGTGCATTCTTAATAAATGACATAAGAAATGACGTGTAAATTGGTGCAAAGTCATTTTCTTTATTTATCAATTGTAATGAATATTTTTGATCGTACTGACATGACAATTGACATTGTTTTTTATAATGAACAACAATCATTGTACAAATAAAAAAACTGCCAAATTAACTGTCAATGTGACGGCAGATTAAGCTGTCAATTTTAATGTTTTTTAATTCCCAAGTGGTTCGGGTTGATGGAACAAATGGCATATGTTATAAAACTATTTCTTCTATTTTTTCGAAGAGATTTGGTCTTCATCACCTTTATGAAGACCATTTCCCCTGATTTTCCGAAGAGATTTGGTCTTCATCACCTTTATGAAGACCATTTCCTCCGTTTTTCCGAAAGGATTTGGTCTTCATCGACTTTATAAAAACCATTTCCTCCGTTTTTCCGAAGCGATTTGCTCTTTATAGGCCATATAAAGAAAACTCACCATATGCGGTGAGTTTTTACATTTTAATATACCAATTGCTTTGTCTAAACTTTTGTCATTTCGGCTTTAAATTTCAGAAAAGCACCTCAAAACGGAACCTTTTATTACAAGCTGGAAGCAGGGTTTTTTTGGTATTGAACAAATCATGATGTTATTAATCTTTTTTATAGAATAATATTTGACAAACTATTAGCTGGTTTAGATGAACAGATATTTTTTATAATAGTTTAGACATATAGTACTCATCTACAAATTCGCCGTCAATGTAAAGCGAATGTCTTTTTGTTCCTTCAATATCAAATCCCATTTTATTATATAACCGCAATCCAGCTTCATTACGAGTTACAACAGATAATTCTAATCGATGGACACCATGTTCACTTGCCCACTCCTCTAATTGTTTAAATAGCTTTGTTCCTATACCAAGCATTCTATACTGAGTTAAGATACCAATTACAAGATATACAGAATGTTTATTTCTATTGGCATTGCCACCCATAGCCATTAAGTACCCGATTAATTCTTCATTTTCTTCAGCAACAAAAATAGTCGAATTACCCTCTTTTTTCATAGCTTCTATTCTTTTTTCTTGTTGTGCAGCATCAATACTTCTTTCACCTGATTCAAAAAGCATATATTGGGATTCACTTTCAACTTGCTTAATTAAACTCACTAAGCTTTCAGCATCATTAGCTTTTATTTCTCTGATTACCATTAGAACCCCCCCATCCAATCTATATCCATAATGATCCAATATCATTATTATTGAACTAACCAGCCCGGTAAATGAAAAAGTAAAGTGTTACTTGGTTTTTATATAAACGATTTAATCATGTGGATTTATAATAGCTAACACTTGATGATCTTCCCATTTTCCATTAATTTTCACATTTTTTATAGCTAATCCTTCTTTATGAAATCCAGATTTCTCCAAGACTCGTATTGAACCTATATTATGAGGCATTACACCAGCTTCAATTCTATGTAAATTTAGCTGTTTAAAAGCATAATCAACAATTAATTTTACAGCCTCAGTTCCGAATCCCATACCGTTATAGTTTTTATCAACAAAATATCCGATAAAAGCGCTTTGAAGAGAACCTCGTATAACTTGAAATAGACTAATTATACCAATCAGTTTATTCGTATTTTTATGGAAAATACCAAACTGATACTCTATATCATTTTCAATGTCATTTTCCCACTTTTTTATTAAACGCTGTTGGTGCTCAAGTGAATAAAATGAAGTTGGACGAACCATTGCGAACTTTTCAAAAAACTCTTTATTTCTTATCTGAAGCTGAAGCAAATCTTCAGCCTCAGATAAACGAAAAGGCTTTAAAAATAGATTTTCAGATAAAAGCATAACATCACTCCTTAAGCATTATCATATCGATTATTTCAGCTTAAATAGCCGTTTTTTCATTCAAGTCTTACAGTTGTAGCCTAAAATAATTTATTCTCTCTTTATTTAAATCACTTTTATTTATGTAGATTCTTCTTCATTAGATTTGCTACTTGTATATTATCTTGATGAAAAGTGTTCTTTAGATGTTTAATAATTAATTCTTGACGTTCAACAGGATGATTTTGACTTAATTTAGCTTTTGCTTCAATTTTTGTGATGTTTATTCTGAACGCTACAATTCCTTTACTCATTCCTTCTATAAAACTAGCTTCAACATCATTTAAATTGTATGGACTATCAGGGGTTTCATATTTATTTACTAAGTCATTTAAAGATTCAAATATTAACTTGCGATCTTCAATAATCTCCATCTTTCCATATAAATGAATAGACACATAATTCCAAGTAGGTACTGCTTTTGTTGTTTCGTACCAAGTAGGGGAAATATAACAGTGTGGACCTTGGAAAACCGCAAGGACTTGTTGGTTTTCAGCATCCTTCCATTGTTCGTTCGGACGTGCAAAATGACCATATAAAGTTTTTTCAGATTTATTTAACATCAAGGGAAGGTGAGTAGCGTAAGGCTCTCCTTTATGCTGAGAAAATAAGGTTGCAAATCCATATTTTTCAATAAAATCATACATTACTTCTTCATCATCAATTTTAAAATGTTTAGGTATATACATCATAATCCACCTTTTCAAAAAAGTTATAGGAGTGATTTTGTCATGATAAAGTCCGTTTGTTCTTCATCACCCATATTAAAAGAATGGGCTCCTGTTTGAACAAACCCCATTTTTTTATAAAAAGCAATAGCATGTTCATTTTTTTCCCATACACCTAGCCAGATTTTCTTTTTATTACGTTCTACCGCAATTTCCATCGCTTTATTTAACAGATATTTGCCAAGTCCACGTTTTTGAAATTTGCTTCTTATATAAATCCTTTCGATTTCAAGTGCATCATCACCCATTTTTTCAGATTGAGCATCATTGGTATTGACCTTTAAATACCCGGCAACTTGATTATGAAAATAAATAAAAAAGAATTGTGAAGAAATATTGGATAATTCTTTTTCTAGTTGTTTTAAGCTAAATGCCCTTTCCAAATAGGCATTCATATTTTCGGGTGAATTCTGATGCTTAAATGTCTCATTAAAAGTTTCATAACTAATTTCTTGAAGTCGGTGTGAATCTTCAAGGGTACACTTTTTTATCTTTATGGTCATTAACATATGTCGCTCCTTTATATATCATCAATAATTTCTCTTGTTGCCCTTTTTTACAAATTCCCAGTCCTTCTCTATATTTTTCCTCACTCTTTGAAGAAGTGTGAATATGGTTTCTTCTTCCCTTTCGGAAAATCCTTTTAATGCAACGATATTGGAATATTCATTTTCTCTTTTTATATACGGATAAACATCTTTCCCTTTCAATGTAGCAAAGAGTTTTTTGATTTTCTTGTTATGTTTATCCTCTTTCTTTTCAATAAAGCCATTCATTTCAAGTTTTTTTATAGCACGTGCTGCTGTTGTTCGATCTACCTTTATCATTTCAGCCAACTTTTCTTGTATGATTCCCGGGTTTTCACATATTCGCACCAGGTACAAATATTGTCCTTTTGTAAGGTCATATTCTTTGAATTCGATATTACTTATAGAATCTAATGCCCTGGCAATCATTCCAATTTCACGAAGAATTTCCTTCATAATGAGCTCCTTAGTTCATGTTTTTATTGCAAATGTAATAAAAATACCATATGTTAAACTTAACCTAAATTTGTTGTATTTACAACAAAAAATAATGATGAAGAAGTCGGGAAAAGTAAAAAATGTTTTTATGTATTAGGTACTTTTTTATTAACTCTTGTTTCTTTGCTTTATTATCCTGAACCTTTAGCTCAATAAGAAAAAGGCCGCCTGAGCAACCTAATCTTTAACTCTTGCAACCATTATATTCTTACTTCTTAATTGCTCTTGTAGCATAAAACGTTGGAATATTGAATTCATGCAGATTACCTGAACCGTTTGTATCCTGATATATATCTGTAAGTACGAAACCTGCCTGTAATTGTCCCCCAATTTGTTCTTCAATGGTGTGTGAAAATTGGATTCCCCAGTCATTTTTTATTGATTCCTCATAAAGTTTCTTATCCTTCAAAGGGTTAAATGGCAGTTTATAGGTTACAGTTGTTTCTTCATCATTAAAAATATAATTAAAACCATTATCTAATCCTGCCAATAGGATTCCTCCTTTTTTCAACACCCTGTAACATTCTTTCCAAATAGGAAGAACATCCTCAACATAACAATTGGAAACAGGATGAAAAATCAAGTCGAATGATTCATTCTCAAAAGGCAATGTTTTTGTCATATCTGCTCTGATTGTTTTTATCTCATAATTTTCTCTTTTCGCTACCTCTTTTTCACTTAGCAATTGTTTTTCTGAATAATCTAATACTGTACACCTTGCACCTAAGGCAGAAAATATAGGCATTTGTTGACCGCCTCCAGAAGCTAAGCCTAGTATTTCGGCATTCCTCAATTCACAAAACCATTCCTTCGGTACAGGTTTGGTAGGTGATAATAGCACAAACCACTCATTCTTCTTGGCTTTTTCAAAAATTTCGTGACTAATTGGTTGCCCCCATTCCCATCCTTCCTCAACCCACTTGTCGAAAGTTTTGGAATTTATATCTGTATAATTTTTTTCCATATTTACCTCTCCCTCATTTCAAAAAATAAACATTCCATTAAAACGCTTTCAAATCCACCTTTACTCATCCCTACGTAATCTCTAAATCTACCACCTCATCTGTATTTTGTATTTATAACATAACACAAAAAATGGTAGCTGAGTTTTAGCAATTTTATCGGTAAACCACTTTCTGTTAATCGTCTACCATTAGCTGTATTTACAATGTGGCTTTCGGAACTAAACGCAAAAAAAGATTGCCGAAGCAATCTTATTAAACCCTGACTCAAGCATTCCGTTCTGATTAGTCATTGCCGAACCTGAAAAGCTATCCTCCATAATATTATGTTCTTTTGGATTCCTTCACTAACCTTTTGTCCCCTTAATTACTATCTGCTGCACTAGGTGGTTCTTCAAACCAGCCTCTCTCGATCATAATTTGCGCTGCCTGATGAACAAAATTTGAATTTTCCATCAACGAATTCGCATAATAAAGTCCAATGTCACGTCTTCCATTTACGGCTGCAGCATTACCAAAGGTTCTAATTTTTATTGTAAACATATCGATCTTATGAAATAGCATTAATTTATCAGAAAAAGGAGAAAAAGTGGATGATGTTATTAAATCGTCAAGATAAGATGGTGAAGGTAATCCTTCATTATGTAGCTTTCTTATCGTTTTCTTAACAGCCATCTTCCCTGGAATAATTATTGGTCTCATTTTGTATGTTGAAAAAATCCAGATATTCTTAAAAAAGTGCTACTAATTCTTTAAAAGATACAGCAAATTATACTTTACAATAAGTTAGTAAGCGCTTCCATGATTAAGGAGGGGATAGTAGAAAATACTTAAGATCTTCAATTCCATGCTGTAAATACTCCTTTATAAAAAAAGATACCTTCATGTATTTCTTACTCTACTGAAAAAATAACTAACTAAAGTTGCGCTTACACGGATTGATCTCTTAAGGAAGCACTACCTATTTACTGTAAATTAAGGTAATAAAAACATTACCTGAAATTTAACAGACAAATCACATGATTTTTAAAATGATATAAGGAGGGTAAAACATGAATAAAGGTTTTAAAAGAGTCATAAGTGTTGCGTCCATAGCAGCCTTTGTACTTGGAATGCAAAGTCCGGTTTTTGGAAGCAGTGCTAATCTTAATCATAACGGTAAAGGTGCCGGACTATCAAAAGATAACGGACGAAAATGGTCTGTTGTTGAATCAGGTGAAATAAATTATGTTGCTAATAGGGACGGCCCGACTTTAGGTTATTCAGGGAACTCTGGAGTAGATTATATTATTCGGAATGGATACGCATTTAAGGATCTAAACAAAAATAATAAATTAGACGATTATGAAGATTGGCGGCTATCTGTTAAAGAGCGAGCTGAAGATTTAGCCTCTAAAATGTCAGTAGAAGAAATTTCCGGTTTAATGCTGTACAGCTCGCATCAAAGGATTGATTCCGCTGAATTAACTGAAGCTCAGAGAAGTTATATTGTTAATGATAATCTTCGTCATGTATTGTTTACAAGTGTTGCAAGTCCAGAGACTGCTGCACAATGGAACAATAATGCTCAAGCCTTGGCTGAAGGATTGGGGTTAGGTATTCCATTAAATAACAGTTCAGATCCACGCCACGGTTCAGATTCTAGTGCAGAGTATAATGCTGGAGCTGGTGGAGATATTTCGATGTGGCCAGAGTCCATTGGATTAGCTGCTACCTTTGATCCTGAGATTATTGAGGAATTTGGTGAAATTGCTTCAAATGAGTATCGTGCACTTGGAATTTCAACCGCACTTTCCCCACAAATTGATATTGCCACTGATCCCCGTTGGTACCGGTTCCCGGGTACATTTGGGGAAGATCCGAACCTCTCAGCAGACATGGCTCGAGCCTATGCTGATGGATTCCAAACATCTAGCGGAGAAGATGAAATCGCTAATGCTTGGGGTTACACAAGTGTCAATACAATGGCCAAACACTGGCCTGGCGGCGGATCTGGTGAAGCTGGCCGTGACGCGCATTATCCATTTGGAAAATACGCCGTTTATCCAGGGAACAACTTTGATGAACATCTTATTCCATTTTTAAAAGGTGCATTTGACTTAAAAGGTGGTACCGGTTCAGTTTCCGCAATCATGCCTTACTATACAATTTCATGGAATCAAGATACTAAATATGGAGAAAACGTTGGAAATTCATATAGTAAATATATGATCAATGATCTTCTAAGAAATAAATATGGTTATGATGGAGTCATTACGACAGACTGGGGAATCACTGAGGATATTGGTTATGAAATTGATGATATGGAGAAATTCGGTTACGGAACCTCATGGGGTGTTGAACATCTTACCGTTCCAGAACGATTCTATAAAGTTATTATGAACGGTGTGGACCAATTTGGCGGTGTTGATGAATCTGATGATATTATAGCCGCTTATCAAATGGGTGTTGAGGAGCATGGAGAAGAATTTATGCGCAATCGTTTTGAGGAATCAGCAGTTCGATTGTTAAAAAACGTTTTCCAAGTAGGTTTATTCGAAAACCCTTATCTTGATGTCGAAGAGACAGCTGAGACAGTTGGTCATGCGGAATTTATGGAAGCAGGTTTTGAAGCACAGCTCAAGTCGATTATTATGCTAAAGAACAAAGATCATGTGTTACCACTGCAAGCAAAAAATAATAAAAAGTTAACAGCTTATGTACCTGAACGCTGGTACCCTCCTGTGAAAGCTCGCTTTGGTGGAGGAGTTACACCGGGTTATTATGAAGTTCCATTTAATCTTGATGTTGTAAAAAAATATTTTAATGTAACAAATGATCCTAATGCAGCGGACTTTGCATTAATTGGAATCAAAAGTCCAGATGGCGGACTTGGTTATTCTGTTGAAGATCGCAATAATGGTGGAAATGGTTATTTACCAATCACCTTACAATACGGTCAATATACAGCTGAATATGCTAGAGAGGTAAGTATAGCTGGCGGACATCCAACAGAAGATTTCACAAATAGATCCTACAAAGGCAAAACAGTAACAGCTGCAAATACAAAAGATCTGGATCTTGTACTTGAAACAAAAGAGAAAATGGGTGACAAGCCTGTCATTGTTTCAATCAACATGAGTACTCCGTCAGTACTTGCTGAATTTGAAAGTAAAGTCGATGGAATTCTAGTAAACTTTGGTGTCCAGGACCAAGCTATACTTGATATCGTTTCAGGTAACGTTGAACCTTCAGGGCTTCTGCCGTTCCAAATGCCAGCTAACATGCAGACTGTAGAAGAGCAATATGAAGATGTTCCACATGATATGGAGGTACACGTTGATACAGAAGGAAATGCTTATGACTTCACTTTTGGCTTAAACTGGGATGGAGTAATTAACGATTCTCGAGTAGAAAAATATCGTCCGGAATAATTAATATGAGTCAGACACTTATAATAGAACATTTCCATTATGAGTGTCTGATTTAACATTATCGTAGTAAACACTATTTAAAAGTTCAGTAAAAAGAATTTTTAACTTGGAAAACAATACTTGTTCACTTTGCCAACGTGTACCCGGCTCACTACCTGCAACTATTAAGGGGTTATTGTAATTAAATTTATGTAATTCTTTTATGTAACCTCCGATATTCTGAGGGGGTTGTTCCACATATGCGTTTAAATGTATTGCTAAAGTAAGCGATATCATTATATTCTAAGCGATCTGCTATTTCAGATACTCGTAATGAGGTTTTGATGAGCAGCTTTTGAGCCTCTTCCATCCTTACCTTCATAACATAGTCCATAAATTTCATCTTCATTTGTTCTTTAAATAATGAGCTTAAATAGCTTGAATTTAAGTGTACGGCGGATGCTGTTTCTTGGAGGGTTACCTCACCTGGCATTTTCTCGTGTATAAAAGTGATCACTTTTTCGATGGTTGAACGTTCTTCATAGGGAATCATTTGACAATTTTCTTGCTGCTGTTCTTTTTTCTCCTGCAGCTTTTTGAAAATGCGTTCCTCTTTAATCTTAGTTAAAATGGCGGACACATCTTCAATAAGTACCGGCTTAAGTAAATAGTCTCTAACACCTAATTTTACTGCTTGTTGTGCATATTGAAATTCATCATGCCCGCTTACAATAATAATATCTGTATTAAACTGTTGTTCATGAATAGTTTGAGCCAATTGCAAGCCATCCATAATTGGCATACAAATATCTGTAATAATAACATCAGCATGATTCTGCTTTAAAAAATCTATGACTTCCAAACCATGTGAGGCTTCATAAGATACCTTAAATGGCAGTTCTATCCGTTCAATGATTTTTTTAAGTGAGGATCTTACCCATCTTTCATCATCTGCTATCAGAATTGAATACATTACATCGCCTCCTTTACTCCCATTCTTTTTCCATCGGCAACCTGATAGAAACTTTTGTTCCTTTCTTGCATTCACTTTCAATCCATAGCCCATATTCAGATCCAAATAAATGTTCAATCCTTCTATGCACGTTTACCACTCCTATTTGGGAACCGCCTTTTGTTATATCTTTAAATTGTAGATCGTGATGGATCATTTGCAAAACAGCTTCATCCATACCTGGTCCATTATCCTCTACCTCAAGAATAATAGAGTCGGTTGTTTCTTTTAACGCCCTTACTTGAATAATAGTTTGATTGAACGTCAGGGCTACACCGTGATGAATACAATTTTCAATGATTGGCTGAAGGGAGAATTTTGGTATTTTTTGCTTTAGAGCCCAATCAGGAAGATCAATTGAAAAATCTAGCCGATCTTCAAATCGGTATTTTTGAATTTGAAGATAAAGTTTACAAACTTCAAGCTCGTCTTTTACTGTGATCAATTGAGATGATTCCTTAAGGTTATAACGCAATAATCTCGATAAGGCAGCACTCATTGACGCGATATCGTCCATATCCTTTTCTAGTGCCATTCCACGAATTGTTTCTAATGAGTTATATAAAAAATGAGGATTCAATTGAGATTGTAATACATGTAATTCCATTTCCTTTTGCCGTAAATTCATTTCGGTTTCTTTTAGTTTTGTATCATAAATTTCATCCAAAAGTTGCTTTAACTGGATCACCATACGGTTAAAGCCTTGATAAAGCATCCCTATTTCATCTTTCGAAACAACTTCGATTTGCTCATCAAAATCACCTGTTTCGACCTTCCTCATGAATTTCTGAAGTCGTTTAATTGGGCGAATGATACTAGAAGCAAAGGTAATCCCTATTAAATAAGTAATGATCAGTGCAATGATTGTAACCCAAAAAATTGACTTCCGAATGATCTGACTGCCTTGTGTCAGTTCATTGTATGGGACTAGAGTAAGCATTGTCCATCCAAGATTACTTGAGTAACTATACGTCAAAAGCTCCCTCTTCTTATTGTCTAATATGAAGGATCCATGAGACTGATTTTCTAATATGGATTCTAACGAATTAAATTTGGCTTTCTGACCTAATTCGTGTATATCAGGATGATATACATAATGACCTTGTGAGTCCAAAATGCTCATATAACCTGTCTTTCCCATCGTTACCATCTCAGTAATTTCACTAATCCGATTAAAATTAATATCTGTTATAATCATCCCAACTGGTTTTAGCGTCCGAGGACTTATTAGTCTTTTCACAATTGATATTACCGGTTCATCCCGTCCTTGATATTTAATAAAACGGCTAATAATAATTGATTCTCCATTTTGTGGTACATCTTTATACCAATATTCATGTTTTACATTATCAGCCGGCAAATATTCCTTTACTCCAGCTGTATCAATCACTTGAAGATCATCTAATATAACTGTAATTCCTGTGACATCACGACGTGAATAAGCTGCATTATACAGGACTTGTTGAACCTTGCTTCGAATTCCACTTTCCTCTATTTCATCTCTAGTTGTCATCATTAAAAAGTGGTTCATGTCAGGGTGATTGGTTATTCTTAGCATAGAAATTTCAAAATCTAAAAAATAATACTCTAAATTTTTTTTCACCTGCTCAATAATTTGCCAGCTATATTGCTTTGCCTCTTCCTCCAATACATCAGAAGATTGGTGGTATGCTACAACCCCAACTGCAATCATGGGAATAACTACGAGATGGGCTGAATAAACGAGCATTTTTATCGTTAAAGAAGAATCTCTTAATAATAAATAGTGCAACAGAGTTTTTACTCGTTTAACTAAAGTTTTCACATTTTCCACCTCATATCCCAAAATACAATGAAACTTAATTTGTTAAATAATAAAGGAAGAGACAAGATTTCGCCCCTTCCTCTACTCTATTAGATTAACAAAATTCTTTTCCATATAATATGTTTTTAGCTCTATGTTATTCACATCTATGGATAGAGTGAAAGGTAAAGTTTTAGGAAGGTCTATAAAATTTCATTCCAAGAGATTGGAAACATCACCTTTTTTATCTGGCAGCATCAATAGCATCTAATACGTCCTTGTATTCTGTACGGTATTTTTCAATTACAGGTTCCACTGCTTTTTGGAAAGGCTTAATATCTTCTATTTCCGTTATCGTTGATCCTGCTTCTCTTACTTTTTCTTCTGATTCCTTTTCATATTTATTCCATTCTTCTATTTGATACTGAACTGTTTCTTTTGCTGCTTCCTCAATGATTTCTTGGTCCTCTTTATCTAATTTATTCCAAGTAGTGGTACTTACTAATAACACCTCTGGCACTCGTTGGTGTTTATCAACAAAATAATATGGTGCTACTTCATAGTGTTTAGAAGAATAGTAGCTTGGATAATTGTTTTCAGCTCCATCAATTACTCCAGTTTGAATGGCACTGTAAACTTCTCCATACGCCATCGGTGTTGCGTTGATCCCTAATGCATCCATGATTTCAACATTTACTTCATTTTGAATAACACGTATTTTTTTCCCTTTTAAATCTGAAAGACTTTTTACTTCATCCTTCGTATAAAAGCTGCGGGAACCTGGATCCATATAGGCTAATCCTTTCATTTTTGAGGCTTCTAAACTAGTTAATAGTGACTGTCCATTTTCTCCATTTAAATAGTTCCACATATGCTCCTGGCTATCAAAGATGTATGGCAAACTGAAAACACCGAAATCCTTGTTAAAGCCACCCAAAATTCCAGAACTTACACGTGTAAAATCAATTGCACCCAGTTGTACCTGTTCAACGACCGCTTTCTCCTCACCTAATTGGGCAGATGGAAATACATCAATTTGAATTCGACCATCCGATTTTTCCTTCACAAGTTCTGCAAATCTTTTATCCCCCAACGTCGTTGGATAGTCTGGTGCATGTGTTTCTGCTAGCCGAAATGTATAAGTTGGTTTTTTCCCAGCTTTGTCATCGGTACCCGCATTGCTTGTAGTTGCTTGCTGTTCGCCACCGCTACAGGCTGTTGCAATACCAGCAAGTAAAAAGACAGATAATAAACCACCTAAAAACTTTGGACTTTTTTTCACGTTGATCTCCCCTTGTTATAGTTAATTTATAACTCTATGCAGTACTTAGTATAATTGAAAGCGCTTTAATTTTGAATGTTGTATTTTTTATGAAAATTTGTAATATCTTTAGCTTTGTATCAAAAGTCCTTCAATGTTCACTAAGCTTTATGATAAGAAACTAGATCACTATAAAACTACTGACTTAATTGATTTGGTAACCATAACACGATTTCTGGTACATACGTAAGTAAGAGTAAAACTGCTATCATCACTAGATAGAATGGGACTAATGCTTTACTTGTCTTCCAAACAGATGTCTTTCCGATCGCACAACCAACAAATAACACGGTTCCAACAGGTGGAGTGATCAGGCCAATGCCAAGATTTAAAATCATGATAATCCCAAAATGAACGGGATCAACACCGAGTGATGTTACAACTGGAAATAAAATTGGGGTCATGATCAAAATCAATGGAGCCATATCCATAGGTGCCCCGAGAATTAACAATAAAATATTGAGCATAAGTAAAATAAGAATAGGATTATCGGTAAATCCTAAAAATGAATCTGCTACCATTCCAGGGATTTGCAAATACGACACAACCCATCCAAATGCACCTGAAGCAGCAATTAGAAAGAGTACCATTGAAACGGTACGGAATGTTTTCTTTAAGACAATAACCGTATGAGATAATGGTATATCTTTATAGACAAAGAAAGTGATAATAAAGGCGTAAACACAAGCAATTGCTCCTGCTTCTGTCGCTGTAAACCAGCCGCTGAAAATTCCCCCAAGGATAATAACACCCATCATAACGGAAAGCAATCCTTCTTTAATCACTCTTGGCACTTCTTTTAATTGGATTGGTTCACCCTTTGGATATTTCCGTTTTTTTGCAATTACATAACTTGTTGTCATTAATGCTGCCAATAAAATAAGGCATGGGATAATACCAGCTAGAAACAAGGAGGATACAGACACCCCGCCTGCTGCTACAGCATATAAAATCATATTATAGCTTGGAGGCATGACAACCCCTTGAATGGCTGCAGATGTTGTTAATCCTACTGTGAATTCCGGATTATACCCGCGTTTTTTCATCGCTGGAATTAAAACAGATCCGACAGAAGAGGCATCTGCTGCAGCTGAACCTGATATATTTCCAAAAAACATGCATGCTATACAAGTAACTAACCCTAATCCCCCGCGAACAGCCCCGACGCATAATTGAGCTAAGTTAATCAGTCTCGTAGCCAAACCCCCTTCACTCATAATCGCTCCTGCTAGAATAAAAAAGGGAATTGCCATTAATGTGTAAGAATCTAAACTATTAATCATCCTTTGCCCGACAACAACCCAAGGAACATCTAAATACATAATGGTAAGTAATGATGAACCCGCTATCGTCAATGCGATCGGAAAACGTAAAAGCAACATGATGATAAAACTAGCAGCTAATATGATCGTAGCAATTGTCGTCATTGTCATGTTTTTAGTGTTCCTCCTCTAAACTCTGATGTCTTCTTGTATCGATTCCAATTATTGATAAAAAACTGTAAATACATATCATGATACCTGTAATCGGCATGACGATATAATAAAGGCTATTTGTCCATCCGGTTGCCGGAAGTGTGGTGTGCAGCTGTTCTAATGTAAAATTCCATCCACTTATGATTAAATAAATTCCAAATCCAAAAATGGCAATATCTATTACGATATTCCATATTTTATTAAACTTCTCACCAAACACATTTGTTAGGGCATCCATTGCAATATGGAACTTTTCTCTAAAACCAATTGCAATTCCCATAAACGCAAACCAAACCATTAGAAGCAATGTTATTTCTTCGGACCAAAAGAAAACAAAATTAAATAGTTTCCTAGTGACCACTTGTAGTGTCACAATAAACGTCATAAGTGCAAGTGCAACTAAACAAATCCATTCAAAAATAGAATCAAGTGAAACGGCAAGCTTTTTGAGTTTTTTCACTTTTCACATCCCCCCTGTCTCTAATATTGTAAGGGTTTTCAAAATTATTTTTAATGCCATACTTTTTAGGTTTATTTGCAATATTTTTAGGTTTCTTCCATTATTAATATATTAGTCTTAATGGACACCCTATATTTAATGAATGCACCTGCTCCCTTAATAAAAGGCAGTTTTCGCAAACTTTGTTGCTTTGTAATAAGTGTTAGAAAAGGTTGATTGGAGCTCCAGGATGCTCGCTTTCCGTGGGGAGGACGGTGAGCTTCCTCGGCCCAAGCGCCTGTGGGATCTCATCTGTCCCTCTACTTCCACAGGCGTCTCGCACCTTCCGCTCCAATCAACTTAATAAGTTTTTTATAAAGAACTTATTAAAAACAACAATCCTTTTAGAAAATAGCATAATAAAAATCTGCCATTATGACAGCGTTGCTCTACTATTAATTTAAGTATCCAATTAGTTGCGTTTTTTCTTAACTAGCAAGTTGATTTGTTTTAGGACTATCTTTATAGTTTCTTAGTAAAATAAATATCATACCTAGTAGTAACGATAAAATTCCCACTAATACAACGTATTGTGTACCCATTTGTGATATAAATAACCCGCCTGCAAATGCACCCGCTGTTGTTCCTACGTTACAAGCTGAAATAAATAATCCATTTGCAAAATCAGGCGCTTCGGGGGCTGAAGATGAAATTAAATATTGATTAATATTAGCCATAATTCCTCCAGCCAATATTCCCCATAGGAAAGTGATCATTACCATAGGCACAGCAAACGCTCCAGTTAAGAATAAAAGGATGTAAACTACACTCAATAACAAAGGAAAAGATAGGATGGACTTAATAGGACTATTAGTGAGTACCTTTCCTGCAACGATGTTTCCAATAATATTAGCTCCACCGAAAACGAATAAAGTTAAACTTATGAAATTCGAAGACATATTTGTAACTGTTTCCAGATATTCAGCTATATAACTATACACCCCGAATACAGAGGCATTTAATAAAATGACAGCTACTATAGAAACCCATACAATGGATTTTTTTAATACAGCAAGTTGTTCACCGTAAGATTGTCTTTCTTCAACAGGCATAGATGGTACAAAAATCAATGTAGCACCCAATACAACTGCATTAACTATAGCGAAGAATGCCATCGCCATTTCATACGAAATAACACTATCAATAAAACTTGCAATTGGGACCCCGGCTACCATACCGGCAGATACCCCTATGAATACTTTTGAAACAGCTTTTGGAGCTTCTTCAGGTTTTACTGAGGAAGCGGCTACAGTAAATGCCATGGAACAATAAACCGGATGGAAAAGAGCTAACGCGATACGAATTATTAATAGAAGGGTAAAGTTAGTTACAAATACGGATGCGATGTTTCCCACAACGAAAACACCTAATACAAGTAACATGACCTTCTTTCGATTGATCCCGGAAAACAATAACGGCATCGTTGGTCCAGATATAGCAATAGCAAGAGCAAAAAGACTCACCGTCAATCCTGCTTTTGATATGCTGACATCAAAGTGATCAGCAATGGAAGGCAATAATCCAATAACCCCCATCTCCGTATTTAAGATGCCGAAAACCCCCACTGTTAATATAAAAATCAACAACTTATTTTGTTTAGCCAAATAAAAACAACTCCTATCTTCAAAAAAATGTGCCCTTAAATAGAGATTGCCCCAAAAATCAATGGGGCAATTTATTTAATTCAAACATTTCCTGCAGCTTTGACGGCTGCCTCTGTATCAGCCAGGCTGGTGACGTCTATTTTTAAGACCAGCAGGTTTTCGTCATCACCAAGAACGTTGGTTATTTTTTCGGTATTACGACCAGTGGCGAAGACTTTGTAACCTGCGGCAAGAGCAGCTTTTGCGACATCTACGCCCATTCTACTTCCAGCACCTGTGATAAACCAAACTTTCTATTTGTGAGTCATAAATTTCCTCCTATTGATGGTAACAACCATTAGTCAACTTATTTGACTGGAACTAAGAGAATTTCACTTACATTAACCGTATGAGGTGTGCTAATGGCATACGCAACGGCATCAGCTACATCACCTGATTGTAAACCAACCTCACGTTGAAGATTTTCTATACATTCACGTCTTTCAGGGTCACTAATGGTTAGATGAAGTTCAGTGTCTACCGTTCCCGGAGAAATTAGTGTGCTGCGAATATTGTTTTTTCTTTCCTCTTGGCGCAATGTTTCCATAATGGCACGAACAGCAAACTTTGTTCCACTATAAACAGCACCTTGTTGAAAAACTACATGTCCTGCTTCGGAGGCGGTTGTCACAATATGACCGGATTGTTGTGTTTGCATGATAGGTAACACCGCAGCTATTCCATTTAAAACACCCATGATATTGATGTCTAACATTTGACGCCATTCTTCCACGCGCAAATCTGAAAGAAGTGATTGCGGCATGATTCCAGCGTTATTGAAGAGTACATCTACCCGACCATATTTTTCGACTGCCAAATCAACTACTGCTTGAACATCATCATTATTCGTAACATCTGCAACAGCGTATGAAATATCAGCGTTTGGCAATGTTTCAACAAGAGCTTTTAAACGATCTTCTCGACGAGCTGCAATGACTAATTTTGCTCCTTCTTCTGCCAATTTTTTGGTGGTTGCCTCTCCAATTCCACTTGATGCACCCATAATGACAACAACTTTATGTTGAATAGTAGACATATCACATAACATCCTTTCCTGCTGTTGTTTTTACCCTTTGTTATTTATTCTAGCTGTGTCTTCCCTATATGCCAATTACTTATATCTTATATCCAGATATGCTTGATGGGCATTTCTGAAACATATATACTAGTACAATATAGAGGAGGAGTGAATATGGAAATTAGAGTTTTGCGATATTTTCTTGCTGTTGCAAGAGAAGGAAGCATTACGGGTGCTGCAGATTTTTTGCATGTTACACAGCCAACCTTGTCTAGACAATTAAAAGACCTTGAACAGGAATTAGGAAAAAAACTATTTATTCGCAGTAGTCACAGTATCATTCTCACTGATGAAGGAATACTCCTTCGGAAGAGAGCAGAAGAAATCATTGATATGGTTGATAAATTAGAGGCAGAATTTAGTTCAATGGAAGAAACAATAAGTGGTGATGTTTACATAGGCGGTGGGGAAACTGACACCATGAAACAGGTTGCACGTGTAGTAAAGGATTTACAGTTGAGCTACCCAAATATACGGTATCATCTTTACAGCGGAAACGAAGACGATGTGACTGAACGGCTTGACAAGGGATTACTTGACTTTGGTGTTTTAATTCAACCAGCTGATTTATCAAAATACAACTATATCAATATTCCTGCCAAAGATGTTTGGGGCGTTGTTATGAGGAAAGACAGTCCTCTTGCATTAAAAGATACTATTCAAGCAGTGGATTTATTAAATGTTCCGCTAATCTGTTCACGACAAGCGATGAAAAAGACATATTCTAAAAATGAATTTGCAGATTGGTTTGGTGAAGATTTCGATAAATTAAACGTCGTGACTACATACAATCTTGCATATAATGCAGCCATTATGGTTGAAGAAGGCATTGGATATGCAATAACCCTTGATAAAATCGTGAATACCTCTAGTGATAGTAATCTTTGTTTTAAACCGCTAGAGCCAAGACTTGAATCTGGCTTAAATATTGTTTGGAAAAAGCATCAGGTTTTTTCCGTTGCATCTGAAATGTTTTTAAAAGAAATTCAGGCGAAATTTTCAAATTCTTAATTAAATGTAGTATAAGCAAATTATCTTACCTTCCCCACTGCACACTCCTTTATTGTTTGTCTTTCATTCAATCCTCGGGATATACTCAGTGGTTATGTGAATAATAAGATTGTTAAACAATAAATCAAGGGAGGACTTGTATGCAACAGAACCAACAAGCTAAAATGAATTTAGGTTCTACCATGAAATCAGAATTATCCGGAACTGATGCACAAAAAGTAAAACAAGAAATTAAAAAAGATGTTAGCCAAGGACAAGGTGCTATGACTTCCCGAGAGGCAGGAGCAATGCGAGAATAAACGTGCAAAAAGCAGGCCCGAAAAGGCCCTGCTTTTTATTTGACTATTACTTTCCCAACCATTCCTTCCTGTAAATGGTATCGGCATATCAATTCATATGTACCGGGCTTTTTCGGGTTCACGGTTATGGTTTTTTCTTTTCCAGGCTGGACTTCAGTATCAATATTGAGAGGTCCCACAGTGAAGGTGTGCTCTTTCTTACCTTCGTTTTTTAATATCAACTTTGTCGTTTTTCCATTCTGAATAGTAATAACCTTAGGATCAAAGTAGTCATCGTTCAACTTAACCTCGATCGTTTTCACTGTCTCTATAGGCTGTGTGGCGACGCCGGATTTAGCATATACTTCAAGTGAACCTTGAGTTATCATAACGAAAATCACCCCAAACATAACGAGCAATCTTGTTAACCGTATTTTCAAAGACATTCGGAATCCCTCCTTTCCTATGACAATATTTTCTTCCAATTCATAAAATATTATCAATAAAAAGTGGGTTTCAAACGTGCTTAAAATAGGAACTCTCCTATATGAAACTGTGACAAAGAAAAAAGATCGACTCCAATGACGATCTTCTGAGAATTCATTCTTATAAATTAAAAGTGTCCTTTAAAAGTAAATGAGCACTGCCCTTTTATTCAAGGATAGCTCCTCATTTGTTCAATATGGAATTGTCTAGTTACTTAATTCTTTAACAGAAACACATATTTTTGATGCCATTTCTCCCAATTAGCTTTAGGAAATTCAGAATGATAATGCCCGTTTAATAAATCAGTCAATACATCAAGGCAAACATGCCATCCAGCCAAATCTTTTGGGGTATGATCATTTATTGTATTGATATATTCTTTTAAAACTAATAAACAGCCTTCTGGTTTAGGATGTAATTCAAAACGTACCCACCCGTCACCCCATTCGTAATCAAGAACTTCATTTTCTTTAAAATCTCTAATCTTAATGTCAAAGGAATTCCCTGTTCCATCATTCATATTAAATCTAATCGTACCACCATTCCTAAGGTCTACTACTTGAAGATTAGGCATCCACTTACCTAACTTATCATTGTGAGTGAGAGTAGCCCATACATTTTCTACGGAATGTTTAAGTGGGCGATCGAAACGAGCAATGTGACCATCTTCAACTTTTTCTATTAAAGCTAACATGATTGATCCTCCCATTAAGTGAGTTTACTTATACTCTAGCTAATCCTTTTTTGTTTTTAAATTATGGTTACCTGCGATCTTAAAAGAAGATCCGCGTTGTGTGGAAATATCTTACCATTTGTTTTATTGATTTTTTATCGAATAGACTTGTGCGAGCCATCACAGTTAGGCATTCTTTTGGATAGTCCACAAGTGCAATCGTTTAATCCTTTTCCATTGAGAATTTTTTGCCTATATTTTTCAATCCTAGACTCTCGAGTGGCTGATTTTTTGGCATTAGAAAAATAATAAATGTATTCTCTTTGTCGTCCCGGTGTCAAACCTTCAAAAGCAGCTTTCAAGTCAGGGAGTTCATCGAATTTATTTTCAAGTTCTTCTGGAATTGTGAATTCTGTCTTCTTTTTAACATTCACTTCCAAACCGGCTTTTTCAACCTCAATGGCTTCATAAATATAGTCTTTCAAAATGGTTTCCATTTCAATTATTTCTTGAAGATTGGTGAACCTAATCTGGCGTGCTGACTGTACATTCTTTGTTTGTTGGATTAAAATTCCATGGGGATCCTTTAACAATGCTCCCTTGTGAAACAGAAGCGCACAATATTCTTTAAATCCGTGTATTAAAACGATATTTTTTTTCTGATACGTATAACAAGGATGCATCCACTTAAAGTCTTCGGTCAGCTCACAGTCAAGAACAATATTTCTTAACCTCTCAAATTCTTCCTTCCACTTAGTGGCTGCACTTAAAAATTCATCAACCTTTGGATTCATTCTACTATTTATCATCAAGGACCACCCCTCATCAATTTTTAGAAACTTCAACAAAAAGAGCATCAACCCTATTTAGATCGAACCCGATGCCAAACTATCTATTAACATCTTACATATTTGCGTTTGAAACCAAGCCTCCCTCTATCAAGATCTTTTTGAATACTATCGTAAGCATTTAGGAGACTGCTTTTTTTCTTATCCCGTTTGACTTCTACTATACCTACTTCCTTTGCAGTCTCAATTGCTTTTTCATGTAGAGGCAAATATGAAATCCCCACGGTGTATAGAAAATTATTCATTGCTGATTTCGTTCGTTCTGGTGAATCATGAATCGTATTTTTTACAATATCAAGCATATTGGAAATCTTGCTTTCGGAAAATTCATTGTCCTTGCGGTTCCCTAAGAGCCAGCAGTAACAACTCCAGCCCGCTGACATTCTCAACTCTTTACCACTTGCTATCCATTTATCAGCAACGTCTTGTGCAATGTCTGATTCTGATAAAGTTACTGCCACTACATAATCGGACAACATATAAAAATATGCTTCATCGATCCAGCGATCATAATCCGACTCAGTCATAGCTTTTGGGTCTGCAATAATGCCTGCAAAATACATTGCATCATAGTTACCTGTGGCATAAAGCTCTTCAGCTAAAGGTTGATTTATTTTTATTTTCTTTGCGATTGGTTTCATAGCCCCTGTAGCCACTCCAAAAAGCGGCTCGTGCGCACCATTGGATATGTACATTTTTTTCGTTCGTTCCTTACCAAGGGCTTCAAGCTCCTGCATAACTGTTTTGAAATCCATTGTTTTGCACTTCCAATCTTTAATATAAATATCCATTAAATTGAATACAACTAGTTTATATTCTTTATCAAGTCTTTCATACTCCCAATTTTACCATTAATTCTATTAAGTATCCTGCTTGTTTCATCTTCTTAGACTAACTCACCCTTTATTTTAACAAGATTTGATATGGTACTTCTAAAAAAGGATGTTATTTTGCGGTCTTTTGAACAGTTCCTTCTTTTGATACGGGAGCATTTTTGCCAAATATTACAGAAAAGACAACAATCGCTGCGATTACAATTGTGAACAATGTAATGGATTCATTAAGAAATACTGTGGCAAATAGAATCATTAAAAATGGTTGAAAGTATTGAATCTGGCTAACTCTTGCTATTCCACCCATAGCCATTCCACTATACCAAGCCACATATGCTAGAAATTGACTAACAACCGAGAGATAAATAAGACTTATCCAAGCATGTATAGGGGCATGGAGCATTTCAATTGTAAGGTTTAGCCCAACTGGAATGATGAAAAATGGAGCACCGATCATAATGGCCCATGCAATCACTTGCCAACTGCCTAATTCCTTCGATAATTTCCCGCCCTCTGCGTAACTTAGTCCTAATATAAGCGCTGCTGCTAGTAAAGCTAAATCGGCATATTGTAATTGACCGAAACCGAGATGAAGGGCATATACAATAACAGCTAAAGAGCCGATTATACTAGAAATCCAGAATTTCAGAGAAGGGATTTCACCTGCTCTAAACATGGCAAATCCGGCTGTTGCTAGCGGTAATAGTGCTAATTCCACAGCTCCATGAGAAACAGGCACGTACCCCATTGCCCAAGAAGTCAGGAGAGGAAATCCTAAAACTGCACCAAAAGCAACAATAAGTAAACTTTTGAATTGCTGACGCGAAGGTACTTTTTCTTTTCGGACAATCAAGACCAAAGCTACTAAAATAGCAGCAACAACTGTTCTTCCTAAACCGACGATCGTAGCTCCAAAATACTCTACTGCAATACTTGTTGAAGGGAGCGTTAAGCTAAAACAAATCACACCTACTAACCCCAATAGCAATCCACATTTTTCTCTCTGCATCTTATCTACCCCTATCTTTTTATTTCGTGTAATATCTAAAACCATTTTCAATTTTTATCCAATAACAGTTCTGATATAATTATCATCATAATGGGTACACACAGAAAAAATAAATCACTTTTATCCCCATCTGTCCTGGTACAGTTAAAGGAAAGGGGCAAGATATGAGTTCAAAATATAATAAGATAATCGAAGAAATGAAGGTTCAATTAGCAGATGGATCACTCGTAGCAGGCAGTAAACTCCCTTCTGTTCGTCAGTTATCTGAGCAATTTTCATGCAGCAAAAATACAGTCATTAAAGCATATGCCGAACTTGAAAAAGAGCATTTTATTTATTCTGTTCCTAAAAGCGGCTACTATGTGGTGAATGAATTCCAACAGGCAACGAAAGAACATGAAGCAATTGATTTTTATTCTGCTGGTCCAGATAAAAACGTGATGCCTTATCTTGAATTTCAACATTGCATAAATCAAGCGATTGAACACTATAAAGAAGAGCTCTTTACATACTCTGATCAGCAAGGGCTATACTCATTACGAGTACAGATAGTGAAATATTTGCAGAATTTACAGGTTTTCACTCAACCTGAACGAGTATTCGTTGTATCTGGCTCACAGCAAGCCCTTAATTTACTCGTTTCGATGCCATTTCCAAATGGAAAAAATAATATTCTCATTGAACAACCTACTTATTTCGGATTTATTGAATCTATT
This sequence comes from Metabacillus sp. RB-C-LZQ-3-1, assembly GCF_058315175.1. Classification (NCBI taxonomy): domain Bacteria; kingdom Bacillati; phylum Bacillota; class Bacilli; order Caryophanales; family Bacillaceae; genus Metabacillus; species Metabacillus sp. RB-C-LZQ-3-1. Next base: position 393,497 of record NZ_JBZFLI010000001.1, on the reverse strand, counting down.
CATCTGCACCAAGCTACTACATTTGGAATTGAGTTATCAATGGAAGGGATTGATCTTGATCGTCTGGAATACATGTTTCGAAATAATGATATTAAATTTTTCTATATGATTCCGAGGTTTCACAATCCTCTTGGACACTCTTACACGAATAGTGAAAAGAAAAAAATCGTTGAGTTAGCGGAGAAATACGATGTATATATTGTAGAAGATGATTTTTTAGGAGACCTTGATCCAAATGCAAAATCAGATCCTTTGTTTTCTTTTGATCCTTCTGGGAGAGTGATTTATCTTAAAAGCTTTTCAAAAATTTTTCTCCCAGGCTTAAGGATTGCTTCTGTCGTACTTCCTACAATCATGATTAACAATTTTTTACGATATAAATTCAGCTCGGATTTTAATAGTTCAGCACTATCTCAAGGTGCACTAGAAATCTATTTAAAAAGTGGGATGTTTCATAGTCATCTTAAAAGAATTAAAGGGTTATACAGCCGTAAAATGCAAATTCTTCAAGAAGCCTGTGAATTATTTTTGCCTGCAAATACCCATTTTACTAAACCGACTTCAGGATTCTATCTTTCCATCAGATTGCCTGAGAATATAACAGCAAAACAGGTCGTTCATAAGTTAAACGAACAGAATATATATGTTGACAATGCCTCTAGAATGTTTTTACCAGAATATAAAAAGGAAAACCTTATTCGATTAAGCATCTCTCAAGTGAATGAGAATCAAATAAAACCTGGGATAGAGAGATTAGCTCACTGTATTACTTTAATTGAAAGTAGAAAAAAACATATAACTCCAATTACCTTTTTACACTTTTAATTTGTTACAAAAAAAGAGGATATCAGCTCATAATTTGAACAAATATCCTCTAGTCATTATAAATACATCTCCTCAAAGATTTATTCCCTACTTCCTCTATACGAGGAGGGAAACAAAGTGTTCGCACTTATACTTATTGACAACAAGAACTAAAAACAATATTCCGTAATTTTCTCGATAGAGTTGTAGTCCCGGCATCTTTTTTCTGCATCATAAATAGAAACGTAAGATCATTGTTTGGGCAGTTAATGAAATAACAGCCGAGCCAGCCATTCCAACCGTACTCCCCCAGACTCCCTAAAGTCCCAGATTGGCTTGGGTTTGTTAAGACGCGCATCAGATTGCCATAGCTGTAGCCTTGTGATTGCCATAACTCAAAGCTTTTCTGCTGATTGGGATGTAATGTTGCTGATGTTAAATAGTTGACTGTTTTCGGCCGTAGTATTTGAGCACCGTCTAATGTACCTTGATTCATCAGCATTTTAGCAAATCTAGCATAATCGTCAACAGTTGAAACTAAACCTGCTCCACCAGATTCAAAGGCAGGATTTCGGTCCATTTGATGAACGATCCCTAAATGATTGCCAGTATAAAGCTCTAATCCTCCATCTTCTGTATCTGCATACGCTTTCACGAGACGGGATCTTTTTTCTTCAGGAAGCCAGAATCCTGTATCTTTCATTTTTAGCGGATCAAATAATTCTTTTTCCAAGAATTCTCCAAACCTCTGTCCGCTTACGACTTCAATCACAGCCCCTAATACATCAGCAGAGGTTCCATATTGCCAAGATGTACCAGGCTGAAATGCTAGTGCACATTGACCTAATTCGTTCATTGCTTCTACTGTTCCCATTGGAGAATCACCTAACAGCCGACGATCAATCTCCTCAAATAAGGAATTTGTGTCCTTTCCTGCCCGGTCTTCTCCGCCATAGACTAACCCTGACGTCATTGCAAGTAAATCATGGAGTGTAACATCCCGGTCAACAGGTACTAAGTTACCATTCCTATCTACGACCTGATGCTTAAACCCATTTAAAAATTGACTGACCGGCTCATACAACTCCATTTCTCCACGTTCTACTAAAATCATGGCTGCAGCTGCAGTGACCGGCTTTGTCATAGAGTATAAGCGAAAAATAGAGTCTCTTTTGATTGGAATTCCTGCATCTATATCAGCATAACCATCCTCATGGTAAAAGATTTCTTCACCTTTTTTTAAAATTAAAATGTTTGCACCAGCGATGTCTTGATTGTCAATGCTTTTTCTTAACGCTTTTTCCACCTGATTCCTTGCGACCTTATCCATCAATTTCTTGTCCTCCTCTATCAATCTATTCTATGTATTGTACGTTTATATTTACTCATGAAAAGAAAGGGAATAAGATCCATATCTTATCCCCTTCCTATTCAACATCTTGCACTCACTTCATATATCGGTATTCCATCAAACTATTCAAAATCGAGATTTCCTGTAATAATTCCTCGCCAACATTTGTCTCTAACACCTTTTTCCGTTCTAACTCTTTATCTACTATTCTTTTGACGGATAAAACATCTGTTCCATTTAATAACACATCGTCTTTGGAATTAAAATGTTGATGGGCAACTAGCTGCATGCCGTAGGAATTATATAACAAGGTATACCCGGCAATTCCTGTTGTTGATTGATAGGCTTTAGAAAAGCCTCCATCAATCACAATCATTTTTCCATTTGCTTTGATTGGATCTTCCCCTTCAATTTCTTTCACAGGTGTATGACCGTTAATGATATGTCCTTGATCCGGGTTTAGATCAAATTCTAAAAGAATTTTACGGCAGATGTCTTCATTTTCACGTAAATAGTAATATGGATTCTTTTGCTCTTTATGTGTTGCCTTATCCTTTATAAAATAACGCTCAAATGTGGTCATGGCTCTTTTTCCAAAGAGGGAAGAGTATTCTCCTGTCCATAAATACCAGACCATATCTGTTGCAAGATCATCCGTTTGTTCGGGATGTGCAAAAGAATAGCGTAAATAATGCTCGAACACATCTAGTAATTCACGTCCTGCATAGGTTTTCCCTTCAATGACCATTTTTTCCATATTTCCTTCTTCATCTAAAGGAATACAGCCATGTATCAATAAGTTTCCATTATATTTTAAATAAAGACTGCCTTTTTTCATTAGGAAATTCATATGTCGAGCAAGCTTTTCTGAATGCTGTACAGAAAATAAGAGTTTGTCAATCACTTGCTTTTCTTCCTCTAATAGTTGGTCAGGCTGCTCGGGATTGACGGTTGCAAAACATGGATTTTCTAAAGGATAGGTTTTGCCGCGAATTGTTATTTCGTTTTTTTCATAATCTATTTTTTCAAGTAAAAGTCTTTCTGACATATTAAAATTAGGACGTCTTTTGATAATAGGACTTTCAAGCTTAAACTGAATCATCGCAATCGCTTGATGAATTTTTGTAATTTGTAATTGTTCTTGCTCAGTGACTTTATCATCTGATTGGATTTTCGGTCGAAAAGCTGGATTGTCTCCATAGTATTTCTCCGCTAGATTTAGAAGAGGTCTAAGGTTGATTCCATAAACATCCTCGATGATATCCAAGTTGTTATATCTCGCACATATTCGGATGATATTCGCTAAACAAACCTTAGAACCTGCAAAGGCACCGATCCATAGAACATCATGATTTCCCCATTGAATATCAACAGAATGATAATTGATAAGGGCTTCCATAATTTTATCAGGCTCAGGTCCACGATCATAAATATCCCCGACGACATGAAGATGATCAACAACCAACCGTTGTGTCGTATAGGCAAGACCGATAATGAGTTTATCAGCTTGTCCAAGGGAAATAATTTGCTGAACAATCTTTGTATAATAAGGCTCCTTAAAATTCGTGAATTCGTCTGTTTTATATAGGAGCTCCTCTATTATATAAACAAACTGACTAGGCAATGCTTTTCTTAATTTTGAACGTGTATATTTGGAGGAGGCATATGAAATCAGCTTAATCATCCGCTCAATGATAACCGTGTACCATTGGTGTAATTCTTGGTCATTGCTGAAATGATCCTTCATTAATTTGATTTTATCTTCAGGATAATACACTAATGTAGCAAATTCTTTAATTTCTTTTTCTGTTAATACCTTCTTATAAATGTCTTCTATTTTTTCTTTTACTTTTCCTGAACCATTTCTTAATACATGTTGAAAGGCTTGATACTCTCCGTGTAAATCACTAACAAAATGCTCAGTCCCCTTTGGCAGATTGAGGATCGCTTCAAGATTAATAATTTCAGTCACAACTTTTTCTTCACAATCATATTTTTGTGCTAATAAATCTAAGTGTTTTGTATGCAATTGTTTGTATCCCCTTTCACAACTCTCTCTCTTTATTATACAACGACTAGACTGAGATGAAATACTTATATTATAAGAGAAAACTATTTTTCATATGAGATCGACAATTATCTTTTTATTGTCTTTGTTTGCGGGAGTATGACTGTGAGAAGTCTGGTCCGTCTTATATTTTCCTGAATTATTATTAAAAATTGAGAAAATTTTAATTATTTCTATTCTATGGTTCATGAGGAAAAGGGTCAATAGGAAAATGAAAAAGATGGTCCTTTGGTGGTCCTTGGGGACAGGTTCCTTGTCCCCAATCAAAAAATGCGGGACAGAGTACCTGTCCCACATTTCAATTAAGAAAACAGACCCTTCAAACGAGCCCAGAATCCTTTTTCTTCTTTTGCAGATTTTTCAGTTTCTTCTTGTTCTTCTTTTTTAATGCTTTCTGTTTTCATGACAAATTGAACGGAGTTTACATGTTCATTTTCGGATGATACGAAGGAAACTGCATCGAAATCAGATTTATCATAGTCAGCGATCATTTGATCGACTTCTTGTTTCATTTGATCAGGTAAATCACGAGTAGATTCATTCAGTTCATCTGTTCCGTCATGAAGCTTGCCTACACCAGTTTCTAGATCACCTGTTCCTTTAGAAAGCTCTCCGATCCCAGTGTGCAGCTTAGCATAGGAGCTGGATAACTGACTTACACCGCTTGAATAATCTACTAAGCCTGAATGGAATTCACTATAGTTGGCAGATAATTTATTAATTCCTTCCTGTAATTGTGCAAATGATGAAGCTACATCCATCTGATCAAGTGAAGATGAAATACCGTTTGACATCGTATCAAGATTGTTCGCCATTTCTGTTAAAGAACCATTAACTTGTTTTAATGTCGAGCTTACTGCATCAAATGCTTCTTTTACAGCCAAATAGGTTCCCTTTGCCGTACGTGCAGCAGTATATGTTTCAAGTAAATGATCTAGTACTTCCTGATCTGCCCCGCTACTATATAACTGTCTAGTTTCATCTTCCGTAATCTCGTGTTCAGGAATAGCCTCCATTGCTTGATTTAACTCATTGTATGCTTTGGAGTAACTTTCATTAAAGCTATTTAAGCCTTTAACAGTTTCTCTTAGTCCACCTGAAATTTGGCCAAGGCCCTCTTCTAGTTTCTTCAAATCATCAAGGCCCATTTCTTCCGAGCTGATACCAAGAGATGTATTCAACGTTTCCAGTGCTTGCTGAATGCTTTTGGAAGCACCAATCAGCTCTGTAGAAGACCCGTTTATTGCCGACATTCCATCTTTAAACTGCTGTGAACCGTCGCGCAGCTCATTCACTCCATTATTTAGTTCCGTTACTCCATCTTTTAATTCTCCAACTCCATTGTTAATGTCATTTATTGCATCTGTTAAGATTTCCATATCCCCCGTCATATCATCAATATTTGGTGCATCAATTGGCATAGATGATGGAATGGCTGTGATATCGATCCCATCTAACTCGAAATCGAGAGCATCAGCTTCAAGTGTTAGCTTTTCCTCTTTTTCAGGCATGACGGTATATGTTACTTGTTTGTTTTTTCCTGCATTTGCAATCATCCCATCCGGTGCCTCGATATTGCTGTAAATGTCTGTATTGAGGGAGAGAGATATTTGCACTAGGTAGTTCTCAAAAAACACCGGATCTACTTGACCATTTGCAGATGTATTGATCACAATTTGTACATGCCCTTTTTTTCCTGCCAATTCATCAGGATTCATTTGTTTCCCATCTAATAAATAAATAATGGAAACGTTCCATGGCAATGGTTCTTCCTTCATATTACCTTGATAATAAAATTTCCCCTTTGAATCAGCGGTAAATTCGACCGTATCTTCTTTTTGTTCTAACTGTGTTAAGTCTGTTAAGTTTTTCAAACTCGTATACGGTCCATGATCAACGATTTCACCCGGCTTTTCTATCTCTAAAATGTTGACAACATACGCCTCCTGTCTTTCTCCAGTGGCACTTAGCTTTGCATAGACAACTTCATCTTTTGATGAAATTTCTCCTGATTCTTGAGAAGAATGACTATTTGATTTGCTGTCGTCTGTTGCAGCTGATACAGGTAAAGAAGGTATAACAATAATGGTTGTTGTCAAGACAAGTAGAAGTTTATTTATACTTTTCTTCATCATTTCCCTCCTTATAAAAATGTGCTTTCCACGTTGTTTTGGTTATTAGTTTATCGAAAGCCATGAACATAGCCGGCAGGAAGAAAACGACCATAATAAAGGCAAGCAGTGCCCCTCTTCCTAGCAGTAATCCGATTGAAGAAACGATCGGGTTTGAGGATGTTATCCATAATATAAACCCTACGCTCGATAAAATAGCACCTGAAATTCCAATTGAGAAGATCTTCTCATCAACTGTTCTCTTCATCGCTTCAAGTGCAGACATTTCCTCTCGATACTCTTTATAACAATCTGTTAAAAGAATGGCATAATCAACTGTCGCCGCAAGCTGAATAATGCTAATCAATAAGTACCCGACATAAACTAATGAAGAATCCGTAAAGTATGGAACCGAGAGATTAATCCAAACAGCTGTTTGGATCGTCAGAAGGAGCACTATAGGAATTGAAATCGATTTAAACGTGACGATCAGGACAAGTGCAATTGTGATAATGGTCAAAAAATTCACCAATTTATTATCACTTTGGACCGTATTTTTTATGTCAAACAATGTCACGCTTTCTCCAACAGAATAGACATTATCGTAATAGTTTTCTGCCGTATTTTGGACTTGTTCGATTAACTGAAACGCCTCTTCTCCCTCGTTTTTCGTTTCTGTTTGAAGAATCATTCGAGAATAATTTTCTGAATAAAACTGCTCTGTTACAGATGGATCCAAATATTCAGGAGGAATTGCCGTGCTGACCGTGTTGACATAAGCTAGAACACTAGACACATGCTTAATGCTTTCTAACTCTTGGACTAACTCCTCTTCTTTGGCAATATCTCCTTTTGGCACAAGTAACACAAGTGGTGTACTTTCACCAAAGTTTTCTTTTATTTTCGCCAAATCACTTCCAGCTCTAGTTTCTTCCGGTTGGTCCCCGATACCATAGATAAAATCCGTCTCACTTTGTGCTAGAAATGCCGGTACTATTAGTAAGAAGACTAGAAGCAAGCTTGGAATCTTCAATTTTATCACAGCATTTCCTTTGTTCTTTACGCCAGGAAGTAGTGGCTTATGCTGGGTTTTATCTATCCATTTATAAAACAATAGAGTAAGTGCAGGTAAGAAGACCATTACACTTATAAAGCTAAGCAAAATCCCTTTTACTAGGTTGATCCCTAAATCAGAACCAATTTCAAAGTTCATAAAGGATAATGCAATAAACCCAAAAAATGTGGTTGACGCACTAGCCGTGATCGCAGAAAAAGATTTCTTCATTGCAAGCTGCATTGCTTCTTGAGGATCAGCTATTCTCTTTCGATAATCTGAAAAACTATGAAGCAGGAAAATAGCATAATCAAGTGATACAGCAAGCTGCAAGATTGGGGCAACCGATTGAGTGACAAAAGAAACTTCACCAAGAAAGATATTCGTACCCATATTAATTAAGATTGATACACCGATGGCCGTTAAAAATAATAATGGTTCAACCCAGGAAGTTGTGGAAACAACTAAAATAATGATAATAATCGGAACTAATAAAGCCGCTGCATACATTGATTCTGTTCCAGCCATTTTTTGTTGTGTAGCCGTATTAAGAGATTCCCCTGCCATAGCGTTTTCTTCACCAATAAGGTCATAAATTTCATCGGTAATCGCTACTTCATCCCCATCACGAATGCTGAACGAAAATAACGCTTTACCATCCTTATAATAGGTTTCAACAACCTCTTCATCAGCCATTTCGAGTGGAGCTTTTATATCAATCGCGTCATCTAACCATGTAACATCTGATACACCATCTATGGCTGCCAGTTCCTTTTTAAAAGCAAGAGCTTCCTGGATGGTCACATCATTGATCATGACCCGATTCGTCGGAACACTTCCCTCAAACTCTTCCTCCATAATCTCCATCGCGATTGTTGACTGAGCATCCTCTGGCAAGTAATCTGTCATATCATAGTTTACCGATACAGTTAATGTTGCTAGAGAGCAGATGATACTAAGGATCATGAAAGTGATAACAACTGCTTTTTTGTGTTTAATAATATGTGTTGTGATATTTATAAATTTCCACCCTCTCTTGCTATATTTTCTTGTTCACTCTATCATTATATTGACACGGTGTTGGCTATTCAACAATCAGTTTAGATACATCCGTTATTTGAACAACACATTCATGAAAAGTGTTGGAAATCGCAAATGAAAAAGGTGATGACTATGTCTGCTTCAAAGCTAGATCGTCGTAAAAAATATACGCAAATGGTCTTAAAGGATAGTCTTATGAAGCATCTAAAGGAAAAGCAGATTTCTACCATTACAGTTAAGGAGATTTGTGAACAAGCTGATATTAATCGATCTACGTTTTATTCCCATTACACCGATCAATTTGATCTTCTTGACAAAATCGAAAACGAAATTATTAACGATATGACCGGCTATCTAAGCCAATGTAACTTTGAAAAAGATGAAGATGATCGCCAGATGATCGAAAAGTTGTTAGAATACTTCGCTTCTAAGCATGAAGTATGCCAAACTCTCCTCAACGAAAATATAGACACGACATTTCAAAAGAAAGTAATGATTTTTGCCCAGGATTTCTTTATGAAAAACTTTAAAACTGATAAACATATGAGTGACGATCTCTCTGAGTATTTAAGCACATTCATTATAAGCGGGAGCATTTATGCAACCAAGACATGGCTTAACAATGGAATGGATAAATCACCAAAGGAAATGGCTGAAATCATTAATGATCTTATTAAATATGGACTTTATGGGATGAAATGATTGTTTTATTAATTGGAGAGAATTTATCAAAATTCGCCTTGGTAAAAAGCCAAAGGCGATTTTTTATATGACCATAAAATCGCCATTATTTTTTACCGAAAGACAAGTTTTTTTAATATATCCACAGTTGTCTTTAACGATAAATAACAATTCTATATTAGTTTTCGAAAAATCATATCAAATTGATATTTGTTTTATCTCAATTTGAGATATATAATAAAATCAAGAAGTTAAAGAAAGCGTTTACAACAATAGATTTATTCTTGGTTTTCATACATAAGGAGGATTTAAAATGAGCAAAGTAGCCAGAGATTCAAAAGTGAAAAATTTATTAGACAAACAAAAATTCAGTGAAAAACAAATTTCAGAAATGTCAGATGCACAAATTGAATATTATCACTGGCTCTATTTTGAAGATTCTGTTTATGATTATATGTAAGTTCTAAATAGCTTTTAATATTACTATAAAATTGAATCATAATAAAGAAAGCGAACATCGAGTGGTGATGTTCGCTTTCTTTATTATCCCCAAATCTCTTTGGAAATATCTACGATATACTTTAACTTTTCCCATTGCTCTTCTTCTGTTAGGATATTTCCATGATGAGTAGAAGCAAAGCCACATTGTGGACTAATACATAATTGCTCTAATGGTACATATTTTGTTGCTTCTTCTACACGAGCTTTAATGTTTTCTTTATCCTCTAACTTACCATATTTCGATGTGAAAACACCAAGAACGACTTGAGGTCCTCCATTTGGGATGTGTTCTAAAGGCTTGAAATCTCCTGAACGATCATCATCATATTCTAAGAAAAATCCGTTTACCTTTTCCTTGGCAAATAATGTTGGAGCGATTTTAGCGTAGCTGCCTTCAAATGCCCAGGTTGAACGGTAATTACCACGGCAAAGATGAGTTGTGATAACGAGATCTTCTGGTTTATCTTCTAAAACTCCATTTACAACACGTAATGCTAAATCAATTAATTCTTCACGTGAATAGCCGCTATCATTGAATGGAATTTCAGGTGCATTCAGACCAGCAATGTACACATCGTCTAACTGTAAGTAACGACAGCCGGCATCATAAAATGCTTTAATTGCATCACGGTATGTTTGAATGACATCATTTGTGTAATCTTCAATGTCTGGATAAATGTCCAGATTACGGATACCGGCATTAAATAACTGATTTGGACTAGGAATTGTTTGTTTTGCAACTGCACGGTCCCCTACGATTTCTTTAAATTCAATAAACTCCTTAATATGTGGATGATCCGGGTTAAATGAAATTTTCCCAATAACACGAACATCGTATCTTTCCGTTTCTTCACCATTAAATTTAAATCCATGGCTTGGCACATAGCCCTCGACACCATATAGATGCTCTAAAAAGTCTGTATGCCAAAATCTGCGTCGAAACTCACCATCCGTAACTGCTTTTAATCCTACTTCGATTTGCTTGTCTACTACTTTTTTGATTTCCTCTGTTTCAATATCGTGTAATTGTTGAGCAGAAAGAATCCCCTCATGAAATTCCTTTCTTGCCCTATGAATTCTCTCTGGACGTAATAAACTTCCTACATGGTCTGCTCTAAATGGAGCTTTTACTAATGTTTTTGTCATAATAAATCTCTCTCCCTTAAAATATAGTTGAAATTAATACCTACAGCATAACCTTCTTATGTATATCGTTAACCTATCCATCTATGTAAACTAGGAAAAAAAGATAGATTAACACCCTATCGATTTAACTGTAGAGAATAACATCCCTCAAAAAAAATCAAAAACCCCTCTTCTAAAATAAGAAGAGGGGATCACCAACAACAATATACCTATCTCTTCTTATCTCTAGCAAAATGCTACTGGAATTGGCACAGTACCTTATAAAAGTCCGCTGCCGAGGCTTCAAAGGGCCAGTCCCTCCACCTCTCTTGATAAGAAATTATCAAACTATTAAGTTAATATAATCACTATACACCTTATAAAAGTAAATTGTCAAACATTTGAGGTTAATTTTTCCATACTAATATTTTTCCGTCCAACCACTTTTATAAATCATCAACCATTTATTAGGAAGCGAAACCTCTCGTATCAGAGACATTATTAACCATATCATGAATAACTTTGACCGCTCTCTTCGAATTGAGGAACTTGCCGAATTAGCAAATATGAGTGTTTCTTCGTTACATAGGCACTTTAAAGAGATCACTGCTATGAGACCGATTCAATTCCAATAGCAACTAAGACTACAGGAAGCAAGACGCCTATTATTATCCGAGTCAAAAGATGCTGCTGATGTCGCATTTCGAGTAGGTTACGAAAGTCCATCACAGTTCAGCCGTGAATATTCCCGTATGTTCGGCCTCCCGCCAAGAGAAGATATAAAACGTATAAGGGAGAAGTATGACCATAGGGTAAATGCAAAGTATTAAAAAAAGGTATACCATTACGTTGGTATACCGGGATTTGAATGTTTCTCATTTTTATTACTTCTTTTTTTCCACTGCATGTCCGCCAAACTCATTCCTTAATGCTGCAACCACCTTACCAGTAAACGTATCTGCTTCCAGAGAGCGATATCTCATCATTAATGATAGTGCAATAACAGGTGTTGCTGTTTGAAGATCGAGGGCCTCCTCTACAGTCCATTTTCCTTCACCGGAAGAGTGCATAACCCCTTTTATTTCATCTAATTTAGCATCTTTCGAGAATGCATTTTCGGTTAGTTCCATTAACCATGATCGAATGACAGAGCCATTACTCCATACTCTTGCGACTTTCTCATAGTCATAATCAAATTGACTTTTTTCAAGGACCTCGAATCCTTCCCCAATCGCTGCCATCATACCGTATTCAATACCATTGTGAACCATTTTTAAGAAATGGCCGCTACCTGATTTTCCTGTATATAAATATCCTTTTTCAACTGCGGTGTCACGGAAGATTGGTTCAACAATTTCCCAGGCATCCTTGTCCCCGCCGATCATATAGTTTGCTCCATTTCGAGCGCCTTCCATTCCGCCTGACGTCCCACAATCCAGGTAGCTAACACCTACTTCTTTAAACTCATCATATCGACGCATTGACTCTTTATAATGGGAATTTCCCGCTTCAATGACGATATCCCCGCTTGAGAGCAGTGGTTTCAAGTCATTAATAACCTGATCAACAACATTATGTGGGACCATGAACCATACAATTCTAGGGCTATCAAGTGATTGTACTAGTTCTTCTAAATTAGATGTACCTTGAGCTCCATATTGTTTAATCTCATCAACGGCTTGTTCATTAATATCAAACGCAACAACTTCATGGCCGTGGTCAATTAAATTTTTACTAATATTTAAACCCATCTTACCTAAACCGATTAAACCTACCTTCACTTTTTTCCCTCCTACTAAAGCTTTAACTGAGGTTTTTCATTTTCATATGTAAATTATTATTTTATAGTCTGTCCGTTCTTAATAGTATTTATCTATTTTTGTGATGTTTTGTATTGATATTAAAAAATCCTTTAAGGATAAGCCCTAAAGGAATTTAAAAACTTACAATATTTATACCCCTTGAAAAATCAACCGGATCCCTACCACAACTAAAATCAATCTTAAGATCAAAATAATTGTTCCATCTTTGAGTCGACGATTGACATAAGCCCCAAGCTTAGCACCAATCCAAGCTCCTGGTGCCAATCCCAATACCCATGGCCACTCGACATTACCAAGTTGAATATGTGCAATCGAACCAATAATCGATGATAAAAACACCATAAACATTGAAGTAGCTACTGCAACTGAAGCTGGGAATCGGAAAAATAGCAGCATTGCTGGTACCATAAGGGAACCTCCTCCTATTCCAAATAAACCAGACAATATCCCAACAAAAAAAGCGATCACAACCGCTAAAATAGGGTGAAAATATAATGCATGATGGACATCATGTTCATCTTCAAAATTTTGTACAGAACCTAGTTGCTTTGATTTAGGCTCCAAATATTTTTGAATACTTAACAGAATAGAAATGAGGATGATAAATAGACCAAAGCATATGTAAAAAAGATTCAGTTCGATTGCTTTATTTACAAGAGCTCCTACATAAGCTCCAGGCCCACTGCCAATAAAAAAGATCAACCCTGCTTTAAAATAGACCGCTTTTTGCCTCATGTACGCAATTGTTGAAGAAAGACCTGTCACAATTAAAATGATAATGGAAGTTCCAACCGCAAACTGTGGTGTTATTGGAGGTAAAAGGCTTGTATAATTTCCGATATATAATAAAGCCGGAACAATGATAATTCCGCCGCCAAGTCCCACAAGGCTTCCAAGCATTCCTCCTAACAAACCAATAATACATAATAATAGCCACAGCATATGTAATCTCCTTTTTATGATTTCGTCTTTTTCCCTACGATATAACCCATATAAAAAATAAACAGTGTATACCCGATGATCAGTAAAATCGATGTTGGGATTGATTGGACAAAATGAATAAGTTCCATATATATTTTCATTATTTGTGGAAGCAATTGATCAATTGTCGATAAATAGTAAATATGGACAATGAGCAAACCAATGATGATAAAAGAGGCGGGCCGAAGAATTTGGATGAAGGTTATTTCTTTTTTACGTTTTTTATTTTTAGTTGCCTTATTTCTAACGACAGACACGATCCTGCACCTCTTTCTATCTTTCTATTGACTTTAGTATGAAGGAATTGTTATAGCTATGGCAAGATAAAAAACACTAATCCTTTTTACAAAAAGACACTAAAAAGAAAAAAGCGGTTCTTTATAAGAAGAAACGCAAGTGAGCACACTTTCTTTTATTCACAAAAACGATTATCAAATATCTGTCTGTTGTTTTCTTCGGCTAATGCCTCTTCTTTGGTAGCATGAACAGTACCAAATGGATGGTTAGGCGGAGCATAGATAGAGTAAAGTTTTAACGGAGAATTACCTGTATTTGTGAGATTATGCCATGTACCTGCAGGAATCATAATGGCCGAATCCTCATATACATTTCGTTTATAGTTTAAATTGTTTTTGCTTTTCCCCATCTGAACAAATCCCTGCCCTTGTTCAATACGTAAGAATTGGTCAACATTCGGATGGATTTCTAATCCAATATCCTCGCCAACATTGAGACTCATCAACGTAACCTGCAAATGTTTTCCTGTCCATAACGCTGTACGAAATGTATTATTTTGCTTTGTTGCTTTATTAATATTTACAACAAATGGTTTTGTTCCATAGTCTACTTTCGGCACTCTTCTATTCAATTTGTTTGTTTCCTTGATTCCATGATCATTCCAATACCCTCTATAGTTAACAAACGGTGAAGCAACATAATAAGGATAATGATTTGGATACACATAAGGAACAAAGTACATATTTTCTCAATCCCTTCATAGGTTCTAAAACTATCCTATGCAGTTGGAAAGGGAGTGTACTTTCAAATGATCATATCGTCATGTCACTACTAATTATGAATGGTTGTTTATTTTTCCAACAATATACTCTGCATCAGATCCAACCCCTTGTAGTAAGGCAGAGCCACGGCGATATTGCCATGATAGACCGATAAAATACAACCCCTTGGTGTTTGTGACACCTCGCTTATGGATGACATTTCCATCCTTATTCAATACACCATCTATTTTCAACCAAGGAAAAACCGCTTTAAAACCTGTAGCCCAGATAATATTGCGAACTTCCAGTGTTGTTAAGTCTTCAAAAACAACTTGGTGTTTGTTCCCATCAATTACACGTTTTTTAATCGTGATTTCCCCTTGTCTTATGGCCTCTTTTAATTCAAAACCAAATATAGGGTCACCTCTTTTTTGAATGAGTTTCCCAATCAAAGATTTGTTTGTTACTTTTAAGATTCCTATTTTATCAAACCACCAGAATATGCTTTTATTTCCAAGGATTAAAGGGAGAAAACTTAATTTTTTACTAACAGCTAAAAAGGTCTCTCTTTCCTTTGATAATTCAACTGCTATTTGTGTACCGCTATTTCCTCCTCCTACTACGAGGACATTTCCATTGCCCAATTGATTGGGATTTCTATAATCTGATGAGTGAAATTGGTTTATGCTTTTTGATAACTTTGCTGATAGTTTTGGGATCGTTGGTGTTTGAAATGGACCAGTTGCTACAACAAGATTTTTAGCGACATATTCATTTGTTTGTGTTCTTACTAAAAAATGTCTGTTCATTTTTGTTACGTTCACCACTTCAGTTTGAAATTGAATGGGTATATCATATGTTTCTGCATAATTTTTTAAGTAAGTTACGACTTCATCCTTTGTCGGAAAGCCTTGTGGTTCTCCGTCAAAATTTATACCAGGTAATGAACTATACATGCGAGGGGTAAATAAAACCAATGAATCGTACCTTTCTTTCCAACTCTCTCCTACTTCATCGCCCTTTTCTAAAATGATAAAGTGTTGATACGTTTTCTTTAGATAATATCCAACAGCAAGTCCAGCTTGGCCCGCTCCTATTATGATTGTATCGTACAGTTAAAACACCTCCTAAATATGAATATATGTCCATATAAACATTTTATTTTAAAAAATTGGAACTTACAACCATTTTAAGAGGAATGAACTCACTCTAATTTTGTCGAATTTTATCTAATCGTAAATAAATTTTGAAAATCGAAAATATATCGTCAAAATCATTAAATATTTTTTGAAAATTGTTAATAAGAAGCAAGAATCGAAAATAAGTGTGCGCGACGCTCATTTTTACCCGCTAATTTTAGGCATTTCTCTTAATTTTCGAAAACCCTGTCATCATAAAACATGTGAAAAAGGCAACTGTTGTTACAAACGCAGCAAAAAATAAGCCAATAAACCTCATAAATGTATCTTCACCAGGATAATGAGGCTCTAAAGTCATGATCATATAGACAAAAACTATAGTTACTAAAAAGTAAAAACTACTTCCCACAGCACCCAGTTTTAATCGATTTCTTTTCGTTCCATTCCAAGCTTTATTGATTACAATCCAGACATAGAGACTTGCAATTACAGCCAAAGCCATGATACCCAAGTGAATATATGGAATCATCAAATACATAAGCAAATACAATAGTGCAATTGTTAGAAAAAACAAACCTGCATTTATTCCAAATAAACTCAATCCTGCTAACCAATGATTTTGAAACCACTTTCCTTTTACTAATCTTTTTACAAGCGGATTTCTTTCACCAAAAACATTCCATATTTGATTTTTAAAGATCATCATTATGATGATGGCAATTATTCCGAAAAATAATAATGTTGTCATATTTTCTCCCCTCATTTTCCATATCAATTTTTTTCACTACCATCAGTTTAAGTTAATATTTATTGTTTTTCAATAAATTTTAACTGACTTACAACAAAAAATCCTTTTGTAATTTATTTTCTATAACCGTATAATCTTTTCAAAAATTACCATAATAATGAAAGCAAACATGAATTTTATTTCGATACTTTGAAAGGTGGTGTCTCCTAAGTGAAAAAAGGAATTCAAAATTCAAGTATTGAGCAACAAAGAAATGATCATGAAACAGAATCAGCTTTTAAAGCTGAAAATGAAAAACAAAAAAATAAAGGAACTAGAAAATAAATAATCGTTCTACATAAAAAAGCACTTCGTTACGAAGTGCTTTTTTGCTAGGATTGTTATTTCTCTCCACCTTGAGCTTCCCACTGGGCGATTTCTTCACGAACTCTTGGTGCTACTTCTTTTCCTAATAACTCAATTGCTCCCATCACATCATCATGTGGCATTGATCCTACAGGTACATGGAGCATAAACCGAGTTATGCCTACGTTCTTGCGAAGGTGGATAATTTTCTCTGCAACTGTGTCAGGGTCTCCTACATATAGTGCACCTTCTAGGCTTCTTGCAGCATCAAAGCTTGCTCTGTCATAGTGACCCCACCCGCGTTCTCTTCCTAGTTTATTCATCACTTGTTGTGTGGAAGGGAAAAATTTATCCGCTGCCACTTCAGTTGTTTCTGCAATAAAGCCGTGTGAGTGGGATGCAACAGATAGTTTTGAGATGTCATGGCCTGCATGTGCGACAGCCTTTTTATATAATTGAACTAGCGGCTCAAATTGAAGGGGACTTCCTCCAATAATTGC
Organism: Metabacillus sp. RB-C-LZQ-3-1; assembly: GCF_058315175.1. NCBI lineage: Bacteria > Bacillati > Bacillota > Bacilli > Caryophanales > Bacillaceae > Metabacillus > Metabacillus sp. RB-C-LZQ-3-1. The sequence continues at coordinate 376,227 of NZ_JBZFLI010000001.1, read as the reverse complement.
CAACACTAATGGCAAGCCAAGGATTCCGGCACGAACTACTGATTCAGAGTTTCCTCCGCTTCCAATCCATACTGGAAGCGGATCTTGAACGGGTCTAGGATACACTCCCCTGTTCTGAATTGCTGGCCTGTGACCACCTCTCCAAGTTACTTTCTCAGAATCTCTGATTTTTAAAAGAAGTTCGAGCTTTTCTTCAAATAATTCATTATAGTCTTTTAAGTCATAGCCAAACAATGGGAATGATTCAATAAATGAGCCGCGCCCTGCCATAATTTCAGCCCGACCGTTGGAAATTCCGTCGAGTGTTGCAAAGTCTTGAAATACTCTAACAGGATCTGCTGAGGAAAGAACTGTTACAGCACTTGTTAATCGAATGTTTTTCGTTTGCGGGGCAGCCGCCGCTAAGATGATCGCAGGATTTGATGCTGCAAAATCTTCCCGATGATGCTCACCGACACCAAAAACATCTAATCCTACTTGGTCAGCTAAAATGATTTCCTCAACAACTTCCCGAATTCGTTGCGCATGACTTATAACTTTACCGGTTTTTACATCCGGTGTTGTTTCAACAAATGTACTAATGCCGATCTCCATACGTTTTCCTCCTTACACTAATAGTTACTATGTATATCAATTAGGTATTTATGACTACATGATAACACTTACTTCATTCTATTATTTTTTCTAAATTCTTTGTAGTAAAATGACTCATAGGAACATCCCTAAAGAAATGGATGTTCCTATGAGTCGCTATGTTTCAAGAATTTCTTTTATTTTCTTTAAGTCTTTATTATTTGCTTTTTTCATCATCATTGACATAAAAGGAGTAAAAAGCTTAGAAAAACCACTAGGAATTCCTTTATTCCGTAAGATCATCCTCGTCCGATTTTTGTCTAATTCTTCCCATGTATACGTGGTTTCCATTGGAAATGGCCCAGTTGCTGTTTTCATCACTAATTTTTTTCCTGGTTCGTACTCCACAATTTCGTACACATACGCTAGTTCTCTTCCTAGAAAGTTCGCTTTAAAGGCAATTTGACTTCCAATTGTAAGAGGTTTTGGTGTTTTCCACTCTGCAGAATGAATATTCACATACCATTTTGGTGCATGAGCTGGATTTGCGGCATAGTTTGAAACAACATCAATAGGTTGATTGATTTCTATATCTGTTACTACATCTACCATCTTGAATTCCTCCGGCTTATGTCTATTATTTTTTTTCTACGTAATTTTTCAATAATGTTCCAAGGAGATATTCCCAACCATTCTTATGGTCTTCCTCCCAATTTTCACGGATGACTCCTGATGCAGTATGTGAAAGCTGAAGTAGTGTTCCTCCATCTTTTTCAAGTAGTCTATAGGTATATGCACTGTTTACGGCTCCTTGCATTCCTAAATGACCTTGTACACGTATTTCCTCTGGCGCATTTACAAAGTAAACTGTCCCCCAAACTGCACCAGAATTCTCTCCCCATCTTTCCATAAATTGACCTCCTGGAGTAGGGTCGAACGTAAAATGAGATTGAACTTGTTTTGGGGCTAAGCGAAATTCCCACCAATCCTCAACTTTTTTTGTAAGTGCATCAAACACTTCTTCACGAGTTCCTTCAATAAATATTTCTTGTTCAATTTGAAAATCCTTATTCACATCTGTCATATTCTGTACGTCTCCTTTTTGTTCTACGATTGACCGTAGATTTATTAGTGAATTTGCTGTTGATTGCATATACTTTCCGACCCAACGATTATACATTTCTTGAAGGGGGACAGCGTTTAAATAATTTAGTTTATATTTGCCTTTACGTCGTGTAAGAATCAATTTTCCTTCTTCTAAAATCGTTAAATGCTTCATAATCGCATATCTTGTAACTTCTGGAAACGATTCATTTAATTCACCTGTTGTTTTAGGTGATTGTTTAAGAATATCAAGTATTTGCCTGCGAATCGGGTGTCCCAACGCTTTAAAAACACTGGAAAGTTCTTCTTCCATTTCCCTCTCCTATCGTCAGATTTATTTGTGTCACATGTTACCTTTTAGTCACATATTTGTTATGTGACCTTATGGTAACATGATGGGCCAGATTGGTCAAGTATGCTCCTGTGCAATAAGCTTTAAAGCTTCAACACCCAAGTTCATGTTTAAGCCATCGTTTCATACAACTATTTTGTAATCTCACATTATTTGCTCTTAAGTGTAAAATGATATTCAGTAAACATTAAAAACTTACAGATATCTAGATTGCTTTGCCATTTAATTACGACCTTCTTATTGCTTTTTGTTTTTCCAGTATTAGCCTTAACCATCAATCGCTTTTGCAAAAACAGGAAGATAAGAGTTGCTAGGGTAAGGAAAATACAAAATGTCACGATCAAAAGACCCTCATTCCAAAGGCAGTTTAAATGATTGTTCCACCTAATGGTCTAAAATGACTCTTACTTGTAAATTAGAAGTCATGTATCCCTCTCCTCAAGCCTAATTATGCAACAAATTAAAAATCGACCGTTATCACATACATCCCAAGCGATATCCTATTCCTACCAAAAAAAGCGTAAAAAACTGTTACCAGTTTACACGCTTTTTTCATACTATAAGTTATTACGAGTAAAGGAGTTAGCGATGCGATATACAATCGTAACAGGCCTTCACCCTGGTTACAATGGCTACGGTTATGCTCATTATTATTTTCCTGGCCATACACACCCGGCAACGATTCCAGGCCTATGGCAAGTACCATATATGACACCAGGTACTCATGGTTTTCATCATGTTTATTTTTTCCGATATTTATAAAGCAAACCTTGAAATAGGTTTGCTTTACTTGTTATTTCCCATCAACAACTTCCTTTAATATTTCATATGAGCGTTTTTGTTTTTCAGGATCGAAAATATATGATACAGCCATGATTTCGTCTACATTGTATTTTTCTTGAAAACTTGTTAGTTGTTCTTTAATTGAATCCTTTGAACCTAATAGTGTGACACTCGACATTGAAAGTGCCATTTCTCTTTCATGTGGCTGCCAAATATTTTCCATGGTTTCTACTGGCGGTTGCAACGGATTTTGTGTACCTCTCACCACATTTAGGAAAAATTGCTGCATCGTCGTTTGCTCTCTTCTTGCTTCTTCATCACTCTCTGCTGCAATAACATTTAAGCAAACCATCATATATGGTTTGTCTAAGTATTCAGATGGTTGGAAACGACTACGGTAAATAGAAATGGCCTCTTCCATATATCTTGGTGCAAAATGTGAAGCAAACACATATGGTAAGCCCAGTTTTGCTGCTAAATAAGCTGAATCTGTTGACGAACCAAGAATATAAATTGGGATGTCCGTTCCAACTCCAGGATATGCCTTAACATAATCTTGTTTTTCTAAAGGTCCAAAATATGTGAGCAATGCATTCACATCATAAGGAAATGTATAGACTGAATCATTTTGTGATCTTCTTAAGGCACTAGCTGTCATCATATCTGTGCCAGGTGCTCGACCAAGGCCTAAGTCCAATCGATTAGGATAGATAGTTGCCATTGTTCCGAATTGTTCTGCTACAACTAATGGTGAATGATTCGGCAGCATAATTCCGCCTGATCCAACGCGAATTTTTTCTGTATGTTCTAATGTATGTTTAATTAAAATGGAAGTCGCTGAACTTACCAATGTTGATGTATTATGATGCTCAGCAATCCAATAACGAGAATAACCCATCGCTTCTGTTGCCTGAGCTAAATCAACCATTGATTCGACCGCAGCTTTGCTATCCTGACCTTCACGAATAGGAACTAAATTTAAGACTGAAACAGGAATTTGTATATTTGACATTTCTACTTTCCTTTCTTCATTAAGTTACGATTCTATAGTAACAATTTAAACTTCAGAAACAAACTTATATGCTTAGCCTTCTCTGTAACAGGAATTCAATTCTTTTTTAGGAAACAGAAAAAGACTGCTGTTTTATCAACAGCAGTCTTTTAAACAATCAGATATATTAAATTAAACGAGTTGTTACAATTCCTTCAATTTTTGTAATTTGTTCTTCAAGTTGAGGAATAATATCGCCGTTTACTTCGTTGTCGATGTCGATCATCGTGTAAGCATAATCCCCACGGCTTCTGTTCACCATGTCTGCGATATTTAAATTATAGCTAGAGATCGCCTGTGTGATTTGGCCAACCATGTTTGGAACATTTTTATGGAATGTCGCAACACGGCGCTTACCAGTGTATGGTAGTGACGCATTTGGGAAATTTACAGAGTTTTTAATATTTCCAGTCTCTAAAAAATCCTTCACTTGACGAGCAGCCATAATTGCACAGTTTTCTTCAGATTCCTTCGTTGAAGCACCTAAGTGTGGAATCGGAACGACATTTTTCATTTTCAACACATTTTCATTTGGAAAATCTGTTACATATTTTCCTACTTTCCCACTCTCAAGAGCTGCTTTCATGTCCTCTTCATTTACTAACTCTCCACGAGAGAAGTTTAAAATGTGAACACCCGTTTTCATAATCGCGAATGTTTCTTCATTGAACATGCCTTTTGTATCTGGAGTTAATGGAACGTGAACTGTAATGTAATCAGAGTTTGCAAATAATTGCTCAAGACTCATTGCACGTTGTACTTTACGAGATAAATTCCAAGCAGTATCAACGGAAATGAATGGGTCAAAACCAATTACGTCCATGTCTAACCCTAGTGCATCGTTTGCGACAAGTGCACCGATTGCACCTAAACCGATAACACCAAGTGTTTTCCCTTTGATCTCTTTTCCGACAAATTGTTTCTTTCCTGCTTCTACAAGCTTCGGAATTTGATCTCCTTCATCTTCTAATGATTTTGTCCATGCAACACCAGCGAATAGGTTACGAGAAGAAGCCATAAGTGTAGTTAAAACCATTTCTTTAACAGCATTTGCATTTGCACCTGGTGTATTAAAAACGACAATTCCTTGCTCTGTGCATTTATCAACAGGAATATTATTTACTCCCGCACCAGCACGAGCAATAGCTTTTAAATTGTTTGCAAATTCCATTGAGTGCATATTATAGCTACGTAAAACAATCGCATCAGGATTTTCACTATCATTGTCAATCGCATAGTTGCCTTTGCTAAAAACGTTTAAACCAACTTCGGCAATATTGTTTAAGGTTTTAATTGTTTTTACTTTTTCTAATGTTGTTGTACTCATTGAACTCTCCTCTTTTCGGGTGTTTTTAAAATTTTATGAATATTTTTATTTTAATAGGATAATGGAATTATATCATAAATCGACATAAACATCCTACCTATTAAACAGAAAAAGGCAAGGGATTTATCTCCCTTACCTTTGCCCAGGCGAACGGCTTCGACACTATGTGCTCCCTCACGGTAATCCGTGTTTCGCCAGTTACACATAGCCTTTTGAATTACCTATATCATACCATATTTCAAATGAACTGCAACCCTAATTTGAAGAATATTCTTATTTTATTGATTTTAATAGTTAATTAAACGTTTGTTTAAATTCTGTTAGCATTTCATTGTTCTGGAACATTAAATATGCCATAAAGGTTGAAACATTTCCTGGGTAAGCGCAGAAGTTGACTTTTTTCACGAAATAAGTGTCGATTAAAGTCTGACTTCACAATCTTTGTTGCTTTATAAAAGTGTTCTAAACAGGTGATTTCCACTACAGGAGGTACCCAGGTGCCTATAATGAGCACCCACAGGAGTCTTGCATATTCGTTCCAATAAACATGCCACAGAGTATTTCAAAGATCCTTCATTTCCAAGCCATAGATGATACATAAGTTCAACTATTTGCATCGTTCATGACCATATTGCTAAAATAGCTTCATTAAAACATAGAGGTGACCTAAAATGAAAATTGAAATTTGGTCTGATTTTGTCTGTCCATTTTGTTATATTGGAAAACGAAGATTAGAGGCAGCACTTGAACATTTCCCACATAAGGATCAAGTAGAAATAGAATATAAAAGTTTTGAATTAGACCCACATGCACCAACACATTCTGAACAAAGCATATATGAAGCATTAGCAGCAAAATACGGTACTACTGCAGAACAAATGAAGCAAATGAACAAAGGCATAATCGAACAAGCAGCTGAACTTGGGTTAGCTTTTGATTATGAAAATATGAAGCCGACAAACACGTTTCATGCTCATCGATTAGCAAAGTATGCTAAAACAATCGGAAATGATAAAGAAATAACAGAAAATCTATTATCAGCGTACTTTACGAAATCTAAAAATGTTGGTGATATCCACACACTAGCTGTTATTGCTGAAGAATCAGGAATTGATAGAGAAAAAGCAGTAGAAGTTTTATCAAACGAAGCGGATTATGAACAAGAGGTACGAAATGATCAAAGACAAGCACAGCAATATGGTATTCAAGGTGTGCCTTTCTTTCTAATCAATCAAAAATATGCGATTTCAGGTGCCCAGTCACCCGAAACATTCTCAGGTGCACTTAAAAAGGTTTGGGAAGAGGAGCATCAAAAACCAGTGTTTGAAGATCTAACAACTTCGGTTCAAGATGTTTGCACTGATGATGGATGCATTATACCTCCTAATGATGAAAAGTAACCATCTAAAATACTAAGAATGACTTTTACCTTCTCTAAGTCATTCTTTTTATATTTTTTAAAACAAAAAATGACTTATAAGCTTACTTTTCATAAGTTTATAAGTCATTTTCCCATTATAACAATGCATCTGCCTCTACAATTTCCAAAGTCAAGTTCCCATGCTCTGATAAGTCAATTTCATATGGAGAAATGTCTTGGCCTTCTTCATCTTTAATGATTCGAATAATCGGCCTTCCTACTGAATGGAAATGATACTTCGTAACAATTCCTGCTCTTCCATCATTTAATTTAACTGTAAGTCCTTGCGGGTAGATCGCAATACAATTTTTAAACAGCCTTAATTGCTTTGTGTCAAATTGTGTTCCACTACCTGAATAAAGTAATTCCATTCCTTGATGGGGCAACATAGCTGATCGATAAACTCTATGACTTGTTACAGCATCAAAAACATCAGCTACACTTAAAATTTTCGCATAAGGGTGAATTTTGTCTCCCTTGATTCCCCTTGGATAACCTTTCCCATCGATTCTTTCATGATGCTGCAAGGCACAATGTGCAACAACCAATGGTATTTCATGTACCTTTCGAAGAATATCAAACCCCAATTCTGAATGTGCCTTCATATGCAGGAATTCTTCTTCATTAAGTTTTCCTCGTTTATTTAATATTTCTGGAGGCACAAAAATCTTGCCTATATCATGTAATAATGCACCTAAACCGATTTCCTCGATCTGTTTAGCAGGCAAACCATTTTTTATCGCAAGCTGACATGAATAGATCGTGACATGTAAACTATGTGTATAAACATGATTTTCGTGTATCTTTGTTGTGGCAAGTAAATTAAGGACAGTAGGATTGTCTATTAAGGATGTCATAATATCTTTAAAGATGTTTCGAAAAGTTCGTACTGTTTTATCTGTCTCAATCATTGCTTGGAGTGTAGGTTTTGTTCCGTTTAATTCTGCAATTGTTTCTAACCCTTCTGTAATGACATTTGTTGCTTCATTTAAAAGTTCTGCTGGTATTGATTCAACAATGTCAATTCCCTCCGAGGCTTTATCTTCTATGTAAACTGTATAAATATTTAAGTTTTTCAATCTTTTAATAAAACTCTCAGTGAGTTCCGTACCCTTAGTTAAAAGAATTTTTCCTTTTTCACTGTATATAGATCTGCCTAATTTAATTCCGGATTGACAGTGATCTAATTTCACTAAACGCATTTTCTTTCCCCTGTCTCTTCTATATTTCCGTAAATAAGTGACTTAAAAAAATGCGTTCACGGCATTGTGTTGCATTTTTGAATACTCTAATGTATCGTTAAAAAGGTATGTGAGAAAAATGTCTCTTACTGTCGATTATAGTCAACATCAGGATGAATTTCAATGAAATATCCACCTTAGAAAAGTTGGAATAATAATATCATTTGGTCCATTGACAACGGAGGTTGATCAACAGGTACATTTTGGTAGACTCATATTTTTAACATTAAAAATACCTAATTTTTCTTGCAATTTAGAATTATTAAATTATAATTCTAAAAGGAGGAGGTTGATGACATGGTCATTCATTTTAAATTATCCGATAAAGATCAAATACCAAAATTAAACAAAATTGCGTCAAAATATCCTTTCGACATATGGATTCATAGTGACGATCGAAAATATGACGCAACTTCTATCCTTTCATTATATACCCTACCATTTAAAAAAGACTTGAAGTTAGTAGTTGAAGAAGGTGTTAACTCTACAGATTTGCTTGAAGATATGAAAGATTTTCGATAATACGAAATTTTGGCTGAATCATTTACATATGAAAACTTGCTCCCCGTCGAATTTCAATATGGTGGAGCAATTACATTTTTTTAGCACGACTAGGTACTTTTTTTGAATTTTTTTGTTTATCAGCTAAAGTTGATGTTATTACTGATTCTAACCCAAAACCGGTTGTACTGATTTCTAGATGTTCTTCTTTTCTATTTCCATTTAGACTTAAATTTCTACCTAAATGATCTTTCTCCATCTCAATTCTCCTTTCTAATTGTGAACAGCCCTATTTAAGGAGGCTGTCCACATTTTTATCATTATTTTAGTGGTTCCATTTTCCCTAGTCCTTGTTTTATTCTTAACTCCTTAGGGTTTGTCCCATGTAAAGAGGCAGGACCTGGATTCAAAGTTGGCTTTTGTCCCATTGCTACAGGATTTTGGACATACTCGAAGTTTGCTTGTCCATCTAAACTTGATCCATTTGCCCAGCTACCTTCGCTACTTTCCTCGCCTTGCGAGAAGTTCATAAATGAATAAGATACTTCTTGCTTTTCATATTCTTGATTAAAATTACTTGGGACGATTGAACCTTGTGTTTGCTCGATTTCCTCAATCGCTGCCATCCATTGGTTTTGATGCATTGTATCACGGGCAATTAAGAACGAAAGCATGTCTCTAACTCCAGGATCTGTTGTCATTTCATATAGGCGACATACTTGCAACCTGCCTTGAGATTCCGCATTTAAATTTGCTCGAAAATCTGCTAATAAATTTCCACTTGCAATCGTGTAACGGGCAGTCCAAGGATAACCAACACTATCGTTAGGCTGGGCTCCAAGACCATTAACTATCGCATGTTGGGGGTTCATTCCACCTAAAACAGCTTCAATAACTGGATCCTTCGCCGCTTCCTCCTGGTCTTGAACAGGTGCGCCATCTAATAATTGAGCAATCATTGTGGCAAGCATTTCAACATGGGCCATTTCCTCTGTTCCAATGTCTAAAAGCATATCTCGATATTTCCCTTCTGCTCGACAATTCCATCCTTGAAACAGATATTGCATCATAACAGATATTTCACCAAACTGACCACCAAGGACCTCTTGCAGTTTTTTTGCATAGACAGGATCTGGTTCACTTGGTTTTGCATTGTATTGCAATTCCTTTACATGATAAAACATCATATTCTCCCCTTTCCCTTTTACATGATCTTCTCTACTAGTATGAGAAAGCATGTCTAGGTTATAGGAACCAAATGCCACCATTTATTAACTGTTCGATCAATCTGCCAATTACAATTACAAAAGCATGAATTGAAAAAGTGTTTAATTCCTACTTTTTAATATTTTTTTCACAATCCATCCAACAATAATACCAGGAATGACACACATCATAGGAAACCAAATGGTGCCGAAAATATTCCCAATTTCTCCACTTGTAGAATAGATAAGGCCAATTGTCACTGCCCAAGCACTTGTAACAAATGGAATGTAGGAAAACTTCTCTCTCCCACCGCCAGCATCTTTATACGCATCCCATATTGAAAAAAAATATACACAAGGATAGAACAAAAGCCATTGAAAGTTCGTTTGTCTAATCGCCTCTTGTATATCCCCATAAAAACTATGAATAATGACCGTATTAAAATTTCCGTTTATATTGATAACAAACTCCAGTACGATTAAAATTATTCCTTTTGCATATTTCTTATTTAAGAACTGGCCGAAACCTGGGAATGCAATACTCCATAATAAGACTTCCTTTGGTTGGCGCAAACTTTCATTACCTTCTCTCATAAAATTTCAATGAATACTTCCCGGGATCTTCATCAGATAGAGGTTCGCATCCATATACCTATTTATATTATACCCTTTATTTTTGTAAAATATTTACAAAAATAATCAGAACACAAATAAATAAGGTTCAGAACAAATTTCGTTCTGAACCTCTTTCTACATTTTTTACTGATTTTTGTAGCCCTCTCTTTTCACTTGAACATCTTCACCATCAACATCATCAATTACAGCGTTTACTTCGCCTTCCATATACGCATCTGATACTTGCTCATGTGTTGTTGCTAACCCTGAAGATAATGTATCATTTGCTTGGTAATCTTCCACCTCATACATTTTTCCAGCAACTTTAGCTGATTCATTGTTTTGATTTTTTTTCATGTTCACACCCCTTTTTATTCAAACATCTTGAATAACATGAATTCTTTCTCATTATGTCCAAAGGTGATAAAACCATGTATGGCTAGCACCCATTTCTTAAATAGGCCATACACTATAGAAGATAAAAAGAGAGGAGTGTCAATGTGTTTTTTCATCCTTATACCTTTTTAAGGTCTCTAACATCTTTTTGGAGTTTTCCTGCCTATTCTTCATTTGCTACGTATCAGGAAGAATCCTATTATAACGGATATCACCCAACAAATTTTTCCGAAGATCATTCAGTTCAAATCGGATCTTCATCTTGTCCAATTGCTTACTACTGAGGTTCATCAAAAAAGAGTAGATATCTACTCTTTCTTTCATGTTTTCTCAAAATTGGTGATCTGGATGTAAATTATTTTGCATATATTCCTGCACCTTCACCATTTGTTCTGTTGTTGCCAACTCTGTTTTGTACCAGCCTTTTTCATCCATTATTTCATAAAGACGATAATGATTGTTTTTTGCCTTTTCAAGACAATCTGTGTATATATTTCGGAGTTCCTTATGAGATGCCTCTAACATCGTACTGCTGATGCTTTTACACCTTCCCTTTTCTAATTCCAAACAAAGCTGTACCATTTCTCGGTCTGTTAATCCGCGTCCTTCCATATTGTTTGGCATGTTCCCACTCCTTTATTGAATCATTTTTGATTGGTTAAAGTATTGTGATAAAGCAGCTACGTTTAATTGATGTTGTTCAGCCATTTGTTCTAACTCTTCTTTTAAAGCTTGATCATCACAAAGAGAAGCACACCAGTTGATTGTTTTACCTAATATTTCTTCCGCTCTAATTTCATCTTCTATAAAGGAAAGTTCTTTCATTGTAAGCTGTTTCAAATGCCTCACCTCCAAAAATTCCACCCTTTTCTAAACTAGTATTGATTACTGTAATGGCTTTTATCCAATTGGATACAATTTCTTACATAAGATTTTTGCAGGGAGTAAATAGTAATAATGAAAAAGTGAGGGGGAATAATAGATGAATCATATTCAAGCCTTTCTGATAAAAGCAGTTGCGACCTTCTTAATGTTAATGTTGATTTTAGGTTTATTTTTTCAATACTCGATTGGGGATGTATTTGTCTTAACGTTAATCATTGGCGTTGTTTCTTATCTTCTTGGTGACCTTATTTTATTACCAAGAACAACGAACATAACAGCGACTATTTCTGATTTTGCAATCGCCATGCTTATTACTTGGTTTTACTTAGCAAACATTACCTTATCAACGACAAATGTATTTTTAGCGTCATTGGTATCAGCTATCGGTATTGCTTTATTCGAGATGTTTTTCCATCGATATTTATTGAATCATACTCTTCATGAAAAAGAAGATTTAGGAAGAATAGGTAACTTACGATATCATGCAGAAATATCAGAAGAAATCATACCAGATCGAAAAAAATTTAGAGATGATGAGTAAATAGTAAAAAATAAGAAGGCACATTATCAAAAGTGCCTTCTTATTTTTCAGTATATTGGCTTGAACTATTCGTTATGCTTTTCCCGTTTATCACCACTTGAAAGTCTCCGGTTCCTCCGCCTCCCGAACCTGAAGTGGACCTTTCAACACTTTTAGGAGATATGGAATTCGAATCACCGAAATTTACAATCCCGCCGCTAACACTTTCTATCGTTACATTTTTAATGAAACATGGCATTATTTTTCTCCTTTACAGTAAGACCTTGTTTCATACTATGTATGGAATGTCCTTTGTTGTGGACACGTCCCTAAAAATTTTAATAATGGCCTGTTATCCTTTATATGAAGCTATCAATATAACTATTATTTAAATTCACACCTAAAAAGATAAACGGATTGATACTGTTTCAACTCTTCTTTATGATGATCAATTTCATCATAAAAATCCGGAGAAAATGTTCGCATCTCATTTTTATCATCAACATAGCTAATGCTTGCTAGCACCATTTGCCCCTTAATCGGTATAGTTTCAGATGGATTTGGACCCCAAACAGCTCTTTCTTCATCTATCATTTCTGGGCTCCAACCTGTTGCTGAACCATCCTCACTCTTAATACTAACTGTAAATAGAGATTCATTATTGTTTTCTTCTATTAGTTTTGACGTGGTAAACATGAGCATTCCTTCTTTTCCTATTTCTGAGGTGATTCTGTTTATTTCTCCGACATATGCTCCAGATTCGTACTTTTCAACCCAAACAGATACCTCTTTATACGAATTATCTGTATGAAAATCAAATACAAAGGATTGCTCTGTTGTTGTCGAAAGGAAAAAATCCTCTCTTTCTGTTATTTCACTGGAGGAAACAATATTCTGTTGATTCATTCCGTTACATGCAACAATGAAGAAAAGAAGAAAAATCGATATAATTGCAGGGACATGTTTATTCATTCAGTTCTCCTTTTTCGGGTATGATCCCTCCATTATTTATATATATTGTAAATATTACCATATTAAAGATACTATGTTTATGAAAATTTTAGAACTTTCTCTATTGCTCTTTTTCTGGGGAGAGAAGCAAATTCTTCAATGCCTTTCCATATAGCCCCAATGGAACATTATCCTCAGTAATGAAGTGGAAAATGGACATTCCGTTTTCTAACGAAACAATTGTCCATGCCATTTCTACTGATGAAAGAGTAAGCTCATGATTCTCTTTCGCCATTAATATTTCGATAGATTTGGAAATTTGCCCCACTGATTTCGTGATCATTTCAGACCATTGTTTTCGAGCAGATTCATTTCGCATTGCATATAGAAGAAACTCCATATTAAGCATACTCCACGTTCGGTTTTCCTCTTTCACCATATAAAAGTACTCTTCCATTTGATCAATAATTTCTGAAAGTGAATATTGTTGTTCTATTAATCGATGAACATTCTTAATATGTATATTCATTTGTTGTTCCAAGAGGCCCAAAAATAACTCTTCCTTTGAATCAAAATGACCATACACTGCACCCTTACTAAATCCAGCATGTTCTGCAATTTTCTCAACTGACGCACCGTGAAAGCCCAACTCAGCAAAGATTTCAACAGCTGATTCTAATAGTAACTTCCGTGTTTCCTCTTTTCGCTCCTTTTGCGATAATCGTTGTCTACCCATTCTCCATCCTCCTTTTTCTTGACAATCATACCATCTAGAATTAATATACCATGTAGTATTTATATTCTATTTAGTATCCAAAAGATTCACAATAGCTTTTTAAAATACGGCTCTATTGTAATAGATTGTTGTTTATTATCCTTTAACAACATTCACATTACTTTTATAAAGCAACAAGGCTTGCGAAAACAGCCTAATATACAAATAACTTTCTATTAAATAAAAGGGGAAAAGAAAATAATGGGTGAGGAAGAAAACCAGCAAAAAACTTTGTCAAAAATATTGGCACAAACGATAAAAACAGGAATTATTAAATCTAACCTGATTCCCATGTTTGCCGGATTAACATTGTCATTGTATACCTATCAAATAAGCATTTTTGAGAAATTACCTGATATCATTTTAGCTTTAATCGGCTCTATCTTAGTAATTGGGGCAGCAGGCGCTTTCAATAATCTTTATGACCGGGACATCGATTCTATCATGCAGAGAACAAAAAACAGACCTACTGTAACGGGAGAGATTAGACCTAAAATTGTACTGTGGATCGGTATCCTCATGACTTTTTTCGGAATAATAGCACTTGCATTTACAACACCTTTAGCAGCATTTCTAGGATTCCTAGGTTTATTTTTTTATATCTTCCCCTATACAATTTGGAGTAAAAGGAGAACAGTTTACAATACAGAAATTGGGAGTATCTCAGGTGCAATGCCTCCTCTTATTGGATGGGCGGCTATGTATCCAGACATTTCACATCCTGCTATTGTTGGGTTGTTTATCATCACTGTTATTTGGCAAATGCCGCATTTCTATGCCATAGCAATAAGGAAACACGATGAATATAAGGCTGCAAATGTACCTATGTTGCCAGTTGTAAAGGGAGTTAAGAGAACATATTTACAAACGAACCTTTATTTAATTGTATTAATTGGTATAAGTTTTCTTTTTCATTCTTTAAGCACTGGTCTTATGTTAGTAGCACTTCTTTTAAGTGTTGCATGGCTTATTTTAAGTGTTTTCGGTTATAAAAGGATGGATTCTGAGAAATGGGCAAAATCAATGTTTATTTATTCCTTAGTCCATATGACCATTCTCTTTTCAACTGTTATTATCTATTCTCTTATGGGGATATTTTTCAATTTATAAAGTAGCTTTATGGAATGATTATGATTAATAATAAAAATGAATCAAATATTGATATGGCCATCAATTACATGTAATTGGTGGCCTTATATGTATAACTAGAAATACTCCAATGCTTTGTGCTTTTTATTTTCTGTCCGTTCCATCCCCTTTTTAAAAGCTCTTTTGCAAGTAATAGATTAAAAAAGCCATGGCCAACAACGACAACCGAATGATATTCTTCAGCATATTCTATTAATTGAACAGCTGCTTTTTTTGCTCTTTCCTTTGCACTCTCATACGATTCACATCTATTCGAATAGCCGCAAAGCCATAAACATCTTAATATCGCGGTCCATACTTGCGGATTTAGTTTTATATTGCCTAATTTTGTTGAAGGTATAGGCAATTCTACTTCCCGGAATAAGGTATCTGTCATAACAAGTACATTATTTCGTAATAACTTAGCAGATTCTATTGATCTTTTTAAATCACTTGTAATGAAAACTTTAGCATGAGCCACCTTTTGAAGAGTAGAAGGTGGAAGGTCTTTTTCTTCGACCACCCCACTTAAATTATAGCTATGAACCCATTCTTCAAACTCTTCGCAATTTTTCTTTTGGTTTTCATTCAACACTGACTTTCCATGTCTAATGAGCGAAATTTCCCAACTCAATTTATATCGCCACCCTACGGTTCTAAAAATTCATTCACCAAAAGCAAAAAGGATCTCTGTTTCACACACAAGTTTTCCATCAACAGTTGCTTTTCCTTTCCCTTTTCCGAATGCCCCTTTAATTCGGATTATATCAACTTCTAGAATTAATTGATCTCCTGGTTTTACTTGATGCTTAAAACGACATTGATCAATACCCGCTAGAAAGCCTAATCGACCTTTATATTCATCTTTCGTTAGCATTGCAATCGCACTCACTTGAGCTAAAGCTTCGACAATGAGTACTCCTGGCATAACAGGATAATCAGGAAAATGACCATTAAAAAAACTTTCGTTTATCGTGACATTTTTTATCCCGATTGCTTTTATGCCTGCTTGTATTTCGACAATTTTATCAATTAATAAAAATGGATAGCGATGTTGGATCATTTCTTTTACTTCATTGATATCAATCATGTAACCCCTCCACTTATAGGTATCTTTTTCCATTTTAACACTTGTTATTAGTACTTGGTACTAATTTTTAACAAAAAAAAAGATCAGTGTTTTTATTATTCACTGAACTTTCTATAGGATGAGGGACATTCCTGGTGCATCCTGCTCTCTTTCCTCAAAACCTAACTTTTTATAAAATTGTTGTTTTCCTTTTGCAGAGAAGAGCTGAATTGATAGGATTCCAGATTCTTTACATTTTTTAAGAAGCTGCTCGATCACTTGTTTCCCTAATCCTTGATTTTGGTATGTTGGATCTACCATGACATCACAAATTAATGCTTGATACACACCATCTGATATCATTCTTCCAAATCCAATCAATTTTTCCTGATCATAAATTGATATATGAAACCAGCTGTTCTCAGCAGCTTGATATAATTGTTCTCTTGTATATGTTCCTTTTTTACTTTTTATTAATCCACTCGCTTCATGCAACTGAACAAATTGTTCAAAAGAAGGAAGTTCATTTGAATACGTATAATTCATTCTATTCACCTTCTAAATCATCATGTATTTCTATGTATCTATATATATATTTATACAGTAAGTTGAATAAAAATTCAATCGGAATTTTCACTATTTTTGTTAAATAACAAAAAAGACGAGTTTCCCCGTCTCAATTGCCTTCAACTAAATTATTTATCGTCATCCCGATCTTCTTCACTTTCTACTAGCGGTCTTCTTCCCCACAACATTCCCCATGGATCTCTTCTTCTTTCATGACGGTCATCATCATGATCATGGTCATGTTTTTTTTCAGTAATGATTTTTACTTCTTTAGCATGAATAACCAAATTGTCTACTCTAATTACTTGTTCTTTTTTCGACTTAGACATTTTTCCTCTCCCCATTCTTTTTAAAATCGTTACATTCTATTCAAGAATGGGTAATAGGGTATAGGCTAATGTCGGTGTTTCTAGGTATTCATTTAATCTTTTGTCTTTATGAAAGTGTTCCTATCGTATTTACTTCTTTCTTTTCTTTAATGGAGTCGATCACACCTTGGCTAATTTCATCATGGCTTAGCCACCTAAGACTATGTCCTTCCTTTTTAAATCCTAATTGAACTTGATGGTATGTACATAACTCTGATAGATATAAATTCTTTTTTATTTCTGATAAATTGGCTTTGCTACCTAAGACGTGGTAAACATGAAAAGGTTGTCCTTCCTCTTCTACCATATTGAGCAGTGTTTGTAGTGCCCTAGGTGCAGTAGAGTGAATCCACGAAACAATTAACTCAATGTGACAGTTTCCTAAAAGGCTATGAATACTTTCTACGAATTGTTCGTCATTTGTATAATCGACATAGACAGGAATGATTTTGCTTGGATGATCTGCTTGACTTTGAAGATGGTTCATCTTTTTGGCACTTCTTCCTATGACATACACACGGTCGTAATGTTGTGCGAGCCAAAGTGAAACCTTTGATAACATGCCAGAACCTCCAATAACAAGAGCACACTTCATCTATATCCTCACCACTTTATTCCGCTATTTATAAATATTCCTTAGCGACAGCCTTAACTCGTTGAATACCTTCCCAAAGGTTACCAGGTCCATCATATACTAATGTAATCGGACCATTATAACGATGCTCCGCCACTATATCTAATGATTGACGAAACTCATCTTCATCGATTATTCCATGTTGATCATAATTTGCTTTTGCGTGCACGGACTCAGCATATGGCATTAGATTCTTTATCGAATCGTATTTCACATCTTTGTTAAAATTACCAAAATCCACTGTAAGTCCTAACTCATTGTCAGATAGTAATTCAATACAGTTTTCCTTTGTAGAAGAAAGCGGTTTAAAATTTTCAGTTACAACACGGACTTGTTTTGGTAAAGCGTACGCCACTATTTCTTTCAAGCTCTCCTTTGAACGTTTTAATGCTTGTATATCTGTGGGAGGTGCTTCCCCAGCAATGACTCGAATGCTTTTAGCACCAACGACTGAAGCAATATCAACCCAATTTTTTATATATTCTATATCAGCTTTACGTCTATTTTCATCAGAAGAGCTAATATCACCATAATCGACTAGTAAACAATGAAAATTCATTCCTGACGTTTCAAATGAATGTTTCAACTGAAACAAGTAATCTTTCTCGAGACTTGGAAAATGAAAATGACAGACTTCTAATGATTGAAATTGTTGTTTGACCAAAATAGCTGGCAATTCAAGTAATGTCGTATTTTCCGGTTGTTGTTCGATCTTCGTTTTATGTGTTTTTTCATTTTTATCCCAATACGTCCATCTTAACGGTCCTAGTTCTCGATGAAGACTCCAAGTTGTGAGTGATAAATGCGGCATAGTCAAACTCCTCCTTATGGTTTCTTACTTAATACATTCACCGTGAGCCTACTGTCTTCCTGCTTTTTAGACTAACCGTTTAGAGGAGCTTTTAAAATTATTGGCAAAAACGCATGTAACATCAATCACTATATGGATTTCGATAAAAATATTTTTCATTCATAGTGAACAGCAGCCAAGGCAAGAGAGTTATGGAAATCATAAAGAGTTTTGTGTTCCACATGTTATCCAGAACCCTCTTCTCATTTTTTCATATATTTCATTTTCCAAGATTGAGGAATTTTGGGTATGTTATGTAAATCTCATGATAAATAGCCAAATATGATCAAAAATTCATTTCTGCCCCTCCTCTGTCATAAATATAAAACCAATAACTGTTTTAAGTACTGAAAAAGAATGACTTTTTAAATGTTGTAAGAAAAGAGTCTATATAATAGAGGTGGGAAAAGATGACAACCAATTTGATACCTATTTGGGATGAGCATTTATTTTGGTTAGAGGTTCTACAAGATCATGCTTATTTTGTGAGGGATCATCTCTCTGTGAGTGAGGCTGAATATGTCAATACATCACAGCAGTATATTCATTTGTTTGGTGAACTCATCTCCATGTTACACTCGATTCCAAGAACAGTTCAACATACTGATGAAAAGATGATTTACTTTGCTAAAAGAGCATTGCAAGTCGCAAAAGGCTATTATGAATTTGAAGGGAAACTGCAATCACTTCGGATTGATAATAAGGTGAATTTAAATTTGTCTCCTACATATTTAAATGGAACACTTGCAGAGAATCAAGAGTACCTGCGTATTTTAACTTTCTTAGTCCAAGGGAAAAAACCTGTTCCTCTAACCTTAGTTGACCTAATGGACTTATGGCTGGAGGATCAATTAGGCCACGTGCTTCTTTTTCAAAACTTACTTGACCCAATCGAATTGATGGCAACTAGACAAGCAGAGGTCTATATTAGCAGTTATCAAGCTTTTATAATTCAAAATCGCCATTTAAAAGGTTATTTGAGATTTAAAGAACCTAATTTTCCTCGGCAGAAAGAATTTGCAAACGATGTGGGTAAAACGACCATTGAAATGAGCAGGTTTATTTATCGTATGGTGATTAAATATAAAGAAAATACGATCCTAAATAAATCAACTCTTCGCTTCCTTGAACATCATTTTCCGGAAACATGTTATTTTATTAAAAAGTTAAGTTATTACGCACCGGCATTACGTGAAGAAGCCAGTAAATGTTCCTTGAAAAGGCCATCTTATTCCAACTATCAAAACGGCAATATGAATTGATGAAAAAAGAATAATAAAAAACGTCGAGTATCAAATTTTACTCAACGTTTTTATATCATTAAATCCTTAATGTATTATGAAAATCTCTGTTGAAACGCACTAATCTCATCGTATTCATTTTCCAACAGTCTTGAAAGTCTAATAAATATTGGCATTAGCTCGCGATAGGCAGCTGTTGCTTCTTTATTTGGTTGATGTGAATGAATAGATCCTACCATTTTTTCTACTTCACTTAATGAATTGAGTTCACCAAAGCCGTACATTCCTAAAACAATAGCACCTAAACATGAGCTTTCAAAGCTTTCAGGAATCGTAACCTCTTGATCAAATACATCGGCAAGCATTTGTCTCCAAAGTACAGACCTAGCAAACCCTCCAGTTGCTTGAACGCGCGTAGGAGTCCCAATTAATTCTTCAAGAGCTAAAAGCACACTATAAAGATTTAACATTACACCCTCAAGGACAGCGCGAATCATATGTTCTTTTTTATGGTGCATTCCCAATCCAAAGAAAGAGCCTCGAGCATTTGCATTCCATAAAGGCGCTCTTTCTCCTGCCAAATACGGATGGAATAGTAGTCCATTTGATCCTGGTGGTACTGTCTCGGCTATTTTTGTTAACACTTCATATGGATCAATTCCTAAACGTTTGGCTGTTTCAACCTCAGCATTTGCTAATTCATCACGAACCCATCGGAAAATCATTCCGCCATTATTTACTGGCCCACCAATGACCCAATGCTTATCGGTTAGGGCATAACAAAAAATACGGCCCTTCGGATCTGTCACAGGTCGATCTGTGACCGCACGGATCGCACCACTTGTCCCAATTGTTACCGCAACAACACCTGGTTCAATGGCATTTACACCAAGGTTTGAAAGAACTCCATCACTTGCGCCAACTACGAAAGGAGTATTTTCTGGAAGTCCTGTCAATTTTGCGAATTCAGGAGATAATCCTTTTATCGTATCTGTTGTACTAACAGGTTTTGATAGCTGACCTTTTGTTACGCCTGCAACCTTTAGTGCTTCTTCATCCCAATCTAAATTTTCTAAATTAAACATACCTGTTGCTGATGCAATGGAATAATCAATAACATACTCACCAAATAAACGATAAAACACATATTCTTTTATAGAGATAAATTTATATTGCGGTTGCATTAATTCACTATGCTCATTTTTCAACCATAATAATTTAACTAAAGGAGACATCGGATGAATCGGTGTACCTGTACGCAAATAAATTTCATGACCATTGTAATCATTTTTTAGTTTTTCCGCATATTCCGCACTTCTGTTATCAGCCCATGTAATCGAACGAGTGAGTGGAGTTCCTTCGCTATCCATCACGATTAAGCTATGCATTGCTGAACTAAACGATACAAATTGAACTTCATCACCAGAAACATTCGCTTCTAGCAAACTATTTTTCATCACCGTTAACACAGCTTGAAAAATTTCCTCTGGGTCCTGCTCAGCTGTTGCTGGTGTTGGTGTATGTAGAGGATACTCTACACCATAGCGACTGATTGCTTTCCCTTCTTTATTAAAAATAACAGCTTTTGTACTTGTTGTTCCTATATCGACACCCATCATATAATTACTCATGAAAATTCCTCCTAAAATGAGAGAAAAGGGAAAACCCTAATAGGTTGTCCCTCATCCGAAATTATGCAATAAAAATCCCTAAAATTAATGCAACTCCGACACCAACTAAACCGATGATCGTTTCCATCACAGTCCATGATTTCAATGTGTCTTTTACACTTAATCCAAAGTAACGGCCAACTAACCAGAAGCCTGAATCGTTTACATGTGATAGAACAGTTGCACCTGAAGCGATTGCAATAACGAGTAAACCTAAAACTGGTCCTTCCAGAGCTAAAAGCTCAATAAGTGGAGCCATTAATCCTGCAGCTGTTACCATTGATACTGTTGCAGAACCTTGTGCAACACGTACAGCTGCTGCAATTAAAAACGCTAACAAAATTGGTGGCAACGGAGAGCCTGCCATCATTTCACCAAGTACTTCGCCTACACCTGAGTCAATTAAAATCTGCTTAAATACACCACCAGCACCTGTAACTAAAATAATGATCCCTGCCGGCTCTAAAGCTTTCGTAGCAATATCTTGTACTTCTTGACGAGAATATCCACGTTTTGTACCTAAGAAAATAAATGTTAAAATTGTTGCAATCGTAAGTGCCACAAATGGGTGACCTAAGAATGTTAAAATTTGACGAACTATATTTCCATCTTCTAATAATACACCTGAAACCGTGTTCAGTAAAATTAATACTAAAGGAATCATGATTAATGATGCAATTAATTTAAAGCTTGGTAGTTCTTTATCATACTCAATTTCTTCAAGATTCATATAATCTGGTACAACAACATGTAATTTTTTCGAAATATATTTTGCAAAAAGCGGTCCTGCTAAAATCATTGCTGGTACACCGGCAATTGCCCCGAATAAAATAACCCAACCAAGATCTGCTCCAATTAAATCCGCAACCGCAATTGGACCAGGTGTTGGCGGTATAAAGCTGTGAGTGACTGCTAATCCCGCTAATAAAGGAATTCCATAATATAAAAGAGATTTTCCTGTTTTCTTTGCTAATCCATAAACAATTGGTACTAAAATAATAAATCCAACATCAAAGAATACCGGGATGGCAACAAGAAAACCTGTTACACCTAATGCCCATTGTGATTTATCTTCACCAAATTTTTTCACAAGAGTTTGGGCAAGACGCTCAGCTCCACCTGAAACCTCAAGCATTTGTCCAAACATAGCCCCTAAACCGACGACAACAGCTACGAACCCGAGGGTTCCGCCCATTCCATTTTGCATCGAAGTAACAACGTCATTTAAAGGCATACCTGCTAAAATACCTACAATTAAACTTACTAATAATAGCGCAACAAACGCGTGTAATTTTGTACGAATGACTAAAAATAAAAGAAGAAAAATGCCTGCTAAAGCGACTAATATTAACATTTGATCTGACATATCTGTCACTACCTTTCTATGATGTAACAAGTTCGATTTCTTATAGCTTTTCTTTTTCCAACCAATTTTATTTTCTTTCTACAGCATGGCCGCCAAATTCATTACGCAATGCCGCCACTACTTTTCCTGTAAAGGTATCCTCCTCTAATGAGCGATATCGCATCATTAAAGCCATTGTGATGACTGGAGCAGCAGTTTGAAGATCTAAAGCTGTTTCAACTGTCCATTTGCCTTCACCAGATGAATGCATAATCCCTTTGATACCATCTAGCTTTTCATCCTTAGAGAATGCGTTTTCAGTTAACTCCATTAACCACGAACGGATCACAGACCCATTATTCCACACTCGTGCAACTTTTTCATAATCGTACTCAAAAGGGCTTTTTTCAAGTAAATCAAAACCTTCAGCAATCGCTTGCATCATTCCGTACTCAATTCCGTTATGAACCATTTTTAGAAAATGGCCGCTCCCAGCTTTTCCAGAATATAGGTAACCGTTTTCAACCGTGATATCTTGGAAGATAGGTTCGATTTCTTTGAATACCTCTTCATTTCCACCGATCATTGTACAAGCTCCATTTCGAGCACCATCTACTCCGCCGCTTGTTCCACAGTCAAAAAAGTAAATTCCTTTTGATTCACATATTTCATTTCGTTTTAATGAATCTTTATAATGAGCGTTTCCACCGTCTATTATCCGATCTCCCTCTTCTAAATGTGGGAGCATTTGTTCAAAAACAGATTGTGTTGCCTCTCCTGCGGGAACCATTAGCCAAACTGTTCTTGGTTTTGATAGTTTACTAACAAGCTGTTCAATTGAATCAGCCGTTTTCACTCCCATAGAAGAAATTTTTTTCATAGATTCTTGATTTAGATCAAAGGCAACGACATCATACTCTTTATCTACTAAATTAAGAGATAATTGATATCCCATTTTTCCTAAGCCTATCATTCCTATTTGCATGTCTTATCATCCTATCTGTTTGCGGAATAAATTTTCTTGATAGTTCTATTATAAGAAAAAAATTTCTTTTTGCAAGCGTATCCAGAAAAATATTTTTTCTTTCTTTGAAATTTAGTATAATAAAAGAAAGCCCTATCAGGAGTGAAGCATAATGAAAAAGTCTCAAGATCCTTGTCTAGTCACGATTCGAAAGCTTTATCCAAAGTTTAGTGTGACGGAAAGAAAAATTGCCGATTATATTTTAAAAAATCCTAATAAGATTATTCATTCTTCCATTAATCAATTAGCTGAGGATTTAGAAGTCGCAGATTCAACTGTTTTTCGTTTTTGCAAACGAGTAGGCTATAAGGGTTATCAGGCCATGAAAATAGCACTAGCTTCAGAAGTCGTCTCCCCTCTTCAGGATATTCATGAAAAAGTGAGTGAGGGTGATAGTGTAGATACGATTGCAACAAAAGTTGTTCGTTCAAATATGAAAACGCTTGAAGATACACTCTCGGTCTTAAATGAAGAGCAGATACAATTAGCGGTGGATAGCCTAATCGGTGCTAACACAATAGAGTTCTTCGGAAGTGGCGGTTCGAGTATTATTGCACTTGATGCCTATCATAAGTTAATACGGACAGGCTTAAAAGTGCATGCTGTCATTGATACTCATTTCCAGCTCATGGCTGCATCACAAATGACGGAAAAGGATTGTGCCGTCTTTATCTCCCACTCAGGATCATCAAAAGATATCCTTCACATTTTAAATATTGTGAAATCAACCGGCGCAAAGATGATTGCGATCACAAACTATGCCAAATCACCATTAAGCGCCGCGGTCGATATTCCTTTATTTACTGTATCAGATGAAACAGAATATCGTTCAGAGGCATTGTCATCACGAATAGCACAATTAACGTTAATTGACGTTCTGTATGTAAACATCTTGTTGAAGCGAGGCAAGGAAGGGAAAGAAGCGTTAGACAAAATGAGGGAAGCAATCTTAGTTAAAAGAATTTAAACAAAAAACAGAGATGATTAAAGGGTCATCTCTGTTTTTTTCGTTTATTGTAATAAAGAAGTAAGTTCATTCACTAACTCACTAAATTTTTCAAGTGAATTTTCAATAGGCTCTGATGATGTTAAGTCTACACCCGTTTTCTTTAGTAATTCTAATGGATAATCAGAGCTTCCGCTTTTCAGGAAATCCAGATATGATGTGAGTGTATTTTGATCACCTTCAAGAATTTTGGTTGCGATATGGATCGCAGAAGCAAAACCAGTCGCATACTTATACACATAAAATGGACGGTAAAAATGAGGAATTCTTGACCATCCGTATTTTACCTCTTCATCAAATACGACTTCATCACCATAATACTCTCTAAACAGTGTTTCATACGTTTCATTAAATACATCAACATTTAATGGGCGACCTTGTTCAGCTAATTCATGTGTTTTCATTTCAAACTCTGCAAACATTACTTGTGTAAAGAATGTTCCTTTGAACTGATCAATAAAATGATTGACTAAATGCTTTCGTATATCAACGTTTGTTTCAGTATTTAATAAATAGTTGATCAGCAGAACTTCATTGACTGTTGATGCTACCTCAGCCACAAAAATACTATATCTGGCCGTGATTTGCGGCTGATGAAGAGAGCTTAATTTACTATGTACTCCATGGCCGCATTCATGAGCTAATGTAAACAAGCTATCAAGATCATCTTGATGATTCAAAAGAATAAACGGATGAACACCATATACGCCTAAATTATATGCACCTGATCGCTTTCCAGGTGTTTCTCTTACATCAAGGTAACGTGATTGTTTAAATTCCTTGAGTGTATCAATATAATCCTCACCTAAAGGAGAAAGTGCTTTGCACATGATATCATACGCTTCCTCATATGAAATCACCTGCTTCACACCGCTTACAAGCGGAACACTCATATCATATTGTCTTAATTCATCAACCTTCAATGTTTGTTTACGAAGGGTTGAATATTGATGCAAGGATGATAAATGTTCTTTTGTAGACTTTATAAGGTTTACATATACCTCTTTTGGGACATTATCACCGAATAATGCTTTTTCTAATGCAGATGGGTATTGACGCAGTTTTGCCAGTGTTACATTATTTTTGATCGCTGCTGAAAGTGTGGAGGCAATTGAATTTTTCAACTGAACATATGGCTGATAATATGCTTTGTATGCTTCTTTACGCTTGTTTCGATCCTCATCTTCTATTAGCTTTGCATACATTCCTCTTGTTAACTCGACTTTTTCACCATTGTCGGTTGTGACTTCTCCAAATTTTATATCCGCATTGCTCAGCATACCGAATGTATTACTTGGAGCTGAAAGTGCCTCCCCTAGTTTTGAGACAATTTCTTCTTGCTCTTTACTTAATACATGCTTTTTATAGCGAAAAGATTCCCATAAATCTTGTTCAAAATAATCGAGCTTTTGCTCTGATGCAATATAAGCTTTCAATGTTTCTTCTTGTAGGCTTAAAAGAAACGGCATAAAAAACGAAGTTGAGGAGCCTACCTTTACACTCAATTGTTTTGCTTGGTCTAATAATGATTGAGAACTTGTTTGCCTTGTATCTTCATCCACTTTAAGCATGGCATAAGCATAAAGTTTATTAAAGGCATAAGATAATTCTTCCTGTTTCTTTAAAAAAGAATAAAGGGATGGACCATCATTGATCTTTCCATCAAAGTTTTTTAATTCCTCCGCTTTTTTAGAAATGGATTGATAATCTTTGTCCCATTCGTCTATGTTTGAATACAGATCAGACAGATCCCATTTTTCATGATCTGGTACTTCTTCTCTTGATTTATATGTAGTAGTCATTTACTTCTCCCCTTTCTAAAAATACAAACTACAGGCAGTTTTCATAAGATTGTTGCTATGTAATAAGTATAGGGAAAGGTTGATTTCCGCTCCAATCAACCTAAACAATCTATTTGCAAAAAACCTATAAAAAACAACACCTATAGAAAAGTGCCCTTACTTACAATACAATATATTCTATAAAAATTACATATAGCCTTCTTTGCGAGTAGATTTGTTTAATTCAATGTTTAAAATTTTTTATAAACAAAGGAGGAAATCGCTTTCAAAAATAGATAGACAACAATCTTTTTCCTCATTAAAATAAAATAGATAACTTTGGAAAGCAGGGATACGCGTATGATGAAAGATTGGAAAAAGATTTTGCTGTTAGCTATTCCTTCGATCGCGTCGTTTGCTTCCATGACGCTGACAGGAACAATCAACCTCATCATGGTTGGGCAATTAGGTGCACTCGCAATTGCCATTGTCGGAGTTTCCAACATTATTATGTATAATGCTTGGGCGATTTTTTCCGGAATTGGTCATACAGTCAATTATTTAGTTGCACAAAATTACGGTTCCAATCAAATGAAAAAAGGAGTAGAACGAACTTATATCGCTTTTTATTTATGTATGATTGCAAGTATTCTAATCCTTCTTGTAGGGCTTTTGTTTCCCGGGGACATTTTTCGAGTGATGGGAAGTTCTACTGATATGATTATTGAAGGTGAAAGCTATTTACAAATTCGCTTTTTTGCAATGATTTTTTCCGTTTTTGTCTTTGTATTCCATGGCTTTTTACGTGGGATTGGTGATACAAGAACACCTATGATCAGTGCGATTATTGGAAATTTGATCATGATTTTCCTTACATATGGGTTAACCTACGGTAATCTTGGAATGCCTGATTTAGGATTAAAAGGTGCAGGGATTGCCTTTTTAACGGGAGAGATTGTGACGTTTCTCATTTGTGCATATGTTTATTTTATTAAACTTCACACTACATTCGAAACCAGAACTATTGTCCCATTTAACCGCTTAGAATCTGCCCTTATCTTTAAAGAAAGCTCAAAACTAGGATTCCAGGAGTTTTCAATGAGTATGGCTATGTTTGTGTTTACCGCATTTGTTACAAGATTAGGAACCCATGCCTTAGCTGCGAATGAAGTAGCACTTAGTGTCATGAGCCTTGGCTTTATGCCTGCATTTGCCTTTGGTTCAACCGCAACCATTTTAGTCGGCCAGGAAATTGGAAAAGGCAGGCCTTTAGAAGGGAGAAAGGCAGGGACAAATACAGCCATTTTAGGAAGTATTTTTCTATTATTACTAGGGGTTCTCCAATTTTTCCTTGCCGAACCAATTGCAAAGATTTATACAAGTGATCCATTGGTATATGAGCTGGCTGGAAAGCTTATTATGATATCCGCTTTTCTTCAATTATTTGATGGATTACTAAACTTCTATGCCGGCGGATTAAGAGGGATTGGTGATACTTCTTTCTTATTGAAAACATCACTTGTATTAGGATGGGTATTCTTTATTCCATTAAGCTATGTTCTCACCTTTACCCTTCAGTTATCCAGTGTCGGCGCATGGATTTCATTGTACTCTTATCTTGCTCTTTTCGGGATTACGGTGATGGTACGTTTTTATCGTATGAACTGGTCAACAATAAAAATGAAAGTTGTTACGAATGAAATAAAACAAAGTATTAGCTCTTAGTAACAAAAGCGCAAGCGCCTTGAATAGCCTCGGGCAAATAAGACGCAAATGAATAGAAGACGTTCTTTGTCTACAATTCATTTGTGACTAGACCCTAGAGGGGCTAGGCGCTGGCAGTCAAAAACGCGACGTCCTGTCGTATAGACTGCATTTTCACATCCTGAGCTTCGAAGCTGGATGCGGCGCGCTTATCCACAGTACAAAAATTTTATCATTGCCTGGACGATAAAAAAGGTGAATGTGAAATGTGATCAGCCATCATTTCCATTCACCCTTTTTTATAAACGACATTCTAGTTAACTAGATTTTAACCATTTAAAAAATCCAACTTTCCCCTGTCCCTCACACGTGGCACATGCAATCAACCCTTGACCGTCACAGGTAATGCACGGTTGGTTACCCACAAGTCTAAACCCCTCACCAGAACAGTCTTTGCAATTGAAATGTTTACTACCATTACAGCTTTTACACTTCATATGATTGCCCTCCTGTTTCAATATTGGAGCTTTAAAAAGATTCATTTTTGATCACTTACAAGAAAAAAGCATCAATGATTAGTTTGTAAGATTTGCTCTCAATAAAATATATTTCACTATCTGAGGGCTTATGCTTGTTTAAAAAATACAAAATCATAACCTTTCGATGACACTTATTACATTTTATCTACAAATCGTGTCACGTTTTATTCACCTGTATAGTTTGGCGCTCGCTTTTCTTTAAATGCTTGTAATCCTTCTTTCCGATCCTTTGTTGGAATCGTTAATTCGTATGCTTTTCTCTCTATAGCAAGTCCAGTTTGTAAATCAACTTCAAGTCCTTTATCAATAGCGAATTTTGCCTGAGAAACGGCTATTGGAGCATTTTCGACAATTTGTTTGGCTAAATAAACGGCTTCTGCTTCAAGAGAGTCCGCACTAACGACAAACTCTACTAAACCGATTTTCAGTGCTTCTTGTGCTGTTATTTTTCTTGCCGTAAAAATTAATTCCTTTGCTCTCCCCAATCCAATTAATCTAGGCAAACGTTGTGTTCCTCCCGCACCTGGAATGATGCCAAGTGAAGTTTCCGTTAATCCAAGAATAGCTTGTTCTGAAGCAATTCTTACATCACATGCTAAGGCAAGCTCTGTTCCACCCCCAAGTGCTGCGCCATTTATGGCAGCAATGACTGGCTGAGGCAATAACGCAATATGTTCTATCATTTGCCGAATACAATTTAAAGTCTGTCTCACCTCTTTTTCAGTCATTGAAGCTCGCTCTTTTAAATCTGCTCCAGCACAAAAAGCTTTCGTTCCTTGTCCTGTTATGATGACACATCTTACCGCTGAATCCGATTTTATTTCATGTAAGATGCTGTCAAGTTCACTTACCATTTGCCTAGAAAGGGAGTTAGCTGCATTGGGTCGTGTTAAGGTGATTTTTGCGATATTTTCTGCTATTTTACTGAGTGAAGCAGCTTTTGCCATATGCTCACCCCCTTAATTTTTTATATATTTTTCTATAAAATCTGTTGCTGTATCCCCTTTATGGAAGGCAGGGTGTGTAATCACTTTCCTCAATAAAGGGATATTTGTTTTGATTCCTTCTACCTTGTAATTGGACAGTGCTCGATCAAGGTTTATAAGTGCTTGTTCCCTGTTCTCCGCTTTTACAATAAGCTTTGCAATCATCGGATCATAAAATGGAGTTACATTTGAATTGCCATGAACACCTAGCTCATGTCTGACCCCTTCTCCTTTCGGTAGACTAAGATTTGTTATCATTCCAGGAGAAGGGTAGAATGTGACTGGGTCTTCTGCATAAACCCGTACTTCTATTGCATGACCATTACACTTTATCTCATTTTGGCCAAAGGATAATACTTCTCCCGATGCAATACGAAGCTGTTGTTCGACTAAATCAATTCCTGTCGTTTCTTCTGTCACAGGATGCTCCACCTGTAATCGTGTGTTCATTTCTAAAAAATAGAAATTTGCGTTTTCATCAACTAAATACTCAATCGTCCCAGCATTTTTATAACCGATGGCTTTAGCTGCTTGAATGGAGGCCTCCCCCATTTTTCTTCTCAGTTCATTATCAAGACATACTGATGGTGCTTCTTCTACTATTTTTTGATGCCTACGTTGAACCGAACATTCTCTTTCTCCTAAGTACACGGTATGACCAAAAGAATCAGCTAAAATTTGCATTTCAATATGTCGCGGGCTTTCAATATATTTTTCAAGATACATCTCTGCATTCCCAAAAAACGCCTTTGCTCTCTTTTGGTTCCCCTCAAAAGCATTGATCATTTCCTTATCATTTCTTACAATTTGCATGCCAATTCCTCCGCCACCTGCAGAGGCTTTTAACATTATTGGATAACCAATTTTTCTCGCAATTTTTACTGCTTCATCCGCAGTTGGAATTGGTGTTTGAATACCAGGTACAATCGGCAAACCTGCTTTTTCCATGGTAATCCGAGCTTGAATTTTGCTCCCCATAGATGTAATGACATCGGGAGAAGGTCCTATAAACACAAGTCCCTCCTCCTCACACCTTCTAGCAAACTCAGGATTTTCAGAAAGAAAGCCATAGCCAGGGTGAATTGCTTCCGCTTCAGAACTTTTCGCCATTTCTATGATCTTATCAATCTTCAAATAACTGTCTGTGACACGTGGCCCCCCGATAAGATAAGCTTCGTCCGCCAGCCTTGTATGTGGTGCATCTTGATCTGCCTCTGAATAAATTGCAACGGTCTTAATGTCTAGCCTCTTACATGTCCTTATCACTCGCACGGCAATTTCCCCGCGATTGGCGATTAGGATTTTCTTAAACATCTGTTCCACCTCACTTTCTCTCCGCTATGTGCTAACACCCAATTTGCCGGGCAATAACCATTCGTTGAACCTCTGATGTTCCTTCTCCAATTTCCAATAATTTCGCATCACGAAAAAACCGCTCTACCTGATATTCTTTCATATAGCCGTATCCTCCATGAATTTGAATTGCCTGGTCACATACCTTCATACACATTTCAGAGGCAAATAATTTTGCCATAGCCGCTTCCTTTTTAAAAACCTTACCTTGGTCTTTAAGCCATGCAGCTTTATACACCATGTTTCTTGCTACCTCGATATGCATCGCCATATCAGCAAGCTTAAATTGAATGGCTTGAAATTTTGACAAGCTTTTTCCAAACTGCTTTCTTTCTTTTGCATATTGTAACGACTTTTCATAAGCACCTTGTGCAATTCCAACCGCCATGGCAGCAATTCCTATTCTCCCGCCATCAAGGGTCGCTAAAAATTGCTTATATCCTTTTCCTTCTTCACCAAGTAAATTCTCCTTGGGAATCGTCACATCTTCTAAAATAAGCTCGGTTGTGTTCGATGCATTCAAGCCCATCTTTTCGTAATTAGCATGAACTGTAAACCCGCTTGCATTTGTTGGTACTAAAAAGGCACTTATCCCGTTTGTACCTTTGGATCGATCTGTCACAGCTGTGATGGCTACATGTTCTGCGAAGCTAGCATTTGTAATAAAACATTTGGAGCCAGAAATCACCCAGTGATCGTTTTTTAATGTGGCAGTTGTTTGTGTCCCACCTGCATCAGAACCGGCATTTGGCTCTGTTAAACCGAATGCCCCAAGGTATTCTCCTTTACATAGTGGAGTTAAATAGGTTTCTTTTTGTTTTTCTGTTCCAAATAAGTAGATAGGTGCTGCACCTAATGAAATATGAGCAGAATAAGTGATTCCTGTTGATGCACAAACTCTGCTTAATTCTTCTACAACAATCGCAAAACAGGTTGTATCTGCCTCTGCCCCACCATATTTCTCTGGAAAAGGTAAACCCATCATACCCAGGTCAGCTAACTTTCCAAAAATCCCCTTTGGAAATAACCCGGTTTTATCTCTTTCATCTGCCCCTGGTGCAACCTCGGCGTCAGCAAAATCACGTATTAGCTTCCGAATCATCTCTTGTTCCTTCGTTAATTGAAAATCCATCCTCTCAAACCCTTTCATTCTAGATGTCTATTATCTTTTTTTATACAGGGTGAACAGGGTGCTTTTTGTCTGAAAAGATTATATACTTTGACATATATGCTTCAAAACGGACAAGCAATTCATTTCTTAATGAATTCGATGGAATGACCCCGTCTATAATCATTTCAGATGCTAATCGATAAATATCAATGTCTTCTCGATATTCCTCGCGCTTTTGTTGAATAAATAGAGCACGCTCTTCAACAGGAAGCTCAGCAATCTTATTCGCATAAACAGCATTTACAGCTGCTTCTGGCCCCATAACGGCAATTGATGCAGTTGGCAGAGCTAAACAACAATCCGGATCAAACGCTGGACCTGCCATTGCATATAATCCTGCGCCATATGCCTTTCTGACAATAATCGATATCTTAGGTACAGTGGCCTCTGCCATGCTTGAAATCATCTTAGCGCCATGGCGAATAATACCCGCTCGCTCGACTTTTGTTCCGATCATAAATCCCGGTATATCTGCTAAAAATAGCAATGGAATATGAAAGGCATCACATAGGGAAATAAATTTTGCAGCCTTATCGGCTGAGTCGTGAAAAAGCACACCGCCCTTAACACGAGGCTGATTGGCAATGATGCCAATCGATTGGCCATTGATGCGGCAAAGTCCTGTAATAAGCTCTTGGGCAAATAATGGCTTGATTTCAAAAAATGATTCCTCATCAACGATTCTCTCTATGAGGTCGTACATATTAAAAGGTGCATTTTGATTTGTTGGAATGATCTCTTCGATTGTTTGTTCAAATGACTTAGGAGGCACTCCGTCAACGAT
The DNA here is from genome assembly GCF_058315175.1 of Metabacillus sp. RB-C-LZQ-3-1. Lineage (NCBI taxonomy): Bacteria > Bacillati > Bacillota > Bacilli > Caryophanales > Bacillaceae > Metabacillus > Metabacillus sp. RB-C-LZQ-3-1. Next base: position 343,308 of record NZ_JBZFLI010000001.1, on the reverse strand, counting down.
TGGTGGTTTTTCTTGATAACTTGCAGGAAAGTATGAGAGGTATTGACGTGCAAGTGTAATGGCTTCATCCTCTGTTTTTGCCAAAATATCACCACATCCTGATATTGAACAATGCATTTTTGCGCCGCCCATTTCTTCTAAGGAGACTTTTTCACCAATGACCATTTCAGCCATTCGCGGTGAGCCGAGATACATGGAGGCATTTCCCTCCACCATAATGACAACATCACAAAAAGCAGGAATATATGCACCCCCAGCAGCAGAAGGGCCAAACAATAAGCAAATTTGCGGGATTTTCCCGGAAAGTTTTACCTGATTATAAAAAATCCGCCCTGCACCGCGTCTGCCTGGGAACATGTCAACCTGATCTGTAATTCGAGCTCCGGCGGAATCGACGAGATATATCATCGGAACAAAAAGCTTTTCAGCCGTTTCTTGTATTCGAATGATTTTTTCAACCGTTTTTGCTCCCCATGATCCAGCTTTAATCGTGGAATCATTTGCCATCACACAAACTGTTTGCCCGTTTATTTTTCCGATTCCAGTTACAACACCGTCCGCTGGGAAGGCATCATGTTGACAGTTCGCAAAAAGGCTGTCTTCTACTGTTAATCCTTCATCTAATAATAATTCAAGCCTGTCTCGTACAAATAGCTTTCCGTTTTCTTTATTTTTTGCGTGATATTTGCTTTGTCCTCCTTTTTTAATTTTCTGAATGCGCTCTTCCAATGTTTTATCATGCGACAATTTTATTCCCTCCTTTATAGCTTTCACTTATTCTGAAGAACTAGCAAACTATGACTAGATAAAGGCCGGCCGATTTTTTCTTGGATAAAGACGGATGCTTTGTGGAGCTTTTGTGTATCAACTCCTGTTTGGATGTTCATATTTTGGAGCATATAAAGGAGGTCATCTGTTGCGACATTTCCAGATGCCCCGGGTGCATAAGGACAGCCGCCAAGTCCACCTAATGAACTATCAAAAACGGTAATACCCGCATCTAAGGAAGCGGTTACATTAGCGAGCGCTGTTCCTCTTGTATTATGAAAATGCATGGCTATTTGCTTTGCAGGGAACCTTTTTAATACTTCAGTTAATAAGTCTTGCACCTGCTTAGGTGTTGCAACTCCAATTGTGTCACCAAGTGATAGTTCGTATACACCCATTTCAAATAATTTTTCGCATATTTTCAGGATTTTTTCATGAGATATTTTCCCTTCATAGGGACAACCAAATACGGTAGAAAGATATCCTCGAACAGATTTTCCTGAGCGTTTTGCATTCTGAATAACAGATTGTAAGATTGTCAGACTAGATTCAATTGATTTATTTACATTTTTTTGATTATGTGTTTCACTTGCTGAAAGGAAGACAGACACTTCATCAATGTTTGACTCTAAAGCCTTTTCAAGTCCCTTCTCATTCGGTACAAGGGCTGCATAAGTTACCCCTTTTTCACGAGTAATGCTTTTAGCAACCTGTTCTGAATCCGCTAATGCTGGTATCCATTTAGGGTGCACGAAGGAGGTAACTTCAATATATGATAAACCTGTTTGTGACAATTGGTTAATCCACTTCACTTTATCCATTGTAGGAATAAATGTTTTTTCATTTTGCAGTCCATCACGCGGACCGACCTCTTTGATCGTCACAGCTTGTGGCCATTTCAAAGCATTTACCCCTTTCTAGTCTAGTTCGATTAACGAGTCACCTTCATTAACAAAATCTCCTTCATTAAACAAGATTTTCTTCACAACCCCTTTTGAATCAGCGGCTATTGGTATTTCCATTTTCATTGATTCTAAGATCACAACTTCCTGACCTGCCTCTACCTTGTCACCAATACCAACAAGAATCTTCCATATGCTACCTGCCATATTCGCTTGTATTGAGCTCATGATTTCCCCCCTATACTATTGAGAACAGATGATGTACTGCCTACTACTATCTTATTCGCGGAAATGACCGTTATAATCGAATATAAGTATTTTGATTATTTAGATAAATCACCAAATATTCAGCCATAACAAAAAGCCAACACATAAATATTGGCTTTGTTACTTATTTCTACAAAATTTACAAACCTTTATAAGCTCATTTGCTTCGGTTCGATGCGGGTAGACAAGCTTAATTCTTGTTTTTCCACACAATGGACAAGTTCCTCTTCCCCTTGATGGTAAAGACGTTAATGTTTTTCCTCTATATCTTTTTGCCAATTTTCTTCAGCTCCATCCATAGGTTGTTTCCATATACTACGGATGGATTCTAAAAAATGAACTAGGACAAATGTGGGTTTTTATAATAGCTCAGATATTTTCTTAAAAAAACTTTTTAAAGAAACGAAATAAACTGTTTTCGTCATGCTGTTCCTCTTGATCTTTTTCGTTGTCATTTGTTATGTAGATATCCTCTATATTTACTGCATGATCATACGCTAGCACAAGACCTAGATCACTATCATGCTCTTTATTAGTTGACATCACAAATTTATTGCCGACTTTATCCGCTAATTTTATATAATCAGAAAGATAGGAATAATTCATATTACCATTAAGGAATAGCGTTGCTTCCTTGTTTTTTGCCATTAAATTTTCGACCTCTTTATATGTTCCTGGTTCTCTCACTTGTGATTTTGTGAGAACAACGACGGCGCGTTCCCGCAATGTTCCTAAAAACTTTCGACGTTCATCTGGATTAATTTCACGTGGTCCGTGAATTCCCTGTTGAATATAATCATCTAAACGATCCATGCTCTCCCTCCAATTATTATTAGTGTATCCCTTTTTTCTTTTTCTTTACAGAAAAACGCATTTCTGTAAGTTTAAAATAACTTAATTATGTTAACTAATAGAAAATGGAGCATTCTTGCTCCATTTCGGTTAAGTCGGTATATGCTCTTTTAAATATTGAGCGAATTCCTTTAATAAACTAAGAGAATGAATATCTGTTTCAAACAATGGAATATAATGTTTTTCTTGGTTAGCAAATTCTTTTTCAACCCATTTTATATATTTATGTTCTGTTTGCTGTCTTTTTTTCCAAAACTCACCAATATCACTTTCAGTTAAAATTTTATTAATAAATAATGTTTTCACTTTGAGCTGATGAGTTGCAAGCATGTCGATCGCTTTAGAGGTTTCAAGAATAGATAACCGTTCAGGATTTAGAATAAAAATAAAGCCTGTTTGTGCCTGATCTAATAGAACATGGCGGACTTTCATAAAACGCTTTTTGCGATTTTGAAGAACTTGAAAGATTGGATCTTCGATTGGTTCACCATCATTTAGTAATTGTGTATATGTTTCATTCCGTTTTTTTCTTCGCTCAAGCATACCATCTATCCAAACACTCATTAGCTCTGGAAGTGTTAATAACCGAATCGTATGTCCTGTAGGAGCTGTATCGAACACAATATGATCATACTCTTCTCCTTCATCAAGAATAATCGACACGATTCTATCAAATAACGATGCCTCTTCAGCACCAGGTGTGGAGCTTGCTGCATCAATTTGACGGTACACTTCGTTTTCCATGTGAGATTTCACAACACCGCGAATATTTTCCTTTACGGTTTTTATATAGTTTTTCGTTTCAATTGCCGGGTCAATTTCCAGCGCAAATAATTGAGGAAAAACCTCTATAGGTTGATTTTTTAGTGTTTGGTGAAAAATATCCCCAACATTATGTGCGGGATCTGTTGAAACTAACAATGTTTTCTTTTGCTGCTGTGCTAGCATTAATGCGATCGCCGCTGCACTTGTCGATTTCCCCACCCCACCTTTTCCTCCTATAAACAATATCTTCTCTTTCATGCTGAATACCGCCTTTCCTTTATTACATTAACAACAACGTAAGCCATCTAAAGGGGACTTCTCCATTCCCATTCTCAGATGCCAATCATGAAATTTCTCAATCATATGAGGATAAAGCTCTAATGTATAATAAAATGCCGGATTTGGCAGTCCGAGAGTCTCTGATAAACATAAAAAAAGAAATAAATCATCTTCATCTCGTATTTCTCTTGCTACTTCTGTTTTATGTTGAACAGATAAAATGTCATCATATAGTTGAATAAGTTTTTTTATCGTTGTTAAATTCATAACCCTTCAGCTCCTTAAAAAGAGAAGGAACCTGTTTTTCAATAGGCTCCCTCTGTTGCAAGTTATAGGTTTGTAGGGGTGTCTCGTTTCGTTAATTCCTTAAGGGCTGTTAACACAATCCAAATCGCAAACACTAAGATGATGCTTCCGAATATAAACAACAATAGATTCATATCAGTAGCACCTAATCCTGACCATTCAAAGACTACTTGTTGAATCATTGCCCATATCGTCATAAATAAAATAAACACCATTGGGATAAACGTAACAAGATAGTTTCGACCGAGGCGTTTTAGCCAAATTGAAACGAGTAGTAAACTAATTCCGGCTAGCAATTGATTGGATGTTCCGAACAATGGCCATAATAAATATCCGCCAGAACCAAAACCATTTGGACCTTTTGGTAATAAGACGAGCGCAGCACTTGAAACAACTGCAATTGATGTGGCAACATGTGTTTTGGTTAATGAAGGTACCTTATACTCTGTACCTAATTCAGCTATGATGTATCTCATGAGACGAACAGACGAATCAAGCGTTGTAGCCGCAAAGCTAACGACAATAATAGAAATAATCGTTCCAGCTATATCTGCCGGGATCCCTATTCCTGTAGCAAGCTGTGCACCACCCGCGATAAAGTTTCCAAGACCGCCTCCATTTGCTGCTCCAAATGAACTGTAAGCTTCTTTAAACTCTCCGACACTTGAAAAAACCGTTACACAAGCAATAATGGAAATGAGAGCTAAAAATCCTTCCCCAACGGCACCTAAATACCCAACAAACCTTGCATCTGTTTCTTTATCTAGCTGTTTTGATGAGGTACCAGATGAAACAAGTCCGTGGAATCCTGAAATCGCCCCACATGCAATTGTGATAAAGAGTAATGGGAACCACGATTTATCGGTCGCCTCTGGATTCGTAATCGGTGCAGTTATTTCAGGGTTTAAAAATAAAAGCCCTCCATACATGATGACCAACCCAACGACTAATTGATGTGAATTAATATAATCCCGCGGTTGCAATAGCTTCCAAACTGGCAGAGTTGATGCGATATAACAATAAACCATTAAAATCACAATCCATACAAAAAAAGCAAGAGAAACACCGTTTAGACCAAATAGAGTAGTAGCCTCTGCACCTCCGAAATATTTCACTAAATCAATTTGTAAAGCTGGCACTTTACTTGTTAATACAGCCGACCCATACATCACTACAAGAGCAATAATAGATGGAATCAGCATGCTTCCTTTCTTTTTGTACACCGCATACCCGATCCAAATAGCTAGCGGAATTTCAATAAACACAGGGATTACACTTGCAGGAAACTTAATGAATAAGTTCGAAATCACCCAAGCAAATACAGCGTTTACCATTAATACTAGAATAAGAATTATGAATAAAAATAATAACTTCGCTCGCTTCCCAATTAACTTGTTTGCTAAAGTTCCTACAGATTGGCCTTTATTACGTACAGACAGCACCAATGTTCCGAAATCATGAACACCAGCAGCAAAAACAGTACCTAATAAGACCCACAGCAAGGCAGGAAGCCAGCCCCAGTATACAGCAATCGCAGGTCCTACAATAGGTGCCGCACCTGCAACTGAGGTGAAATGATGTCCCCATAAAACAGACTTTTTCGTTGGGACAAAGTCTACACCATCGTTATACTCATGTGCAGGTGTGACAAAGTTTGGATCAAGTCGGTAAATTCTTTCAGCTACAAACTTTGAGTAAAACCGATAGCCTAACCAAAATACGATTGTACCAATTACGGCTAACCATACAGCATGCATGCTTATCCCTCCCAGTAGAATTTTTTAACCTTTGGTCAAACATACTACTGAGGTCATTATATGTAAGCGTTATCAGTTTCATGGCAATTTTCAAAAAATTCATGATTTAACCATTTACAAAATTCTTTTCCGTATGATGAAGCTGGGTTAGACCTTTTTTATTCTTTTTACCTCCGCTGTATAAAATAAAGGCTAACATACAAAGTTCTGAAAGCATGCCAACAGATTGAGCCATAGCGCCAATTCTTCCATTCCAATGGGGAACAATCGCTGAAGCAAAAACAAGAACCAAAAATGTAAAAATAAGATTAGTCGATTGTGAGAAAACCATTACTTTTGTCTTTTTTCTTACCATTAGTAAACCATTGCAATAATCAATAAACGGAAAAGCTAATGTCATGAGCATAAAAACATATAGACTTTCAAGACTTGCCTTAACAAGCCGATCATTTGCTCCTAAAACATGTTCAATAAAAATCGCCCCTAATGGGGACATGCAAAAAATGGCTAAGATAATCGTCGGAAGAAATCCAATCATAAATGTAAACTGTTGTACCTTTTGGGGATGATCTTTGTGAAATGTCAGGACAATTTGGTGCGTATATGTAAAAAAGCTTAAAAATAATTGTGTAATACTTAAAGCAATTGCATAGGACGCTATCGCTAATTCAATTTCACTTGTTTTCCCTAAAAAGGCGTTAATCACAGGTCCAACCATAACGATAATTAATGAAGAAAGAATAAGTGGATGATAGAATTGGAAAATCTGTTTCTTCGTTCGAATGGAATGTGTTGGATCTTTATCCGCCATTTTTTTCACAAGGACTCTTCCCTCTAGAAAACTAATCAGACTCTCCACCATCATTCCTGATAAAAAGATAATGGCACCTGTTCTAGCATCGATATTTCCAGTCTGAATAAAATACAAAGAAAGAAGATACATGACAAGCAAACGGATCATCATCCCAATTGTCAGCCATTTTGTTTGTCTATTTAGAATGATTACACCTTGAAACAAACATCTTATTGCTGAAAAGAAGGTAACAAAAATAAGAACCTGATACACACCAACAATTTGCGTAATCATGCTTTGATCTGCTCCAAAAAATGTTGAAAAAACCCATTCCCCTACAGGTGTAAAAGCAATTGTAGCTGTAGCCAGCATTAATCCTAACACAACATAAGCGCTTACAATTGACATCGCATGAAATGAAACTTTGTCACGAACTAATGCCGAGCAAGCATTTCGCAGCAATACCCCCAAACGTTCCGTGATTCCAAACAAGCTCATTGCAACAACATAACTGGCAATAATGACTTCCGCATCATTTCCCCTTGTTAATGTTCCATTAATGATCATATGAGAAAACGTAACTAAACTGGCTGATAATCCTAAAGGTACAAAGAACATGAGAATCTTTTTGGTCGATAATATTTCTTCTGCTTTAATAATGTTTCATCTCCCTTTCTAGGCTTGAAAAACAAACAAATAATACGGGGCATGTGGGGTTTATTTACGATTATTTGGATTTACCTTCGATTCTATCATTATATCAACGATTATGAAGATTTATTTGCTATTTTCAGAATTTATTTTCGATTAGACTTTTTTCGACAAAAACCGCACATTCTCAGTTACAAATACAAAGAGAGAAAGATCCCTCTTTCTCTCCGCATACTTTCTATTTAAAATCTGGAATCTCGATTGAAACCTCTCTACCCTCTTCAGAAGATCGCAGGATCCCATCTATAATTGCTTGATTAATTACAATCTGCTCACCGGGTATTGGAGCTGATTTCCCTTCTTTTATTGAAACAACAAAATCCCGGACTTTTTCATAAAAAATGTCAAGTTGATGCTGTTTTACTGGAATCTCTGTCTCAACATGGTGCCCTTTTATATCATGGAACAAGCTGATTTCTCCTATACCTCCATCCCAAACTCCGCTCCATGGCCCGCTTCCTGCCGGCGTTAATTTCAATCCAGCATCAGTACCTAAAAACAGGGTTGGCCCAAGTGAATCCATATGCATGGCCCACGATATTTTAAAGTTTAGGACGATCCCTCCCTCTAAACGAATAAAGGCTGTACCAAAGTCCTCTACTTCAAATTTATTTGCCGCCTGATGATAAAGTGGATTTGTTCCAAAATGATTTGAAGTATAAGCTGAAACCGTCAATGGTTTTGGATAACCAAGTGTGTTTAGCGCTAAATCCAATGAATAGCATCCGATGTCCGCCATCGCACCTGCACCCGCTAACTCTTTATTGATAAACGTACCACCCGGCATTCCGCGACGGCGTCCGCCACCTGTTTGGATATAATAGACATTTCCTAATTGACCTGATTGAACTAGCTCTTTTACCGCTTGCATATTAGGGTCATATCTTGGTTGAAAGCCTACTGTAAGCATGCGATCAGCTCTTTTAGATGCTTCTACCATCTCAATTGCTTGCTGTAATGTAACAGCCATCGGTTTTTCAACTAGCACATGCTTGCCTGCAGTTAATGAATCCACTGTTGTTTGGTGATGAGCGACATTTGGAGTACAAATACTTACTCCATCTAAATCTAAATTGAGAAGTTCCCTGTGATCATCAAATGCTTTAGCATCCACAAGATCAAGCTTTTCAATAAATTCTTTTGCTTTACCGGGAATTACATCAGCAACAGCTACAATTTTCACCTCAGGCATTTTCTTATAAGCTCTAGCGTGAGCTGCTGCAATTCCGCCACTACCAATGATTCCAATTTGAATCACTTGTGTCATCATGATCCCTCCTTCTTAATCGAATAAGGATGATAGCCGGCATTTTCATAGATTTTTTCTGTTAATCTCACAACCTCTTTCGCAAAGCTTCCAGGCACCATTACCTCATGTTCACCTACAATTGAGCTGATAAAACTTTTATCTGAGTTTGTTTTTTGTTCAGGCAATACTGGAATGATTGGATCTTCACCTAATTTTCGAACCGTTATTTTTCCATTATCAAAAAAGATCGCTCCTTGATCTCCACAAAATACATAGGTTTCATGCCAACAAGGAGCATTTCCAATAATGGTTAGTCCTGCAACAACATTGTTTTCAAATCTAATCGTAGAAACAGAATCTAATTCAACCGGACAACCATGTGTTTCAACGGTTGACTTTACTTCTAGCGGCTTTAATCCTGTCGTCCATAAAAGAACATCAATAATGTGACTACCAGAATCCATCAGCATCCCACCGCCAGATAAAGCAGGCTCCTGTCTCCACGTATCTTTAGAAAGATGGCCCCACTCCTGATAAAGAGCGGCTGATACAGATGACAGCTGACCGATAACATCTTCTGAGATGGCGTTTCGGATATATAAGAATGACGGCTCAAAATGCCTTTGATAAGAAACCTGGAGAATTTTCCCCTTTTCTTTGGCTAACTCAATTATAAGAGCGGATTCTTCCATAGAACAAGCCATTGGCTTTTCAACTAACACATGACATTGATGCTCTAAGGCATCAACGACATGCTGTTTATGAAGTGTATGCGGAGAGCAAATCACAACAGCATCTAAAGCAACTTCCTCTAACATTTCTTCATGGTCAGAGTACTGATCAACATCTGTTAGATGAAACGTTGTACGAAAGCGTTCTCTATTATGAGTACTAGGATCAGCGATTGCCGAAATTTCAACATTTTTTTCGTCCAGCATTTGTTTTGCATGCAAATGCGCAATGCCACCTGTGCCGATAAAACCGAGTTTAATTTTTTTCATGTGGTCCTCCTTTTCTTATGAGTTAGACATGAGGGCAGTTTTTTCATCAAAATAAACTGCTTTACCTGTTTTAGCAGATTCATAGATGGCTTCCAATATTTGCGTTACTACATACGCCTCCTCAGGTTTAACAACTGGTTCTGTATCATAAAGAATATTCTCAATCCACATTCTCGCTTCTAAATCTGCATCTGATTCTACATTGCCATCGTAAAATGCGACTCCACCAGGTCCCAGGTCAACATTTGTCGTATAAAGTTTTCCGAAGTTTTCGCCATTAATTCTTAATCCATCCTTCATATCAGCTCCGCCTTCAGTTCCACTTAGTGAACATTTAGCTTCATCCACATCCAAGGTGTTTAATGCCCAACTAGCTTCTAATACAATGGTTGCTCCATTTTCCATTGTGATAAAACCAAAAGCCGAGTCTTCAACTGTAAATTTCTCAGGATCCCAAGGTCCCCAAGCATTTGCTGCATTTCTTTTTTGACTTAGCTTATGATACGTTTTTCCCATAACAGATTTTGGCTTGTAATTATTCATCATCCATAATGTTAAATCAAGTGCATGTGTACCAATATCAATGAGCGGTCCGCCACCTTGTTTTTCTTCATCAAGAAAAACACCCCATGTAGGAACAGCACGACGGCGGATAGCATGTGCTTTTGCGTAATAAATTTCACCGAGGTCTCCGCGCTCACATACCTTATGTAAATACTGACTATCAGGGCGGAAGCGATTATTATACCCGATCGTAAGCTTTTTGCCTGAGCGATTTGCCGCTTCTATCATGGCCTTCGCTTCTTGAGACGTCTTTGCCATTGGCTTTTCACACATGACATGCTTTCCTGCATCTAAAGCAGTGATTGTGATTTCTGCATGAGAGTCATTTGGTGTTAAAACATGAACAACTTCAATTGTTTCATCTTCTAATAACTCTTTATAATTCTCATATACTTTTGCATTCTTTGTACCATATTCTTGTGCTGCTTTTTCAGCTCGCTCTACAACTACATCACAAAATGCCACAAGCTCAACTGTTTCTAATTTTTTCAAGCTAGGCATATGCTTCCCATTTGCGATTCCACCACAACCAATAATTGCTACTCTTACTGTTTTTGACATCTGATACTCCCCCTAAAAATATTATTTAAAATAGATAGATAGATGTTCTTTTGCCTTAATAATCCCTTCGCGTTCTGCTTCGATAGATCCCCAATAACGGTGATCTTCCAGCTCAATACTAATTGGACCTTGGTATCCAATTTTTTCTAATCGAACCGCTACCTTTGCCCAATTAACTTCTCCCTGACCTGGTATTGTATAGCGCCAGGAACCTTCAGAGAAATCATACTTTGCACCAAATGATGCTGGTAAAATGCCATATTCATATAAATCCTCGTGAAGAATTTCCGTATCTTTCCCATGACAGTAATTCACTCGATCACCAAACTCAGTTAGTACTCGCAAATGGTCAATACCAAGCCTCACTAGATGTGAAGGGTCGTAATTTAGCCCGAAATGTTTGGACGGAATCTTGTTAAACATGGCTCTTAGCATTTCTGGTGTTGTTCCTAATGTTGGATAATACGGAGCAGGTCCTGGCCATCCTTCAAGAGCAATAAAAAGGTTCTCTTTTTCCGCCTCTTCTACAATAGCCGGAAAAGTTTCCTTCCATATCGAATACGCCTTCTCTCTTGAAATCGTCATATCTTCTGGTACTAAACACATAAAGATAACACGACCACCTAACCTAGAAATCTCACGAAATTGAGACGTTATTGACTCAACTGCCTGCATTCGTACCTTATCGTCTGAGCTTAAAAGTTTCGTCTGACCTACTGCCCCTACACCGTCTATCGAGCCTACCTCTAATCCCGATTTTTCTAAAGTCGTTTTCACCTCCTCATTGTAATAAGGGACATCGATAACATCGATCCCTATACTTGACGCCCAATTTGCTAATGATTCAATCCCTTCTGCTCCAAGCTTAGGTGGAATTCTCATACCAATTTGTCTTTTCATCTTTTTCTCCTCCATCTTCTAATCTATTTAATACCACTAAATGTAATACCTTTAATAAAGGTATTCTGTAAAAAGAAGAACAAGATAATGACAGGAACGGTCATCATTGTTGAAACCGCCATCATTAATCCCCATTCAGAACCTTTTTGACTCTGGAATTGTTGAAGTCCAAGAGATAGTGTGTACTGAACCGAATCTGTTAAATATAGTAATGGACCAATGAAATCTGTCCAACTAGCCATAAACTGAAATAAGCCAACCGCTAAGACAGCAGGTTTTGCGAGCGGAAGCATGATTTGCCAATAGATTCTAAACTCGCCTGCACCATCAATTTTTGCTGCTTCTCTTAAACTATCAGGTAACCCCATAAAGAATTGTCTTAATAGAAAGATATAGAACGGGATCCCAAAAAATGCCGGAATAATTAAAGGATATGGTGTTCCGACTAACCCTAACTTCTCAAATAATAGAAAAAGCGGGATCATTGTGACTTGTCCTGGAATCATCATGACACCAATCGTAATGATAAAAAGAATATTTCTACCCGGCCACTTTAACTTTGCAAAGCTATAGGCAACAATTGGACAGGATAACACGGCACCGAGAGTACTAAATATTGTAATCAAAACTGTGTTCTTTAAATAGGTGAAAAACGGAATATAGTTCATTGCATCAATATAGTTACTCCATTGAACAGGTTTAGGAATCCACTCAGGCGGAAAGGTAAAAACTTGGTCCAGTGGCTTCAGTGAGGTTGACACCATCCATATAAACGGAATTAAAAAAAAGAAAGATGCAACAATTAGTACTATATGTGCTAGACTTCGAGAAACGTGTTTCTTTGTTGTTCCATCCATATACTTCCCTCCCTATTTTCCTTGATAATGAACCCATCTCTTAGAGGTAATAAATACGATTGCCGTTAAAGCCATAATGATAATAAACAAAATCCAAGCCATTGCTGAAGCGTAGCCCATTTTAAAGAATTTAAATCCGTTGTCATATAAATACATCACATAGAAGGTTAACGAATTTGCAGGAGTCCCTTGACCTTGAGTAAGCGTGTACGGTAACGTAAATTGCTGAAATGCCCCAATAATTCCCATAACCAAGTTAAAAAAGATAACAGGAGTTAATAGAGGTAAAGTAATGTGAATCGTTTTCTGAAACCAATTTGCTCCATCCACATCTGCTGCATCATAGTAGTCCTCAGGTATATCACCTAATCCTGCAAGATAAATCACCACTGCCTGCCCAATTCCCCATAAAGACATAAGAATAAGAGATGGCTTTGACCATGTTTCACTACCAAGCCATGCTGGTCCTTCAATACCAATCATGTTCAATAAACCATTAACAAGTCCGAATCCCGGATTAAGCAGCCACATCCATAACACAGCAAGAGCTACATGCGGAACAAGAGTTGGTAAGAAAAAAATCGTTCTGTATATGGCCATACCTTTCACTTTCATATTCAACATCATCGCTAATGCAACCCCAAAAATAATACTTAAAGGGACAAAAAATATAGCAAAATAGACCGTATTATAAACCGACTTCCAGAACAGAGTATCGTGAAATAAATCCTTATAGTTTTGAAGTCCTATAAATTCTCCCGGTTGAAGAATGCTATACGTTGTAAAGCTAAAGTAGATAGAAGAAAATAAAGGAATGGCATAAAAAATGATCAGTCCTAGAATCCAAGGTAATGCAAATAAGATACCGTATTTATACTCTGCCAAGTTAGCAACTATATTTTTTCGCCTTGTGGAAATCGGAACATTTTGAGTACTCGTTTGATTTACCGGATTGCTCTTCATCAATGATTACCCCCTATCTATCAAATGCAAGGGAGAAAAAGTTCTCCCCCGCCTCTTATTTATTGAGCTCCTTGTTGACCTTATCCGTTACTTTCGTTAACAGCTCCTCAGGTGTTCCATTTCCTCTTGTTGCATTTTCAACAGCACTAGCTAATTCATTCCAATAAAGAGAACCTTGCGTCATAACAGGCCGATGATGTGAAACGGGTAAAATCTCAACAAATTCCTTTAGGATTGGATCTTCTTTATATCCAAGTTCTTCATTGACAGAATCAATAACAGAAAAGTCTCTTGAAATACCACTAAATATTTTTTGTCCTTCTTCACCACTAAAGAACTTCAAAAATTCCCAAGCAGCTTCTTTGTTTTTCGCTCCCTTAGGGATAACGACAGACCAGCCACCAGACCAAGTTGTATGATTTTCACCCGTTGGAGTTGGCATTGGGAATACACCATAGTTCAAGTCAGGTTTAAATTTTTTGATGGCAGAAACTTCCCAAGGACCACTTACTTTCATGCTTAGTTGTCCAGTTAAAAATGGATCCATCGCACCTGTCCCCTGTGAATCTGTAAAGCCAGCTATATCTTCCACATCATATTTTTGAGCATAATCTGCCATCCATTGTAATGCTTCAACTACTTTTGGATCATTTGCTGTTGCTGTGTTTGTCTCAGGGTTGAAAAACTCTCCGCCAAAGGCCCAGCCCCAACCATATAACCAGCCTTGACCAAACCAAGGAATAAATCCAATTCGTTGGAATCTGCTTCCCTCTTTTATGGTCAGCTTTTCGGCTGCTGCCTCCAGTTCTGCAATTGTTTTAGGCGGATTATTTGGGTCTAATCCAACCTCTTCAAAATGATCTACGTTAAAATAGACTAAACGTGAGTCTGTAGAAGTAGGTAAACCATAAAGTTTTCCATCGTAGCTTGCTTCTTCCCAAGCAAATGGGTAATACATATCCTTTGTCACACCGCTTGCTTCAGCAAGTTCAGTCAAGTCCTCCAATGACCCTTGAGCAGCCCAAGAACCAATTTCAAATCTATCAAAATAAGCAACATCCGGCGGATTTCCTCCTGATACAGCTGTTAATAATTTTTCGTTTTGCCCTTCCCCTTGGTTCGCAGTATAAACAGCATTTATTTTAATATCTGGATGTTTTTCTTCAAAAGCCTTTATAACTTCCTCAACAGCCTCACCTGTAACATCTGTCATAGAATGCCAGAACGTAACCGTTGTTTTCCCATCATTTTCTTTGCCTTCAGATGAACTAGAGTTTGACGAACAGCCAGCAATGATCAGTGAAAAAGACATAAGTAATACGAATGTTAAAAATCCAAACTTCCCCTTCTTTTTCATTCCAATCCCCCCATTTGATATGAAATGCTTTTAGTACAAGAAAAACTCCCTTTCCTGTCCTCCCTTCCCCTTCACATTTCTTTTAGTCAATACAAAGCTGTATGTACCACCAATAAATAACAGCGCTTACATTTTACGTTTTTAAAAATAAGATAAAATGATATAACAACTTGTTAAACTTATTATTAATGGTATGTTGTTAGATTAACAAGCTATATTTAGCATGTCAACAATATTTTTGTAAAGTTTTCAAATTAAAAATAAAGGGGTAACCACAAATGGTTACCCCCTTATTTTTATCTATCTTATGTGTTTACTAGGTTTTTAGTTGAATTCCCTTCGAGAAAAGTAAAATCAATGACTGTATGGTTTGGGTCTTTCTTCCCCATTGAAATATGCTTATATAATATATCAACCGCCTTATTTGCTATATCTACTTCATTTTGTTTGATATGAGTGTAGTCAGGACTTTTATAAGGATGTATTGGTGAGTCAAAACAAACAATTGAATAATCATCTGGTACATGATGACCTAAATCATGTAATACTTTTGTTATCAATAAAGCCCAATCATATTCACAGGCGACAAAAGCAGTAATTGTCGAATTAGCAAGGACAAACTTTTTTATGATTTCGTAATTTATTTCGAACAAGCTTTTATTGTCTTTTGTTTGTTCAAGACTGTTAAGTAGGTTTAACAACATAAACTCTTGTTTTAATTGAATCCCTTGTTTTGAATAAGCCAGCTGAAACCCTTGCACTCTTTCTTCAATCGCAGATGTTCCAACAGGTGAAGATGATATAAAACCAATATTTTTATGACCTCTTGTGAATAAATAATTGGTAAGCTGCTCACTTGCTAATCGATTATCAGTACAAACTGAGCTCGCCGGAATTCCTTTTAAATAGCGATCGACTAAAACGAGCGGAAAATTTTTAAGACTTAATTTAAGTAGCTCGACATTGTAGTTTTCTCCGTGCACTGGAAAGATAATTAGTCCATCAACTGAATCATTTACTAATTGTTTTATCGCCTTTTCTTCCTCTTCAATTTTACCATGTGTTTGTCTAATGATTAGGTTTGCATTCTTCGCTGTACATGCATTCTCAATTTCTTTCACCATCTTCGTTCCAAAGCTATCAGAAAAACCCGGAATAATGAAAGCGAATGTATATCGTTTTCCATTTCCATTTGACTTTGAAGTGTTTATTGAGTCACTTTTTCTTTCATCAATTTGTTTTGAGACAAAAGAGCCCTTCCCTCTTATTCTTTCAATGATATTATGTTGAGCTAATAAATCTAACGCTTTTTTCGAGGTAATTCGGCTTACCTTGAATTTATCTGAAAGATCTTTTTCAGATGGAACTCGATCACCGTAGTTTAAAAAGCCCTTATTTATTTGATCGATAATGTAATCATAAATTTGCTCATAAAGTGGAGTTTTCATAAGTTATTCACCTTTTAGTATAGTTGTTATACCCAATATATCATCTTAGATTCCATTAAACAATATATTAGACCCGGCTATTTTTTGGGTGAATTTGTCAGAACTAGTTCTTTTATGCTTTTCTTTTTCAAAAATAATAGCCCAAACATCCTATAAAGATGTTTAGGCTATTAACTCATTTCTAAAGAATTATTTCCCTTTTTGTTGATTTGACGCGCTTGCTAGCTGGTTGATCAATGTTAATCTTTCCATATCTTCTACTGTAATCGAAGGGGTTTTGTCAAAAAGGATATGTTCTGCCCATTGTTCTAGTGGCATCGGCAATGGTGCAGGCATATTTTCAACATTTATTCTCTTTTCTCCTAGCTGCTTACAGTTGAGATAGGCTTTTGTTTCTTCTATTAGTAAACAGCCTTCCGTTCCATATAACTCGAGTTGGAATGGTGAGCCATGTGATACGAAACTTGTTTCAAGTGTTCCTAATGCACCAGATACATATTCAACAAGAACAACGGCATTATCATCTACCTCATGTCCCATCGTCTTTTGTAATCTAGCTGTAACTGCTTTAGCTTCACCTGCTAACCGATTCGTTAAATAGATTGGATGTGCACCTAAGTCGATCAAAGCTCCTCCCCCGCATTCCTCTTTATTAAAAAAATGCTTAGGTAACCAGCCATGCGGATGATCATCAAATGGTACAGCTCCATTATGAGCACAGCGACATCTGATCGAAGTTAGTTGACCTAATAAACCTTTATCTAATACCTGTTGTGCATATAAATAGTAACTTGATGTAAGCCTTGGTAGAGAGAGCATTAGCTTAACTTGATGTTTGTTAACTACATCAAAAATTTCATGGCAATCCTCAACAGTCAGTGCCAATACTTTTTCTGTAAAAATATGTTTTTTGTGTTGAGCACAAAGGATGATGACTTCTTTATGTAAATTGGTTGGTGTATCAACTATGACGGCATCAATTGCAGAATCATTAAGTACTTTCATAAGATCAGGTTCAAATTCAACACCTAATTCATCTGCCCATTTTTTCCCCCTATCAGCCTTTTCATCCCAGACTACTTTAATAGTGATATGTTCATTTTCTCTGGCTTCCCTAGCATAATCTACCGCATGAACATGCCACTTACTTAACATGGCCACATTAATCATAAAAAATTCCTCCTCTACCCCTATTTGAAAAAAACGATTACTTTTTTTCTTACATAGTTCTATCATTCTATTATATCGTTCGTTTAACATAATATTCTTTTTTTCATAAATAGAAAAAGACAAACCACAATCGGTTTGCCGCTCTTACATTTTCTGTTTTTCAGCTAAACGTTTAATGATTGTCGCTAGTAATAACGTTCTTTCGACAAGACTAGGAATTACTAAATATTCTTTGTCACTATGTGCATTTCCACCAATCGGACCAAGACCATCAATTGTGGCAATTCCTAAGGAAGAAGTAAAGGATGCATCAGAGCCGCCACCTGTTGCTGTATCTTCTATTTCAATACCTATTTCGTCTCCAACATCTTGAATCAATCTTAGCAAAGCACGAGTTTTTTTGTTTTTTTCCATTGGGGGTCGATTCATTTCCCCTTCAAGCATGATCTTTGTTCCTACAACTTCTGTCGTTGAACAAATTTTCTCCAGTTTTTCTTCAATGATCTCTACTTGTTCGATTTCTTTCATCCTGACATCGATCTGTGCCTCAGCATGGTCTGAAACCGTATTAGCGCTTGACCCGCCTTCGATGAGCCCAACGTTTACGCTAATTCCTTTTTTATGATCTGAGAGCTCATGCAATTGAATAATTTTATGTGCTAATTCTTCAATTGCACTTCTTCCCTTTTCCGGTTCAATTCCTGAATGCGCCGCTTTCCCTTCAACAATAAGCGTGTAATTTCCCTTCCCTCTTCGTGCAGAGACTAATGAACCATCTTTCCGAGCCGGTTCCATGACAAGCGCATATTTTGTATTCTTTGCTTCTTTTTCAATAAGAGACTTTGAGGTTGGTGAGCCAATTTCTTCTTCACTATTAAGGACAATTTTAATATGCTTAAAGCCTTCTTCCCCTGCATTCATTAACGCTTTTATCGCATATAAAACTGTTGCATGGCTTGATTTCATATCAATCACACCTGGTCCATATGCACGATCCCCCTCAATTCTGAACGGTCTCTCCTGTACGGTTCCTTTTGGGAAGACAGTATCCATATGAGCAAGAATAACGATACTAGGATCGATTGCGTCTTTATGTTCAATAACTAAATGATTGCCATATTCTTTTTGCGAGATGACCTTAACATGAAATCCTAGCTCTTCATAGCATTCCTTTAGAATCTCTCCGATTTGATCTACACCCTGTTTATGATATGAACCACTATCAATATTCACTAGCTCTTCTATAAAGTTCAGCATATCCTTACAATGCTGCTGTAAAAATAATTCCATGGAGCCTTTCCTTCTTTCTTTCTTGCAGTCACACTATTAAAATGATTTTACCAGAATAAAGTCCTAAAGGTAAGTAGGAATTTGGCATTATACAAAAAGATTCGCTAACAACCATAATAAAATAAAACTAATAACCATCGTCAAATTAGACAATGTTCCAACAAATTTTTGATTATATTCAAACTCTACTGAATAAGGTAAGACCGAAACAGATGTGGGAAGTAAAAGACCTAGCAGTATCGTATATTTAAACATCTCATCAAATGGTAAGAGAAAGAAACAAAGTAAACCTAAGAGCAAGCCTACACCATATCTTACACTTAAATATTGTAGCATTAACTTTACATAGCTTTTATCAAATGTAAAATTCAAATAGATACCTAAAAGCAATAATGATAGTGGCATATTAGCTGCAGAAATAATTCCCGCTACATCTAGTACGACTGAAGGCAATGTTAATCCTAGTAAATTGACGATAACAGCAAAAATATATGTCATAAGCGGAATTGACTTTGTCATCTTTAAAACAACTGTTTTTAAGTCAAATTTTACTTCTTCTTTTTTTGAGAAAAAGCTACCAATTAAATAGCTTACCCCAAATACAATAAAGGCATTCCCCACATCAAACATTCCAAAATAGGTTATCCCCTCTTTTCCAAAGATAACCTCAACAAGAGGATAAGCAAAAAGGCCAATATTAAAGCCAGGAATCATCATTCCGAGCATTCCTTTTACATCTCTTTGCTTTTTACGAAATAAAAAAAGACCGATAGCTCCGATCAAAATCCCATAAAGAAAACCAATTAAAATGAGTAAAAATAAGGATGATTCTAATGTTATATCAGAAAAAGTAATGATGATTAATGAAGGTAGAGTGAGGTTAAAGATAATTCTTGATAAGCCTTCTCCATCTTTCTCTTTTATTATATTTCCTCTTTTTAATATATAACCTAGTGAAATAATAAAAACACAATATAAAAATTGCATATTAAAGCTATCCAAATTCAACTTCTCCTAACATACATTCTTTAAAAATCCACAATACTGTTCATTTTACCTAACATCTATCACTTAATCAAACTATTACGTTACCATTTTTCGTAACATACATTTTTATACCACTATTCTAAATTTTGTGATAAATTGAACTAGAATACTTTGAGAGGATGTAGGTTAATGGCTAAATTTGAGAATATTACAATTGAAAAGAAAGCAAATCTCTATTTTGAGGGAAATGTATCTAGTAGAACGATTTTATTTGCTGATGGAACGAAGAAAACACTAGGAGTTATGCAACCTGGCGAATATGAATTTTCTACGAATGTGAAAGAGGAAATGGATATAGTCTCTGGTCAATTAGAGTATAAATTAGCAGGCGAAGATTGGAAAACAATTGATGGACAAGGTGTCTTTTATGTTCCAGCAAATGAAACATTTCAGGTAAAAGCACGTACAGTTGTTGATTATTGCTGTTCTTACCTAAGTGAATAAATTGGTTAAAAAATACAAAACGGAAATGACTTTTTTAAGCACATTTCCGTTTTCATAAAGATTATCTTTTTTCTGTCTGTTCAACCAATTGAAATAAGAACTTATAAATAAACCGGAGTACCTCACCGATTGTCATTTTTTCCACAAATCCTTTGATATGATCTAATGTAAGATTCATATCCCATAAGCCATCTTGTTGGTTAAACATTAAATTATACTTTGGTGATTCCCCTATCAGCATTTCTTCTACATGTACTCTAATCTTTTTTTCTTCATTTTTCTTAAGCTTAAGACCAAACATCGCCTCATAAGTGCCAAATACATCATCTACTTCCAAAGAAATAGCATCTATTCCAATAATATCAAACCATTCTGATTCAATATAGATAAATTCGGCCATGTTATCCTTAAGGTAGCTTAATGGCTTTTCTAAAAAACTTCCCGACTCCGTGCTAATGAGCTCATCAGTTTCTTTAAGGCTCCTCTCAATGTAAGCATCAAGAAATCTGGAAGTTGGCTCATCTACTTTTACACCTACATACTGTTGATTGTTAGGAACTAATTGATTCGTTTCTAAATATTCTTTTTCTTCCTCAAATAATTCAAAATCTGATCCAAATTGATCTAATAACTTTTGTACACGATCCTTTAACAATACTTGTCCTCCATTCACACAATCCTCTATAATTATAGTATATCCAATTATCTTATGTTTTACAGATCGACCTCCAGGCAAACAGGACAGTGATCACTTCCTAAAATGTCACAGTGTACTTGTGAATCGACCAGACGATCTTGCAGCTTGTTGGATACAATAAAATAGTCAATTCTCCAGCCAATATTCCTTTCCCTGACCTTGCTCATGTATGACCACCAAGAATACACATCTTTCTTCTCTGGATATAAATATCTGAAACTATCAACGAAACCTTCATTTAAAAGAAGCGACATTTTCTCCCGTTCTTCATCAGTAAACCCGGAATTTCCTTTATTAGATTTAGGATTTTTCAAATCAATTTCTTGATGTGCAACGTTTAGATCACCACATAAGATAACAGGCTTCACTTGATCCAGCTTTGAAATATAGTCACGAACATCTTCTTCCCATTCTAGTCTTTCCCCGAGTCTTGAGAGGTCGCGTTTTGAATTTGGTGTATACATCGTAATTAAGTAGAAGCCATCAAATTCTAAAGTTATGATTCTACCTTCAGGTTCTTCCTCGTTTTCCCCGACGCCATATGAAACACTTAAAGGCTTTTTCTTAGAAAAAACAGCTGTCCCTGAGTACCCTTTTCGAAGGGCATAATTCCAAAATTGATGATAGCCCTCAAGCTCTAAAGTTAATTGTCCTTCCTGCATTTTTGTTTCCTGGATACAAAATATATCTGCATCAACTTCATGAAAATATTCTAAAAATCCTTTTTTCACACAAGCTCTAATTCCATTTACATTCCATGATACGAGTTTCATAGGATTTAACTAACTCCTTCGTTCATTTTTTCTTATAAATATTTATCATATCTTATTTGGCTAGAATAATCTAAGATTTTGTATGTCATAAAAAAAAGCCACTAGAGCTAGATACAATAACTACGTACAAAATTTTATACTTCCTTCTCCTTATAAAAAGGAATGTCCATAATGAAATGAACATTCCTTTTTTTGAATATTAAGTTGGTGAGGCTTTCCAATCCTTATGCTCCTCGTCGTGGTACAGAAAAACTGAGCTGAGATAAATCTATCTTGATGGGGTTTTCACAATTACGGATTTCCTAATTAGTGGCCGTTGTTTGCAGAGGTTCTGTTTTTGAAACGAAGTCTGAATCTAAATTTAACACCCCATTTCCTTGATAGCGTCGGCTGTAATTCAGCGAAATTGTTCTTTTAATAAGTTGAGCGTAAATTTCAGCCTCAGTTAGTGGACGGTCGAATTCTTTTTCACATTGCTCAATAATAAGAGCAGCGGCTCCTGAAACATGTGGGGTTGCCATCGATGTCCCTGATAAGACGGCAAATTCGTTATTAAGATATGTTGATAATATTTCTTCACCTGGGGCTACAAGATCAATGGCATTATTTGAATTGCTAAATTCTGAAATCTCCTTTTGTAAATTGACTGATCCTACTTGTACTACTTCTGGATATGCTCCCGGGTATGCAAACTCATCTGTCTCATCATTCCCATCCCCTTCATTACCTGCAGCACAGACGACAAGAATTTCCTGGCTAATTGCTTCTTGAATTGCCTTATGAAGCTCTGGACTATTCTCTCTGCCTCCTAATGACATTGAGATAACTCTTACGCGCTCACCATCCGGTCCTCGCCAATTTGCTGCATAACGAATACCATCGGTCACCCATTTTGTTTCTCCATAGCCTTGGCCTGAGAGCACCTTCAAAACAAGTAGCTTTGCTTTTGGCGCAACGCCGATCACACCTTTATCATTTTCTTCCGCACAAATTGTTCCACACACATGGGTGCCATGCCCATTATAATCCATTATATTTTTTGGATCTCCTTGATCATCTGTTGTAAAATTATACCCATCTATAATTTGGTTTTTAAGCTCGAAATGATTGGAATCACACCCTGTATCAAGAACAGCAATTACACTTCCATTACCGGAATAACCATGCTCCCAAGCAATAGGTGCACTAATTAATTCAATACCAGGTGGAATAATTTTTGTATCTTTTAATACAGATTGAATGGTAAAAGGAATTAAACCTACTTTACTCATTAATGATTCCTCCTTTATTTTCAGGTGACATAATTCCATATTTCCTTTAGCATCCAACAAAAAATTTGCAATATTTTTAATTTTTTTCGCACCTTTTGTTATGATTTGTATTATAATTTATTCGTAAGAACCTTTTTTCTTGACGTTTTCCTTATGGAAAGCGTCTTTTCTTTTTTGATTTTCTTCTTAATTCATCTAAATTTTTTAATCCTAGCGTGATGGAAGAAAAAAGTGTGGCAGCAGCAACTAACAATTTGACAAGAAGCTCTAACCACTCCAACACGATTATCACCTCCTTTTTACACAAATAGCCCTACACAGTGACAGGTTGACTGGTAAGGCTAGTTTTCGTAGTGAGAGATTATCTCCGTTGAATACTATAAGGATAAATATGGAATATATGTCATCTCAATTGTACCATGACCAAGCATATTCAGCATTACTATTATGAATTTTCATACTATTATACTGTTTACATGTAAGTGAAAGACCTGAAACCCCTTACTTAATTCCTAGATTTAGAAACAAAATATAGGAATATTAAAGCAAAACCGCCAATTGGCAAGCCTGAATAAATGAAGACAGACAAAATAAACCGGTCAAATTGGTATGAGAGATTACCTCCCCTATTAGAAAAATCCAACATACTTTTCCCTAATTTTTATTCAATAAAAAGGATTGATTTATAACAAGATTCAAAATGTAATAGAACACCATGAGGCTGACCAGTTCAGGTGCTGTGATCGCTGCACTCTTATATTCACTAAGTACTGGAAACGCAATTTATTTCGATTTGTATTTTATATTGCCACTTAACTATTCAATTCGGATTTCCCGACAAGTGTAGCTCAGTCTAGTCATGTAGGTTTTCATTTTATTCTGAGTATGATATTATGAATGAGTATTCATTCATATCTTGAGGTGATGTCATGCAACAAATTGGTCAGATAAAATTAATTGAAGGTCCTAATAAAAGTAAGGTTCCTTATTCAAGAAGCCTATATATTGATAGCACTAGTGAAAAAGTGTTAATTGATACAGGTGCGGATATAACCCTTTTAAAAGATCTTAAAGAACAATCAGGTGTTGATTTAGTTATCAATACACATTATCATCCTGATCACACATGTCATAATGTTCTCTTTTCAGGTACTGAAAAATGGATCAATCGAATTGAATACCAAATGCCATTAACAATCGATGGTGTATCAAAAGCAAATGGGATTTTTCAAGAATGGGGTCCTGAAGGTGTAAAGAAATGGCAAAAGGAGATCCCAGAACATTGGATAAAAAGTCTCTCTGAGATTAATGGATTTTATGATTATGAAAAAGAATATTCATTTGGAGATGTTCATGTTTATTTTTTACATACCCCTGGACATACAAAAGGGTTTAGCTGTCCTTATTTTCCTGATTTAGGGATTGTATTCACAGGTGATTATGATATGACATCGTTTGGGCCTTGGTATAATGGAACAGATGGGTGTATTGAAGAGTTTATTTCATCAGCAAATCGACTTCTTTCTCTTGATGCAAAATACTATATTACCGGACATCAAAAAGGTATTTTCAATAAAGAGGAGTTTCATAAAGCGATGACGAGATATCTTGCAATCATTGATCAGCGTGATGAAATGATTGCAAAATATGTACAAAAAGGAGTTTCATTTGATGAGTTAACGAGGATTGGGATTTTTTATCCAAAACATGCATTGAAGCATTCTCTTTTAATTACATGGGAACGTAGCGGAATTCGAAAACATCTTGATCGACTTGGCTATACAGTCATCGATAATGAAATTATACGATTAATGGTGAAAAAATAATTGGAATAGAGAGATTCCCTTCTCCCTATTCCGTGTGATTATTCATCTTCATCTAAAATATCATCGAAAACGGATGAGACTTTTTCAAACTCTTCATCACTTTCAA
This sequence comes from Metabacillus sp. RB-C-LZQ-3-1, assembly GCF_058315175.1. NCBI lineage: Bacteria > Bacillati > Bacillota > Bacilli > Caryophanales > Bacillaceae > Metabacillus > Metabacillus sp. RB-C-LZQ-3-1. Next base: position 318,384 of record NZ_JBZFLI010000001.1, on the reverse strand, counting down.
TTGGGGATAAATCTCCCTCTTCATCGAGCTTCATAAAAAATACATCAATATCTTCATCGGTTTCATCACGGATATCATCAACAAAACCTACTGCGACATAGTCTGTCCCCTCTATTGTTACTGCAGCAAGCACCTCGACCTCATGTTCTTCATTGTTTTCATCTGTAATTGAAAATATTTCTCCTACTTCAATTTTATCCATGAATAAATACTCCTTTCACACGTACATATAATACGATTACTTTATTATCTTGCCATTTATAGGTAAGTTCATGCAAGTAATTCATGAAATAATGATCGGATTTCTTTGTTTGTTTCATATGTAAAGGCATTTAATCGAAAGGGTGATAAACATGTCCTATTATACGATCCCTTATTTCAGGTCCCCTCTCCCAATGACAAGAGTGACATCACCAGAACGCGGCCGGCTGTCTGTTGAAGGGAGCGGAAAAATAAGTGTTGCCCCAGACATAGCTATCATTCAAATTGGCATTGTCACGGAATCAAAAGAAGTTGATACTGCCCAAACGCAAAATGCTCAAATCTCAAACAATGTCCTTTCAGCATTAAACAAAATAGACATTTCAACGAATGATATTCAAACCATTTCTTATACAATCCAGCCAGTCTATGAATTTACGGAAGGAACCTCTGTCCTGACGGGGTATAGAGTACAACATACTCTTGAGATCACAGTAAGAAACCTAAATAATCTTGGATCGGTGTATGAAGCTGTAGTTGCTGCAGGAGCAAACATTGCTGAAAACATCCGCTTCGATGTTTCAAATCGAGAAGTCATATACCAAGAAGCTTTGCAACAAGCAATGAAAAATGCAACTGAAAAAGCAATAATGCTTGGAGAGCAAATTGGGGTAAACATTAACAATATTCCGGTTAAAGTTACTGAAATTTCAGGTACTCCCCCACCTCGACCATTTTCCTTAGCCCTTGCATCAGAATCTATATCCCAAGCAGCTCCACCTATTCAAAGCAACAAAATTGATATCGAAGCAAATGTATCAGCGGTTTTTCAATATTAAATAGGGACAGTCACTTCAGTCTGCCCCTATTTAGCCTATCTATTTGAAATAAATAATTCTATTTTAGTTATGATTTCCCTTGTTATCTGATCAATTTTATTAAAGTCCATAGCCTGAATATAATACGATTCCAATTGATCTCGTAGACGTTTGGCTTCAGCTAAATAAGAAATTGCTTCTTTCATTTTATCTTTGTATGCTTTCGTTGTTCTTGCAATATCCTCAGCATATTTTTCGTCAGTACCAGGTGTTATACATGTTTCATACATATCTATCATTTCATCTGATTCACGATCAGGAAAATATTCATGTGGGGCCGTGCTGTCAAAAATAGCTATACCTAATTCACGGAGTATAACCATGTCAAGACTATTAGGATCAAATCCACAATGATAGACTTCAACATCAAAACCGCGTTTTTCGCCAGCTGCCACTATTTTTTTCAACATCGTTGATTTTCCAGAACCAGCTCTTCCTTTAATAAAATAGCGTTTTTCGATATCTTCTGTAAGATTTTGTATAAAGTCAACAGCTCCATTTGGCGTAGCTGCGCCTAAAAAGCGATGCTGAACTTTTGATTCCTTTTCAAGTGACCGTTCTCCATAAAAACACGAAATGATATCCTCTGTTAATTGATTCGCTTTTGAAAAATCCATATTGGAAATATAGATCTCTTCAATATCATCATGAGCTCGTAATGAAGCGGCAAATGTCTCATATGCTTGGTTAAATTTCTCAGAGATCTTTTGATTAAGAGCTAGGATTTCTCCTTTATTCTCTACAAGTATCCTTGAATCCCACGCAACACCAAGGTTTACATATTCTTCAATCACACCTGGCGCTTTAGGCTCAATGACATGTGGTGCAGTTCCATCAACAATTCCAATTTTCAAATTCGGCAGGATGATTCCATCAATCGAATTGTTATCTGAAGCACAATGCAAATACTCTACATCCAGTTCTTTTCCTTCCATAAGTCGACCTATTTTCTTCATCAAAGAAGACTTGCCTGTTCCTGGACCGCCTTTTAAAATATATAATTGCTCTAATCCTTCTAATACAGAATCATATAAACTATAAAAACCCTTCGCTGTATTTCCACCTGCATAATAATGACGAACTATACCTGTCATCTAATCACCCTTTCAACACCTTTACCTTACTCTATGTAGATTATCTTACAAGGGTGAATGCCTATTTTAAAAAGATTCCCAAAGTAGGAAAACAAAAAGTAATTCGTTATAATGTTTGTATATCTAACAAAGGAGATTTTTTAATTGAATTCTAAAGAAGTAGAACAAAAAATTATTGAAAACTATCAAAAAGATGAGCAAATGATGATTCTTATTTTTGCTCAATGGTGTGTGAATCGTGACCTTGATCCAACTGAAGTATATTTGCTAGCATACCCTGATCAACCTGCTAATTATGCTTTAAAGCAAACGATCGATTTAACTGTACCAAAGGAAGAATCAGAACATATTCCTGACCAAACTCTTCTGAATGTTCTATCGTTATACGGTAATGAAGAACTTGCTTTTGTCGTAACAGAAGAAATGAGAAAAAGGAAAAAGTAAGGAGTAGGTTCATGAAAAAGGAATTAGATCATATTGGTATCGCTGTTCGTGATTTAGAAAGAAGTATTGATTTCCACCTGAATATATTATGCGGAGAACTCATTGATCGCTACAAAAGTGAAGTGGTTGGAGTAGAAAGTGAAATTGCCATCATAGATGTAAATGGTAATAGAATCGAATTATTGGCACCTACCAATAATTCAACCTCTCCTATTGCAAGATTTATTAAACAAAAAGGGAAAGGTGTCCACCACATTGCTTATAAAGTAAATGACTTGGACAAAGCGATACAAGATCTTAAAGAACAAGGGATCCGTATTCTAGAAAATAGTTTACGAACGAATAAGCATGGAAGAAGATTAATCTATTTAAATCCAGCAGATACTGAAGGGACAATCATTGAATATTGTGATTATCCTAATGAAAAGTAATCACTAATTAAAATTAAAAAAGCACGCCATATTAATTGTTTGGCGTGCTAGGATAACATGTTTTACTCGTATTTTTTAAATAATAATGTTGCATTATGACCACCAAACCCTAATGAGTTCGACAATACGACATTAACTCTTGCCTCTTTTGCTTGATTTGGAACATAATCTAAATCTAGTTCAGGATCAGGAGTTACATAGTTTATCGTTGGCGGAATGATTCCATCTTTCATTGTTAATACAGAGAAGATGGCTTCAACTGCGCCTGCGGCCCCTAATAAATGTCCTGTCATCGATTTTGTGGAACTAACAGAAAGACGATAAGCATGTTCTCCAAAAACAGTCTTTATCGCTTTTGTTTCATACAAATCATTGTAATACGTACTAGTACCATGTGCATTAATATAATCGACCTGATCAGGTGAGATATTCGCATCTTCTAATGCCTGCTTCATCGCTCTTTGACCGCCTTCTCCTTCTGGAGCTGGAGTCGTAATATGATAGGCATCACCTGTTGCTCCATACCCTACTAGCTCAGCGTAAATGTTTGCACCACGTGCTAAAGCATGTTCAAGCTCCTCAAGGATCAAGATGCCAGATCCCTCCCCGATGACAAAGCCATCTCGATTTTGATCAAAAGGACGACTTGCACTTGCTGGATCATGATTTGTTGATAATGCTGTCATGTTTGAAAATCCCGCTATCGTCATTTCTGTGATCGACGCTTCAGAACCTCCAGTCACCATCATATCAGCCCCGCCATTTTGAATCACTCGAAAGGCATCACCAATAGAGTTTGCTCCTGAAGCACACGCCGTAACTGAGCAGTTGTTAATACCTTTGGCACCTAGCTCAATCGACACTCTTCCTGAAGCCATATCAGGAATAAACATAGGAATAATAAATGGGCTTACCCGTTTTGGTCCCTTACTCAAATATCGTTTATGCTGTTCTTCAAATTCATCAAGTCCACCGATTCCTGAACCAATCCATACCCCTACTCTTTCTGGAGAAACATCTTTCCCAATTTCGACCCCAGCATCTTTGATCGCCATTTTACTAGCAGCTATCGCAAGATGCGTAAATCTAGCCATTCTGCGAACTTCTTTGTGATCAATATAGTCCTGTGGAGAAAAGTCCTTTACTTCACCTGCTACTTTCACATTAAAAGGTTCTGTATTAACTCGCGTCATTTCTGCGATTCCTGAAACACCTTTTTTAGCATTCTCCCAGGTGGTTTGAACATCATTACCTAAAGGTGTAACTGCCCCAATACCTGTTATAACAACTCTCTTTCTCATGAAAAGTCTCTCCTCTTGTGAAAAATAATTCTCTAATTATATGAAATTGTTTAATAGGTGATGAGAAAATATATTAAATTATGACTTGGTCATAGTATCACATAAATATATCTTATACTAAATATAAAAAAAAGAAAAGTTTAGTGAATAGGATAAGGAGCTAAACCCTCTACATTCATTCATGTAGAAACTGGCCTAGCTCCTATGTTTTATATCTATAATTCTAACTTTTCTACTGCATTCATAAGAGAGCTTAGGTCTTGTAAGGTTTGGATGATTTCAGAGTTTTGCAGCTCCTCAACCACAACCTCTCCATCCTGGTAAACCTGATCAATCTTTTCTAAAGCTGCTTCATTTTGGGTCACGATATCTTGGTGTAAATCTTCGGCGACTGTTGGAGCTTCTAAATTGTTAAACTCTTCAATTTGTCCCCGTAAGGAAGTAAGTTGATTTTCAAGATCTTCTCTTGCAGCCTCGTCTGTCGCTGCCGCCTGTATTAACTCCGGTGCTTGTTCGGCAAAATCACTTACTGAGGTTAAATAACTCTTTGTTTCATCCACATAATCAACAGAACGACTTACCTCATCTACTAAAGAACAAGCCGAACTTAGCATTAATGTAATAATGGCAATAATCATCGTAATCTTTTTCAATTAATTCTCTCCTCTTAAATTGGATATGTTTATAACATGCTATACGTATACGATTCATAAAAAGTTTCATATTTTAGATAAATGAACGATAATGAATACTTTAAAAATAAAAAGGCTAACACCTTGGAATTGTTAACCCTTTCACCATGGATCTTATTCACTTGATACAAGCCATTTTAAAAATTCCTGCTCAGAATCGGTTAAAAACCGGCCTAATTCTTCAGAAAAATAAAGATATAATTCTATGTATCTTTTGGCAATAGCGTCCATTCGTATCCTCCCATATGTATAAGAACTTCTTTATTTTATCATGATCGTCCATAAATGGATATGAAAAAATGTAAGCATTCACATCATAAAACATGTTTTACTCATCTCCAACATCATCTCCATCACTCTCACTATGCGATTCGTCCTTATGCTCGTCAAAAAAATCATTCACCTTTTCAATGATAGATTCCTTCTTACTATCTTCTTCATCCTTATTTTCTACTTGCATAAAATTCTGAACAGAGTAGCTTTGAATCATTTTCTTTTTATTAAAAGATTTACCAAGAATAAATAACAGAATTAAAAATAAAATGGCAAAACCAATAAAAATGAGCATTTCTCTCTCCTTTTTTAAAAATTAGTAAAACTTAGCTTGTTGACAAGAATTAGTAATGAAAGCTTTGTTTTCCTTATATGCTCATCATATTTTTTAACCTTGCGGATCATACAAAAAAAGTAAAACTTATTTTAAAGTACATAATCAAAACTGTCTTTGGGAAAAATAAATGAAAGTTTTTCAAGAAAGAGGTGACTTATCTAATGAAAAAGTTTCTAGTTCTTTTACTAGCAGCTTTCCTTGCCACATCTGTCGTTGCATGTGATGATGCACCAGGAGAAGATGAAATTGGTGATGGTGAAATTAATGATGAAGAATAACTAAAGTAGAAATATGCCCGTTCAGCAACGTTTTTAAAAATTCCTTTAAAGTAAAACGAAACTGAACGGACTGCATATGATAAAGTGTCAAATTGTCTTAAAAAATTGAAATCTGTTCTTTCCTTTTGATTTCGCAAGGTATAAGGCTTGATCAGTATTTTTCATTAGTGCATGCAAATCAACTTTCTCAGTTAATGATATGTGTCAATTCCTATATTTACATCCTTCACAGTTGTCCATTTGAGTTTCCCCAGAAGACAGTAATGTAAGTATGCTTTCTGGCATCTCCTTTATTTCCTCATTTTAGGTAATCCCTACCATCTCTTTCAGACTTATCCCCCATATCATATATCGATTAGAAAACTTACTCTTGTACAACCACCTTGAAGCTTGTACTTTTTCTTACTTTCATATCTTAAAGAAATGATAAAAATGAACCAAAATTAGGTTTATGAAAGCTTAGTTGATTACGAGAATAAAAAAGGATATTTTATCCAAATGTAGAAATATTATGATTAGAGGCTACTAAAGACAGAAGTCCCACAGTGTGATGATGACAACTTTTACTGAAAATGGCGTATTTGAGGAATGTATACTTTTGTGTAACAAAAATTCTTTAAACTTTAGTCTAAAGGAGAGCCTATGAATAGCCAAAAAAATCTCGATAAAATGAACCTTATTATCAAACATAATGAAGTGACACATTTATTTATATCTGTTCTTCAAGAATTAGATAAGTTAAAGACCATGGGGGTTGAAGATCAACTTCTTAAAGTGAAAATGAGGCAAAACTTACTACTTATCCAAAAGAAGTTAATTGCCCTTCAACTATCTATTCTTGGGGATGATCAAGAATCATCAAAATAGGCAGAACAATGAATGTTCTGCCTACTAAGTGTCTTATACCGGTGCATTCACCTCTAAATCCTCAACACGTTTTTCTAAATATTGAACATCTTTACGTGCATTGAATCGATCTGCTTTTTCCACTGTTACTGTAATATTATAATCTGGAATCCCAGCGAATTTTTCATATCTCCCTCTAGGTAATAAAAAGTTACCTTCCGGGAAATGCACTTCAAGGTTACCTCTTGCAATATCAACAAATTTTGCTCTTCCTTGGAAGACACCAAAGCCATTGTAGACAACAATGCCTTCTCCTTCTGCAATACTTAATTGTTTAGCATCTTCTGCATTCATTAACACATCATAACGATCTGCACCGTTGAATGGATCTGTTTCTTTATAAACCATTGAGTTAAATTGCTTACCACGGCGAGAAGTAACGACAAATTGTCCTTCTTTCTTTCCTAAATCAGGAATTTCTACAGTAATAAGGTTGCCTCTGCCATCCGGTGTTGGACATACTCCCCCTTCACACAGCCAAGCTCCTCCCCATTGGAAAACATCTCCTTGTTTTTTCAAGTGTTGAATTCCATCATAGTCGCGGTTTGCAATGGCGATTTCATCACGAATTTCCTGTCCTGATTTAAAGTCTACAAAATGCGCGGTTTCAGGTTTAACACGTTTGGCAAGATCAATATAAATCTTCCATTCTGCACGAGCCTCTTTTATCTCATTTTTATTCCCTTCAATTTGAGGTGAATAATACACCATTCGTTCTGTTGAAGTGGATGTACCGCCGCCTTCTTGTTCATAGCGCGTTTTTGCTGGAAGAACAATCACTGCCTCTTTTGCATCAACAAGTGTAGATGTATTCAAAATAATATCTTGATGCACTCGTATTTCTAATTCGGATAAAGCTTTTTCAACAAACTCAGGATCTGGCATCGTTTCTAGGAAATTACCTCCTGATAAGTAATAAAGCTTTATTTTTCGCTCATGATCTTCTGGTAGAACAATGTTTTCTAACGTAACGCCAACGATATCGCCTTGCCATTTAGGTAATTCAAATCCCCAAATCTGTTCGATTCGTTTTATATTTTCTTCATCAAACCCGCTTCCTGGCAGGACGAATGGGTCTGCCCCCATTTCTCCTGAACCTTGAACCGAAGAGTGACCACGGAATGGCATGAGTCCATTATTTTTGCGGCCTAGGTAGCCACGTAATAGGGCAAGATTTGCCACTTGTGAAATATTATCTGTTGCAAAGGAATGCATGGTTAACCCTAAAGCCCAGGCAAATACAGCATTTTTACTTTTTGCTAAAAGCTCTGCTAATTCAATGATTCTTTCTTTTGAAATCCCTGATGACTTTATGATTTCATCCCATGATTGTTGAATAACATGAGCTTTTAATTCCTCATATCCATTGACATGCTGTTGAACAAATTCATGATTGATAGCAGATCCGTATTGTTTTTCTTCCATCTCAAACCAATGCTTCATAATTCCATGCATGAAGGCAATGTCTCCTCCAATATTAACCTGGTAGAAATCATCAGCTAATTTGGTTCCAAAAAGAGCTGATTCCATATTTGATGGGATCCAATATTTATCCATCGCAGGTTCACTATATGGATTAACAACGATAATTTTTGTTCCTCTTTTTTTCGCTTCAAGCATATATTTTGTGGAGACTGGTGAAGCATTTGAAGCCACACTTCCCCAAAACATTAAGACATCAGTGCCAAACCAGTCCTGGTAGTTGGCAGTTGAAGCACCTACACCAATTGAACGCTTTAGGGCTGTTTTACTAGGCGAGTGACAAATACGTGATGCATTATCGATATTATTTGTCCCTAAAAATCGAGCAACTTTACCAGCAACATAATATGACTCATTCGTAATACCTCTTGATGTTAAATAAAATGCATACTGCTTTGGATCCAATTGCTTCATTTTATTCGCAATGATATCCATGGCCTCATCCCATGTAATACGTGAAAACTTTCTCTCCCCTTTGCGGCGAATAAGCGGATATGGAATACGACCTAATTTCCTTAATTCAGTACTGCTATATTTTCGTAATTCATCAATGTCGGCATGAACAATTTCTTCATTTAAAGCAGGCATTGTGTTCAGTCTTAGAACATTCATTCTTGTTGTACACATATGCGGCCCTTTTAATGTTTGGTCTTGTAAACCAGAAACACCTAAGGCACATCCATCACAAACACCTTGTGTCAAGATGCGTGTGGCATATCCTATATTATCCTTATTATCCCATGCTACTTTCATTGTATCTCTAAAATGGTGGGGCTTGACTTTCCCTAGACCAAACGGAATTGGACTAACCCAGTGCTTAGGCTGTGGTGTTTTTGTTGCCTTTATAGGTCCTTGATGTTTTGTCTCTCCCATTTGAATCACTCCTAATCTTTAAAATTCATATAGTAGGTTGTTTTCCAAAAACTTTGTTGCTATGTAATTAGTATTGAAAGAATTGATCTGGAACATCGTTTTCCTAGGAGGGCGCTGAGCTTCCTAGGCACGAGCGTCTTTGGGACCACTCCTATCCCTCCACCTTTCAACCCAAATAATTAATGTACAAGGAATCTATTAAACAAAAAATCTTTGTTAATAGACAAAAATGCAAGTGAAAAATCGGATAAATGATTCGATATAGAAAAAACCACCGTAGACTCTTACAATGAAAGGTGCAGAGTAAAACGGTGGTTAGTCTTTTGCAGGGTCGCTACTAAGTGCCATACCAGTTATCTTTATTTTAATACGTAACCTGAATGTTTAGACGAACTAATTACTAAACAATTTTTAGTTAAAAAGGTTTGAATGGAGACCTTGATTGAAAAAACTTTTCTTAAGGCATTCGACATTTCCATTATTTATTAAACTTTTGCTGTAAATCTTCATCAAAGACAAAGATGGACATTCCGAAGTCTCTGTCAATATCGATATCTACAAATAAATCAACAAATTTACAACCTAAAAACTCTTCCATCTCTATAGGAGGGTTTTTCTTGTACATTTGTTTAACCATTTCAGTTCTTGCAGATCGTAACGCTTGCTTTCCTTCATCCGCACTGGCAATAAATCTTTCAACAGGTGATAAATTGCCTTCCATTTCACATATTGCCCAATTTTTACAAAATGTTGTTGTAATTTTACTTGGGCCTTTTCCCATATGCTTTTTGCGGAAAGAGCGCACGATATTACTAAATTCTGCTTCGTACTTGTTCATAATATCCTCCTACCCACTAGAGGTTTTAGCATGTGGTATTTTACCATACCTTTATGCTTTGTGGAAGTATTATTATCCTGCAATGGAGTTTTTGGAACTCGTTGCTTGTTGCTTGCGAAGTCTGTTAATATCTTTACGGATTACAATAGATACAATTAAGGCAACTACGAACAAACCTGAGAAAAAGGTTAAGCTTGTTCCATAGCTTCCTGTTGTATCCTTCATCCAAGCAGCAAACATTGGACCAGCTAATCCAGCTGCAGCCCATGCAGTTAGGATATATCCGTGAATGGCACCTAATTGCTTTGTTCCAAAGATATCTCCAATGTAAGCAGGAATAGCAGCAAATCCTCCACCATAACAAGTATACACAATAGCTAACATAACCTGGAACAAAAATGCTTCTGTCGTATGTGGCAATAGTGCGAATAAAACAATTTGCAATACAAAGAAAGTTGTATATGTATTTGGGCGACCAATATAATCAGAAATAGATGCCCAACCCAGACGACCTAAACCATTAAAAATACCTAAAATACCGACAAGCGCTGCTGCTTCTGCAGTTGTAAGCCCAATACTTTCTTCCGCTAAAGGCTTAGCAGCAGATAAGATCGCGATTCCACACGTCACATTAATAAACAACATGATCCATAAATAATAAAATCTCGTTGTTTTTACCGCTTCATTAGCAGTTAGCTGTGATAAATCCTCTTTAATTCTTGAATTTCCTGATTTACCTTTTGCTTCAATTCCTTTTGGAACCCAATTTTCAGCTGGCTTCTCTAAATAAAGCGAAGATAATGTCATAATAATTAAATAAGAAATCCCTAAAATATAAAATGTGTTTGCTGTTCCAACTGAATTGATTAGTGCTTCCATCACAGGACTAGCAATCGCTGCTGCGAATCCAAATCCCATGATCGCAAGTCCTGTTGCTAATCCCCTTCTATCTGGGAACCATTTTACTAGGGTTGATACTGGTGCGATATATCCTACACCAAGACCGATTCCTCCAAGAACTCCGTATGTAATATAAAGAAAAGGCAAAGAACCTAATTGAACGGCTAAACCGGCTCCGAGGATTCCGGCTCCAAAGAATCCAGCTGCAAGTAAACCAGCTGCTCTTGGACCATATTTTTCAACAAAGTGTCCTAAAAAAGCTGCAGATAAGCCAAGAAATAAAATAGCAATACTAAATGTTAATTGGACTTGTGAAGCACTCCAGCCAAACTCCTCCATTAGTGGATTTGTAAAGTTACTCCATGCATAAACAGACCCAATGGAAATATGGATCCCTACTGCTGATGCAGCAATTAACCAACGATTTTTTGTCTTTTTCATGTAGTCATCCCCTCATTTTAAAAAAGCATCATCTATATCTCTTACAAACAAGATGTTTTATGGCTTGAATGTACTTTAAGACACCTTGAAACTTAACGTACATCATTAAAAAACTTGCCTTATTGCCAACTTATGGCAACAGCACTTGTTTTTTACTTTCTAATTGCAAAACAAAAACCGCCAATCTCCTTAAACAGATAGAAAAATAGCCATTTTTCCTACCTAAAAGGTAATTGACGGTTAGTTTCAAGCAGGATTCGCTACTATCGGACCAACAGTTAATCGCTTTCAATTATGGAACAATTTGAACCGACGACAGGATCGCTATCTCGGAGCAAAATGTTACAATATCATGAACTTTGTATCGAAATAGTAACATGGAATCTATTATTCTGCAACAATATTTTTTACACTATCAGAAAGTATAAGATTTTACGGATGATAGTATAAGAAAAACTAAGGCTTTCGCCATTAGGACTTGGCGATAAGCCAAGTTATTCTAATCTTTTCACCACTTCCGCTATCATATATGACAAACTTTCGTACTTGTTAATGTCTAGATATTATGTTTATATTTTAGGTATCTTAAAATTTAGGTGAGATGGAAAATGGACATAAAAATGAGCATTAATCAAAAAATCCGTAAATACTCAGGTGGAAAATTATTTGATACAACCGACAATATCGTTACTGAATTTCCTTTAACGATTTTTGTTAACAATGAGGAATTTGCAACAATGGTTTGTACCCCTACTCATTTTGAGGAAATGGTTGTTGGATTTTTAGCATCAGAAGGTGTTATCCGTTTTTATCGAGAAATTGAGTCATTATCAATAGATGAAGATACCGGTTATGCTTATGTCAAGATTCAAGCCGATGTCACAACAAATCAGCAATATTATTCTAAGAGATTTATTGGATCTTGCTGTGGTAAAAGCAGACAGTTTTACTTTCAGAATGATTTAAAAACATCCAAAACCTCGATGAGTAAACAAACACTGACTCCCTCACAGTGCATTTCTTTAATGAAAGAGATGCAGGATAGCAGTATCGTTTTTCAAGAAACAGGCGGAGTACATAACGCTGCATTATGTACACCTGAAAACATGATTGTTAACCGATCTGATATTGGCAGACATAATGCGTTAGATAAATTATATGGATATAGTATTTTGAATGAAATTCCAGTACGTGATAAAATAATTGTATTTAGTGGTAGAATTTCTTCTGAGGTACTTATCAAAGCATCAAAAATTGGAGTTGGAATTGTTCTATCAAAATCTGCTCCAACTGATCTAGCTATTAAGCTTGCAAATGATTTAAACATTACAGCTGTAGGCTTTATCAGAGGATCTTCATTTAATGTCTATTCCCATCCAGAACGGATTGTTGAAGGATATATGTAAGGGAGGAATCGTATTGACGACACATCATTCTGTAAATGATTACTTTGATCGCCCCCTCCGTGACCTGCGAATATCGGTTACAGATAAATGTAATTTCCGCTGTACCTATTGTATGCCAGCAGAAATATTTGGACCAGACTTTCCTTTTTTAAAGAAAAATGAATTGCTTTCTTATGAAGAAATCGAACGGTTAACGAAAGTTTTTGTCCAATCACTTGGAGTAAAAAAAATTCGTATTACAGGTGGAGAACCTTTGATGCGGAAGGATTTGTCTACCCTTATTGAGCGGATAAACGAGATAGATGGCGTTGAAGATATTGCCATGACAACAAACGGTTATTTTTTACCTAAATACGCAAAAGAATTAAAAGCTGCAGGATTACAACGTGTTTCAATAAGTCTTGATTCTCTCAATGATGATGTATTTGGAAAAATAAACGGCCGTGGCGTTTCGGTTAAATCTGTTATTGACGGGATTGACGCTGCAGCTGAAGCTGGTTTAAAGGTAAAGATCAACATGGTTGTTAAACGCGGGATGAATGACCACGAAATTATCCCGATGGCTCAGTATTTCCGTGAAAAAGGACATATTTTAAGATTTATTGAATTTATGGATGTTGGAAATACAAATCAATGGAATTTAAAGGATGTTTATCCTAAAAAACAAATCATTGATGATATTCACGGAGTCATGCCGCTTGAGCCGATTGATCCAAACTATACTGGTGAAGTAGCAAGCCGTTATCGCTACATTGGTTCAGATGCAGAGATTGGTGTCATTTCTTCTGTTTCAGATGCGTTTTGCTCTACGTGTAATCGAGCGCGTTTGTCAGCTAGTGGTTCTTTATATACTTGTTTGTTTGCCTCACAGGGTCATGATTTACGCGAGCAAATTCGATCACCCAAAACAGATGAAGAGCTTGCAGAGCATATTAAAGCAATATGGCGTGGCAGAAAAGATCAATATTCAATTGAACGAAGTGAAGGAACAACCAAAAGAAAGAAAATCGAAATGTCGCATATTGGAGGCTAAATGATCATTATGGGTACTTGTAAAATCGATCATTCACATGAAGATGTTAAACAAAAATTACAGGATCAATCATCATTTCTTGGTAAAGAGTTAGTAGAAAAATGTACTCAATTTTTATTAACGGATGTTAGTCAAACTGATTTAAATGAAGTATTTCATTTGCTAAAGAAGTATGATCTTTCAACTGATGAAGAGAAACAAAATAGAAACGAGAAAATAGAGAAATTACTCTCGAAATCATTATCCTAAAAAAACAAAAAGGATAGCTAAGCTATCCTTTTTGTTTTAGTATTTTAATGAACTGGAATATGTTCACGATGATGTTTGTCTTTTTTATTATGTCTTTTGCGTTCAATTACTTGCTTTATAGCTGGTAGAATCCATCTGTCGGCTCCGTAGAAATAGCCTGCTGTACCCGCCATTAATAATAGGACTGCTGCTGTATAAAGGATCGGATTTGTGCTTACTGTTCCTGCTAAAAGGAAATTTAAGTTCATAAATGCGCCTGCTAAGAGTGCAGGTACTGTTGCTGCACCTAAAATTAACCCAATTCCAACTAACACTTCTCCCCATGGTATTAATAAATTAAATAGTGGTATATTTGGTAGTGCGAATTCTTCTAGGAATACAGCATACCAGCTTTGAACGGCAGGATGATCGCCACTTGCTTTTTCGATTGCTCCGTATAAAAACCCTGTTGCATCAAATCCATCTGTTACTTTATGAATACCCGCTTCAAGCCATTGTACCCCTAACCAAACCCTTAAAACTGTCCATATAATCGCCATTTTCGGTCCTCTTAACCAATTCATGGATGAACATCTCCTTATTTTTGTGAAATCCTTCACATACTTAGTTAAAAATTTAAGCTAGCTAGCTTCTTTTCGAAAGTTTGTGAAGTACTTCACTAACTTTCTACACTTTTATCATACTCCCTTTTTCTAAGTAATACAATAGGCTTCACATTTTGTTCAGAAAACAATGAATTTTTTTATAATGTGATTTTTATCACTGAAATATATGATTCCCCCCTTACATTTTCATTGACTTTCCGTTTTTTCCGTAATATAATTTATCTCGGAGTTAGAAATCTTTAAGTTGAGATATTTTAAACTAAGTTATTTTATTGGAGGAGAAAAAAATGACAAAAACAAAATGGAATCTTGATCCAACACACAGCGGAGTTGATTTTTCAGTTAAACACATGATGTTTGCAACAGTTAAAGGTGGATTTGAAAGCTTTAATGCTGAAATTGAAGCAGATCCAACTGATTTAACAACTGCTGATATTACTTTTACTGTTGACTTAGCAAGTGTGGATACACGTAACGAGGATCGTGACAACCACTTACGTTCTGCTGACTTTTTCGATGTAGAAAACCATCCAACTATGACATTTACATCAACATCTATTGAAAAAACAGATGAAAATGAATACAACGTAACTGGTGATTTAACATTACACGGTGTAACAAAATCCGAAACATTTGCCGTTACATTTGAAGGAACTGGTATTGATCCATGGGGAAATGAAAAAGCAGGTTTTGGTGTAGAAGGAAAGCTTAAGCGTAGCGATTATGGCTTAACTTGGAATGCACCATTAGAAGCTGGCGGCGTTCTTGTTGGAGATCAAATCAAAGTTTCTCTTCAACTTCAAGCTGCAAAAGCATAATAAAATATTAGCGAAAGGGATTGAAGGCTAGTTTTCAATCCCTTTTCTTTTTATTTGATATTCTTCCCATAAAAGATTTCGTCCATTTCTTTTGTTAGACTTGCCGTAATTTGTACTTGTTCTTCTTCACTAAGCGTATCCTTCGTATATCCAAATAAATAATTATTTAAGTCGAATTTTTTGAGCTTACATTTCGTATGAAAGATATTTTCTTGATAAATATTTACATCAATCATATCAAATTCATCTTTAACATCGTCGGGAATATAATTTTGAATCGAACTTATGTCATGATCGATAAACAGTTTTTCCCCATTTATATCTCTTGTAAATCCTCTCACCTTATAATCCATTGTGAGGATATCAGTATCAAAAGAATGGATTAAATAATTTAATGCCTTAAGTGGTGATATTTCTCCACATGTCGAAACATCAATATCTGCTCGGAATGTACTAATCCCTTCATTTGGATGATATTCGGGATATGTATGAACGGTAATATGACTTTTATCCAGTCCCATTACAATCGCTTCTGGTAGTGGACCTGGAGATTCATCATATGACTCTGTCGGGACTTCCACAACAGGACCTTCTGAAACTAAAATCGTTACACTAGCTCCTTGTGGAACATAATCTTGTTTCGCGATATTTAACACATGTGCTCCAATAATCTCTGTTACATTTTTTAAAATATTCGTCAAACGTTCTGCATTGTACTGCTCATCGATGTATTCGATATATGCCTCTCTCTCTTCCCTTGTTTTGGTATAGCACACATCATACATATTAAAGCTTAACGATTTTGTTAGATTATTAAATCCATGTAATTGAATTCGTTGTTCTGGAGTCAGTTTCATTCTTCTTCCCCCTCAATATAAATTTATCCGAGCCATGCTTACATGTTTATATTACCCATTTTTAAGAAAGACAATCATTTGATGATTTAGAAGCAAAAGAAAAAGCACCTCATTTGAGATGCTTAAAGCTTATTTAAAGCTTCTGAAATCAGATCGTCTCCTGATATTAAATCAAAGGAACGATTCTTTGTATGATCATTAGTTAAAGCTTCCACAATCGTTTTTGCAACATCTTCACGTGGAATCGAACCTCTTTCTAAATGTTCCCCGACCGAAACTTTTCCTGTTCCATTTTCATTTAATAGCCCGCCTGGACGGATTATGGTGTATGTTAGATTAGATTGCATAAGCACTCGATCTGCATAATGCTTTGCCACATAATAAGGCTTTATTGCTTCATTCCAATTTTCTCGATTATTCGCTTGAAGGGCACTAACCATGATGAATCGATCAATACCGGCCAATTCTGCTGCTTCCATCGTTTTTACTGCTCCGTCAAGATCAATTAGTAAAGTTTTATCTGCTCCTGTGCTACCACCGGATCCAGCAGTGAAAACAATAGCGTCACTGCCCTTCATTGCATTTTGTAATTCAGCAACACTTCCCTCTAAATTAGCAACAATCGTTTCAATGCCTTTTTTGTTAAATTCCTCTTTTTGATCCTGGTTTCTAACCATTGCCAAAACGGTATGTTCCTGACTACTATTTAATAGATCCGTTAGTTTTTGTCCAATTTGTCCGTTTGCTCCAACAACAAATACCCTCATTAAATGATCTCTCCCTTCTTTTCCTCAATTATTTCAAAGAATGTTAGTTAGTTCAAAAATTTTGCTTTTACTCAAGGTCATTTAACATAATGGAAAGAATTTTATTTTCTACTATTTTACCTTCTTCATCATTTTGCAAATGATTTAAAACAATTGAAAATATGACGTTTTCGCCACTTTTTGTTTGCATATATCCTGATATTGAACTTACATTCGTTAAAGTGCCTGTTTTTGCTATTACCTTATGTTTAAGTGGAGGACTTGTCATTCTATTGCGAAGAGTCCCGCCAATTAATTTTTCCTTTTCTCCTGCGACAGGTAGTGCCTTATAAAACACAGGAAACCAGTCTTGTAATTGGGCTCTGTATAACAACTGAGTAATTGTATTTGCCTGTGTTGTATTTAGATGTGATATTCCTGAACCATCCCTAAAAACCATATTATGGATATTGATTCCTAATTGAGTTAACGTACGTTTTTCTGTCTCCAGTCCTGCTTCCCAAGAACCGAGATTTTGTGTGACCTTTCCCATCTCTTTAACTAGCATTTCTGCTATTGTATTATTACTTAACTTTAAAAATGGAATCAGAATTTCAGATAATGGCTCTGATTTATGACTGACTATTTCTAAAGTTTTATCCGGGGCCTTACCTATATAACAATCACCTTTCACATGTATACCTTCGCGCTCTAACTCTTTTTTGAATAGATCAACTGTGTATTTAGTTGGATCCCATACAGAAATCCACTCTTTCGTTATTGAACCATCCTCAGGTATTGTTCCTTCAATAACCAATTCGTTCTTTCCATGACCACGTGTTATTTTTAATGTTTCATTACTACCTGGTTCAGTTGTTATTGATTTATTATGAATGACCATATAATCTGTATTAGGACTTAATGTCGTCTTTGGCTTTTTCCCTTTTTTGCTTGGGATTACCTGTACAATCATGGTACCAGCATCATAATCTTTATCAGGTGAAACCGTTAAGGCCGATATTTGAGCACCATAATAAGCCGATTCATCGCTCCAAGGTAAGTCGATGGAATATCGGACTTTATCGTACCAAGTATCATCAGCAATTACATCTCCAGCAATTGTCCGGATTCCTTTTTTTCTTAATTGTTTTGCCAATATATTAAGATCCTTTACAGTTAGAGTAGGATCACCCCTGCCTTTTAAGTAAAGGTTTCCTTTTACTACTCCTTTTTCATTCCATTTTCCATCTGTGCTAACTTCAGTTAGATATGTATAATTTTGTCCTAGCGTTGCTAAAGCAGCAGTAGCAGTAAATAGTTTAAAACTGGATGCTGGTGTTAAGCTTGTCTCTCCATTATAGGAATATAAAATGTCACCAGTTGTCGTTGACCGTATGCTAATACCTGCAATAGCTCCTTTTAATAATGGATCTTCTGTTATAACAGATTGCAATCGAGTTACACCTTCTGGTTTTAGCTCCATTGCAGTTGTCGTACTAGAGAAAACAGGAGAGTATAAAAAGATAATCCATAAAAAAAGCAAATAGTAAAAATTTTTCATCATAGGTTGACCGATCTCCTTTTTAAGATCTATTATTTAATTTCCTCAACCTATGAGTTTTTATCCTAAAGAAAAAAGTAAAAAGACGATCCAAGTTCTTTTTCAAGTTCCTGGGTCGCCTTTTTCTTACCTTTTAGTAACCAACATAAGAAGCTCCAATGATGATTAAAAGAATAAACAATACGACGATAAGAGCAAATCCTGCTCCGTATCCATAACCGCCTGCGCCGCCCATAATATCACCTCCAGAACCGGTTTATATACTATATGTCATCATTTCCTTTAACGTTATAGGTAAATGCCATGGTTATGATTTTAGTTTTATTTCCTTTTTTGATTACCATCCGATAAAATATACCTATAAACTTATTATGGAGGTCATAACCATGTGTGGGCGATTTTCATTAGCGACCGAACAATCGATTATAGAAGAACAATTTGATTTACTGATCCAAGAAGAACTTTCGTATCGATACAATGTCGCTCCGTCACAAAATATTTTTGTCATTGGTTCAAATGGCCAAAAGCGGATTGGAACGTTTATGCGTTGGGGACTTGTTCCTCCTTGGTCAAAAGATGTTAAGATCGGCTATAAAATGATAAATGCCCGCTCAGAAACGATTGATAAAAAAGTAAGTTTTAAAACACCTTTCATAAAAAAAAGATGCTTAATTATTAGCGATGGATTTTATGAATGGAAGAAGATCGGGAAAGAAAAACAGCCTTATCGATTTGTTATGAAGGACCGAAAACCTTTTGCTTTTGCAGGCTTATGGGAATGCTGGAAGCAAGGTGAATATCCTTTGTTCACTTGTACAATCCTGACAACAGAAGCTAATAAAATAACAGAAGATGTACATGATCGAATGCCCGTAATATTGCCTCGTGATTCCTATGACACTTGGCTAGATCCTGGTTTTCATCAAGTAGATCATTTAAAATCATTACTCCTTCCTTATGACGAAGGGTTAATGGAATCATATCAAGTTTCAGATCTTGTTAACTCCCCTGCTCATGACGTAAAAGAATGCTTAGAGCCAATTAATAGCATATAAAAAAGTTATCCCTTTTCCTCACAAACATTTTGGATGTGAAAACGGGATAACTTCTATTTTTTTATTTAACTTCAGAGAACCTTTGTTTACTAATTTCTTTTCCTGCTATCTAACATATTTTTATTATTCTTTTGTATCTAATGGCTTTAATTTCGCCTCAATTTCTTTTCGTTGCGATTCAAAATAAGGAGGCAAGGCTAGGTTTTCGCCTAAATGTTCGAAGTCTTCATCTCCTTCAAACCCCGGTCCATCTGTTGCTAATTCAAAAAGAATTCCATTAGGTTCTCTAAAATATAATGAACGGAAATAATAGCGTTCAACAAATCCTGAGTTTGGTAAATGACTATTCTTTAGGAGCTCGATCCATTTTTTCAGCTCTTCCTCATCTTCAACCCGAAAAGCAACATGGTGGACACTTCCTCTTCCAGGTCGTTCGCGGTTTTGTTCAGAATCTTCTAGGATATGAACCTCAGCACCTGTCCCGCCTTCACCTGTTTCAAAAATCCGAACTTTTTTTTGATCTTCTTTTCTTATATATCCTTCCTTTTCCTTAAAGCCCATTAAATCTGTTAATACTCGAATTGTTCGTTCAGGACGGGATACTGTAAGCACGACAGGTCCAAGTCCGACAATCCCATTTTTAGTAGGAACCGGACTATTTTCCCACGGTTTACCTCCTGGAACTCCAACATTTGTTTCATCTGATACTAAAATTAGCCGTTGACCCTCAGGATCCCGAAAAGAAAGTGTAGATCGGCCAGCTTCGACTTGAATATCATCATGATCCACTTCTAACTCCTCAAATCGTTTCTTCCAGTAATCAAGAGCTTCATCATTTTTAACACGAAGGGATGTCGCTGAAATACTATTTGTACCTGGATATGTCCGACCGGCACGAGGTATTTCAAAAAAGGTTAAATCTGTTCCGGGATTTCCGCGCTCATCTGCATAAAATAAATGGTAAACAGATGTATCATCTTGATTTACTGTTTTCTTAACTAATCTTAGTCCTAACACTTCTGTATAAAATTGATAATTCGCTTTTGCATTTGCAGTAATGGCTGAGACATGATGAATCCCTTTTAAAGGTTTAATACTCATAAAGAACGTCCTTTCCATTTTTTATTATCTTATATTTAAATATCTCGACTTCAAGATAAATTATAGTTGATTTTTACTTGTACGTCAAATGACGGATATTATAAAATGACCATGTAAAAAGGGCTAACGAATATTCGCTAACCCTTATATATATTACTGTTGGATGAATTGTCTATTTTGCTGCTGGAATTGACGATAGTTAGGAATTTGTTGTTGAACATGGCTGTGCGGTTGTAATTGCTCATTTACCATGTATACTCCGCCTGAGATTTCCTGTTGCATTTGGTTGCAAATATTTAAAATTTGCTGACATTGCTGCAATGCTTGATTATGTCCTTGCAGGCTCTGTTGAATAACTTGTGTAGCTTGTTGTTCTTTTTGCATTAATTGCTGCAGCATTTGTACATTTTGTTGTTCCTGTTGCAGCATTTGCTTGTATAGCTGTGTACCTTGCTGTGTTTGCTGAATAAGTTGTTGAACGATTTGTCGGCATTCATTAATTTGCTGCATGGCATGTTGTTGTGTGTGCATGTATTTATTCCCCCGTTTTAATATGTTTGTTGTTGATTGCTATAAAGTGCATTTGGTTGGTAGCTGTTAATCATTGCATTTGTTGTAGCTTGGTCAAAAGTTGGTACTTGATAATATCCGTTTTGATTCATATACATCCATGTTTCATACGCTTGGTCTGCACAATTTTTAGCGCTTTGAATCATCATTTCTCTCAATTGGGAATCTGTCAGTTCTAATGAAGCATGCATTTTTACTACAGCCCCGGATTTGTGAGTGCCTAACATTAAAGAAGCTACATCGCGGTCATTCAGTTGATTAACGGATGCATTAGGAGCTTCAGGTACACTATTCATTTTTATACCGTACATTGGCGTTGTTTTAAAAGTTGTTTGGACAGACTGAAGTTGACTTTGATTTGCTTTTTGCTGTAATGCATTGACAAAAGTCGTATACTCGTTTGTCATAAATGAAAGCTGGTTTTGAAGAATATTTTTCAAATTTTGATCCTGACAATGCGGCTGTAGGAGCTGGAATTGGTTAATTCCATTGATCATACAACTTAATACTTCATGACATTCCATAATTTCATGAGCACCGATGTTTACTTGATTCATTTGGCTTTGCAAGGTAATACCCCCTCATAGTCATTTTTTAAAGCCAAATTTAAAATCCCACTAACGAAATCGAATTATTCATTTTTTTATGTCAGGCTGCTTTTACACTCTTTGTTTTTATGAAAAATTGATTTATACTCCAATCAACTTTAATTTTTTTCAAAGAACTATTATAAAATCATCAACAAAAAAACCTAGAATAAGCTCCTAGGTTTTTAAGAAAAATAATATTGAACTGTACCATTTGGTTTTAACATGATGGTTACTTTAGCATGATGTTGAAAGTCTTTTTCCAAGGTAAAGTGAATACCATTCCATTCAAGTTTCCAATCTTTTGGAGCACATGCTTGCAAGTGTAACATTTGATATTTATACATATTAAAATTACTTGAAATCGAAAAATGTCCTTCGACTATCGCGTACCATAATTCTCTTAAATATTTTATTGCTTCAGTTGACGCTTGAGATTCTGTAATCTGATTCACTGTAAGATAGTTCATATGTCTCCCTCACTCTCTTTCTATTAGATTAGTTGAGAAAAGACAAAAAAACTAGATTAAAATGTTTCCAATCTTTATGCATGGCTTTTTACCGTGTTCTCTTGATCGCGATTCATCACTTTAATAGGCGATTTTTTATATCGTCCAATAATATTACTTGCTATAAAAATACATATAATAGAGAATATAGCACTTACCCAGCCAACTAAAGCTAGCGCAAATAAGATAATCATAGAGTCACAAACAAATAAAACAATCCCTCGATTAATCCCAAATTTTTTATCTATATACAATCCTAAAATGTGGATACCGCCTAATGAAGACCCGTTGTTTAATACAAAGGTCACACCAATTCCTATGAGAAGACCTGAGATAAGTGAAGCAAAAACCATATTGGTTTCAAAAACAGGTATTATTTGATCAAACCATTCACGAAGCAATGAAATGCCTGTTATTGATAATAAGCTTGAAATCGTAAACCATTTTCCAAGCTCCCGAATGGACATAAAGAAAAAAGGAAGATTCACAATAAAAAAGAGTGTTCCCCACGAGAATGGAGATAGAAATGAGAAAATTGTTGATATACCAGCTGTTCCACCAAATGTTAGGTGATGGTCTGATAAAATTTTAATGCCCAATGAGGTTAAGATAAGTCCAATTAAAACAAAAACGAGTTTTTTTATAAATTCCATATAAAGCCCCCGATCATTGTTATCCTATTATAACTTATCTTAACGAGATGAATGGGTCAATACGAATGGAATTATTCGGAATCTTATGTTTATTCAAATCCAAAAAGGACTGCTCGAATGATAAAGCAACCCTTACTTCCTAAACCATTATTCTACTTTTTCCGGTTCAGGATATTCAATTCCAAATGTTTCAACTGTGATTTCTTTTATTTTCTGTTCTTCTATTGGCTTGTCCTGTCCGTCTGTCTCAACACTTACGATCTTATCAACTGCTTCCATTCCTTCAGTTACTTTCCCAAAAGCTGCATAATCGCCATCTAGGTGAGTAGCATCAGCAACCATAATGAAAAACTGTGAACCAGCTGAATTCGGATCTTGAGCCCGTGCCATAGAAATAACCCCCCGCTCGTGCTTTACTTCATTTTCAAAGCCATTAGAAGAGAATTCACCTTTTATACTATAGTCCGGTCCACCAAGCCCGGTACCTTCAGGATCTCCTCCCTGTATCATAAAGCCCGGAATAACTCTATGAAAAATCAGTCCATCATAAAATCCGGAATTAGCTAACGAAATAAAATTATTTACCGTGTTTGGGGCAATATTCGGGTAAAGTTCAACTTTTATTACATCATTATTTTCCATCGTAATCGTTGCGATCGGATTTTCCTCAACTTTTTGAAGTGGCTTTTCCCCTGTTCCTTCCTGCTCTTTTGTACCACAGCCTGCTAACAGGATGAGGACGAAACAGAAGACTGGTAGAAATAACTTGTTTTTCATAATCTGCTCCCTTCTTTACTGTCATGTATGAATACTCTCACATTGCTTTCATTTAAGCCCTTATGTATGTTACCGTTAAAGTATACAAGATTTATATAGGTGGTGTCTAACTTGGCAATGTCAGAACTTAAGCATCTTTTGAAAGATTACTACCCTTTTTCACTATTAACGGATATCCAACTTCAGGAATTGACAGATAAAGCTTCCCAAACATATTTTTCGAAAAACGAATTTATTTTTCATGAAGATGAGGCTGCCGAAGAAATTGATCTTTATTTTCTTGTATCTGGATTAGCGAAAAATATTCTTCATCAAACTAATGGAAAACAATTATCTCTCCGATATTATTACCCTGGAGACATCATTGGGTTGATGGTCATGTTTACAAGTGGTGAACTAAACTTTTCTGTTCAAGCACTTGAGAATTGTTCCGTTTTCAAGTTAAATAAACGGCATTTCTTTGAAATAATGACAAGAAACAATGAGTTTTCAAAGGTTATTTGGGGAAGTATTGGGGAAAGAACAAAATCTTTATATGATGAAATGAAAAACAAAGCATCACAAGAAGATGATGAAGAAAATGTTCATCTACTTAAAACACGTGTAAAAACACTTATGGATCAACCGGTCTTTGTTCAGCCACATATTACGATGAGTCATGCAGCACAAATCCTAAAAGAGAAAAATAGTTCTGGATTAATTGTTAGCAAGGATTCAGCTAAAATGTTGGGCATTATCACGTACAATGAAATCATTAAATATGCATCAACATCTCCAGCATCAAATGTTGTTAGCGATTGGATGAATTCAACACCTATATATGTTGATGGAGATGCATTTGCATTTGAAGCTTTATCATTTATTAAAAATAAAAATAGTGAATATATTCCTGTTCTCAATAATCAAAAAGTAATCGGTGTTTTGTCACCCCGATCATTTCTAAACCTCGAGAATTCCAGCTATTTAGACCTGACCTATAATGTAAAGTATTCAAAAACACTAGATTCATTAGTTAAGCAAGGTCCTATAGTGAATACAACCTTACATGCCTTTGTACAAGAGCTTGTTGAAAAAGAAAGCTATGCTTATGAAGTCTCTGAAATGATAACAAACTATAATGATAATCTTCATCGACAAATGATTAAGCTAACTGAAAATGAGATGAAGGTCCAGGGATATGGCACACCTCCTATTAACTACTGCTTTATTATTATGGGTAGTCAAGCAAGAAATGAGCAAGGATTTCGAACTGATCAAGATAATGGAATGATTTTAGCCAATTATGAGCATTTACCAAACCGGAAATGGATTGAAGAATATTTTATTACATTCACAAAAAAATTAAATCATTCCCTCTTTAAGCTCGGGTTTCCGGAATGTAAGGGCGGAATTATGGCGAAAGAGGAAAAATGGAGAAAATCAGTATCGCAATGGAAAACAGATATTCAAACTTGGAAGAATGAGCTTGATGCACAGGAAATCCAAAACTTTACAATGTTCTATGATTTCAGGCCTATCTATGGAGATTTCTCTTTAGCGGATGAAGTAAGAGCGTTCCTAAATGAAAAAGCTCAACATTCCAAAACATTGCAGCAGCTATTAATGAAAGATGCCCTTCGCTTTAAAATTTCCGCTCACCCTTTTGGAATCATGAATCTGAAACAAAAAAACAAAAAAATAAATGTCAAAAAAACAGGTCTTACACAGATCATATACTCAACGCGAATTAATGCAATTAAGTATGGGGTTAATGAAGTAAGTACAATCAAAAGGCTTAATGCTTTAAAAAACTTACAAGCTATGCACCCACGTGATGTAGAAAATGCTAAAACAGCCTTTCATTATTTGCATTATTTTAGACTTAGACAAAATCTTAAGGAATTAGAAAACAAGCATGATGTATCAAACGAGATTCACATTAATGAACTAACAAAAGAGGACCGAATGAAGCTGAAAGAAGCGTTACAGGTTGCCCATCGAATGCAGCAAGTAACAAAAATTAGCTTTAATCGAAACCGGGTGGTGTAGTCAGCTTGCCAGATGATATTAAAGTTATAAAGTATTTTCTTTGGGATCATTATTACCTAAAATACCATATTAAAAAAATGGCCCAATTACCTTCATATAATATTGCAAGTCAATCAATTGAAGCCTTTCTAGACAGCCAACATGGACTGATGAATCAATCCCTTTCTTCTTGTACGTTTACGATCTTTGATCTAGAAACAACCGGATTTTTCCCAAATATGGGTGATGAAATCATTTCAATCGG
Source organism: Metabacillus sp. RB-C-LZQ-3-1 (assembly GCF_058315175.1). Lineage (NCBI taxonomy): Bacteria > Bacillati > Bacillota > Bacilli > Caryophanales > Bacillaceae > Metabacillus > Metabacillus sp. RB-C-LZQ-3-1. Next base: position 292,216 of record NZ_JBZFLI010000001.1, on the reverse strand, counting down.
TGCAATAAAGGTAAAGAACTTTCAAATACAATATGATGAGGCCTTTTATACAATCATTAAGCCAATTGGCAGAATCCCAAAAGGAATCCAGGATCTTACAGGTCTTTCTGAAGAAATATTAAACAAAGCAGAACCGTTTCCGGTTGGAATGTCTAAATTCCTGGATTATTGTAAAGGAAGTATCCTTGTTGCCCATCCGGCCACCTTTGATATTGAATTTTTGAAAACCAATATGAAACAATGGAATTTTCCCGATTTTTCAGTAGGTTTCCTAGATTCACATCTTATTGCGAATGAAAAATTTCAAGGAATGCGCAATTATTTGGATGATCTCGTTGTACGGTTTGATATCCCTGAACGCGAACGTCATCATGCATTAAATGATGCTATTATGACAGCAGAGGTTTTTATAAGGCTTATTGAGCAATTTGATAGGTCGTCAATAATAAAAGAATTACAATCCCAAGGAAGCGAAATAAACGAAAAGGAGTGACAATAGAGGAGTCACTCCTTTTCATTTTATCCCACTATTAACGGGCAGTAATACCTCCACTGATGGAAGTTTCATTTTATAATTTTTTAAACACTGCAGCTTGGATCGCCATTTTTCCTTCTATATGTTCCGTGATATGTGAGAATGTATAAACACACCCACATCCATCTATATCAAATAAGGTCATTTCCATAAAATCATTTGGTAAGTCGTGTAAATGCTTTAAAATGATTTCACTTTCTGATGTGTGTTGTAGATCCCCTACCTGTAAATAGTGAACAAAAGGATTTGTTTCTAGAAGATTTTCTAACGGAATGTTGAAATAATTCATTTAAAGCACCTCACCTTTTATTTTTTTCTTTTAATTCAGTATTTTCTGATTATTTATATCATACATGAAATTCCTCTGTTTGAAAACTATTTTTTAAAAATTTATTCTTAAAAAATTTTCTTGAGGATCTTTTCTCTCATTCTCGACAAATTCTATCAATCTCATCACTACTATTTTTCAATATTCTCTTTATTTGCAAGCAAATGATACCAATTACCAAATCTACTATTCATGGTAAAATTAGCTGAAGGATGTGATATAAATGAACCGTTTTAAACAAATTTTCATTATATTACTATTATCATTCCCTCTTTTAGTTAGCTTTGAAACGGCAGATGTCGATAGCCGCTCCTTTGCCTCTTTTTTATCCCCTGAAGGAATTTATTTTAAGAGTTACACATCTTCTTGGGATGAAGAAAAATTGAAAGAGTTGTATGAAGAGCTATTATTAAACAAACACGGCCGGGAATTATTGGAATTGAATGAAGTAAAAATTTTAGGTGGGACACATTCGAATTCAAACACAAAAGGAAGTTATCACTCTCTTACAAAAACAATTGTTTTATATCAGGGAAATCAATTTGAAAACCCTCTAGAGTATCGCGAAACGTTATCACATGAGTACGGACATCATTTTGCCTATTATTATTTCCCTTCTCATCATTTTCCATTCTCTAAGTGGCAAAGAATAAGAGGGATTGATGTTTCAGACATGAGATGGGATGCCTTTTGGAATTATGATGAGCGTTATCACGCGATATATCCTCAAGAAATTATTGCAGATGACTATGTTCTCTTATACGGAGCTACTAGTCAACTAGATTCAGATGAAATTTATTCGAATGAAATTTTCTACTTACGTACACAGCATGAAAATCAGGAAATTCCTAATGTTCTTGAGAACAAGAAGCTGCACGCCTTTATTGAAAAGGAAACAGGAATACCAATTGATTCATCCAGAACACTAGAATCACCAAAGTTAGTCAAATGGAATAACCAAACAATACGCTTTTCTGTTCCATCAAGAGAGAATATCGCATACCGCTTAAACCTGGAGCTAATTGATCATCAAAATGAAAAGCAATCATTTGAATTGTATGAAGTAACATCACATGAAACGAATGAATTGAATTTTTCTTTACAAGATCATGGCATCAAAAATATATCTGAATATGATCATGCCATTATTTCTATAGACGTTGTTGACTTAACAACTTCAATCGGATTTGAAACAGCTGAAACAAGAGTTTCCCTGTAGAAATGCAAAAAAGATTGGGTAACGAAAAGAGGTTACCCAATCCTTTTTACATATTATTTTTGATCATATAAAACGGTTAAGCTAATAAGGGTGACTAGAATTGTTGCGCCCATATCAGAAAGAATTGCAATCCAAAGTGTTAAAAGTCCTGGAATTGTTAGGAGCAAAGCAATTAGTTTTAATCCTAAGGCTAATGCAATATTTAGTTTAATAATATTGTTCACTTTTTTTGCTGATTTAATCGCGTTCGGCAATTTTCCAAGATGATTTTGCATTAAGACAATATCAGCTGTTTCAATGGCACTGTCTGTTCCTTTCCCCATAGCAATTCCTAAATCAGCTGTAGCAAGTGCAGGAGCATCGTTTATGCCATCTCCAACCATCGCAACTTTTTCACGTTTGGACAGATCTTTTATTTTTTCTACCTTTTGATCAGGCAGTAAACCTGCAAAATAAGCTTTTACCCCTACTTTGCCTGCAACTTTTTTTGCAGTTGCTTCATGATCACCGGTCAGCATAACCGTATGTTGAACTCCGACAGCGTGAAGATTTTCTATAACATTAGCGCTTTCCTCTCTAACCTCATCAGATATCCCCATAATGCCAAGTACCTCTTCTTTTGTAGCCAATATAACGATGGTCATGCCTTTTTCTTTATAATAGCCGATTTGTTTTTTCACATCTTGTTGAAAGTCTGCCTCATGCATATGTGCTTCATTACCAAGAAAATAGGTTACTCCATCTATTATTGCTACCATTCCGCTTCCTGTTACAGTCGTTAATTCTTCTACTTCTAGATACGATATCCCTTCTGCTTTTTTCAATATCGCTTTCGCTATCGGATGTGAAGAGTTTTTTTCAATGGAAGCAGCAATTTGCAGGAAATTAGGATCATATGCAATATAATCTTCTACATATGGTTCTCCCTTTGTTAATGTTCCTGTTTTATCAAAAGCAATCGTTGTAATTTTCCCTAGTTGTTCTAGGAATACTCCACCTTTTATGAGAATTCCATTCCGAGCATTTTTCGTAATCCCTGATACAATTGCGATCGGCGAGGATAAGACTAATGCACAAGGACAACCAACTATTAACACGGCTAAACCTTGATAAAACCAATCACCCCAACTACCATTCAATAATAATGGAGGAATAAGCATGACAAATGCTGCAATGATCATGATAAGTGGTGTGTAATATTTAGCAAATTTATTAATGAATAATTCCGTTGGTGTCTTCGTTTCCTGTGCTTCCTCAACAAGATGAAGGATTTTCGCAAGTGAAGAATCCTCATAGGCTTTTGTGATTTTTATCTTTAAGATTCCTTCATTATTTATGCTGCCTCCATAAACTGGCTCGTTTATTGCTTTTTCGACAGGCATGGCCTCGCCTGTGATCGCAGCTTCGTTTACAGAACTTTTCCCTTCAACCACAATTCCATCAGAAGGGATTTTTTCTCCAGCCCTGACAAGTACAATTTGGTCTACATCTAACGAGGTAATGGGAACAATACGCTCTTTTCCATCGGCTAGAACTGTTGCCTCTTTTGGAGCAATTTCAAGAAGCTTTTCCATAGATTTTCTCGCCTTCTGCATTCCTAAACCTTCTAAATACTCATTCAATCCAAACAGAATCGCAACTAATGCTCCTTCTTTCCACTCACCTATCCCCAATGCACCAATTAAAGCGATCGTCATTAATGTTTCAATATTAAATTTTAATTTACTTAAATTTTTCAGACCCTTTATAAATGTTTGATAGCCACTTAATGCCGTTGCAGCAAGAAACATGCCGATTGCGACATATTCATGAAAGAAATACTCTGTGATAAACCCGGTAATATAAAGAAATGCTGAGATGGATAAAAGAACAATCCAATTTACACCAGTATGATGCTGATGTTCATGTTGATGATCCTCTGCTTCAATATAAGCACCGTCTGAAGATAAAATCCTTTTCACCCTATTTAAGTCCACAGAGCTATCCACTTTAAGCCGACCTGTATTATAACTTAATGAAGCTGTTTGGCCAGAGGGGAGTTTGTTAATTTCTTCCTGTAGTTCTCTTGTACAATTCGCACAGGTTAATCCTTTTACTTTGTATTCATTCATTTCTCTCAACTCCAATGAGGGATTAATGATGTTGCGCATGGTGAATGGTTTGCTGCAGGACATTCATCACATGATTGTCATCAGGAGAATAAAATAGTGTAGTCCCTTCACGTCTATATTTGACCAACCTTAGGTTTTTCAAAAACCTTAGTTGGTGTGAAACAGTCGATTGCAATAAAGAAAGTTTCTCCGCTATTTCATTAACTGAATGTTCTTTTTGTGACAATAAGTGGAGAATTCTAATTCTAGTAGGATCCCCTAAAGCTTTAAATGTTTGCGAAACGATAAATAATGTTTCCTCGTCAAGTTGATCTTGATCCTGTTGTTCTCTGTTTTTTGATTCGTCCATTGACTTCACCTCTTACATTTTATTATATATTCGAATATGCATATATGTTCATATTATCTAATTAAATAGTAAAAAAAGATTTGACCGCTGTCAAGCTTGCCAATTCTTTTTTGTATAATAGCAGAGGAATGCTAATCAATTAATTGATCAAAGACGTACTCGATCAATTTCTCAGAGAAAACGCGAACTGCTACATAAGGAGGATTTACATGTTCTGCAAGTTCATATGGCATTCCTAACCATAGATATTTCTGATCAAGGATAATAAATGGAAATGGAACATTCCTTTTTATGAATTGATCATATTGAACACCTGATACTGAATTACTAGCTACTAATGTGAAAGTAACAGTTGATTTTCTTTCGTCACATATTTTTTTCCATTCTATCGGGAGATCCTTCTTTGATGGGATTCCTATCATGATTGATTTTTGTGCTTGAAGGATATCTTTCTTTACAAATTCTATTTTTTTTGCGTGTAACCATGTAACCCGTGAATGCTGATGCTTAATCCAAGTCCCAATCTGATGTGGAGAAATCTTTTGGTTCCTAGCTATTTGATGGTCGACAAGCTGGCGGATTGTTTTCCCTCTGTATACTTTTGTTCGGATAAAATGATGGTCCGCAAGATGAACAAACTTCCCTCTTGTCCTAGTCATTGCGACATTGATTAACCGCTCACTATCCTTTCCAATTAATAGCATGCCCGGACGCTCTTGAGGAAAGCTGTCAACGGTATCAAATACCATTACATCACGCTCGCTTCCCTGAAACCTATGAACAGTTGCAGAAATAATATCTGCTTCGACCAACTCTTCTGAATATAATTCATTTAATAACGCCTCCATCAATGCAGCTTGAGCTCGATAAGGTGTTACATACCCAATGGATCTTGATCCAGCAACAAAGGATTCATGAATCACTTGAAAAGATAAAAGTAATTGCCATAAATTAAATCTTGAATTAGATGATTTTTCACTTACACAGTGCATTCCCGTAAAACTACTGTCTAATAAAATTGATGCACAATTTGCAAATGGCTTTCTCTCAACAATTGCATGCCTAGACTTTTTAACACCTTCATGGTCGCCTACAAGGGAATTGTACACATATTTATTAGTAAAAGAAGAAATATCAGGATGCATTCGACGCTGTTCTTTTAATAGAAACAGATGGGGATGCATAGCCTTAGGATTGTTTTCCTCCAACCAATCAACCACTCCTGCTTTATGAAATATATCATCTCTTAACCATTCATCAACAAGAGGATGTTTGGCTGCTGCAATCGGTGGCAGTTGCTTAAAATCTCCACAAACAATGATCCGTTTACCTAACGAAGCAGCAAATGCAATTTGAGGTATATACGCCATACTAGCTTCATCAACCATGACAACATCAAATTCTTTTTCATAAATGGTTGGGTCACTTGCGACTTTTGATAAAGTTGTTCCTATTATTTCCGCATCATGTACAAGTTCCATTTCCTTTTGGCGAATTTTTTCCGTTATATTTGTTAATTTACGTTCAATTTCAAGAAGCTGCTCTGAGTCCCTTCGACTGTATGATTCAGCTAAGGTTACTTTCATTAATCTTCTTTCTTCATATAGTTCAGCTCTTTGGTTTGCTAAATCGGGATGTCTCTTTTGAATCAGTTCATTTGTTGTTAAGTTGGCATCTGCATTTAGTATGGATTGTGATCCATACCGTAATAGATCACCTTCTCTGAATAAACCCTTTTTGTGAATAAATCGGGATATTTCCTTCATCAGAACATCAACCGCTTGATTACTTTGTGATAAAACTAAAACGCAGTTTTTTTTGTTGTACTTATTGGCAGCCACTCGACTAAGTGTATACGTTTTACCTGTTCCTGGAGGACCCCATACAAATGTCACTGGATTATATTTACTGCGTAACATAAGTTCGTGAACAGGTGATTTTATCTTATCTTTTGGATGTTTGGCTTCATTTGTAGGATTCATTAACCTTTTTACTCTTGCTCGCTTTCGCTTACTTTCTCTCATCTCATCAAGCCGATCGTGGAGCTGATCTAATAACTCCCAAGGGTCATGAAGCAAATATAAATCAAAAAGCCGATGTCCTAAGGATTTTTCTAAGGAAAGAATGACACTTTTCCCTTCGGATGATAAAATTCTGCCATTTATAATTAAATTTCCAGACTCTATTTTGATCGTAGAACCAACTGGTATCTTTAAAGAAATGACTGATTCAAAATAATATGTAAAAGTATCTCCACTTGACATTAACTGTCCATTCTTTAAAGGATATTTCGTACTCCCATATTTTTTTAGTTGCATTATTTCTGCACGTAATGACTTTTGCCATAGTTTTATATAAAGATTTGTAGATTTCATTTGTTTTTTTCCTCACACAACATTGCTTTTCTTATACTCGATTATTCCGAACCATACTATACCATGTTAAAAAATGAAAAGCTATCTGTTGGAAAGTGATATCAAATACAAAAGAGTGGAAGCTTTAGAAGCTCCCACTCTCATAAACATTATTTTTATGCCACTCTGAACAGGCAGTAAGATCCTCACCTCAAGCCTCTGATTTACAAAGTAGATAGACGGGGGATAACTGCATAAAGATCCGTTTGGTTCAACGAACTATCAGTGGGGGATAAACCCCCTGCTGATAGAAGTTTCACTTTATAAAACTATGTCCTTAGAATGATTCGAACATGTGCACTCTGCTAGACTATAACCAGTTACATCAAATCCATTTTTTTGTAAAAACCGAACACCAATATTTTTTTCAAGCTGATTTCCTGCAATTAGATGGACCTTCTTCGATGGTATCTCATGATAATATCGTTTTAAATATGGGATTGGTATCACTATTGCACCCGAAACGGTCATTTCGGATAGATTATTATAATCCCGAACATCAACGATCTGACTTGACTGATCATGGTGTTGGACATCAACACAGGGAACATTTTTGTTCCATTTTAATCTTTGTACTAAATGGTAGCCTATCAATAAAATAAGTGCAATTCCCCCAATGAATAATAACAATACCCTTCCCCCTCTTTGCCGGCACATGTTGGTTTACATTTCTTACTATAAATGGATTAGATTGTTTTAATCAAGTAATTAGATTTGGGGTGATGGATTCTCTGTTTGGTTACAAACAAAAATCCATTACTAACTAGCTGCTAGCCAATCTCATTACTTATTTAACTCGTCAAGAATTGGATAAAGCTCTTCAAGATGAGTAATTTCATAATCTGGTTTTACTTCATTTCTTTCTTTATCATGACGATTAATCCAGACTGATTTCATTCCAATCCTTGATGCTCCGAGGATATCTGTCATCAAATTATCTCCTACCATGATCGCTTCATCTTTGGAAAGGTTCATCTTTTCTAATGCATGCTCAAAAATGGTTGGATCTGGTTTTCCTCTGCCAAATGCTCCAGAAATAATGATTTGTTCAAAATAAGGCACAAGTTCAGGAGTAATCTCTAATTTCGTATTTTGCAAATCTGGTGAACCATTTGTTAATAACAATAATCGGTAATTTTCTTTTAGTTGATCTAATACTGAGAACGATTCCTCATAGACAAATGGATTTTTTCTTCTTTGAGCAGGAAATTCCTCTGCTAACTTTTGACCAAATTCAGGATCATCAATTCCACATGCTTTTAGACCTCTTGTCCAAGCATCTTTCCGATAGGTTGGAACAATTTCCTTCATTTTTTTGAAATTTTCTTCGTCGTCTAAGAAATTCCCCCAAAGACCTTCAAAAGGATTAATTCCAATCATTTGAGTGAATGAATAGGTTTCATATGAGGAATAAAGCCCACGAGCTTCTTTTCTAACGGCTTCCTCTAGCTCCACCGGATCAATTCCATATTGTTGCTTTGCTACTTCACATGTTGCAACAAATGCTTCCTTTACACTTTTTTGATCCCAAAGTAACGTATCATCTAAATCAAAGAAAATTGCTTTAATCACTTTTATTCCTCCAATATCTCTTTACCTAATTTAAAAAACTCTTACTATTCAAACAATAGCTTACAGAGATTTAAACAAGTTGTAAATAGATACAGAAAAATACCTGATAAAAATTGCTTTCTACTATAAAAACCGTTCAATGAACTGAACGGCTTCTTAGGAATATTTACTATCCTACTCTTTTACATTAACTTTTGATCCAATTGATAGCTTTCTTCATTTTGAATGGTTTCTCTTAATCGATAAAAATAAATCCGAAATAATTCATCAAGTGAGGTTAAGACTTCCTCATATTCTTTTTGCTTAACTCTTTTTCTAAGTGCATCATAAACCGATTCTTTATTATGTCCTCGAATCGAAATAACAAAAGGAAAACCAAATTTCTTTTCATATTTATTGTTCAGTGATACAAATTTTTTATATTCTCTTGATGATAATGATTGAAGACCTGCTTGCTTAAGAGTTGCCTTTTGAGAGCTTCCATTGGTAATCAATTCTATAAAATCAGGAGACGATTGTAACAATGATAGTTTCTGTTCAATTGATGATTTTTTCACTAACTTTTTCAATGCTAGATGAAGAAATTGATAAGAAGGAAATGGACGTAATTCTGAAACTTGCTCAACAATTTTCGGATCAAATATCCAGGTGAACATTAAAACGAAGTCCTTTTTAGAAAGCTCATTCACTTCATGTATTGTTATCACAAGTCATCACTCTCCATTTCAAAAATTTTAATCGATTCTATTATCCTTTATTTGTATAAATTGTTTTATAACGCCGGACTGCGCGAAGAATACCTGTGTACCCTGTACAACGACATAGATTTCCTGATAAATGCTCCAATACCTCTTCATCAGTTGGATCAGCATTATACCCTAGCAAATCTGTTAGTGCTACGATCATTCCAGGGGTACAATACCCGCATTGCAGAGCTCCTTCTTCCAAGAAAGCCTGTTGAATAGGATGCAAACTGTTTTTTGAAATGTATTCAATTGTTTCCACTTTCGAATTTTTCAGCTGGTAGGCCATTACTAAGCATGAATTTACAACCTGACCATTTAGCAAAACAGAACAAGCTCCGCAACGTCCAATTTCACAGGAAATTTTGGTACCTGTTAATTGTAGATCTTTCCTGAGAATATCGACTAGCCGATAGACAGCGGGTACAATTAATTTCGTTGTTTCACCATTTAAATCAAATGTTAATTCCACTTCTTTTTCATTTGTTTTTTTACTATATTCAACACTCTCCATCACTTAATACACCCCCTGTTCATTACCTGGTGAAGAAAGATCCATAAGGGCATCCAATATTTCTTCTGAAGAAAGCGGAAGTTTTTTTACCCATATCCCACAGGCTTGATGAATCGCTGCAGTTATTGCAGGTGCGATTGCTACTGTTCCAATTTCACCGACACCTCTTGGACCAAAAATATCTCCTTCCATTAAAGATTCATCTACCATAACGTTTGTTTCAGTTGGAATATCTTTTATTGTTGGTAATAAGTAGGAATCAAAATTTTCAGTATGATAACGCCCATTCTCCATCACTGAATCTTCAAATAAAGTAAATCCTAATCCCATGACAGCTCCACCTTCAATTTGTCCCAAATAACCAAGTGGATTGACTACAGGTCCAGCGGCAACGGCATGATCCATTCTTGTCACCTTTACTTTGCCTGTTAATTGATCAATTTCAACTTCTGCCGCAACAGCTGCAAAGCTATATAAATAATGTCCACCAATAACAGCATCAGGTGTTGTCGGAAAATGAAAGTGTGTTTGAAACGTAACATGAGAAGGGTTTGCATTATTTGCAAGCTCTCGATAACTTAAGACAAATTGATTTCGTTTTCCTCTTCTCCATATGCCTTTTTCACCTAAATAAAGAAGATCTCTTGTTGTATTCGTATAGTCGGCAACTAAATCCAACACCTTTTCCATAAAAGGTGCTTTTAATTTTTGAATTCCATTCCAAATCATATTTGTTGATCTTGAAGCCGTTGAAGAGCCTGATGAAGGAACGAGATCCGTATCCCCAATTACGATTTTAATATCTTCTTTGCTGCAATTTAGTGCCTCCATTAACATGATTTCAATTGATGCTATTAACCCTTGACCAAATTCTTCGAATCCAAATGCAATTTCGATTTTCCCATCATTTGTTAAGGAAAGTCGTGCACCAGACGGATCGGGCCTTCCAAATCCAAGACCACCGCCATGCATCGTAATTGCTATGCCTTTACCTGTTATCTTATGTGGATGTTCCTTTGGTGAATCAGTTAAGACTGATGAATTCTTTATCATAGAAAGAACTGATTTTGCTCCATCGTTTTTTACGATACGTTGCCCTAAGGGACCAAGATCATCCGCATCTCTAAGATTCATCTCACGGAATTTGATCGAATCGATCTCCATTTGCTCTGCTAATCTTTCAATCTGGGATTCTAAAGCAAAAGTTACTTGGTTTCCTCCAAATCCGCGGTATTCCCCAGCTATACCATTATTTGTGAAAACTGAAACACCTTCTACATCAACATGCGGAAAAATATAAGGTCCTGTAGCATGCTCGACAGCGAAATCCAAAACAGCTGGACCAAGCGTAGCATAAGCTCCAGTATCTGCCACAATTCTGACATAGTGGCCGACTAATTTCCCCTCTTGATTTGCACCTGTGATCATTTTTATTTTCATTGGATGGCGTTTAATACCTGCTCTAACTGATTCACTCCGTTTATTATGAAGTTTCACAGGTTGCTTTGTTTTTATTGCGAGTAAAGCTGCGTATGGTTGAATATTCAACTCATCTTTCCCGCCAAATGAACCACCAATGGGACTTGAGATGACACGTATGAGGCTTTCAGGAATTGATAGAATTCTGGCTAACTGCATACGGTCTTTGAAACCATGTTGGGTCGCTGCATAAACCGTTATTTTACCACCCTCTTCAGGAACAACTACTCCCCCCTCTGTTTCCATATAACCATGCATTTGTCTAGGAGTTTCATAAGTATCTTCCACAACATAAGGACAATTTTGGAGCTCTTTTAACACTTGCTCACTACTCTTATAGCTGGCACGATGAAGAATATTTCCTGCTGGGTGTAATGGTATACTTGAACTACTAAGCGATTTTTCCGGACTATCCATGACTTCAAGTGGTTCATAGTCTACATGAATTAGAGAAAGGGCTTTTTCCGCGATCTCCTCACTAGTTGCCGCTACTGCTGCTACTGCATCACCTACATAACGGACAACATCCTCACAAAAGACAGGCTGATCGGGGAAAATAAGTCCAAAACGATTCATACCTGGAACATCTTTATACGTGATGACTGCTTTTACTCCATCTAATTGTTCAGCTTCATAAGTAGAAATTGATCGTATTTTTGCATGTGGAAAAGAACTTCGGAGTACTTTCCCATAAAGCATGTTAGGGAAGGTATAGTCTGTTAAATATTTTAATGATCCTGTTACTTTGTCATAGCCATCTGGTCGTACTCGCCATTTATCCCCAAAATTTTCTCTCTTTAACTCCACCTTATCCCTCCTCTCCTAAAACAGTTCCTAATTCTGCCATCATGATGTTTGCTGCAACCTTTTTTCTATATGCCTCAGATATGAATGGATCTGAATATGATTGAAATTCATCTAATATTTTTTGATATAAAACCTTTTTATTTATTGTTTCCCCTTTTAAAATCAGTTCCACTCCTTCAAGCCTGACCGGACGATGGCTTCCTCCACCAACCGCTAAACGAATAAATTGCAGCTTACCATCATCATCTTTTTTCCATTGTCCGCTTATAGAAAGTAATGAAGGGATAAACGCTTCTCTCCTACCGACCTTTCGATAAAAGTCTTTCGTCCCTTTAACAGAAAATGGAACAATGATCTCAAGTAATAAAAAGGGTTGCTGATGGTTGATCTTTAGCCAATCCCATAAAGTCATGACATAAATATGGTCTTTAATGGCTATTTTTACTTTTGCGTTTAAAACTAAAAGTGCAGGGATTGAATCACCAACTAGACTGGCAACATTCCCCCCAATTGTCGCTCTGTTTCGAACTGCTGGGGCAGAAATGTTGCGGCAAGCCTCAACGAGTAATGGAGCATGTTTGACAATGAGAGGATGTGACAGACACTCTGCAATGGTTGTCAAAGCTCCTATTATCACATTTGAGGTATCACCATGTTCTTGACATGTAATTCCTTTTAAATGGTTGAGAAATGAAAGATCGACTAACGTATGAGGGAGGGGGGTACCTGATTCCCAGTGCAATTGTAGTAATGTTCCACCTCCTACAAATACCGCTTGAGAATCGTTCTTTTGGATGAGCGCATCTTCTATTAATACTGGTTGTTTTACGATCATGTCAAATTTTGATTGTGTGAGCTCTTGATTCGTCATTTAAAAGCACCTCGATTCTATGTTGAGTTCTAAAATTGACTCCTATACTGGCAGAAAGAGATTACGCAGAAAAAATTATGGTAAAAAAACACTTTTAGAATATTCATACTGCTCTTTTGTATCTACATCCAGTAAATTTGCTGGATCTACGTGTACGTTTATTCCTTTTAATACTCCTTTTTTTAATAAACTTCTTGCCCCCTGATCACCATGAACGGATAACAAATATGGGAATGCTTTTTGATGAAATAAAATAGGAGGTTTTATATGTTCACCATCAAATGCTGCTACAAAATCCTTCGCTTTTTTTGATTGATGGATGAGGCGGTTGATCATATGTGAGGTGATAAACGGTTGATCAGCTAAAAAAATAACAACCGAATCTGCACCAATCTGGATTGCCCGTTGAATTCCAGTCCGAAGTGAATAGGATTGACCTAAATGAGCTTGTAAACTTATGATATTTTCCCAATGAACTGAGCTTGTCAGTAATGATTCGACAGATCGTAGCCAAGATGTTTGTATATCTTTTGTTACAATGATTAATGAATTGATTTTAGATTGGACAATTTCTTTTAATGCTATGGTTCCAAGCGGATCCCCTGCCAGTGGTAATGATAATTTACAGGTCCCCATTCTTGAGCTATGACCAGCTGCTAAATAGATCCCGACAATATGTTCATACGACACTGACATCCCTCCTCTTCGCTTTTATCTGAATCAATTGAGCCATGATACTGATGGCAATTTCTTGTGGACCCTCAGCTCCGATATCTATGCCAACAGGAAAATGAACCCAACTAGGAAGAGCTAATCCCTTAAATAATCTTCTTGCTCGATCCTTTGATCCCAAGATTCCTAAATAACCAATTCGTGTTTTGAACAACAATCTAATTAACTCATGATCCTTTTGAAAATGATGTGTCATTAATACTATGGAATCTAGGTCTGAAAAGGTGAATTTCCCAATAAATTCAATAGGCGTTACAACTTCCGTTTGGGATGAAAAAGGAAAATGATCTTTATGACAAAGTCCGGGTCTCCAATCAGCCACAATCACTTGATATCCAGCTAAGAAAGCCAGATGAGCAAGTGGTTTTGCATCTGCACCAGCACCGTAAATAAACAACCTTGGCCTTGCAGGTATTTCTTGTTTATAGTAAATCACTTCTTGAGAAAACGTTAATTTATTTACTGCTAACTTTTGTATGTTTGGCACTTCTCCATTCCACTGCCCAAAATACTCTGATGCTGCAGTAAAAAATAGGTAGCCTGTGACAACTCCATCTGTTGTTAGCCTTTTTACATGAGTGACTGATTGACCTTTTTGGATATAGTCCCTTACTTTTATTAAATGGGTGGTTAATAAAGGGGATATGGACTCAATCAGCACCTTAATAATCCCGTTACAGCCGATACCCTGCCCCCAGGAGAGATCATCCTCAGCCGATAAATCATAAGTCATAATGGCTGACGCTTGATTAATCATTAAATCTTTTGATCTTCCGAGAAGATCTTTTTCTAAACATCCACCACTTAATAACCCTGTTTGCTTTCCTTTTTCATCTATTAACATCATGGATCCTGCTTTTTTATAGGCAGATCCTTCAACATCAACTATTGTGGTCAGTACTTTTTTATCAGATGTTTGTGAGATCGCATCAAGAATTTCATAGATATCTGTTCGCACCCTCTCCCTCCTTTTTCACTTATCGGTATTTATCCAATTATCTGATTGATGTATTTACATTTGAAATTCGCCGGATTAACCGTTTAATAGACTGATTGGCTTCTTTTAATACAATTGGTTTATCAATCGTCTTTAATTGCCGGTTTTCCATCACAATCTTTCCATCAATAATAGTTGTGTCAACATCCGCTCTTGTAGCCGAATAAACAATTCTTGAAATTGGATCCACGTCTAATGAAGGATACGTATGAAAATCATTTAAATCTAATAAAACAAGATCTGCTTTTTTCCCGACTTCTAAACTACCAATTTCGTTTTCCATCCCCATTGCTGCAGCTCCACCCATTGTAGCCAAACGCAATACCTTCTTAGCATCCATTGCTGTAGGACCATGCACCGGTTTTTGAATTAATGCAGTTAGTCTCATTTCATTAAACATATCCAAATTATTATTACAAGGGGCTCCATCTGCACCTAGACTTAAAAAGACTCCATTTTCAAGCATTTCAGGTGTATTTGCAATCCCAGAAGCAAGTTTTAAATTTGAACCAGGACAATGGCTCACTTTTACACCCTTCTCGCGAATAATTCTTTTTTCAGTGTCATCCAACCATATACAATGGGCCAAAAGAAGTCTCGGATTTGCTAAACCTATATGATCTAAATACACAATATTTCTCATTCCACGCTCTGCTTCTACAATTTCTATTTCTTTTTGATTTTCAGAGGCATGAGTATGGACCATAACTTGATATTTTTCAGACAGGTCTCTCACCTGTGTAAGCATTGATTCTGTACAAGAAATCACAAATCGAGGTGAAAAAGCGTAGTGTATCCTTCCATTATCATATTTGTGCCATTTTTCCAGTAAATCTACACTATCTTGAATGGACTGATTCGTATTCTCTAATAAAATCTGTGGAACATTTTCCCCTTGATCCATCATCACTTTCCCCGCAGTTGCACGAATTCCACTTTCAGCAATCGCATTAAACGCATGTTCTGTATAGCGAACTGTTTCCATATCGATAATAGATGTTGTTCCACTACGTATTAATTCCCCTAATCCCAGCATCGCTGAATAATAAATGGATTCTTCATCGTGTGCGGCCTCTAATGGCCATATTTTTTTCGTTAACCAGTCTAAAAGCTCTAAATCATCTCCTTGGCCCCGAAATAATGTTTGACATAAGTGAATATGAGTTTGAATTAAACCTGGAATGACAGTTTTACCGGTTCCATCAATCACTTTATCAGCTGTCATATGCTCAATTTTTTCGTTGATTTCAACGATTCGATCATTTTTAATTAAGATGTCACCATGTACAATGGCATCTTGGTTATTCATTGTAATGATCTCTGCGTTCTTTATTAAAATTTCCAAATGACTTTTCCCCCTCACAAACAAATGCCACCAATCAAAATGTTATAAAATCTAACAACAATCTACATTTTTCGTAATTCCCAAATGCTCCCCTACCTTAGATTAGATAAATTATACATTGGAAGGGGTTAGAATATTATATATATGTTAGTTTTTCTAACAATATTTTTGAGTAATTTTCAGCTTAATCGGAAGAAAAGGTGATTCAGCTGAAAAATGAGCAAAAAAAGAGACTAACTAGTTAGTTAGTCATCGCTAAAACTTTTATAAAGTTCTTTCTTTTTTCCCATTCTTAACTGGCTATAACCCCCCACCTCACCTCAAGCTTCGTTATCAATGAAGGTAGGCGGGTCTTACTGCCCGTAAAGGTCCGATTGGTTTAACTAATTATCAGTTCGGGATGAGGAAACCCGTAACTGATCGAAGTTTCACTTTATGCTTTTACTTGATAAGCTGATAAAATGTATTCCTCTACCACTTTTGCAACACCATCATTCATGTTGGTATCTGTAACAAAATTAGCTATCTCTTTAATATCATCAGGGGCATTTCCCATTGCGACACCAAGACCTGCAAACTCAATCATTGACAAGTCATTATAGCTGTCGCCAATAGCTATAACTTCCTCCCGCTTTATTCCACAAGCTTGAATTAATTGATTTAAGCTTGTCCCTTTTGTAACACCTTTTTCTGTAAACTCTAAGAAATAAGGTTTGGAGCGCATAATACTAAATTCTTTCTCAAGCTCTATTTGCAGTTTTTTCTCTACTTCCTTTAATTGTTCAGGCGGTCCCACCATTAAGCTCTTCACAACAGGTTCATTAACAGCATTTACGAAATCTTGAACAATCTTAATAGATAAGCCTGTTAATTTTGCTTCAATATCTGTGTACGGATTTTCATCTTGGGTAATTATTTCGTCCCCAATATACGTATGAATATAAACTCCCTCTCTAACACTAAGATCATATAACTGTTTGACAGCTGCCGGGCTTAATGTGCTGCTAAACATTTCTTCTTCTGATGAGCAGTTAATGATTTTCCCTCCATTAAAAGAAAGGATAAAGCTTCCGTATTCTCCCAAGTTCAATTCCTTAGCAATATGTCTCATCCCATATGTAGGACGCCCAGAAGCCAACACAACCTTTACTCCAAGTTCTTGTGCTTTCATTAAAGCTTCTTTTGTCCGAGTTGAGATCGTATGATCATCACGAAGCAATGTATCATCTAAATCTAAAACAATCATTTTATAAGACATTTTAATTATTCCTTTCTATCTAGCACTCTTTCACTATCGTACTATAAAAAGAGTTTTTATGGGAGAGTGTTTAATGAAAAGGTAGTTTTTACTTAGTTAATATAGAAGAACATTCAAAAAAACTGGCATGAGGTTCTCAACCAGTTTTTCCAACAAAGCAATATTCTTTTTCTTATACCTTTGCAGCATTTTGTTTTGAGGCTAAAATTTGAACTTCAATTGAACCCGATTGTGTATTCACAATTGTTTTGATCATAACTGGGAAATCTTTATTGTTCATGAATTTAAAATCCGGGCCTCCCCAAGAAACAGTAGCATCTCTCCCTGCCGGAACGTACCCAACTGACCTTGAATGGGAATGAAGCTCAATAATTTCCAAGCCAGCCTCTGCAACAGCATTATATAATGTAGAAGACGTTTGGCAAATACCACCACCAATTCCTTCAACAAATTCTTTATTTACAAT
Organism: Metabacillus sp. RB-C-LZQ-3-1; assembly: GCF_058315175.1. Classification (NCBI taxonomy): domain Bacteria; kingdom Bacillati; phylum Bacillota; class Bacilli; order Caryophanales; family Bacillaceae; genus Metabacillus; species Metabacillus sp. RB-C-LZQ-3-1. Next base: position 274,476 of record NZ_JBZFLI010000001.1, on the reverse strand, counting down.
CTCTTTCGCCTTTTGGTATCCTCTAGCTGCTGTCCGCTCTCCTACAACAAGATTAAAATAAAAACGGTCCCCTGGTCCTAACACAATTTGGTTAATTTCATTTGCTGATAATAATATATTTTGTGAACGTCCTATTACACTTGGATTAAAAGACGTTTTATAACTTCCGATGACTACTTCATTTACACCTTTAACAGTCTCAACTGTAACATTCGGGTCATTTATTTCTAATGGCAGGTCTAAACTTTTGTCTAGCGGACGAACATTAAGAAGCATATCAACTAGCTTACTTTCATCTAAAAGCACTCGACTTTTTCCACCAGTTAGTTGACCATTGCTATTATATTTTGCCGGGACCATTGCCTGGTCCAGTTTTTTAGCTAAATCATCTGCAAGCTGGGCAATTTCTTTTTTATACTCATCTTGATTCTCATTAACGGTTGGAATAAAGGAATATAGGATATCTTTTGTTTTTGGGTGTAACAAATTCACTGCAAACTCTACTTTTTTCTCAGATAATTGTGATAGATGTGTGGTCATTTTACTTACAGGTAGTGGTCCTTCTTCTTGACTGCCATTTGCTACATTTGAACTACAGCCTGCCATCATCAATAAGAGAATCATTGCCGATACATATTTTTTTCTCATTGCACTCCCACATTTCCCATTTAAATTTTCTAAAACTATAAAAATATTATAAATGACATGACGAATTTTACAATCATTACATTTATATTTCATATTTTATCAAAATATCCTTCTAAATTGTTAAATTTTCCCTTAGATTTTAAAATTTTCTTTTGCCATTATCTAATCTACGTGTAAGACGAAAAAAAGATGTAAAAAGTTTCAACTTTTTACATCTTTAAGAAAAAACAACATGTTATAGAAATTTAAGAGTGATGAAATGTGGGCATACATCAAAAAACGGTCTTTTCGAAATTACTTTACTTCTACAACCCATTTAAATGGATCAGGCTGAGTACCTCTCTGAATACCTGTTAACGTATCATACAGTTTTCTGGATAATTCGCCTGTTTGACCATCATTAATAACGATTTTCTGGTCATTATATAAGAATTCACCAACAGGAGAAATAACCGCTGCAGTGCCAGTACCGAATGCTTCCTCAAGCTGGCCGTTTTTATAGGCTTCGTATACATCCTCCATTGCTAATTTTCGCTCTGAAACAGGAATTTGCCAAGATTTCAATAATTCAATAATTGAATTTCTTGTCACTCCTTCTAAAATACTTCCATTTAGAGCAGGAGTGACAACTTCACCATTAATTTTAAAGAAAATGTTCATACTTCCTACTTCTTCAATATATTTTTTCTCAACACCATCTAACCATAATACCTGTGAATATCCTCTTTTTGCTGCTTCTTCCTGAGCTTTTAAGCTTGCTGCGTAGTTTGCTCCAGTTTTCGCTTTACCTGTTCCACCTTCAACTGCACGTACATAATGATTTTCAACAAAGATTTTGACAGGGTGAATTCCCTCTTTATAATAAGAGCCTACTGGAGATAGAATGATCATAAAACGGTAAAATTGCGAAGGTGCAACTCCTAGATAATATTCTGTTGGAATAATAAATGGACGAATATATAAAGAAGTTCCTTCTGCTGTTGGAATCCATTCCTTATCAATTGCTATAAGCTGTTTTAAAGCTTCAATAACAAATTCCCCATCAATTGGCGGGATACATAGACGTTCATTTGATAAATTCAATCTGTGCATATTCTTTTCCGGTCTAAATAACAACACTTTATCATCTTGTGTACGGTAAGCCTTCAATCCTTCAAAAACTGTTTGCCCATAATGGAAAACCATAGAAGCAGGACTTAAGGAAATAGGTTCATACGGTACGATTTTTGCATCATGCCAACCTTTAGCTGGGCTATAATCCATTACAAACATATGATCTGTAAATACACGTCCAAATTCTAATTGATCTGATTGTGGTTTTTCCTTCATTGTTTTACTTAAAGTTACGTCGATCTTTGTTTTTGTCATCATGTTTAACTCTCCCAATCAAATAATTTATCTTCGTAAACACAACTTCTGAGCATATTAAAGTATGTTCATTCAAGTTTCTATATTTCTCTATTTTATAACTTTCATGAGGGAGATAACAACTGTTTTTCGACAAAAGATTCAAAATAATCAATAAAAATATTATTTTAGACCAATATAAACATTATTTTTATATAGGTTTTACTAAAACCACCAAAAGCTGGTAAATCCTCTACAAGGCACTAAAAAAGCAGGAATTATCTCCCGCTCTTTCTCCCCTTCTATTCTTTTACGAAAAACTTTTTCCGCACAATTAACCCTATACCGAAAATCAAACATATTGCTCCTATAAGAAGAGCATTAAAGTTGTTGGTAGCTGTATTAGGTAATGAAAAACCCTTATCACTATCTTCTTTCTCGGTTTCTTCTTGTTTATTTGTAATATTTTGGTTTGCCGTTTGATTTGCTGATTCAGGTTTATTTTGAATGACTTCTTCTTTTTCCTCTGTTAGAACGTTTTCTTTATCAATGTTATTACTACTGTCATTTTCATCATCACTCTGCTCTAATGAGCCATCATCAGTTGTTGGTTGTTGATTTTCATCTGGCTCTTCTGCTTCAGGTTTATCTTCAGCATTCGGTACATTAGGTTTCTCAGTTTCCTCTGGCTCTTCAACTTCTATTCCAATTTGATATGCAGCGATTGTTCCAGTGACTTCATGTGCTGCTAAAAGGATATTTTGACCAATTGGACTTTCATTTGCCGGTATAAATGTTAATCCTTCTGGAGCAGCATCTCCGCTAGCCGCCGTTACATCCCCCTTACCATGAAAGATTCTGCTTGAGAAGTATCGATTAAATGATGGTGTTTCAGGGCTTTCAATATTATAGACCATGATTCCGCCGACTCTCTCTAAGCCAATGAATGCATAATTTTGACCTTGAACATTTCCAATTGTTACTGTTTCAGGCTCTGGTCCTTTATCATCACTGCGAGAGTCAAAATTATTTTCATCATTATTAGAATTGAAGTAATCCTCACCATACACCTGCTGAGTAATTTTCTCGAAATCAGAACCGCTATCATACGTTAACTCTAATGAATTTGCATTCCAAATTGAAAATGATCTTGCTCCATACCCATAAATCGCTTCATAGTTACCATTTACATTCTTCGGTGCAGAAGTAGTTGAGTTCAGTTTTCCAAGTTGGCTATCATCAAAAAGTCCATTTTCAATCATCTGGTCTAGTTGTTCTTGGGTATATCCTTCATATAAATCAGCATTTAATTCATAAGAATCTTGTAAATCCGCTACTCTTACTTCCTCTGAAAAACCATCATAATCTTGGGCATCCCCTTCATTCGCTGATAATATGTATGTTCGTCCATTTACAGTATATGATGCCATTCCATCTGGTTGATACATCGATAACACAGGCCAATTTGTTATATTAATCTCATTGTCATCATTCGAAGCATCTAATTTATTTTCACCTGCAGAAAAATCTTTATATCCCAGACTTTTTACAAGTACAAAATTCTTTGCTTGCAGATCTAATTTTGCAATTGCGTTATTTTCTTGTAATGTCACATAAGCATATTTACTATTATCATCAACAACAATGTATTCAGGTTCAAGGTCTTGAGCATATGTCGCGGATTCTGAAACTTTTCTTACACCCTCTTGAATTACATCATCTTCAAATTGCACGTTTGTGACATCATCATCTGTTATTTCATCCACTCCATTTGAAACGTCGATCATACTAACTGAACCATCTGGATTGGTTTGATAATCATCACTCGGCTCTCCTTCATTGGCTGCAAGCACATAGGTTCCATCAGGTGTAAATGTGAGCATATCTGGTAATGCACCGACAGTTACATGTGATAAATATTTTCCATCTGTGGTCAAGAAAATAACAAATCCAGGGTCAACCTTGTTGGCTGCTGGTGCTGAAACAGCAATATATCCTCCTTCTGGATGAATCGCTACACTTGTTACATCAGAAGCAGCTACTCCTAAATCCGATAACGTAATCTGCTTTAAACGCGGGATTTCTCTAACATTTTCGTTTAAAACATTCAAATCAATAATATCTACTGCTTTTGCCGAACCATTAACTGAATAAGCATGATGTGAAATTGAATCATATGCAACAATCTCTGTGCCACCCTCAGCAATTCCGGCTCCGCTTGAATACCTGCCAAGTAATTCAACATGAAGACCTTGTCCGCCTTCATCATCATATTTCGTTACCTGGCTAGTTGCAAATGTTTGAAATGGAGAAAGAAGGAGTGCACATGAAGCAGCTGCAACAATTGTTTTTTTCATAATGTGAGCAAAATTCAACCTAGTAAACCTCCTAATTTTAGTATCAACACAAAAAGTTTACTAGGATTTATTAAAGCTTGATTAGGAGTTTTGTAATATTTTTGTTAATTTCACCAAAATTGGTCGATTTAAGTTGAAAAGTGGAACTTTCATCTTGTGACTAAACCTGCATCTGCTGTTCATGCAAAGATATTCGCCTTATGAATAGAAGCTATAACTTCTTTTAATTTGTCTTTTTCTTGAACAAGCGCAATCCGAACATACCCTTCCCCATTAGGGCCAAAAGCATGTCCAGGTGTCATTACAACATTGGCACGATCGATTAGTGCGTACGTAAAATCCATTGAACTCCAGCCTTTTGGAATTTCTGCCCATATAAACATTCCTGCATCAGGTTTTGTCACATTCCACCCTATGTCTTGCAAACCATTAACTAGTACATTACGACGTTCTTCATATACTTTTCTACTTTCATGACAAAAGGCTTCTCCTTCCTCAAGTGCATGAATCGCCGCTTGTTGAACAGGGAGAAAAACACCATAATCTAAATTACTTTTTAATTGATTCATTGCTTGGACAATTTGTTTGTTTCCAGCTAGATATCCAATTCGTGTTCCAGCCATATTATAGTTTTTGGAAAAAGAAGACATCTCAACACCTATTTCCTTCGCTCCTTCAATTGACAAAAAGCTTATAGGTTTATTGCCTTCATAATAGAGCTCAGAATATGCAAAATCATGAAGGACAATGATTTGGAACTTCTTAGCGAATTCAACAACTTCTTTAAAGTACTCTTTACTTGCCAATGCAGGCACAGGATTTCCTGGAAAATTCAAAATCATGATTTTAGCTTTTTTCGCTATTTCTGCCGGGATCATCTGTAAATCTGGTAAAAAATGATTCTCTTTTTTCAGCGGCATAAAGTACGGTTTTGCACCTGCCATTGCAATTCCAGCTGCGTACGCTGTATAGCCGGGATCAGGTACTAAAATGACATCATCAGGATCTGCAAAAACCATTGGAAAATGAACAAGCCCATCCTGTGATCCCATTAATAAAAGGACTTCATCATCGAAATCTAAACTCACATTGTAGTTCTTCTTATAAAAGGAAGAAACCGCCTTATTAAAATCTTTTGTACCTGACAAAGAATAGCCATACTGATCTTTTTTTAACACTTCTTCTGATATTGTTTTCATAATAAAAGATGGAGGCGCTAAATCAGGACTTCCAATGCTTAAATCAATGATAGGTTTTCCCTCCGCCATTTTCTGTTTTTTATATTGAGCAAGTTCACTAAAGATTGATGGCTGAAATTGACCCATTTTAGTTGATAATGTAAACTTCACTGCTATACCTCCAAAATTATTTCCCAATTGCTATTTTTCTGAAAATAAGTTTATCACATTTGAACATTATACGGAAATAACGAAGTTTACAAAAAGATTTTACGGATGTTTTTCTGCAATGGACAGATTGACCATATGTAAAGTTGGTAAATGAACACAAAAAGAGATTATTTGTCTTATTTTGCCTTGTGTGTCGAATAAAAAAAGAAAATTCGACTCGGTTTTTTTGCACTTTTAAAAACACTTAATAATTTGCTGAATTTTGTCGAGCATCTTGATTAAAAATAAATGACAGGTTATTAAACACAAATAAGAGGATAATGACGAAGGAAACCCCTAACCGTCATTATCCTCTTATTTGCGAGCTAAAAAGTATTATAGATATTTTCACATTCTTCTGCAGTTGGCTCATAGAAACAATGAAGCTTGTAACGGTCAACTAGAGGCTGATTGTACCATTGAGGTGGACAATCACCAGGTGGACGAAAGTACCATAAGCTATATTTTGCAGGCCAAAACCTTTCTCCATTTATCACTCTACGAGCTAGTCTTTTTTCACTGTCCCTTGCCCTTTGGTAAAAATAGCCCTTTTGGGTTGCTTCAAATGCATGCGGCTGATACACCATATTTGGAATTGTACGTAAACCTTTAAAATCCGAACAGTCCGATCGAATCCGATTGATTCCTACATTTCCAACTAGAAGCATCCCTTGTGTGCCTTCCCCTTCAGCTTCTGCTCGAAGTAATCTCGCTAATAAATCAATATCTGCATCAGTCGCCTTAACAACAGCCATGCCCTCACCTCCATACTACTTCTCTGTTTATCTTATTAAGAGGAGAGCTAGGCACATACCTATTATAAAAATTTCAGTCTTCTAATCTAGAATAAAAAATGATTGGACATCTTTACGACACTCTTCATTTCTATATCCGTTCCTAGAGCAATAATTACTTACTTAAAGCCACCTCTTTGGAAATGAGAATTTAGTTGTCCTCTAATCATCTTTTTCTTTAATTCAGCATCTGTTTCCTTTTTTCGATAATCTCTCCGTATTTCATCAGTTTGAACGCCTTCTTCAACTTTTTCCGCGATGTCCATTAGTTTTTCAATATCAGAAAAAGAGTATTTACGAAAACCAGTTGCAGTGCGGTCAGGAAAAATTAGTTTTCTTTCTTCATAGTAACGGATTCTTCTTTCAGATAATCCTGTAATTTCACATACTGTCCCCATTGACATTACTTTTTTATCACGGTATGACAAACTTTTTTCCAAATGAATCCCCTCTTATGAATGATAATTTTTACGTACTGCTTCGTCATGAATACTTTAGCAACAGTAACCGTTTTCTAACAAGAAATATTAAAGGAATATTTTGCTTCTTAGGAATATTCCGTCTTTTGTATCTAAACTAATAACAGGTTACACATAGGATCAAACTTCTTTAACCTGGAATATTACGTTATAGTTTTTGGAAAGACTTTTGCTCATTTTCCAATGTAACAAAATATAACAACAAAAAATGCCCATAATGATGTAGAGACATCCACTTTCAGATGTCTCCTTTTCACTTTTATCTTTGCATATAGTTTGCTATGATCAAATGTGAGAATATCTTACCCTCTTAATGATCCTATTTCATCACTCTGGTTCCCCTATTTCAAAGCTGCTATTAATAAGTTCTGCCGCTTGTTCAGGAGTAATCTTAAAATCTTCCGCTACCTTTTTAATCATATTATCTCTTATTTCTCTGATTGTCATATTGTTCACAACCTTTTCTGTATGTTCTATTACTATCATATTAACAGAAAATTCATACGTTTAAAGTTGTTTGTCAGATTATCTTACAATATATTTCGAATTAATTGATAGACTATCTTACATTTCGGATCTTTCTTTAGAAAGTAGATATACATATAAAATAATCGAAATGCAAACAGAAAAAGCAGAAACTAAATAGATCGTATGATAGCCGAACAAGTGACCAATTTGCCCAAATAACAATGCACCGATCCCAACGCCAAGATCAAAGGAAGAGAAAAAGGTTGCATTTGCCATACCTCTTCTGTGAATCGGTGCTTTCTCAATTGACCATGCTTGTAAAGCAGGTTGAACTGAACCAAAACCTATTCCATACAAAACAGCTGCAACTAACAGTACAGTTGTATTGAAAAGCCAAGCTAATAAAATCATTGCAATAACAATAAGGGCAGTCCCAGGAATAAAAATAGCACGATGTCCTTTCAAATCGTATAATTTACCTGCAAACGTTCTAGATGCCATCAACGCTAAAGCAAATACCAGAAAATACCACTGAATACCAGCAATTCCTTTTTGTGCTGTGTATAAAGGAAGAAATGAAGCAATCCCTCCAAATGTTACAGTAATGAAGAATAACAATAGTGCTGGCTTCAAAGCACTTTTTTCATAGAAGTCCCACTTTTCTTTTTTTGTTACTTGCTGTGTTTTTTCAATCGTTTTGTAGCGGATTTTTGATGATAGAAGGAACGCTATTAACCCTAAGACAGCACATATGATAAATAATTGCTTATACGATAATACTCCTGCTAAGGTTAATCCCAATGATGGCCCAAAGGCTAGTGCGATGTTTCCCGATAACCCATAGTATCCCATACCCTCCCCGCGTCTTTTCGGTGGGATAATGTCACTTGCAATGGTACCAGATGCTGTTGTTGAAAAGCCCCAGCCAATTCCTTGAATAAACCGCATAAAAAATAAAAAGGCAATTGTAGGAAAGAATCCATAGGATCCGACCGCAAGAATAAAAATCAGTAAACCGGTTAAATACACAAATTTCCTTCCCTTTGATTCTAGAGCATGACCTGCATAGGACCTGACTAATAAAGCTGAAAAGGTAAAAATACCGACAACTACCCCAATTAACTGGTCATTCCCCCCTAACTCTTCCACATAGAGAGGAATTGTAGGCAAAGTCATTTGAAAACCAAGGAAAATAAAAAAGTTTGAAAAACAAATCAAGGTAAAATCACGTGTCCAAATCTTTTCTTTATGTACTACTTTAGCCTCTACATTTGTTTGCTGAGATTCCAAAAAAACCCTCCTCTATTAAAAATAAACCATTACTTAATAAGGTTAATAGTTATGTATTTAAATAACAAATATTATGATTGACACCATGTACTTTTATTTTATTTCAGCATAAAGTTATTTATTTTAAAAATAATAAGAAGATGAAAATTTAATAAAACAAAGGTTAGGATGAGGTATGTGAAATTCGGCTGTCATGTAAGTATTAAAAACGGATATTTTGCTGCTGCTAAGCAAGCTTTAAACATAGGTGCAAAAGCATTTCAATATTTCCCCAAAAACCCAAGGAGTTTATCAGTGAAAGAGTTTGATCAAGAAGATGCTAAACGGTGCTCTACATTTTGCAAAGAACATGATCTTTTTTCGATTGCCCATACACCTTACCCAACTTCTCTAACTCCAGCTCTGGATAAAAAAGAAATAATCATTGCATCCTTATTAAATGATTTAGAGATTGCTGAGAGTTGTGGATCGATAGGTGTTGTCGTTCATTTTGGACATCTTATCGATGAAAATAACCTCCTTTCAAGCTATCAACTGATGATTGAGATGCTAAATCTAGTTTTAATACAATGGAAAGGAGAATGCAAGCTGCTCATTGAAAATAACGCTGGAACTTCAGGTGCACTTGGTACGACAATAGAAGAACTTGTTCAAATAAGAAATCTCGCAGATTATCCAGAAAAGATCGGGTTTTGTCTAGACACATGCCATGCATTTGCAAGCGGTCTTTGGAGTGGAGACACCCATCCAGAGTTTTTGGAAAAGTCCATTGATCTAGGTTACTTTGATGCTCTTAAAGTGATACATTTGAACAATTCCAAATATCCATATGGATCCAGGAAAGATAGACATGCAAATATTTTTGGGAATGGACATATTAAGAGTGATGTTTTTAAAAAATTGTTCCAATTAGATTTCCTTTCAACTATTCCTTTTGTACTTGAAACACCATCAAATGAAGGAGTTTCACATACAGAAGAAATTAATATGCTCTATGAATTCGTAGAAAACAACCCGTGAAAATCATAAGTGTTTATGAGCATACTATTTTTCTTTTATCAAATGATCTCCTATACTAGCAACGTATAGGATTTTAACGAATAAAGGAGGCTTTTTCCTAATGGAAGAAAATACATTAACAAAACAAGCAGTTCTTGATGCATTTCGTTTTCGTCATGCAACCAAAGAATTTGATCCTACGAAAAAAATATCAGATGATGACTTTGCGTACATATTAGAAGCAGCTAGATTATCACCGAGTTCAGTAGGATATGAACCATGGAAATTTGTTGTTGTTCAAAATCCTGAATTAAGAGAAAAGTTAAAACAGGTATCATGGGGAGCTCAAGGACAATTACCTACTGCAAGTCATTTTGTGATTATTCTTGCTAGAACGATTAAAGACACAAAATATGATTCAGACTATGTGAAACATCAAATGCTTAATGTTAAAAAGTTTCCTCCAGAATTATTTGACAAAATAAAGGAACGTTATAAAGAATTCCAAGAGGAAGATCTAAACTTACTTGAAAATGAACGGACGATGTTGGACTGGGCAGGAAAACAAACATATATTGCCTTAGCAAATATGATGACTGCAGCAGCTCTAATCGGTATTGACTCTTGCCCGATTGAAGGATTTAATTTTGATAAGGTACAAGAAATTCTTGAAGAAGAAGGACTTCTAGAAGATGGCCATTTAGCCATTTCTGTCATGGCTGCTTTTGGATATCGTTCTAAAGAGCCGCGCCCAAAAACGAGAAAAGAAATGAATGAAATCGTTCAGTGGATTGAGTAGCACAAATCGATAGAATATAAGCATTTTTAAAATGTGGGACGGATAATATTCCAGTCCCACATTACACTATATAATTTGATTGTGAAATTGCCCTTTATCGTCTAAATGCAACAGGTTACGACAATAATGTTTGATTCTGTCAAGTTTTGCGCTTTCCCGAGAAATAAAATCGTTAAATACTTGCCTTCTTAAGAACTTGTATCATCATTTCTGTATTTGGGTAGTTCGATTCAATATATTGTTTCATAACCTTTTCAGTATCAAAATCAACACGTTCGATAGATGTGCTAAATCCAGTCTCATGAATACTAATGAGACCGTATGATGCTTTTGTAACCCCGTCAAATGGTAGTCCTACACTGCCAATATTCATAATCACCTTCCCATTTAAATAACGAATATAAGGTTTATGGATATGAGCATAAAGATAAATAGCCGAATCTTGTTTTGACAATACTTTATCTTGTAACAAGATGTCTTCTGCATTTTGGGGAATCACCTCAAATAAACTAGCAGGTGTTGCATGAAACGCATAGATATCGATTCCTTGCTCAACTAGTTTTAATTCTGTTGGTAGTTGAGATAAATATTCGATGTCTGTTGATTCAAGCTTAGAAAAGATCCAGTCACGCTCCTTGTTCATCATTTCAAGTGCCGTTTCAGGAACTTCTCCTTGTTTAACCCCTCTCACAACCCATTCATCAGCATTTCCTTTTATGACATCAGCTTGTAATGAACGAACAAGTTCTAAAGCTTTTTTTGGTTCTGGACCTCTATAGCATATGTCACCAAGGACACATATTTTTTCAATGTTCTTCTTTCGAATATCCTCTAATACCGCTTCAAGTGCGACAGCATTCCCATGAATATCAGAAATAAATGCAATTTTCACAACTTCTCCTCCTAGAATTAAAGTCTTTCTACCAGTATACCAATCCTAAGCTTAAGAAGCACAATACTCTTTTGATTAATATGGGACCTGTAAAAAATTGTTAGTTTAACAAACAGATTTTCTTATCTTTATTAGAAGGATTGTTGAACCTCAAGAAAGAATACATTACGTAACAATATTAGAGAGAAAGAATTGTTTTTGGAGGGGAAAAGGTTGATAGCTCATAGACAAGAAAACGGAAATTTCATACATCATGGGGTTATTCCATATAACCATAAGATTGCCCCATTATTAATTCGAAATGCTATATTTCACCATATCCCTAAAACGACGCAACATATCTATGTAATTGGAATTGGATCCAATCAAATAAACGGTGACAGCCTTGGTCCTTTTGTAGGTACTTTATTACAACATAAATTCCCAAATCATTTATCGGTATTAGGAAACCTTCAATACCCATTAGATGCCACTAACTTAATAAGTGAATATACTAAGACCTGTTTCCCTCCAAATAGCTTCGTCATTGCAATTGATAGTGTTATTGGATCTAAAAATATGGTTCAATCAATTGTGATTAAGAATGGGCCTTTGCGTCCAGGTGAGGGTTTAGGCAAACAATTTCCATCAATCGGGGATTGTAGTATTATGGGGGTCGTCCTAGAAAAGGATGCAGTAGATCATTCAACTCTTTTCCATACAAATTTACACCTTATCTATACTATGACCACAAATATTGCAAAAGGAATTTCTCTCGCAGTTCGACAATTTTTTCAATACCCTTCAAATTATCCGATCATTATTTAAATTATTACAAAAAGCCGAATGGGGGCTTTCGTCCCTTATTCGGCTTCAATTATAGCAATTAATTGATCCATCATATTTTATCGAAAGACATTTTCTTTTTCATCAATTTTTGCGACAATCGCTTCTGTTAATTCCTCTGTAATTTCAATTAGATTTTTTTCCAACTTTGAATTAATCATTTTTGCTAATGTTCCTTCAGGTGTAATGTCTAGAAACCCAGACATCAACGTTTTATTTGGTCCTTGCGATTCTGCTTCAAAGTACCCTTTTCCAGAAATTTTTTCATTAATTCCTGTTAAGGTAAACTCCACCTTTCTTGGTTCAATCCAGCTCGTAATGTCAACTTTTAGATGTATTTTCTTTTTAATGACCCCTAAGTCTGTTTTAAATTTCCAGGTTGATTCATTATCACTTAAAATCTCATGCTCTAAATATCCCGGCACGAGTGGCGCCCAATGATCCATCACACTTACAAAGTTCCAAATTGACTGTATTGGATGATCAACTTCTACTTGGTATAAATGATTCGCCATTTATCAAACCTTCTTTCCTGCTCGATTAAATGATTCATAATTAAAATAATCATTTATATTGTACTTATTCTTTACCCACGTCGAATATGTACCTTTCGAAGCTTTTACCAATAAATATCATTGTTTTTCTTGTATTATCAAGGTTTTAGAATAATCTTCAAACAATTTTCTTTATGTGAATTGAAAATTCTGAAGGCATGCTCCGCTTCTTCCAAAGGAAGTTGATGGGTTATAACATCATTCAGCTGTAATTGTTTTGTTTGCAGGAGATCATATAAAAAGGGTATCAGGTGAATAACTGAAGCAAGTCCCATTTTTAAGGTAATGTTTCTTGCAAAAAAATCACCTAATGGAAACTGATTATACCTAGTTCCATATATTCCCACTAACTGAATAGTTCCCCCTATGCGTATTACCTGACTCGCAAATTCAATTGCACCTAATGCACCTCCTTGAAGCCTAAGAGCCGTTTCCATTATTTCTATTGGTTTCATTTTCCCACTCATACCGACACAGTCAATGACTACATCTGCTCCACCTTCTGTTATTTCATTTAGATGATGTTTTAGCTCTATATTTTCTTGAAAGTTAAATGCTTCTACATGGTTCCATTTGATCGCATGCTCTAGTCGATATGGAACATGATCAACAGCTATAACCCTTTTTGCACCTTTATACCATGCAATCTTTTGTGTAATCAGTCCAATTGGACCACAGCCTAAAACAATAACAGTGTCACCACTTTTTACTCCAGCTTGATTAACTCCCCAATAGGCTGTGGAATAAGCATCTGATAAAAGCAATAACTCCTCATCAGCAACTTCATTATGTTCAGGTATTTTGAAGACACCAAAATTTGCAAAGGGTACACGAACATACTCTGCTTGTGTTCCACTATAATCTCCAAATATTCTTGAGCAACCATAGCAACTTCCAATCTCGCCATCCTGGTTGGATCGTAAGCACTGACTTTCAAGTTTATTTCTGCAATTTACACATTGACCACAAGCTATATTATAAGGAATAACGATCTTATCACCTATTTTGACATGATGAACGTCCGAGCCAATTTCGTGGACAATTCCTACTGCTTCATGACCGACAATATAATCCTTTTCCATACTTGGAATCATACCATGATAAAAATGGCGGTCTGATCCACAAATTGATGTATGTGTTACTTTTACAATGATATCGTCATTGTTTTTGATTTCCGGTTTAGGCATATCTTTAACTTTTATATCCATAAACCCTTGATATGTGACCGCCCTCATTTGTTTTTACTTCTTTCACTTTGATCGGCTATTGTTAGTAAATACATAATTAGAGCCTGCTGCTCCTCTTTTGTAAAGCCAGTAGATTGATCAACCCAATATTCATGGCCTTTGCCACTTACATGTGCAGTTTTTAATTTTTGATCTTTTGCATTCGCTTGAACTACCTTATGTCGCAGTTCCGAATCAATTAAGGCTAAAAGACTGTTTTGTGGATCAGCTTTTTTCCCTTTAAATAATGTGTTCGTGACCCCAATTTCTTCGGTAAGGTCTTGTCCAACTGCAACTCCGCCATCATGTAAGTATGGAGCACTCCAGTATAACCCTAGAAGACTTGGAACTTTGTAGGCCCCTTCTGAACCATTATGTCCCCAGCTTCTTTTTAATTGTTTTTCCTGTTTATCTGATATAGGAATATCATGTACAATCGGATTTTTTGGAAGTGGTACAGGTGTTTCCGGATCATATATAGCTGGATTTGTAAAAAACTTTTCTGTTTTTTTGAATGCTTTTGCCCTTGAGCCTTCTGTCCCAATCTCCTTAGGAGATATTAATTGATTATTTGTTAAATATTGACCTGCATGACATTTGATACATCCTGCTTTTTCAAACACCGCTTTACCGTCGGTAACTGTTTTTTCCTCTAGTTTAAGATTCGTTTGCGGTGACGTTAAGCTGTTCATAAATGCTGACATTGAATTTATTTGTTCCCAAGCACGGTATCCATTTGAATTTGGTATTAGGCCAACACTTGTCAAAAAAGATATTCTCGGATACGTGGGAGCAGGAATTAATTCAAGAACTCCATCTACACCAGGTGTAGGATCTATTTCAGCTAAAAATTCTGAAGGTTTTACACCAGATTTAGGATCAAAACGATATTTTTTATTTGCTGCATTTTGTAATAGTATTGCGATATATAGCTCCTTATCAATTCCTAATACTTCTTTACTAATCGCCATCTGGGAAACAGCATCCATATTTTGTGCATGTGCATTATTTATAGCTGCGCTTAATCCTTTAAAAGGTCCTATCTGCCCTTGTCCACTCCAACCATATGGATGATCACCTAATGTAAAAGCATCTGGAGTTTGTACTGGATTATTTTTAAAATCAATTGACGTGTCATTTCCACCTCTTGGCCACTTTAATACTTCCTGATCGACATACTCCTCAAGTGTTTCAACATCAGGTAACGCTAGTTCCTTCCCCTCTGTACTTTGGACGGTACGATCAGTTGACCTAATAAAAGCTTGTATACTTTCCATTTCAGTATGTGTAAAATATGAAGCTGAATTTGTAGCTAATGCAACAAGTAAACCTATATTTAAATCAGTGTTTGGTATTCCATGAATGACCTCTTTTTTATTATCTAATGAAGCATGACAAACCGCACAACTAATACCAGCTTTTACTTTCCCTTCTTCATATTTTAATTTTACTCCGAGAGGAACCAACGCTCCTTTTGGTACATCAAGGCCTGTATCAATTAATTCACCCTTTTTAATTGTCATATCCCCAACCTTAACCGTTTTAGCAGCGGGTACTTGAAGGTTGTCTGTTCCTTTTCCATTTAATTTAATGATTGCCCTTGCTATATTTGGAATTGTAAAGGCTCCGTCGAACATTCCCATAATATCTGAAAAAAACACTTCATTCCCAAAAGTTTCTTCATAAAAAAGATTTTTTCCAGCTTTAATTAATTCGGTATCAGTTTCTTTCTGTACATTTGCCAACTGACGTACTCCGTTAAGTGAATGGCTTTCTTTCGTATTCACATTTGAATCTGGCGGAACATATGCATATTCAATGCCAACGATTGTAAAATAAGCAATTGCACCAACCAAGCATACAAAAAGAATGGATAGAATAATGGATGTTTTTCTCACTTTTATATCTCCTTTAGCATTGATTGATACTTATTATTTAACCATCCATTCTTCTTATGCTTTTTCTATTTGTTTTTATTCCCAACAACTATAACCATCTTAATGCAATTGTCAAATGACAGCATTCTGCCTCACCAATCGATGAGGATAAATTCATATGAATACCATCTGGATTAAAGGATGTTTTCACCTGCGATTTAATGCCGGTTGATTTTATTAACTCATCCACTTCTTTCATATTCGACTGTTGTGCTGCATACATGACTTTTGTAGCAAAATCCTTTGATTCAGCAAGCTTGTTTAACACTAAGCTCGCATCTTTCATTAAGGTTTGCATGGATTTAGCCGATTGTTCAAACATCGTAGGGTCTACCTGTGGAAATTGTCTATTTAAAGGCATATGGAAAGCTTGAATTCCATTTATGTTTCCAGCCCCATTAAAGAAAGGTGTACCATAATATATTGGATAATAGTATAATGGCAGCATATTAACAGCTCCTTTTCGGTTTCTCCTAACAATATACGAAAATCGGGAAAAGATGTGATGACAAAAGTAAACGACATCGTGATGATAAAACGTAACGCAAACATATTAACTTGCTTTAAAACAACTTAATTGAAAACAAAAACCCCTAAGGAAATCCTTAGGGTATTGTTTATTTATGGATAGGTAAAAGAAGTTCAACCTCTGTCCCTTGATTTACTGAACTTCTAAAGGAGATTTTTCCTTTATGAAACTCTACAATACGATAACTTACCGTTAAACCTAGTCCAGTTCCTTTTTCCTTCATCGAATAAAAAGGTTCTCCTAAATGCTTTAATCGCTCTTTATCGATTCCACATCCGTCATCCTTAAAGAGGATCTTTACTGTATGTTGATCCTTTAATTCAAGTGAAACATGTACATTCTTTGATGACGCTTCAATTGAATTCTTTATTATGTTAATAAAAAGTTGTTTTAATTGATGTGGTTCACAATCAATAATAGGGAGGCACTCATTCACTTGAATATCTAGTGTCACTCCATAAAGATTTGCTTCTGATTCAAGTAATGATCCAACATCCTTTAATAAATGATTAATATTCGTTTTTTGAAACTGAATTTTTTGAGGCTTTGCAAGTACAAGCAGCTCACTTGAAATGATGTTAATTCTTTCAAGCTCATCTAACATAATTCGATAGTAAAACTCTTGTTCTTTATTCGTTTTTTGCAACATCTGTACAAACCCTTTTAAAGAGGTTAGCGGATTTCGAATTTCATGTGCTACACTTGCCGCGAGCTCTCCGACAACTGATAATTTTTCTGTTTTGCGAAGAAGCCTTTCTGTTTCTTTCTCTTTTGAAATATCCACGGCATATCCAATAATTCCGACTGTTTTTTCATTAATTATCATGGGTACTGACGTACAACGCAATATTTTCGTTGTTTGATTTTTCATGATAATTTCAATCTCTTCATTTGTAAAAGATTGATTATGGTTGATAATATGCTTGTATGACTGATAAACCTTTCGGCGATCTCTCTTTGAAATAAGCGGAAATATTGGTTTAAACACATATTCATCTTTTGTATATCCTGTAAAGCGATAAAAGTGTTCATTTACCTCTGCAAGTCTTCATTTAAATCAATCATATATACTAACTCAGGATTAAAATCAAATAAGGATTTGTACTTTTGTTCACTCTCTGCTAGTTTCTTTTCAGCTAGAACTCGTTCTGTCACATCTCTTCCCATAACAACTAATTCTTTTCGAGAGCCGTCCTCATTAAAACTGGGAATTTTAATTGTATCAAAGGTCTTTACACTACCATCCGGCATCGATATTTCTTCTATACATCTGCTTTTTGTGCCTTTTAACCATGCCTGTTCATCTGATATTTCACAATACCTTAATGCATCAGCATAAAACTCTGTGTATTCAGCTAGTTCAGAATCCTTTTTCCCAACATAATCGACATTCTCTATTTGAAATAATTGAAGGGCAAAATCATTTGCTTTAGTCCAGCGGCCCTCTCCATCTTTAAAATTCACAAAATCAACCATTGAATTAATTAAGAGGCTTAACTTGTTTTTTTCTTCTTTCTCATTTAAATAGGCTTCTCTCTTCAACACTAAATAAAAAATAAAGATACTAGTTAAAAGAACAAATAAGAACCCTTTTATATTTTGAAATATTAATAAAGTCCCCTTTGGTATGTTTAATAGGACTAGTATATTGTCTGTAGCAAGTATCCATATTGAACTGAATAGAACATAAAAGAATAAAATTTTATATTTATTTAACATAAACTGCTCCTTAGTTGTTGGTTAAACATATAGGTTATTTTCACTATTATTTCATATTTTTATTTTTATACCAATTGTTAATTTTACTAAAAATGTCCTAAGTCGTCCAATAGGAATTTCTTCTTATCCATCATCCTCACTATTTTTATAAAATATGATGACATAACAAAAAAGGATCAAAGCATAGAAATGCTTTGATCCTTTTTTTAGATTAGATTTAAACTAAGACAGTACTGCCCATTAAATAACGATCTACTTCACGAGCAGCTTCACGACCTTCATTGATTGCCCATACGATCAAGCTTTGACCACGACGCGCATCACCAGCAGCAAATACACCATCAATGTTTGTGCGGAAATCGCCATATTTAGCTGCTACAACATTGCGTGCAGTTTGATCTACATTAAATTGTTGCAGAACAGGTTGGTCTGCACCTTCAAATCCAATCGCAATGAAAACTAATTGAGCTGGCCATACTTTTTCAGAACCTGGAATTTCTTTGAAATAGTATAAGCCTTGTTCATCCTTAAGTTTCTCCATTTGGATTGTGTGAAGCTCTTTAAGGTTTCCATTTTCATCTGAAACAAGCTTTGTAGTTTGGATACAATATTGACGTGGGTCCTCACCAAATTTTGCTTCTGCTTCTTCGTACGCATACTCCATCGTAAAGACATGCGGAGCCTCTGGCCACATATTCTCAACTGTACGGGACATTGGCAATTTAGGGTGCTTACCAAACTGAACAACACTGTTACAATTTTGGCGAAGTGCAGTTGCCACACAGTCTGCGCCTGTATCTCCACCACCAATGACAATTACATCTTTGCCTTCAGCATTGATAAATTGACCATCTTCAAAATTTGTATTCAAATAGCTTTTTGTTACATCTGTAAGATAATCCATTGCAAAGTGAACTCCGTTAGCTTCACGACCTTCGATACGTAAGTCACGTTGCTTTTGAGCACCCACACATAGGATCACAGCGTCATGTTGTGCACGTAACTCATCTGCTGTAATGTCTTTTCCTACTTCTGTATTTGTAACAAATATAATACCTTCTTCAGTCAGTAAGTTTACACGACGTTCAACAATACCTTTATCAAGTTTCATGTTAGGTATACCGTATGTTAACAATCCACCTGGACGGTCAGCACGTTCATAAACAGTGACTGTGTGACCGGCTTGGTTCAATTGATCTGCTGCAGCTAAACCAGCTGGGCCAGAACCAACAATCGCTACCTTTTTACCTGTACGTTTTTCAGGAATACGCGGAGTAATCCATCCATTTTCAAAACCTTTATCGATAATAGCTTTTTCAATGTTTTTAATCGTAACGGCCGGGTCAGAAATCGCTACGTTACATGAACCTTCACATGGTGCCGGGCATACTCTTCCTGTAAATTCTGGAAAGTTATTTGTTTTTAATAAACGTTCAAGTGCTTCCTTCCATCTACCACGATAGACTAAGTCATTCCACTCAGGAATTAAGTTATGAATTGGACATCCTGAAGTGAAACCATTAATCTCAGTTCCAATATGACAGAAAGGAGTGCCGCAATCCATGCAGCGTGCTCCTTGTCTGCTTAACTTTTCCTCAGAGAAAGGAGCTGAATACTCTTTCCAGTCATTTAAACGCTTGAGAGGATCACGTTCTGCTGCCTCTTCACGCTTAAACTCTAAAAATCCTGTTGCTTTCCCCATCTTCCTCTCCCCTTTCTACTGTACTACTGCCTTGGAACGTGACGGTTTTGTCACTGAACCTTTTTTCTCAGATTTTGCATTTGCTTCAAACGCACTCATGATTGCTTCTTCATTTGAAAGTCCAGCTTCCATTTGTTCAGCAATACGATTCATCATACGCTTGTAGTCTTTTGGAATTACTTTAACAAACTTAGGAAGTGTCTCATTCCAGTTGTCTAAAACGAATCGAGCTTTTGGACTGTTCGTATAATGTAAATGATTTTGGACCAGCTCTTTTAGGAAATCAATTTCCTCAGCATCTACTAAACTCTCAAACTCTATCATTTCATCATTACATATTGCTTTAAATTCTTCCTTATCATCAGCAAGTACGTAAGCAATACCACCTGACATACCTGCACCAAAGTTTTTCCCAACTTCACCTAGGATAACAACGCGGCCACCAGTCATATATTCACAACCGTGGTCTCCAACACCTTCAACAACGACATTTACGCCACTGTTACGAACAGCAAAACGTTCACCTGCACGACCATTAATATATGCTTCACCACTTGTTGCACCATAGAATGGAACATTTCCGATAATCACATTATCAGCTGCTACAATGCTTGAGTCATCTGAAGGTTTAACGATAATTTTACCGCCTGAAAGTCCTTTTCCGATGTAGTCATTCGCATCACCAGTTAAGTGCATTGTTACACCTTTAGGAACGAATGCTCCAAAGCTTTGGCCTGCAGATCCAGTAAATCGCAGAGTGATTGTATCTTCTGGTAATCCTTCTTCACCATAGCGTTTAGAAATTTCACTACCAACAATTGTTCCAGCTACACGGTTAATATTCTTAATGTTAAATGATGCATCAATCGGTGTACCTGCTGCAATAGATGCTTCAACTTTTGGTAAAATTTCAACCATATCTAGAGACTGATCAATTTTATGGTTTTGTTTGATTCTAGCTGTACGTGCACCTTCCGGCTGATATAAAAGTGTTGATAAATCCAGGTGTTTAGCTTTCCAGTGAGCTTTCGCACGTTCACTAACTTCTAGTACATCTGTGCTACCAACCATTTCATCCATCGTTCTGAAGCCGAGTTCTGCCATGATTTCGCGAACTTCTTGAGCAACAAAACGCATGTAGTTTACAATATGATCCGGATCTCCAGTAAATTTATCACGAAGCTCTGGATTTTGAGTAGCTACACCAACTGGACATGTATCTAAATGACATACACGCATCATAATACAACCCATTACAACAAGCGGAGCTGTTGCGAAGCCATATTCTTCAGCACCAAGAATCGCAGCTAATGCTACATCGCGCCCTGTCATTAACTTACCATCTGTTTCTAATACAACACGATCACGTAAACCGTTAAGCATCAATGTTTGGTGTGCTTCAGCTAAGCCAAGCTCCCATGGTAAACCAGTGTGCTTGATACTTGTTTTCGGAGAAGCACCTGTTCCGCCATCATAACCACTAATGACAATAACGTCAGCTGCACCTTTTGCAACACCAGCTGCAATTGTACCAACACCAGCTTTGGCAACCAGTTTAACACTGATACGCGCATCGCGGTTAGAGTTTTTCAAATCATGGATAAGCTGTGCTAAGTCCTCAATAGAGTAAATATCATGATGAGGAGGTGGTGAAATCAATCCCACACCAGGTGTCGATCCACGAACATCAGCAACCCAAGGATATACTTTATTTCCAGGTAACTGTCCACCTTCACCAGGCTTAGCTCCTTGAGCCATTTTGATTTGAAGCTCATCAGCATTTACTAAATAGTGACTCTTTACACCAAAACGACCAGATGCAATTTGTTTTACTGCACTGCGGCGTAAATCTCCATTTTCATCAGCGACGAAACGGTTTGGATCTTCTCCACCTTCACCACTGTTGCTTTTACCGCCAAGACGGTTCATCGCGATCGCAAGTGTTTCATGTGCTTCCTTACTTAAAGAACCAAATGACATCGCACCTGTCTTAAATCGTTTTACGATTGAATCTACAGATTCTACTTCATCAATTGAAATTGATGGTCGATTGCTGTTGAATGAGAATAGGTTACGTAAGAAACCAATTCTTTCTTCGTTCGCAGCATCTGAGTATTTTTTAAATAGGCTGTAATCATTTTTACGGCATGCCCATTGCAATGTGTGGATTGTTGTTGGATTAAATGCATGATGCTCCCCATTTTTTCTCCATTGGAAGTCACTTCCTGAATCCAATACCTTGTCAACTTTTTCAGAATAAGCTTCTTGATGACGTAAAACTGTTTCTTTTGCGATTGTTTCAAGATCAATACCACCTAGCTGTGATGCTGTTCCAGTAAAGAAACGGTCAATCACATCTTGACTGATCCCAACAGCTTCGAAAATTTGTGCTCCACGATAACTTTGAACTGTTGAAATACCCATCTTAGACATTACCTTTACGACACCTTCAGTAACACCCTTGATATATTTCGCAACAACCTCTTCATAGCTATAAGATAAGCTGCCATCTAACACTGCTTCCTTATAAGTTGCAAATGCAAGATAAGGGTTAATAGCGTCGACACCATAACCTATTAAGGCGGCAAAGTGATGTACTTCTCTGACCTCACCTGATTCGATAACAAGACTGGCTTTCGTACGTGTTCCTTGACGAACTAAGTGTTGATGAAGTGCACCTACAGCTAATAACGCAGGAATTGCCATTTTTTCTGAATTCATTCCACGATCAGAGATGATAAGAATATTTACACCATCTTCGATTGCTTCATCCGCTTCAGCGCATAATTCTTGTACAGATTTGTCTAAATTTTCAGTAAACAAAGCTTGAATTGTTTTGCTCTTAAATCCTGGATTTAGATTTAAGCGTAATTGTGCTAATTGGTCATTTGAAAGTACAGGAGAATCTAATTGAATTCTACGTGCATTTTCTTTTGTAGGGTGAAGAATATTGCCTTCAGTTCCAAGTAAAGTCATTGTAGATGTTACAATTTGCTCACGAATTGCATCGATTGGCGGGTTTGTAACTTGTGCAAATAATTGTTTAAAGTAATTAAATAATGATTGAGGACGATCTGATAATACTGCTAATGGCGTATCGTTCCCCATTGATCCCAGTGGATCTTTTCCTTCTGTAATAATAGGAAGTAAATATTTTTGGATATCTTCATACGTATATCCGAAAGCACGGTGGCGCTCAGCAATATCTGTCACAACTTCTTCTTCTAAAACTTTTGATTGGTCATCAAGCTTAATCAGCTGCTCGTTTAACCATTCTTGATATGGCTCTTCTTTAGCCATTTCGTCTTTAATCTCTTCATCAGAAATAATACGCCCTTCCTCTAAATCAATTAGAAGCATTTTACCTGGGCTTAAACGATCTTTGTACAGAACATCTTTTTCATCTACTTCAATAACACCGACTTCAGAAGAGAAAATGATGTAATCGTCTTTTGTTACATAGTAACGAGCTGGTCGAAGTCCGTTACGGTCAAGAATAGCTCCAATTTGCTTTCCATTTGTAAATGAAATAGCTGTTGGTCCATCCCATGGCTCCATTAAACAGCTATGATATTCATAAAAAGCTCTTTTTTCAGGGCTCATATGAGGATTCTCAGTCCAAGGCTCAGGAATCATCATCATTGCAGCATGTGCCGGCTTACGTCCTGCTAACACGAAAAATTCAAACGCGTTATCTAGGATTGATGAGTCACTGCCATCGGCATCAAGGATTGGAAGTACTTTTTCAAGATCCTCACCGAAAGCTTCTGATACAAACTGCTGTTCTCTCGCTTTCATCCAATTCATATTTCCACGTAACGTGTTAATTTCACCGTTGTGAATTAAATAGCGATTTGGATGTGCTCTTTCCCAGCTCGGGAATGTATTTGTACTAAAACGTGAATGTACTAATGAAAATGCTGAAACAAAATCTTCATCCTGTAAATCCAAGTAGAACGCATCAACTTGCTCAGGTGTTAAAAGTCCTTTATATACAATTGTGCTGCTTGAAAGACTAGTAAAGTAGAAACGCAGTTCACGTTCTCTAGCCCAATTTTCTGCTTGTTTACGAATGACATATAATTTACGTTCAAATGTAATATTGTCTTGGATTGATTCATTTGCCCCAATAAATACTTGGCGAACAACTGGACAGCTCATTCTTGCAACTGGTCCAATCTCTTCTGCATTAACTGGTACATCTCTCCATCCTAAAAGTGTCTGACCTTCAGCTTCAATAAATTTGTTAAGCTGCTCTTCAATTTGTTGGCGCTCAGAATTGTCATTTGAGAAAAACATCATCCCCACACCATAACGGCCTTTTTCAGGAAGAGTCATTTCCTTGCAAGCCTTTTTGAAGAACGCATCAGGGATTTGCACCATTAAACCAGCGCCATCACCTGTTAGTGGGTCACTGCCTTGTCCACCCCTGTGATCTAGTTGACAAAGCATATTTAGTCCTTTTTTTACAATATCATGTGTAGCATGGCCTTTAATATGAGCGTATAAACCGATACCGCATGCATCATGTTCAAATTCAGGACGGTAGAGACCTTGTGCTTTAGGTATTTGATTGTAAGTCATGTATATCTCCCCCCGTTAGATAATCTTACACCCGATAATTTTCAGATAATTACATTATATCTTTCAAAATTAATGTTAACAATATATAATTTAGATTAAATCAATCTAATTTCGATATATATATGATCGGAGGCCTAAAATGGAATTACGTCAATTACGATATTTTATGGAAGTAGCAGAGCGAGAACACGTGTCGGAAGCTGCACAATATTTACATGTCGCTCAGTCTGCTATTAGCAGACAAATAGCAAACCTTGAATCAGAATTAGGTGTTACCTTATTCGAAAGAGAAGGGCGAAACGTTAAGCTTACCCCAATTGGAAAGGTGTTTCTTACACATACTAAAACAGCCATGAAGGCAATTGATTATGCAAAAAAACAAATTGATGAGTATTTGGATCCAGAAAGAGGAACGATTAAGATTGGGTTTCCAACAAGTCTTGCGAGTCATTTGCTCCCTACTGTTATATCAGCCTTTAAAGACAAACACCCGAATGTTGCCTTCCATTTACGGCAGGGCTCCTATAATTTCTTAATTGATTCGGTTGTGAATCGTGAAATAGATTTAGCTTTTTTAGGACCTGTACCACAAAACAATCCAGATATTGAAGGTTCTATTTTATTTACAGAAAGCATTCTGGCCCTATTGCCGTCATCACATCCACTTGCCTCAAGGAAAAGTATCCTTCTGAATGAACTACGAAACGATTCATTCGTTTTATTTCCAAGAGGTTACATCCTACAGGAAATTGTTGTAGAAGCGTGTAAACAAGCAGGTTTTGTTCCTAACATCTTTTCGGTTGGTGAAGATTTGGACGCCATAAAAGGCTTAGTATCAGCTGGAATGGGTGTTACACTTTTACCAGAAAGTACGTTTCACGAATCCATCCCCCGCTTTACTGTAAAGGTGCCAATTGAACTCCCTCTGGTCAGAAGATCAGTAGGAATTATTGTTTCGAAAAAAAGAGATCTTGCTCCTTCAGAAAAGGTTTTCTACAAATTTGTAAAAGACTTTTTCTCAATGCTTGAGCAATATAAATAAGAATAAAAGCGCGACATCAATCTTCAAGACTGCACTTGCACATCCTGTGCTTCTAAGCTGGATGCATTGCACTTATCCACAGTACAAGAATTTTATAAATTCCTAAGCAAAAACAATGGCTGACAAGTGAAATTCTTCAATTGTCAGCCCTCTTGTATTATACCATTTATTAATTGTCGGTCATTTTGTAAATAATGGAGATTGTTTTAAGACGAGTTTCTACTATTATATTATCTTTTGTAGCGCTTCCACAAATTCTTCTCTACTAAATCGAAGAAAATTAATTTTGGTTTTTCTTTGTATAGATTTCGGTCATTTGAAAAGGATAAGGATAATAAAAAGAAGGAGGCCTTTTTTATGCGAAAGGAAGAGCAATACTTAACGAATGCTCCAACAGAAGAAAAAATAACAATACAAAATGATAGTACTTTTCCAAATCAAAAAAATATTGATGGAGATTCCGTAAATAAACATAAACAAGAAGAAGTAGCAAATTCGATTATTGCAGAAAAAGAAATTGGTCAACAACAAGAAAATCTTTGAGCATTCAGGGATAACCCCTGAATGCCTTTTCTATTTATGAATGATATAATCCGGAAAGTCGGTAATAATTCCATCTACTTTAGCATCTAAAAGACCTTTTATTGACTTTTTATCTCTCACTGTATATGGCATAACCTTCATATGATACGCATGAATTCTTTTGACCAATTTTTTTGTTACTAGCGCTTTGTTCGGATTAATATACTGTACTAATGAAGACCAATCTCTTAATTGGACTTTTGATACTCCATGAATTCGATACTTTACCAAAAGACCTAATGGTATTTGAGGCAAACTTTTATGAAATCTCTCTAACCATTCAAAATCAAACGACTGCACTATAACCTCATCATTCCTCGGACAATCAACCTGACATTTTTTCAATACTTCCTCAAGCTTATAAATTAAGTTCGGATACATTCCTGGATTCTTTACTTCAATTAGTAACCCTATTTTATTTTTATAAGTTTCTATGACTTCCTCAAGGGTCGGAATATATTGTCCTGAAAATCTTTTATGAAACCAGCCCCCTGCATCTAAATTTCTAAGGTCTTTATATGTATATTGTCGTACTTCACCTGTTCCGCTTGTTGTTCGATCAACAGTTGGATCATGGATGACAACTAATTTTTCATCTTTCGTCATTTGTATATCAAGCTCTAAATAATTAGCATTCATTTGTAAAGCTTTCTCAAAAGCAGACATTGTGTTTTCGGGTGCATAGCCTGAAGCTCCTCGGTGGGCTACAATTGATGGATGATCTTTTTTCGTTTCTTTAGGGAAAGCCTGTATTTTTCTAATATTTTTCCAAACGGGTATTTTTTCAACCATAAGTTTCACATCCTTTTAAAGGAATATTATTTATAGTATAAGTCAAATCTTTGAAAGTGACATAAATATGGAGTAAAGTTACTAATAAGATATTAGATATGTTGGAATCTTATGTGAACGAAGTTTGATCTTCAGGTATTTGATGGAAGGATTAATATACCCTTTTAAACTAGCAACAAATATAATTGGGGGATTTTAGTATTCATTTAGGGGTTCCGACGTGATAAATGGTGCAGGTTGGAATAACTAAGTGGTTCCCTTAGAATAAAAACCAAAAAACCGTCCTTTTTTGACGGTCTGGTTTAACTTGAATTAACTTATTCTTATAATGTGAGATTAAATATTTTTTAAATCTGTCCGTTTAACAGCCATAGGAGGTTGCTCAACCCATTTGTTTTTAATCATTAAATTCATACCATCATCAGCAAATGTCATCATTTCTGCTAATAGTTGATAATATTTTGCACCAATATCCCTGCGCATCATTGAAGCTAAACTAAACCCATATTGTTCGATACCACCACCATTCACAATTGCAAAGTGAAACATAATAAGTTTGTCAGAGAATGGCGATTGAGTCGAATCAGAAACATATGTATACCAAGGGGTTGAACTTGACAACTCCTCGTTTTCTAATATGGATTTGAGTTCTTTTATCATTTTCGTACTAATTTCTTTTCCTCTTGTTAAAAAGTCTCTTACATCCTTTGATTCAACTACCTGGGTAAAGCCAGTCAGTAAGGTTTTTGTAACCTCAATCGTCTGCAAATTAAAAAACAGATTCGCTATCTCCAAAGAGGTTAATGCTCGTTTTTCTCCTAAAAAACCTTTTAAATATCCTATTTTTTGAATCATTTCTGGTTGGGATTCATTAGGAATATAAGGGGGCCTTACATATAAACCTTTGGATAGTAATAAATCCTTTGTCCTTGAATTTAATTCAGTGGAAGAACTTATACATTCTTTATAAAAATTATGAACATCCTCACGGGCTGTCATCCCAAGAGTTTTTGAATAGTAGGTCAACCCTAAATTTGCCAGCTGATGCAAATAGAAAAGAACAAATTCATCTGAAAATAACCTTGGGGCGGACAAGTTTACATCTTCATTTGTAAAACCAATTGGTATTGGGTGGTTTTCTTTACTAAGAATCTTACTTATAAGCTCCACATGGACTCTAGATATATCTAATGCATAAGATATAACCTCTCTAATTTCATCATCCTCGCATTTTTCCAAATAATAGCTCAAACAACAAACTGCCATGCTATCAACCATATAATTAACCCATAAATAACCTTTTTCCGAAGAAGTTAAATGAATATTTTCCATATTCCCCCCCCTCTTTTAACTAATGTTCTTTTATTTTTTCATATTCAATTTATTTTATTCAGTTTGCTTGCTAATTGCCGCGTGCTTGTTATCCTAATCACTACTTATAGAGCTTATTAATCCTGTGTTTACAAAATAGCGATCACTAACCGGATGGTAATCACTTAACATTTAATTGTCCATCCGAGCAACAATCTGCTGCATTGTACATGTTCCATTTCCAACATGACCATTTAATTGTTTGGGATCAATTTTATTTATTTCTCATTATTATAATAAATTTTCTACCTGGCTTTTTAACTTGAATACAAAAAATAGTTAGGAAGTAATAAAACAAAACTTATTAATAGATGAAGTTTAAATGAAATCTTTAGACATAAATAAAGATATTCTAAAAATATATTCAAAATATCTTGTTGCACATGATTTCTTTATTAGAAACAAGGCAACAGTTGATTTTATACACACCTAGTTGGCGGTTAAGGAAAAATAAGTATTAACACAAAATTTGTTATGATAATGTTGGTTAAGAGGAAAAAGCTAAAAAATCAATAAAATTGTTCCAAGTGTAATAACGATCCCTCCTATGACCTTATGTTTTGTTACTTTCTCCTTTAAAATCACAAAACTTAAAATCATTGTCATGACAACACTAGCCTTATCAATTGGTGCGACCACCGAAACCTTTCCAATAGCTAAAGCTGCAAAATAACAAAGCCATGATAAGCCTGTCGCCACTCCTGAAAGAATTAAAAAGAGATAACCTTTTGATGTAATTTCTTTTATTTCCTTATGATTTCCTTTGAAAAATACGATTGCCCATGAAAATAACAAAATCACAATCGTTCTTAAAAGAGTGGCAACATTTGAATCAACATCTTCAATTCCGACCTTTGCTAATATTGCAGTTAATGCAGCAAATACAGCCGCTAAAATAGCATATGTAATATACGTTTGAGAACCTGTAAATCGTTTCTTTTCTTCATTTTTACCAATTAACACAAAAGTCCCGACAGCAATTAGTCCTCCTCCAACCATAATATGCGGGACAGCTTGCTCTCCCAAAATCACAACCGATAAAATAATCGTCAATACCACACTTGATTTATCAATAGGTATCACCTTCGAAGCATCTCCCGTTGCTAGTGCTCTGAAGAAAAACAACCATGATATTCCCGTTGAAACCCCTGATAATAGAATAAAAATTAGTGCTTTAGTAGAAATAACAGTTATTGAATAAAGCTGGCCTGTGATCAAAACAATTAGAAACGCCATTATTAACACAATCACTGTACGTATTGCTGTCGCTAAATTTGAATTCACATTCTCCATCCCAATTTTAGCCAGTATCCCTGTTAGTGAAGCAAAAAAAGCTGCAAATAATGCTAGTGTGACACTCATGTTATACCCTTCTTTACTTAAATTTCTTCTATTATATGAAAAAAACTCCTTTTTTACTAAACGTTATCACTTTCATATTCAGGCATTATATTTATACTATGTTGGAGGGGCTTAAAAGCATATAATATTACGATGAATTTTAATCGATATAACTACATATCTCAAGAAAGATCTTTATATTTTTTGTGAAGAAATTAACTAAAACTGAACGTAAAAATTCCCTTCAATTAGCAAATTGAAGGGATAAATTATTACTATATTATATTTGAAGTTGAAGTTGATACTGTTTCTTTTCATGTCTAATCTTAGCCTGGGCCGCTGCAAGGCGTGCAAGAGGTACACGGTATGGTGAACAGCTTACGTAATCTAATCCTACATCATGGCAGAATTGGATTGAATCCTTTTCACCGCCATGCTCTCCGCAAATCCCTGTTTTTAATCCAGGCTTAATTTTCCTTCCAAGC
Organism: Metabacillus sp. RB-C-LZQ-3-1; assembly: GCF_058315175.1. Taxonomy (NCBI): domain Bacteria; kingdom Bacillati; phylum Bacillota; class Bacilli; order Caryophanales; family Bacillaceae; genus Metabacillus; species Metabacillus sp. RB-C-LZQ-3-1. Next base: position 244,326 of record NZ_JBZFLI010000001.1, on the reverse strand, counting down.
TTTACACCAGTTTCAACTAGTTTACCTACTCCTTCTTTGTCGAGTGTTACAAATGGATTTGATGGAAGTACTTTATTTTCAATATATGCTTGCAAGAACTTGCCCTCTGCGTCATCACGACTATATCCAAATGTTGTTTGGGTCAAATCATTTGTTCCAAATGAGAAAAAGTCTGCCTCCTCAGCAATTTGATCCGCTGTTAAGGCTGCTCGTGGTACTTCTACCATCGTACCAATGAGGTAGTTAAATGTTTTCCCTGTTTCTGCCTCAACTTGCACTCCTGCATTAATCACTAGTTGCCGCATTTCTTTTAACTCATTCACATGGCCAACTAATGGAATCATGATTTCTGGTTTTACATCGATCCCTTTTTCGGTCACCTTAGAAATGGCGTAAAAAATTGCTTTCGCTTGCATCACGTAAATCTCCGGAAAGATCATTCCTAAACGGCATCCACGATGACCTAGCATTGGATTGAATTCATCCAGTTGACGTACTTTTCTTAAAAGCCGCTCTTTCTCTTGTAACTCCTTAGGATTTGAATTTGTTAATTGAAGCTTGGTCAACTCAACTAACAGTTCTTCCTTATCCGGTAAAAACTCGTGAAGAGGAGGATCTAATAAACGAATGGTCACAGGGTTGCCTTGCATGGCTTCGAAAATCCCCTCAAAGTCTTCTTGTTGCAATGGCAATAACTTAGCTAATGCATGCTCGCGTTCCTTATGTGTTTCTGCAAGTATCATCTCTTGAACAATCGGGATTCGACTAGCATCCATAAACATATGCTCTGTCCGGCATAACCCGATGCCGCCTGCTCCAAATTCAAAAGCTTTTTTGGCATCAACTGGATTGTCGGCATTTGCTCTAACACCAAGTTTTCTTTCATCATCTGCCCAAGAAAGCAACAATTGAAACTCATCTGATAGCTGTGGTTCAATCATTGGTATTTCTCCTAACATGATATCACCAGTTGAACCATCAATCGTAATAATATCACCTTGTTTTACGATCTTATCTCCTACTTTGAATTGCTTTGACTTTAGATCAATCTTTAATGATTCACAGCCGCATATGCATGCTTTTCCCATACCTCTTGCAACAACTGCTGCATGGCTTGTCATTCCACCTCGGCTTGTGACAGTTGCCTCTGCAGCAACAATTCCATGAATATCATCAGGAGTTGTTTCAGGACGAACAAGTATGATCTTCTTTTTTTCATCTTTTGCTAATCTTTCAGCTTCATCTGCATCAAACACAACTTCTCCTGTTGCTGCACCCGGAGAAGCTGGCAGACCTTTCGCTAATTGTTTTCTTTCATATGTCTCATCGATTCGACGATGGAGCAGCTGGTTAAGTTGATCAGGGTCTACACGCAGAATCGCTTCCTGTTTATTAATGATTTGTTCTTTTACTAATTCAACAGCTATTCTAATCGCAGCTTGAGCTGTTCTTTTTCCAGTACGTGTTTGCAAAATAAAAAGTTCACCCCGTTCTACAGTAAACTCAATGTCCTGCATGTCTCTATAATGCTTTTCAAGGAGGTGACATGTTTTAATAAATTGCTGATATACGTTTGGCATCTCTTCTTGAAGTGACACAATTGGTTGAGGGGTACGGATTCCGGCCACAACGTCCTCACCTTGTGCATTGATCAAATATTCACCGTAAAGCTTTGCTTCCCCTGTAGATGGATTACGTGTAAAAGCTACTCCAGTGCCTGAATTGGTGCCCATATTTCCAAAAACCATGCTTTGAATGTTCACTGCTGTTCCTAAATGGTCGGGAATGTTCTGTAGACGACGGTATACAATAGCACGTTGATTATTCCAAGAATCAAAAACAGCACGAATAGAAAGGAATAACTGCTCTTTTGGATTCTCTGGAAAGGTCCCTGTCGAATGTTTAGCGACAATTTCCTTGTATCCTTTAATAACCTCTTTCCAATCTTCTGCATTCATTTCAGGATCTGAGTTATATCCTTTCTCTTCCCTGAATTCGTCCAAATATTGTTCAAAATAAAAACTATCGATTTTTAGAACGACATCACTAAACATTTGGATAAATCTCCGGTAAGAATCATAAGCAAAGCGCGGATTATTTGTCAGATTTGCCAATCCCTCGACCGTTTCATCATTTATTCCAAGATTCAAAATGGTATCCATCATTCCCGGCATCGAATGAACCGCACCAGACCTTACGGATACTAGCAATGGATTTGAAGGATCTCCAAGTCTTTTACCTGTTTTTTCTTCAAGAATCGTAAGCGCTTCTAAAATTTGAAATTCAACCTCGGGTGAGATTGATTTCCCTGCATCATAATATGTATTGCAGGTCTCTGTTGTAATGGTAAAGCCATAAGGAACAGGCAAACCAATTTTGGTCATTTCAGCTAAATTAGCACCCTTTCCTCCCAAAAGTTCTTTTTTTCCACTATCACCTTCATCAAACATATAAACAAATTTATCCATGGATTACATCCCCTCTCTTTTTTAACATTGCTAGGATTAGATCAGCTGTCTCTTCGATTGCTTTATTTGAAACATTAATGACAGGACATCCAATGCGTTTCATAATTTTTTCAGCATAGTCTAATTCTTTAAGGATCCGATCTAAATTCGCATAATTCGCTTGCGTTGTTAAACCTAAATTTTTTAACCTCTCTATGCGAATTTCATTTAGTTTATCTGGCGTTATGATTAATCCAACACATTTGTTTTTCGGAATATCAAAAAGTTCATTAGGAGGTGCTACTTCTGGCACTAAAGGTACATTTGCCACCTTAAACCGTTTATGGGCCAAATACATTGAAAGTGGTGTCTTTGAAGTCCTAGAAACTCCAATTAAGACAATATCTGCATGCTTAATTCCCCTAACATCTTGACCATCATCATATTTTACAGCGAATTCTATCGCTGCTACTCTACGAAAATAGTTCTCATCCAATTTCCTCATTAATCCTGGCTGCCGGACAGGTTCTGTATGAAATTTTTGAATAAACACTTCCATAAGCGGATTCATTAAATCAATGGCAGGAATTCCTGCTTCCGATGCCTGTTCATCAAGATATTGCTTTAATGACGGTATGACGATCGTATAGGCAATAATGGAATTATGATATTTCGCAGCAGTAATAATATTATTAATATCCTTAATATCGTCTACATAGGAAATATGTTTGATTTCTACATCTTCCCTACTAAATTGAGAAGCCACTGCTTTTACCAGTAACTCAGCTGTTTCACCGACCGAATCAGAAACTACATAAACGATTTCTTTTCTATTCACTTCCAACCTCCTTTTTCCTTTGACTATTTAAATTTTCACAGCAAATTATTGTGTTATACTATTAATCCTTAATTTAATTAATATGTTATACTATTAATTAAGTAGTATATTACCATTTGTATTACTTCGATTCAATCCCTTTCTTTTGATCAAGTTAAAAAAATTCAAAATGCTCTTCCAGGTTTATGGGTTTTCGGTAAAAGTTTTAGTTAATATCCATCTCTTCAAGTTTTACATCCTAGGATTTGGCTATAAACATATAGGAAAAACGATGGAGAATCTTCCCCATCGTTCTATTTTCTCTTTTTAGTTAAGGAAGCTTATAGGAACTATAATTGGATGATGCTTTCCTTCAATGTTTTTATAATAAATGTAAAGTCTTCATCTGTAATGCTTAATGGTGGTGATAACTGCAAAATGTTATTGAACCCTGCAACTGTATCCCCATTTTTCCCAATAATTAGCCCTTTATCTTTACATATGCTAATTACCTTATTCACTTTATCAATACTTGCTGGTTTTTTTGTTTGCCTATTCTCTACTAGTTCAATTCCTAAAAGAAGTCCTTTTCCACGAACATCCCCTACATTTGGATGATCTTTTATATCCTCAAGTTCGAGTAAAAGGCGTTCCCCTAACTCTTTAGAGCGTTCTATTAGTTTCTCATTTTCCATAATCTCTAAATTCTTTAAAGCCAAGGCGCAAGCAGCAGGATTCCCGCCGAATGTATTAACATGCCGGAAACGATCATAGTCTTCGCTTCCAGTATAGGCTTCATAGATTTCCCTTTTAACAGCCGTTGCTGATAAAGGAAGGTATGCACTTGTAATTCCTTTTGCCATTGTAATAATGTCTGGTTTGACACCATAATTCATAAATCCAAACGGTTTCCCTGTCCGGCCAAATCCACAAATTACTTCATCACAAATAAGCAACGCACCGTGCTTCTCACAAATTTCTTTTACTTTTGCCATATAGCCATCAGGAGGCATTAAAATTCCACCGCCAGTAATAATCGGTTCCATGATGACACCAGCTACTGTTTGGCTTAATTCCCATGTCATGACACGATCAATTTCATTTGCACTTTCTAATGTTTGAGTATCTTCTGGATTGCGATACGTATCAGGTGGTGCGACATGTAGAAATCCTTGACCTAGTGGTTCATATTTGTACTTTCGTTGCGCTTGGCCCGTTGCTGCAAGAGCTCCCATTGAATTACCATGGTAAGCCCGATAGCGTGAAATAAACTTATAACGATTATGGTCCCCTTTTTGGTGATGATATTGTCGGGCAATTTTAAACGCTGTTTCATTGGCTTCTGAACCACTATTAGAGAAGAAAATAACGTAATCGTCCCCAAGCCATTCATTCAGTTTTTCTGCTAGTTTAATAGCTGGAACATGACTATGTGCGAGAGGAAAATATGGCATTTCCACAAGTTGTTCGTATGCAGCTTTTGCAAGTTCTTTTCGACCATAGCCTACGTTTACACACCAAAGGCCAGACATACCATCTAAATAACAATTACCATCGATATCGGTCACCCATGCTCCGTCTGCTTTGGTGATAATCAAATTAGAAGGGTTTAGAGACGCCCCTCGCATTGCATGCCAAAGGTACTTCTCATCCGTCTTTTGCAAATTCTGTGTTTGATCCATTGCTTGCACATTCATCAACCCCAATCTACCTTTTTTAAGCTTTTAGCTCTGTAATATTTAGTTGGTGATTTCCTATGCAGGTGTTCGTTTTCCGCGGGAGGTCCGGGAGTCTTAAAGATTCTACCCATTGTCCATTAATAAATTTCTTTAATGTTTGTCCAGTATTTATTACCTCATTTTGAAACCTCCTATTTTTTCGTATGTTTAATTTCTTGAACTAATTATATTTGTTATGAATATCATTTCTCATTGGACACTGTGTAAAATATTCTTTAATTATTTTCTACATTCTTAGTTGTATTAGATCAAAAGGTATATAGATTGTCTTATTTAGGGGAAAATTATAGATTGGATTCTTTATGGTGAAATAAATAGGGATATTTTCTAAATTGGAGATAAGGGATAAAGTTTGAAGATTTACAGACACATGCAGACTTCATCGAGACTTTGTAAGGGTTATTTGGATAGTTGAAATATTTAAATGATATTTTATCTTGGTTATGAAGAGGGTGCTTGTCAGAAAATTCATCTCCTGCCACTAAGAAATTTATTGATTGTGTTTATTCTTGTTTAGGGACAATGATCTAATGGGATTACTAATAAAAATAAAAAACAACACCTTACAAAGGAATTGAAGCTTCTCAATCTAATGATCTGAGTGGGATTCACCCCGCCCCCTCCTACCCGAGCTTTGGTGAGTTCCCAATCATAGCTTCAACACTTTAGTCAGTTTTGAATTTTAACAATGAAGGCAGAAACATTTATACTATAGGTGGAGGTGTGTATGGTTGGAGTTTAAACAATTACTTTATTTTTTAGAAGCTGCCAAATATAAAAATTTTACGAAAGCATCTGAAGCACTTCATATTTCGCAACCTGCATTAAGCAAAATGATTAAAAGTCTTGAAGATGAATTAGATATGACCTTAATTGTTCGTTCAAATAAGACAAGCGAAATAACAGATGCCGGGTTTATCGTTATGCAATATGCTCAAAAAATTCTATCCCAAATTGATGAAATGACGACGATTTTAAATGACTTAACAGAATTACAACGGGGCTCTATTCGTGTGGGAATCCCTCCGATTATTGGGAGTTTATATTTTCCGAGTGTCATGGCAGAGTTTCATAAGCAATATCCGAATATTTCAATTAATATTACCGAATATGGCGGTGCAAAGGTTGTTAAATCTGTGGAGGAAGGTGAAATCGAATTAGGTGTTGCTGTTCTTCCGGTAGACGAGGAAATGTTTCATATTTATCCGATCGTGGAAGATCAGATGAAATTGTTAATCCATAATCAGCACCCATTAGCAGATCGTAAACTCATTCATCTAAAGGAACTAAAGGATGAGGAATTTATTTTTTATCACGAGGATTTTGCCCTTCATGATATTATGTGGAACAATTTTATTCGTGCAGGATTTCAACCTAAGATTTTATTTAAAAGCTCGCAATGGGATTTAATGTCTGAAATGGTTGGAGCCAACTTAGGCGTAACGATTCTACCTGAATCGATTTGTAACCGTGTTGAGAATAAGCATGTGAACATCATTGATATTGAACCTATTACACCATGGAACTTAGCTGTCATAACCAAAAAGGATAAATATCTATCCTATGCTGCGAAGCGGTTAATTGAATTCTTTCTCTAATCCTGCTATAACTTTTAGTTATCACTTTAATAGTTATTATGTATTTTACGAATGGCAAAAAGCGTAGTACCATGTTCCATAGACCAGAGTATGAACTGGTTAAAAGAGGGGCTTGGTTTGCTCCTTCCTATACAAGGGAGGGTTATCATAAATGAAACTAGTTACAATTTTTCTTCAAATCCTATTTATATCTTTATTCTTTGTTTTAGGTGCAGGTGTAAAGGAAATCATTTCAATTCCACTACCTGCTTCAATGATTGGTTTAGGATTTTTGTTACTTGCTTTATTTACAGGAGTAGTGAAGTTAGAATGGATTGATAAAGGGGCCAACTTTTTATTGGCAGAACTATTGCTTTTCTTTATTCCCTCTGCAGTGGGAATTGTCAATTATGATGAAATCATGAGTTGGCAAGGGCTTGAATTGGTATTAATAATTGCTGTTAGTACATTTATTGTGATGGCAGTCACAGCCTTCACCGCAGACTTTATCCAGAAAAAGCAAAGTAGTGCTGTAAAATGAGGATTATTTTTTTGACAGTGTTAACGATCATCATTTATAAACTAATAAAGCTAACGAATAAAAAATGGACGCTTCCATTTTTACATCCTTTATTACTTTGTCCGATTTTGATTATTGTGTTGATTCATCTGTTGGGTATTTCTGCTGATACTTATATGGACTCAGCAAAAGTACTAACAAATTTATTAGGACCCGCAACCGTTGCGTTTGCGATTCCGATATACAAGCATTTTCACTTAATTAAAAAATATATCGGTACGATTATTGTCAGTATTACAGTAGGGACGTTAGTTGCTATTTCCTCTACTTTTGTATTATCGATTCTTTTACATTTAAAAACTAACTTTCTAATAAGTATTTTACCAAGGTCAATTACCACCCCGATTGCCATTGAAGTGTCGAAAGAAATTGGCGGTATCCCTACATTAACAACAATCTTTGTGATCATTACAGGAATAAGCGGAGGAATCATCGGTCCCTTTACATTGAAATGGTTAGCAATCAAATCACCGATTGCAAAAGGGTTATCACTTGGCATGAGTGCTCATGGTGTCGGTACCTCAAAAGCAATGGAATATGGTGAACAAGAAGCTACTTTTTCGTCCCTGGCAATGATTTTTGCAGCGATTATTACGATGGCTTGGGGGAGCTTTCTTATTCCCCTATTAATGAATATTGCACATGTTTAATTTGGAATACTAAATCCTAATAATCGTATAGCCATCAAGTAGTACCGATACTGTGGAGAAATGAACTTACACTTAAAATAGAGATTTAAATAAGAATAGATTGAACACACAAAAACGCATGGAAAAACTTCCATGCGTTTTTCATTCACTTGTCTTTTTCGAGTAAAGTAATGTTAGCACCATAAGAAAAACCTCCTTATGGAAGCTGGCCACAACTAGCGTAACCTAGAACCTCTACACCATCTTCAGGTGCTTCTCTTACTTGGCACGCACAGATGATCATTCAGATAATCAATTCAAAAGTCATTAATACCTCTCCCTTTTCATTGATACGATCAGCTTGAGATAACCTCCATAAGATCTGCTAGCAATTTAATAAGAGTATGGAGTTATATGTAGTAATGTTTGACACCTACTTTGCTTTAGTTAACATATAGCTTTGTTTTATCATTTCATATATTTCTTCTACTGGTACAGTACCGTCAAGAATTATCGAATTCCAATGTTCCTTATTTAAATGGAATCCCGGAACTACAGAATTGTATATCTCACGCCAAAAGTTCAGAAAACCTGGCTCACACTTTACATTGATCCAAATATAACCTTCTTTTTCAAAAATCCATGCAAACACCTTCTTATTTGCTACGTGTCGCATCAGTGTCCAATTCTTATCACGAAACGGATAATCTTCATATGTATTCCCCATCCCCAAACAGTAACCAATAACTTCCTCTCTATTTAACATATTTACCTCTTCTCTAAAGTAGAAATTTTCACTTTTGATTTTCGTTTGATTCAAGCGAAGGGTTTCTCTCGGCATAAACAACTAAAAAAGTATGGTTTTTCTGTACTTCTCTAGCAAAAATGATTTTATACGGACGATCCTAAAGTGGAATGAAAAAATGAAGCAAGAAGCTGCTGCCATTAATTAAGACAAACGAGTACGAAGAATCTAGTAATATTAAACAAGCATCCCGTTATATTTAGGAACTTATATTTATGAACCAGTAGAAGTGCTGCTGGAACCGAAACCTGAACCATTTTTTGTACCACTAGATGAAAGTGGTGTAGTAACATTTGTGCTCTGCTTAGGTACAGACTTGACTGTTGATGGTGCAGATGTAGCTGACTTTGTTAGTGTAACTTTACCTGTTGGCTTTGTTTTTGTTACATTTGCAACAAGAAAAATCCACCAAGGAAACGAGCTTTCATTAGTATAATAGTTTGACGTTATGGTAGATTCTCCATTTTCATAAATATCATCTAAAAAGTCAGTCAGCTCTTCTTCATTATAGTCCAGATTGTTTTCTTCCATGTAATTTTCCATAGCTTCTAAATCCATACCTGGATATTGAGATTGTAAATGATCTAATTCAATTTCATCTTCAATTTCTACTTCTTCATCGGTGTACGTTGAAGAGTTTATTTCATCATCAGAAAATGTCGGTTCCTCTTGTACTACTATTTCTTCCTTTGCACTGCAAGCACTTAATGCAACAGCTGCAGACAAGATGCTACCCATTAACTTTTTGGTTTTTGACATAATTGGTTCCCCTTTATTGAAACTAAATATTTTGTTCATTTTACAATTACTGCAACTTACCATCGCAAACAAGAGTTTGTTTATAATACTATTAACATATTTCCCCAAGATAATTTTTCCCTTTTTAAACTATACGGAATACAACCAAAAAAAGTTCCAGTTAATTAGGAGGATAGCGCCCTGTTCGTTGAAGATAATGATTCAAATTTTATTATACATATAGTGAAAAATATAAGCTTTAAATTATAGATGTAACTAGAACTTTGTTCTATGTAATAGAGTACGTTATAAAGATATTTATGAATTAGTTAATAACAATTCATATTAAACATGAAATTAAAGGTTGATATAATAGAAAGAAAATATAAATATATTGGAAGTGAATACATAGATCCTTTTAAGGTTTTGAAGTTTGTTTTATAAAAAAAATTAAGATTATTAAACTAAACTCTATGTATTTAAATATATGTCATGCCCTAAGACATTTTTGTGAGGAATCAAATAAAACTTTGAAAGTGTTTTTAATCTGGTTCGGTTGGATGGTCTTATGCGAGCATTGATTCTATGTCGAATAAAACCTTAAAATAAAAGTACAATCAATCCCGAAATTATTAATGATTGAGAAGATGTAACTATTAAATCATTTTTCCAGTATGTTTTTGAAAAAGGACTTAAAGCTATTGTAATCAAGAAACTACATATTTATCATTAAAAAAGCTACTCCAGCAATTATAATATTACACCAATAAAAAGCTTCAAAAGTCACACCTCTATTTTAAATGTAACCAAAGATTTTTTTTAATGTTAACTTTGTTTAGTTTGTGCTTGCCGTGGTTGATTTAATCTTTAATGATTTATAACTTCTTTTACATTCATTTTAAAAGCTCTTCAACCTGACATCTGACAATGTGTGGTCACAGATACAAAAAAATAAACATCCTCACCAGATGGAGATATAAGCCATGAGAATGTTTATTATATAAAATATTATTTTTTCCTTGTCGCTAATATAGAACCTGTAAAGAAGTATTAAGCTTTAAGGTCCAAACTCTTTTTGGTTTTATTTGATTATTTCATCGATAATCCCGTATTCTTTAGCTTCTTCAGCACTCATAAAATAGTCTCGGTCCGTATCTTTAGCTACTTTTTCGACTGGTTGACCTGTACGTTCTGAAATAATTTCATTGATATGCTCTCGTAGTTTAAGAATTCGTTTTGCAGATATCTCTATTTCAGTTGCTTGACCACGAGCCCCACCTAAAGGTTGGTGAATCATAATTTCACTATTAGGGAGGGCAAGTCGTTTCCCTTTTGCGCCAGCAAGTAATAGCATGGCACCAAAGGATGCAGCCATCCCAGTACAAATAGTCCTTACATCAGGTTTTATATATTGCATCGTATCAAAAATAGCAAACCCTGCTGATGTTGAGCCACCGGGACTATTAATGTAAATAGAAATGTCTTTGTCAGGGTTATCTGCTGCTAAAAATAGCAACTGAGCAACAACACTGTTGGCAACAGCATCATTTATTTCTTCTCCAATCATAATGATTCGGTCTTTTAACAGCCTTGAGTATATGTCATATGAACGTTCCCCACGACTCGATTGTTCAATAACATACGGAATCATATTCATTTTACTTTTCCTCCCTTACTTCATTTACTAATAAGAAACAACTTATAGGAAAAATCCTCTTATTATGCAGCCATGTAGACTGTGCTTGAATGAAAGTTGAAGTGTTGTGATTTGTACATGGAGCAAATTGAGCTTGTATCCTTTCTTAAAGATTCAATAAAAGGAATAGAACTAATAAGTACAGACGGGTCTTGAGTTTTGAGGGATTCGTGAAGTAATCTTTCAATTTCCTCATGTTCTTCCATTTCCCAATACTGTTCTATAAGGGGATTTGTTCCCTTTTGTTCCTGCTTCTCCATTCGTTGTTTTGCCCGATAGATGGTAGCCTTAACAGCAGTTTCGGTTGTATTTAATAGCTCGGCAATTTCAGATAATTGAAACTGAAATCCTTCTTTTAAGGCAAACATAACAGCCTGCTTCGGTGTTAATTTATTCATAAGCTTTTGAATAGCCTCAAACCGGTTTTCAATTTGTTTTGATTCATCATAAGCAAGTTCAGGAATAGCTTCAAGAGACTCTTTCCTTCGTTTTCGTACCGTGTCTATCCATTCATTTCGAGCAATTTTATTAAGTAATGCCGTAGATATTTCAGGTCGGTGCTTATAACGAAGCCAAGCCTTAATCAAAGATTCTTGTACGAGATCCTCTCCATCCCAACTATTTTGGGATAAAAATCGGCAGTATCGGTGAAATTTAGGATAAATTTCATGAAGCTGTTCTTCAGAAAATCTATTATTATTCTTCAGAAAATCTTCTGAAACCTTACATTGTTTGGTATGCACAACAATCACTCCTTCAGCACGTTCTAACTTATAAACGAACGTCAGTTATAAAAAGATACGGGGTAAAGGTAAACATTTTTCTAGCTTATACGTAATAACGTGTTAGTTCCACTTTATGATTTAGTATGTAAAAATTTCACAAGGATACTTTTTTCATTAGCTACTCTAAAAGTTCGATATTTAATGCTCGGTGTTTAAAATTGCAAGAGGTTTAAATTAATAACAGAAAGAGAAATTGCTTATTGATCTCCATGTACTAAAGAATGTAAAAATAAATCCCATTTTTCTCTCCCTAATAAACCAGTTTTAATTATCTATATTTTACCATTTTATTAAACTAAATAGCTCGTTTGCGGAAGAAAGAGATATGTTAAGATCCTGATGTTTCATCCCTCAAGACGTGTTAATAACACTTATCGTTCATTCTTGATCTAATAAAAAAACGCCTCAATTCCATTACTATCAAGGATTTAAGGCGTTTTAACTACTAAATCTTAGTTGTGTTAATAGATATTTTACACGAAGTTTAGATTTTAAGAATAATAGGGAGTTTCCTCACTCTCTTTTTCTAAAGCGGTTACTATTAATCCAACTGGATAATCATTTACTTATTATGGGAGAATATTCGTAGAGATAGATCTTCTAAAACCACGCTTCTATTGTTGAAGTAGGTTATTAAATCTATGTAAGTTAATTATTAAATTCAATATAAAATGGATGCAACTCATTGTCCAAACAATATTCTATTCTTTGTGTGAAATTCTTCCAAGTAACCATTTCTAACGCCTTCTCAATAGGATAGAATCCTACCTCTAAACTCTCAGAAGAGGTGGTTAAAACGCCACCTATCGGCTTAGCTAAGAATAATGTATTACATATGGAACTTTTTACATTCTGAAACACTCCACAAAATTTTATTACCTCAATATCTATTCCTGTTTCTTCTTTAGTTTCCCTAATTGCTGCGTTTTTCAAGGATTCTCCTTCTTCAACCTGTCCACCTGGCATTTCCCATCCTCTTTTTGGTCCTTTAATCAATAATATTTTATCCTCTTTGTTAATTACAATAGTAGCAGCTGAAACAATATGTTTTGGTGGTGGCATTATAATAACCTCCATAAAAAATAATTTCCATAACAGTTCTATAATATGTTAATCTATTCCTTCTAAAAACAAATATATTAAAAAAGCGTCTGTCCTTATTCAAGAACAGCGCTTCGTTTGTTGAAGAGTGTTATTTGATTAAAGAAGTTTTACATTCATAAATAATCTGGCAGTCATTAAAATCTATCTTTTATATTTTTTGTACAAAAATACAAATATAACAATAATGAAAGTTATAATTATGGAGGATTTTAAAATCATAAAGAAAAACTCTGGATAAGGAGTTGTTTCCACTGAACCCATACCATTTACATCTGTTGTATGTTTTTCCCTTTGTATCGATACTAACATCAAAGAGAAAGATATAAAGAATGAATATATTGCAGTTCTTACTAAAGTTCTTTCCACGTTACCCCTCCCTATTTTATTGCCTACATTTCTTCAATATTTCTTCCTAATTTTAACATAACCTTTGCCTATGATATCTCAACTTGTGGCTTATACAAAGTCACTATTCCTGTTCAAAAATAGCGATTCGTTTGTTGAAGGTCGGTTGCTGCTAATTGTTTTCCAAAAATGAAACTAGTTCTTCAAAATGACTAGTTCTATACTTTAATTCTTTATGATCAAATACTATATATTCGGGTGATGTTTCAATTTTTAAAGACGGGTAATTTTTTTGTGCAACTTCTAAAGAAGATGCGTTCAAAATAGAATACACATTATTTATATCTCTTTCTTCAAATTCTGAACCATCCAATTCATCTCCAATAACATAAAGCGAATACTGGTCCTCCTTTTCTGAAAGTAGTCCCTTTAAAGATGCTGAATTACATCCAAATAAAGTCATTGTCAAAATTAAAATTAAAATGCACAATTTAATTTTTTTCATAAAATCTCCTTAAATAAAAATTTAAACCTTTTATATACAGTTCAAAAACATTTCCTCCAAAAATACAGTCTTGAATTTAACTCATTAATTCTATAGTATAAGAAGTTAACTTCACATCCTCTTCCTAATTTTAACATAATTTCCTTATTCGTTATGAAACAATCTGGCCCGCTTGCTGAAGAAAGAGATAGGGTTAGAATCTCAGGTTTCGTCCCTCTAGACTTGTTAATAACACTTATCGATAGGGCATAAATACATATAGTAAAATATAAGATAGACAAATTATATGTAACTAAAAGAAGTGCTAAATTAAAATAACAAAAAAGCTCCAATCCCTTAGCAACCAAGGAATTGAAGCTTCTCACTATGATGATCCAAGAGGGATTCAAACCTCGACCCATACCCTGTCAAATAAGCCCTTACTTATAAACTTTCATCGGTAGACAAGTTAGAGACTGACCCGTAGCAGATCCGGTTAAACATTTTTCTAATTCAAAACCTTCTACTGGTTCGATACGAGAAAACTTTTGTAAAAACGTCTCAAGTGCTATTTTCATCTCTAATCGGGCAAGTGGTGCACCTAAACAGAAGTGTGGGCCATTCCCGAATGTCAAATGCTTCTTATTGTTTGAACGGCGAATGTCAATGGAGAAAGGATTGTCAAACATCTTTTCATCCATATTGCCCGCACTCATCCAGGCAATGACTACATCTCCTTTTTTCAAATCAACCCCTAATAAATTATTGTCTTGTTTAACCGTACGATCCCTTCTTGACATTTGAAATCTATATCTGAGCATTTCCTCAACTGCGTTTGGTACTAAATCAATATTATTTCGTAGATCTCCATATAGTGACTCATTGTCATAGAGCAATGAATAGAATGTATTGGCAATCGCGTGGCTAGTTGTTTCCACTCCTGCGCCTAAAATCAACATTGTCATTTGCACGATCTGCTCATCTGTAAACCTTTCGCCATCTACTTCCACTTTGATTAAGTCAGAGATAATATCATCTGAAAGGTCCAAACGTTTTTGAACAACGATCGGATAGAGATATTGGAAATATTCTTTTGCCGCATTTTGTTTTTCTAGTTCAATGTCTTCCAGCTTTTCTTTATCGTAAGGTTGGAAAAGGATATCAACCCATTTTTTGAACTTTTTCCTATCTTGTACAGGTACCCCAAATAAATCTGTAATGACGAGACTAGGTAAAGGGCCAGCCAATGCATCGACAATATCAACTGTAGAGTTTTCAGGTAGGTCTTCTACAAGGTCAGCTGCAATCCGTTTAATTCGCGGTTCCCAGATCTTCAAGCTGCGGGGAGTGAAAGCTGCAGCTAATAATGATCGGCTCTTTCGGTGTTGAGGCGGGTCCAAACGTGTCATATTAATAGGGGAATTTTTTCCTTCGGTGCTATTAGTTCCAACAAAAATGGCTGTTCTATTCCCCTCACTTGAAAAGATTTCATAGTTGCTTAACACTTCTTTAACATGTTCATATTTAAACACATTCCATGTATCCGTCTTTTCGTGATAATAAACAGGATGATGGTCAAGCATTTCCTTATACCATTCAATAGGAAAAAATTCTTCTGCACGTGATTGAAAATTTGGAATTTCATTAATTGGAATGATTTCTTGCTTTGTATACATACATATTCCTCCTTTAAAATGAAAAACTCACAACCTGCCCTAAATTTAAATGTTGAATAAGGTTTTAAAGAAACATCATGTCAATTACTCTTTTTACACTACTCTAATTAAAGTATTATAAAAAGAGTAATTAGTTATAAAATAATTTTTTGTTTAACTCTTAATGGGGGCTTTCTTCCTACTTCTTCCTGAAAAATATTTTTAAGAAAGGAATAACTCAATTGAAGTATTCAAAGAAGGGCTGAGCCGGTGTGCATTGATATGATAAAATAGAAGAGTTTTATTAGATGAATCATCAGAAAGGAGAATGTACCTTGTCTCTTTCGTTATTTATACTAGGAAGTTTAGCCGATGAAAATAACCACCCTTATAAATTAAAGAAACTGTTACTCGATACATTACCAATTGATAAAATAAGTGAAGGAAAATTTTATTATAATTTTGAGACATTACAGAAAAAAGGATTCATTGAGCCTGTCGAAACCATTCATATAGAAAATCGCCCTAACAAAACCTTATACACGATTACAGATGAGGGAAGACAGTATCTTGAACAAGAGATCTACAACAATTTCAAAAAGTTTTCAAATATTGAAGATCTATACATATCCATATTTCTGTTGAAATATATAAACCCAGTTAAAGCAGCTATTTATTTAGAAGATTCAATAAATGAAGAGAAAAAACGTTGGGATGAATATAGGAAGGCTAAAAATAACAAAGAACTTATAAAACAATTTCAGTTACTAGATGATAAACAAAAAAAGGCCATAGAATTTATTAGTGAGCACTCATTTAGTCAATCAGACCATAATTTTTACTGGATGGAAAAGCTCCTAACTTTCTTAAAGACATTTGATAAATGAAAAGGAAAAGTTTTGCTCCATGAACTTTATTATAAATAGTTAAAATATTTTTCTGAATTTATGTTTCATCCTTTATCCTTTTGGGTATAGAATATGTGGCTTTATAAACATTTGTACGGGGGCGGATCTTTTGACAGATCGAAATAAATACCTTTGCGATGATGAAATTATCCGACTAGTTAAAGAAGCGATGAAATCCAATGTCAGTAAAGAAGAATTTTCACTTTTTATAAAAAATAAAGCAAAAGGAAAACAAAAGGATTAAAACATAACTCGGGACAAATTCACTTAGAATTTGTCCCGAATTTTTTATATCTGTTTTATTTTCTTAAATTCCCTTATAAATGATTGTGGATTCGTTTTGACAGTATATGAATACAGACCCTTTATTGTATGAAGGTAAAGAAGACCTAAATGTTGTGAAAAGTCTCGGTACGAGATATCTAAAACCTCTTCAAGTAAAAAAGTGTCATATGTCGTTTGAATTCCATACGATGACAACTCTATGATATGTTCTTCCTCTTTATGATTTTGTACGTTATCTTCAATAGTCCTCTTCACTTTTATATATGGGAGATGGGCAAGAATATTCATATCCCCCTCATTCATCTTCACTTCATCTCCTTTGTAAAGAGATGACCTGGAACATTTTCTATAAATGAAGTGACTGTACCAATGGAATAGATAACCAATTCATGCATAGCTCTTGTACAAGCAGTATAAAAAAGATTTCTAACCTCTTCTCCCCCATACACATCGTTAGAACCATTAAAAATGATCACCTCATCAAACTCAATACCTTTAGCTAAATAAGCAGGGATAATGACAATCCCTTCATGGTATTCATTACTGCGTTTATCTACAAGTTGGACCTCCAGTTGTGGTTTTAATTGCTTATAAGCTTCTTCGGCTTCTTTTGCTGATTGGCAAATGATCGCAACTGTCTGGTAATCTTTATAGAATGGAGCATTTTCAATAATTTCTTTAACCAATTCTTCTTGATTATTTTTTTCTATTACGACAGGCTTCTTTCCATTTCTATTAAATGGGATAATTTTATTTCCGCCAACTAAAAGCTCACGTGTAAATTCTATAATCGGTTTTGTTGAACGATAGCTCTTATTAAGGATAATGGTCTCACTTCGTTCATTAGGAAAAAGCTCTGATAAAGCATCTATTCCTGATTGGGAGTTATGGGCAAATATAGCTTGATTCATATCCCCTAATATAGTAAATCTTGCATTTGGGAAAAGATGGTTAATAAAGGCAAATTGGAAAGCTGAATAATCCTGTGCCTCATCAATAAACACATACTTTACCCTTGTATTCACTTGGAAGCCGAGTATTTTTTCTCTGAAATATAAAAAAGGTGTTGCATCTTCATACAGAAGACGATCTTCATTGAGCTTCCCTAACGTAAAAGAACAAATCTGTTTCCACATATTCATTGGGAGGTTTAAGCTATCTTTACCAAGTAATACATTCGGGTCAAGCTCAAAAAATTGCTCATACATTTTTTTTATGTTTAAAAACATATGAGTTTTGATTAGCTTTCTAATAGGGCTTAAATGACGTTTGACAACGTATTTTCTAAGCATTTCCTGCTCTCTCTCATAATCATCAAATGTATCTTGTGTAAATCGTTTTTGTTTGCTGAGCTTTTCATAATAAAATTGGTATTCTTCTTTACTTAAATATTGAATTTCCTCATCTACCCAGGCCTTGTTTCTTTCCTTTTTCTCGACAGCTTTTAGTTCACTAAGAAGCCAATCTGTCAAAAGCTTTAAGCGATTTGGTATAGAAATGGTTTTGCTTAGGGAATAAAAATAGGATGTCAATTGGTCTGCAGAAAATAACTTTTCCCCTTTAAACTTAATATCATGAAAAATTAATCCTTCACTACTTAAAAACTCAAGATATAGATTAATTAATTTCATATATTGAAAAGAAGATTTATACATTGCTGACTGTCGTCTTAATTCATATTCCTTTTCACCTTTAGCTGTAAGCATGTATTCCATTTGTGTAAACGGATCCTCTACCTCATACTCTTTTCCTAAAGAATGCTGAAGGTACTGTTGGAAGGTGGTCTGTTGCATATTTTCTTCACCAAGCTCTGGCAATACATTCCGAATATAACTATTAAACATAAGATTTGGTGAAAATAAAAGGATTTCTTCGGCCTCTAAGGTTTCTCGATATTTATACAGCAGATATGCTACACGTTGAAGAGCTGCAGATGTTTTTCCGCTCCCAGCAGCGCCTTGGACAATTAATAGTTTTCCTTTTTCATTACGAATCACTAGATTTTGTTCCTGTTGAATAGTTGCTACTATACTTTTCATTTGTGTATTAGATTGATTTCCTAATACTTCTTGTAATAATTCATCTCCTATTGTAATACCTGTGTCAAACATGCCTTCAATCACAGCATTTTTAATAATAAATTGTCTTTTTAAGGTAAGTTCACCTTTAATGACACCACCTGGAGCTTTAAACTCTGCCTTCCCTAACGAATAATCATAGTAGAGGCTGGAAATTGGTGCCCTCCAATCATAAATAAGGAATTCATCTGATTCTCGATCAATATAAGAAGCAATTCCAAGATAGATGCTCTCTACTACCTGTTCACCTTCTTCAATAAAATCAATCCTCGCAAAATATGGAGTATCTATTAACTTTTGAAGGTTTTTCAGATCCCGATATAGATGCTTGTGGCGATGTTCTCGTTCAGATAAAAACTCTGCTTGTTGTTTGATGCTTGTTGCTGTTTCACCAGCTTCGACAGCATCATCAAGATTTACCGTCACATCTTCCCAAAAGTTTTTACGAATTGAGACAATATCTGTCTTAACAGAAGAGGTTTGCTCACTTAATATGTCTAGATCATTTTTCATTTTATGTAAAATATTATTGATTCTATCTTGTTCTAATTTTTTACTTTCTTCAAAAGAATCCATTTAACCCCGCCTTTCATACCCATCTACTACTAGTTCGATACCGCAGTAAAATTTCCTACATATACTATATGTACTGATTATATTTTTTAATATTGCAAGCATACCAAAATTCACTATCTGAAACGATTATTTTCCTTAAATAACAAAAAAAGATGCTAAAAATGAATGATTTCATTTAAAACATCTTCTATATATGTGTTGGTTTCATTGTAAATCAAATTCAGATAATGAATCCATATGACTTGCAATCATCGCAATAATGGTACTGGCTTCTTCCTTACTAAAAATAAAATTCGTTTCATCTTTTATCATATCATCATTTTCTGTTTTAATGCGATTCACACGTCGTAATACCCCATCTCCTGTTTCTTGAACAATTCCAAATTGATATGTGACTTCTACTTCATCATCATACATAAACGCCGTTACCTCTGGTGTTTCCCATTCAACATCAATTTCTTCTAGAATATTTCCTTCCTCTACGTCGTACGCTTCATCATAATCTTCATTTTCAAACTCATCGTCCTCAAATTCTTCATCGTTTATGTACATATGGAAGCTTTCATGAACTGCTTCAATAATATCTTCAATGTCGGTTAGAATTGTTCTTGAGGTTTGCTCGTATTCCAAATCAAATGTTTCGATATAAAATTCTTCATTATAAGGATCGAAGAACAAAGTACAAAAATACTCCCGGTCATCATCCTCTGTTTCAACAAAAAATTCAATCCTAGGATGCTTTGCACCACGATCGATTGACATTTGCCCTTCTTGGTCGTATTTTTCACAAATCGATTCCAAATGCTCTTGCAGCTCACTACTAACACGATCAAACCATTCCATACTCATTTCTCATACCACCTTTACGTAAATTCCTTTGTAGTATGTCCTTCTTTTTGCAAACTCTTCAAATTTTCAATAAAAAAACTGATCAAATATCAGGGCTATCACATATGATATTAACATCATTTCAAATGAAGAGTGAAAGGAGTGAGTTTTTTGGTTTATATAAAAAATCAACAAAATCCTCTTCTATACAAACAGCCAAAGCAGGTTAGAGCAACATCAAATCAAGAGGTGTTTCGAAGGAATTACTTACAGGAATTTATTCAAAATCAACAGAACATGAACGGTGAACTCAAAAATGCTTCAACAAATTTAAATACATTACTTCATGAAACAAAGCATGAACAACAACAACATTATCATCAATTAACAAAACAACTTGTAGATCAAGAAAAACGAACAATTCCATTGCTTGAAAATATTAATAAACAGGAAGAAGCTTACGAAATGTTTCTCAAAAAATTTGCAGCTATTGATTCATTTAATCAGGAAATCATTAAAAAATATGAAGAAGAAGGTTTAGTAAATCAGGCGATTATTGACCAGCTTACACTTCAAGATACAGCCATAAATCAGCTTGCACAAAGAATTGATCAATTTAGAGAACAGCATTCAAACGTAAGTGAGCAATTAGTTAGCCAAAAGGAAATTAACGATCAAATTTTATCTACAATTGAAATTCAAGAATCTTTTCATAAAACTATTTTAGAACGTCTCGATCACCAAGAGGCCATCAATTTAAAAACATCGAGGGAATTGGATAGCTTAAAAGCGACTATTTTTGAAAGAATCAGTTATGTTGTTGAGAAAATTGAAGAAAACTACCGGCAAATTACAGGTTATTTTGCACAATTTTTCAATAAATCAAGTTTGATGAGAGAAAAAGATCAGTCGCCTGAAAAAAAGGAAAAAGAAACAACTTTAAGTAAGTAAAACAAAATTGATTCATTTTTTATAAGGATGAGTCATCTCTCTAGATTAGGTAAAACTACAGATAACAAGAAATCTGGAGGGATCATATGCCTATCAAAAAACCTAAATTTATGAAAAGTACTTTTTTCGTGGATGAACCTGGTAATTGGCATTTAAAAGAAGGTGCTCCTATAGAAATAAGAGAAGAGTTTGAAGAATATATGGAATCAATAAACACCATACAGGATGAGCCAGGTACAGTTGACAGCATCCATGTTCCATATCCATATGGAGATTAGGTAAAACCCCACCAAATTTTGAGTGGGGTTTATTTCTTTATTCAGAAACAGTGAATTTATATATCGTTGACGTATTGTACTCTTCTCCCGCCTTTAAAATACAAGGTGAAAATTGGGGATGATTAATGGAATCAGGAAGACCTTGAGTTTCCAAGCAAACCCCTAAGTATTTTCTTGCTTTTATCCCTCTTATGTCAAACGTATCTTCCATCATATTACTTGTGTAGATGACAACACTTTGTTGATCTGTTTCCACAATAAGTTTCCGTCCACTTTTTTCATCCATTAACGTGATTTCTCCATTATGATGGTCATTTAAAAGGAATGGATGATCTATACCTTGTCCAACAAGTTTAATTTGTTCATGGTTAGAAGATATAGCCTCTTCGATCTTTTTTTCCTCTCTAAAATCAAAAGGTGTGTTCGCTACATCTAAGAATTCACCAGTTGGTACGACATGGTCATTTAATTCAAGAATTTTGTTACTTTTCACTTGTAATTTATGTGACAGGATATCATCTTTTATATTCCCGCTTAAGTTGAAATAACTATGGTTCGTTAAATTAACCAAGGTCTTCTTATCAGTTGTTGCAGAATAAGAGATCATAAGCTCATTTTGCTCATTTAATGTATAGGTAATTTTTACAGATAAATTTCCTGGATAGCCGTTTTCACCATCTTTGCTTATATATAAAAATTCTACACCAATTACGCCATTCTCCTTGATTTCTTTTGCATCCCAAAGCTTTTGATCAAAGGCCTCTGGGCCACCATGTAAATGATTGTTTTGATCATTTTTTGGCAGCTCATATGTTTGACCGTCTAATTCAAACCTTCCGTTACTAATTCTTCCTGCCACACGTCCACAAACAGCACCGAAATATGGAGAATCTTGTATATAGCTCTCAATATTATCGAATCCAAGTACTACATTCTCCAATTTCCCGTCCTTATCAGGCACATTAATGTCCGTAATAATACACCCAAGCGTAATACATGATACTTTCATACCGCTACTATTTTCTAATGTGAAAGAGTAGACGTTTTCACCCTTAAGTTCTCCAAATAATTCTTTTACAACCTTCATCAATCTCTCTCCTCATTCTTCCTACAGTTTTCTATGTATGCCAGTTTATCCTGGTCCATTTTATCAGAACAATTTGTTAGCGCTTTCCTGCAAGGAAGACAATTTTTTTAAAAGTAAAGAAGCACTAACTTATATAATTAAGCAATTATTCTTCTTTTCCTGCATTAAATTTTATTTTTTCGTAAAATAATTCAATCTCTTTGTTGGCAATCTCCCATCTTTTTGTGGGCACCTGATGATTGGTTTTCTTAATCACCACAACGCGAAGTTGTTTTAATCTTTTTTTATAATAAGAATGATATTTATTTGTTAAATCAGATTTTGAACCGTCTATTATTAATACCGGTACTGAGATATTTTTCAGTTCATTGATTAAGTTATCATTCATTACCTCAAAATAATATCTGGACCACACATCAATTTGTGCTTTTCCCATATGTTCAAAGAGCAATTTTCTTAACTTCGGTTCTTTTGTATGGCTTATAGCTAATATTCTACTAAGGAATTTACGTTGACGTTCGACTATGAACATTCCCGCTTTATGCTCCATTTTAAATAATGGATCCAATACGGTTGGATACCCACCGAACAAAATCAGTCCATTTATTCGATTTTGGTAATGGATACTCATATATTGTGCAATCATTCCCCCTGCCGAATATCCACATATAATTGCACGATCGATTTCTAATTTATCTAACAGGGAAATCAGCTCTTCTCCATAGTTTTTCACTGAAACGGTATTCGCGTCAATTCGAGAGCTATCACCGTGGCCTGATAAATCGGGTAGTAAAACTCTCATTTTATGTCCGAGTTTTCGTTGATAATAAAACACATGTCTTCCCATTCCAGGTGGATGAATGAACAGAACGGGCATCCCTTCTCCAATATCATCATAAGCAAGTATTTTTCCATTTTCTAATTCCACGGTAGGCACAATAAGTCCCTCCTTATATAATTTCGTTTACTAGTATTCCTCAACCTTAACCTATTACCCATTTTCTGATGGAAAAACTTTCTTTATCTTTCATTGAATAAATAATTTGTATCGAGCAATATTAAATATCAATAAAAGATAAAACAATTATAAATCAATAACTTTATTAAAGGGTTAACCTAGATGGTTAATGGATGGTGCAAATCCACCCTAACCCACCAAACAATACATTTAGAGAAGGAGATGGATTTATTATGGCAAGCAACCGTAACAATAATTCAAATCAATTAGTAGTACCTGGTGCTTCTCAAGCGATCGACCAAATGAAATACGAAATCGCAAATGAATTCGGTGTAAACCTTGGTGCTGAAACTACATCTCGTGCAAATGGATCTGTTGGTGGTGAAATTACTAAACGCTTAGTATCATTTGCTGAGCAACAATTAGGTGGCGGAACTGGAAGATTTTAATTAAATATAAATGGCTGGGAGCATCGCATGTAGCGATGCTCTTTTTCTGTCTTGATCTACTGCCTATCCTTAAATCGAAAAGGATGTAAAAGTGCAGTCGTGGAGATTGACGTCTCGATTTTAGACTGCACTGCCTCAAGGGTCTAGTAATTTGGAATTAGAGCATAGAACACCTCCTAATAATTTGCTCTAGGCTTATTAGTGCGCTTGCTCTTTTCTTATGAAAATGACTTAATTGGACAATATAAAAGAGATCTTTTGAAATGAAATGGAGTGAAACTTATGGTAAACGAAAACTTTGATGAGTTCATTAAATCTGAAGCAAAACATAAGGCAAAATATCTTGGATCAAAACAACCATCACACGGGATCTATAAAAATGATGAAGAAATTAATTCTCGAACTAATACAGACGACTCTGTAGGTGCCGATGGTCGAGATGTATTTAAATAAGATAATGTTTTGAACAGTCACTGATGAGACGTGACTGTTCTCTTCATTTTGTTTGGGATTTATCTTCGATTTTTTTGAAATATCTTCGATTATGAGAATATATTGTCGATTTTTTCAGATTTATCTTCGATTATTTAAATTTATTTTCGATTAGACAAAAACTTCCATAAATCGACACAAGCAAACCTCATCTACTGAGGAGCAGCTTCCTATTTGACGGAAAAAATCCTCCTTCGAGAGAAGGAGGATTTTTAACTATATATTTATCTGCCTTTAATAAACATTTGCACCCATGCTCCATGGTAAAAACCAACCCCAATAGCATCAAACTCAGGTTTTAAGATATTTGCGCGGTGACCTGAAGAATTCATCCAAGCATTCATGACTTCTTGTGGCGTTTTTTGGCCTTTTGCGATATTTTCACCTGCATAAGAATAGCTAATTCCAAAAGTTTTTAACATGTCAAATGGAGAACCATAATTAGGACTAGTGTGTGAAAAGTAATTCGAATTAATCATGTCCTCTGCTTTTTTCTGTGCAACATTTTTCACATCTGCACGATGTGTTAATGGTCGTAAGCCAGCTTTTGCACGCTCTTGATTTACTAATTGAACAACTTGTTGCTGAAAGGAACTGACACTCTTAGCAGAAGGTTTCAGGCGAATAACTTCCCCTATATGCATATTTCTTGGCTCAACTGATGGGTTTAATTCCATTAATTTTCGATAGTCTACTCCATATCGTTTTCCTATGTACCAGAAAGTATCGCCTTTTGACACTTTATAAAACTCGAATGGCGGTTCTCTAAAGGTTTTGATATGACCATGTGTAACAGTAGGCATTGCTATTAAAAACATGAAAGTTGCTAAAATTAGCTTTTTTAACATGAAGTTTTCCTCCAATTTTATTATTTTTTCCCATGTTAGTTTGGCTAATTTTCAAAAAACCATTCGAAAAAATTTGAAGAGATAGGACAAGTGTCCAATCTCCCGTACTATCTTCTGAATTTCATCAGACTTTTGCTACCCTCGATATAATTTTTAATGGTAAGACATTTTGTAATATTTCTCTTTTTCAATTCCCTTATTTTATTTAGTGGTTTTCTAATTGGTGGGTTTTTCATGATAAAATAATACAGTACTTTGTGTATGTTACTGCAATCTTTGGGGGGGTTGTGGATTATGTTTATTTTTAACAACCTCAGTAAATATGGTTGTTTCCGAAGAAGTAGGCATTGTTTGTTCGTTATTTGTGGTTTGATTCATTGGATTTATTCCCATAAGTTGTTTTAGGTGTTGAATTTCCTGCATAATAGACGATATATCTTCTTTTGTTGCAGGCTTTTTATTCTCCTTTAATTCAAACCCAATCTGTCCATTCGGCTCCAATGTTGCATATTTTACATCTTTCAAACTACTTACACTCGATTGCCTTAGTTTCATTTCTAGAAGGTCAACAGAAAAGCGTAGTTTTTTCAATTGGTCTGTTTGTAATTTGCCATCTTTTATCAGTACTTTTGCTTTTCCCGAAATGAACTTTTCTAGCTTATCAGATTTAATCTGACTATACTCACCTATTACTAAGGTTAAAACAAGAGTAAGTCCCACCACTAATGTAGACCATACATTTTTACCTACAAGTGGTTGCACCAGCAGTGATCCGATCCCAACCATAATCACAACCTGTGAAAGAGTCATTTGGGAAATTGACTTCCGACCAGCAATTCTAAGAAGGATCGTACCACCTACAAAGATCACAACACTTTTCCATATTAGATCCATATCCATGGTATTTGGATACCACCTTTACTTATATCTTAATCATTATGTTCTGTTGAAGGGTTATTTTTTATGCCATATTTAGATAGAAAGGAAAGAATATGAAGGCTCAAAATCGAATATTACTCATCGATATAATCCGAGGATTTGCTCTATTTGGTATCCTCTTGGTTAATATGAAAAGCTTTTATTCTCCAGTGTTTTTTGAAACCATGTACGGAATTAGCCCTCATTTTGAAGGCATTGATCACATTATCCATCTTTTTTATCAGTTATTTATCCAAATGAAGTTCTATCCAATTTTTGCTTTTCTATTCGGTTTAGGCTTTTACCTATTTTTACATAAAGAATTTAATATGATCTTATTTATTAAAAGAATGATCATCCTTTTCTTTATCGGCATGATACACCTGATCTTTTTTTGGTATGGAGATATTCTTCATGTTTATGCTGCAACAAGTATAATCTTAGTGTTATTTTATAAAGTTCCAAGTAAATGGATTTTATGTTGGGTAGCTGCATTGTTAACGGTCTATCATTTATTTATAAGCTTGAATACACTTATTTCAACTAATTCACTACTAGAATCGAATGATTATTCCAGTATGCTTTCCACCTACGTTTCAATTTATAAAGAATCCTCTTATTTTGATTGGGTTTGGTATAGATTGAAGATTGAAATAATTCCTACTCTGTATCAATATCCTTTCGTTTTTGTACCAGTACTTGCATGGTTTTTATTAGGTTTATATATTGGCAAGGAAAAAATATATGAAAGGAATCCTTCAAATATAAAAAGAGTTTCATTATGGTGGAGAATCAGTTTATATATGAGTATTGGTTTTTTAATTTTAAATGTGCTGGCACTAATTTTTTGGCCAAACATCCTATATAGTATGACAAGTGCAAGTGGTGTTGTCTTGGCTATTTTGTATGTAACAAGTATTTATGTTTTCTTTGATCATCCATTTGTAAAGAAAGCATTGTACCCGCTAAGTTTTGTTGGGAGGATGTCCTTATCAAATTATCTTTTTCAGTCTATTTTCCTAATCAGCTTCTTTAGGATGTTTAATCTATATAACAATATCAGTTTAACTGAAGGTCTTATCATAACCATTGTCTTTTTTCTTTTCCAATTGGTTGTAAGCAAATATTGGTTGTCGTATTTTCACCAAGGTCCAGTAGAATGGATCTGGCGTTCAATGACATTAAAAAAGATCAGCCCTTTTCTCAAAAAATAAGTCAGTCCATCTTCTGTGTTCTCTAAAAATGTCCATGATAAAAAATGTTGGAATGAATGATCATATTTTCCTTCATTTGTATAAAAACAATGAATCCAGACAAAAATAAAATGATTAATTTTAGGAGGTTTTTGAGTTGGATATTAATCGTGTAAAGCAGATTCTATCATCTTCTGCGGACATAAAAGTCATGTACAATGGTGCTTCTGTTTGGATTGACGAATTGCTAGAGGACCAAGAGATGGTAACATGTCATCTAAGAGGGCCACTTGAGGAAAGAACACAGGTAAACGTTTCAGAACTAAAAGAAGTTGAATAAAAACTCAATAGTCTGAGCAAGCTTTATAATTTGTAAAGCTTGTCAGACATTTCTTTCGCATTTTAAAGGAATTAGTTAACAGTTATACATATTGTTTGAAAATATGTGTATAATGTATGTAGTACTAAATCTCCTTACTGAAGGATGTGTTGATATGAGATTTCAACAACAAGTCGAAAAGCCACCAGAGGTTAACTTAAAAATATGGACTTGTGATTCAAATGAATGTAATGGTTGGATGAGGGATAATTTTAAATCAAACGAAAATCCGGACTGTCCATTGTGTGGACACGCAATGGTTGAAGACGAGCGTACATTACCTGTTTTGGAAAACTTTTCTGCAGTAAGCAAGAAAAAGGAATAATTTCATTATCAACAACATTTCAAAAAAAAATCCCATGATTAACATGGGATTTTTGCTTTTTATATCTTACCTTTTGCTTTCTTATTCGTTGCAATAATAGCCTCTTGAAGGCTCTCATGAAACTTTCTGTTTCTTAATACATTTAGGCCTGCCTCTGTAGCTCCTCCTGGTGTTGTTACCTGCTCCCTTAACTCCTTTGGAGACATATTTCCTTTAAGCATTTCTGCAGAACCAATCACCATTTCTTTGACCAACTTTTCAGCAGTATCCTTTGAAACACCATATTTTTCTGTTTGCTCAATTAAAGATTCAACAAATAGATAAAGAAAAGCAGGTGCACTGCCTGTTACTGCTGTTAAATCGTGAATTTCTTCTTCTGTACAGTACTGCGAGGTTCCAATAGATTTGACCAATAACTCCATTTGTAAGTAATTATGTTCACTTACTGATGTTCCATATGTATATAACGAAATCGAATGTCCGACCATTGCAGCAGTATTCGGCATTATCCAGCCTACAGCCGTACCTTTTGGTAGTAAATTCTCCATGTATGAAGGACTAATTCCTGCTGCAACAGTTACAACAAACTGTGAGGTAATAATAGGCTTTAGCTTCCTCAATACCTCCTCATGTTCTGAGGGTGGCATTGCTAGTACGATCATGTCTACCTTCTCAACCATGTCTTCTAGCTTATTAATTGGTTTAACTTGATATTTTATTGCCAGTTCCTGAAGTCTTTCGATATTTTTCTGATTTGCAACGTAAATAGAGTTTACCTGATCATAACTGTTAGCTTTTATGCCAGCTATAATCGCCTCTGCCATTCGGCCAGCTCCAATAAATAAAATAGATTGTTTCACAAAACTACCTCTCTTTCTTAAATGCTTGCTAGTTTTAGCTTATGATAGACGGTAGAATGTTTCAAGTTACCCTAAAAAATAGCAAAATAAAAAGACGTCTATAAAAGACGTCTTGCGTATTGAGGCGAAAACTGCACGCCACATCGTGCATTTAGCCTTTCGGCATGTTATTCGACTTACACAATTCAGCTCATCGCTCAACTAATATACCATAGAAAAAAATAAATTAAAAGAGAAAATTACATAAAAAGTCCAACAATTATTGGAAATTAAAAAATAAAGAAAAATTTAGACAAGTTTCCTGCTTTCCCATCATATAAATATTGTAGACATGCTTTAAGGGGGAGAAATCATGAGGTTCGTATTTATTCGGAAAAAGTGGCTGTTTTTTGTCGTGGCTGCCATTTTAATGGGGAGCCTATACTTTTTTACAAACGAAGCAGCTCCAACGTTTCAAAGTAGTCAAGCATCAAATAAGGACATGACATTCAATATGATTACTGCAGAATTTGCAACGACAACTGCTGATGGAAAAAAAATAGAGGCTTATCGCTGGGATCCTGGTACCATCGTCATTCCAAAGAATCAAGACGTAACATTAGAGCTTTTTGGCGTAAATGGGGATGAACATCCTTTTTATATTGAAGGAACAAATATTAAAGGCACTGTTAAAAAGGGAGAAGAAACTGTGATACCTCTACACTTTAAAGAAGAAGGAACATACCGCCTAATTTGTGACACCCACTCACATGAAGGTCATAGTGTGCCTATGGTTGCCTATATAGTCGTTGATTAAAAAATACACAAACCTAAAACAGGTCTAAAAGACTAGTTTTACACTTCATCAATTGGGGTAAAAAAGAGAATACATAGTTATGAAAGGAATTGGGTGATTATTTTTGAACATTGTCATCTATAACAATGAGCAATATGAGATTTTTTATTCTTATGCAAGCGGCTATTATGAACTTAAAAAGTTGGGCTCGGTTTTAGATGAAATCATCTTGGTTCATTGCTCAGAAGTAACTCAATTGGAATCGAGTGCCTCATAACAATTCTTATTTCTGAAAAACTGGCTTATCTCAATGCCTTTTTGGTGAAAGCCTTAGTTTTCTTTACTATCATCAATAGTGTAAAGAAGCAAAGCGAAAAATCGCTTTGCTTTTTATCTTTTTTCGATTTTTTCTTGATCATAGGAGTCGATTAAATAATGAAGAAGTTTTTCGTCCTTTGAAAGGAACACAGAGAATGATCTTTTTATAAATCTTTCTGCATCTTCATAAGAAGTAAAGTGATTTGATAGCTGTTGATGATTTTTTTCCACTTTCCAAATGTCTTCTTTATCCTTATATAATAAATATTGATCTTTCTCATAGTTTTCATATAATGAACAATGCTGTTTGATATTCATTTTATTATGAGGACTATCTATTTTTAAAGGTTTTAATGGGAACGGTTTTTCAATAAACTCTTTATACGCATCTTGAGTTAATGAGCAACCTGCTGCTTTAGCATGACCCCCTCCACCATATTTTGAAGCAATTTCAGATACATCAATTTCGTCATGAATCGTTCGAAACCCAATTTTTTTATTTCCCATATTTATGATGGAAATACAATCAAGATGAGGGTGTTCCTTTCCTAATTCATTCCCTAATTCAGAATGATATGATTCTGCATGAACAATCCCCATACATTTGTCACCTATAAAAGCTTGTACTAATTCTCTCTTTTTCCTTTTTATATAACGTTCTGTTTTCCTCTCTTCAATATCTAACAATTTTTCTTCAAACTCATCAAAAGAAAAATGGTCTTGGTTAGAAAGTCTTGTTATCATACTTTGTTCAAACTCATCAATCGATTGCAAAAAGAAAAGATCATTTAAACGCTTAGCTTTTATGTTTTTCTTTCTTTCCCATTCCCACGTATCATATTGTCTGACCAATTCAACGTATTCACTTATAGCAGGTCGTTTTTCAAGTAAGTTATGTTCATCAAGGTGATGGTAAAATAATGATGTTGCAGAAGCCAGCATACCTTCAGAATCTTCTACCTTAACATAGCCCCAATCGTATTCATTAAAATGCAATGCTGTTTTATGGTGATCGATTAATTGAACAAGCCCGCCGCTAAGAACAAATTTTTTTAGTCTCGCTTCATTTTCTTTATTAACAGATAAATCGGTTATGTATATTTTACTTGTTTCCTTTGATTCATTTTGCTCTTTCATCATGTGTTCTACATGATAATCAAGGCTATTCACTGAATGATAATGTACATCTACATGTGCACCAAATGCCAGCTTTGCAAGAATCCCGCAACTCACTCCATCTAGATCATTATGAGTCAATAAAACGTATCGCATGAATCCACCTTCTCTTTACTTTAACATTTTCTATACTATATGAAGTATTTGTTTTAACTGCTTAACTATTCGTATATATTTACCTAACCAAGTAAATGGTGAATTCCTTTCTAATAGTAAAAAAGGATACAAAATGAACACTTGTATCCTTTTTAACATATTTCCTTTTCTCTAAACTAATTTTCCCCTTAGAATCCTTATTCGACAACTCTTCTACCTAAAATAACCAAATCCCTTTCCACGCCATCCATATTCGCTATTTTCGGAAGATGTGCCCATCTCTCAAATTGATAGTGTTCAAAAAGTTTTATACTTGGTGCATTATGTCCAAAAACAAATGCTAGTAATGTTTTAATTTCTAGCTTTGGACATTCAGAAATAGCTTTATTCATTAAAACACGAGCATACCCTTTTCCATGTACAGAAGGATCAAGATAAATACTAACTTCTGCCGTTGCATCATAAGCTGGTCGCCCATAAAATGACTGAAAGCTTAACCAACCAACAATAACACCGTCTTCTTCTAAAACCCACAAAGGTCTATGATGCGGGTTATGTTCATGAAACCAGGTTAATCTGCTTTCAACCGTTACTTCTTCTAAATCTGCTGTAGCAAGTTTACCAGGTATGGACGTGTTATAAATATCAACAATTTTTTGAAGATCTTCTAAATTTGCATCTCTGATTATATACGTTTGTTCACTCATAATGTCATTTTCCCTTCTTACTGGCCTTAAATAAATGTACAGGTATTTCTTATGTTATTTTATTATAAGTGAAATTTTTTGAGAGATAAAACTATTTTTTTGGATCAGGAATCATAATAGTAGAAATATTGAGGGCCCTTCTCTCACTTGTTGGTTCATTTTCTATTACTTTCATAAAAACTTGTGAAAGTTCAGTAAAAAATTCTTGACGTTCTTGATCAGTTAAATAGATCATAGCTTGTCTAAAGCTAACCCCATCTTCAACTAAATCAATTTCATCTTGTTGTAAATAGGCTTCATACTGACCTAACACATGTGTCATAAAAGTTAAAAATAAATGTAAATGCTCGTCTCTGCTTAATTTTTGAACGTCTTCTATATTTGATTGTTCATGTTCTTTTAAAGAGTAAATTTTTTCAACTGTTCCGCGAATTTGGTTTTCCTTAACTACCTGTATGACTTCAGCTTCTAAAAGCTTATTAAGATGTCGATATAAAGTAGCTTGAGGAACTTCTTTTAATCTGGCTTGCATCTGTTGAACATTTAACTCTTTTTTTCCTATTAATGTTTGAACTATTTTCATTCTCACTGGATGAAGGATTAATTTTGCTTTTGAATTCAATGGAGAGCTTCCTCCCTGCTTTAATTATCATTATCAATTATAATAATAAAAACAAGGAAGTCAAATTGTCGTAAATTCATCGTAAAAATAAACATATAAAAAGGAATGGACATGTTGTTCCATTCCTTTCTTCTGATTAGTTAGCCACAACTTCAAAATATTCTTTGTAGAAACCGCCAACTTTACCAGTATTGTCGATTACAAAATAAAATTCTTCTGTCTCATTTTGAACATCATACTCTTTGCCAGCAGTTAAAGCACGGTCAACCATGTATTTTGCTGCGTTTGTATGGACGCATTTTACTTTTTTTATTGCCTTCGTATCTTGCCATGTTTTATGTATCAAAACAAATCCACCTTTCACATTCATATGTTCTATTCTATCTAATTCTTTTAAAAATGCCAATCAATGCAGAGGAACTATTTTTTGAAGTAAATTTATTCGTTTTCTAAGATAAATTCAACATGATATTTTAAAAGTAGTATAGGTTTGCCTATATACTATTTACATTACGATTCATCTTCACCTTTAGCAAACATATACAAACTATTCTCAGCATAGCCTATGATGAGGTGAAGAATAAAAATGTTGACGAACAACCAGATTGATCAATTCATTTTTTCTATACTTGAAAAAATAAAAAACACACAAAAAAGAGATGGATCCTGGAGATTTTGTTTTAAAGGTGGATTAATGACTGATGCCTTTATGATTATCACGCTCAGAGCTCTGGAAATAAAAAATGAAGAAGATCTAATCAAGGAGTTGACGGAAAGGTTGCTTTCAACCCAAACGGATGAAGGAACATGGAAAACCTATCCTGATGAAAAGGAGGGTCATCTATCAGTAACCATTCAAGCTTACAGTGCTTTATTGTTCTCGGGGTTTTTAACACAAGATCATCCTGCATTAAAAAAAGCTGAACATTTTATTTTAGAAAAAGGCGGGTTAATCAATGCCCATTTTATGACAAAATGGATGCTTGCCGTAAACGGACTTTATCCATGGCCTACACTATTTTATGTACCGATGACATTTTTACTTATCCCGAAATCATTCCCTTTTAACTTCTACCAATTTAGCAGTTATGCTAGAATTCACTTTATCCCTATGATGATTGCAGCAAATAAAAAATTCACTATAAAATCCGCTTATACGCCAATGATCAACCACTTGTTCAAACAACCTTCTTCTCATCACTTCTATAATGATTCTCGCTCTTATTCAATGTTTATGAACGAAATGAAAAAACTATTAACACTACCAGAATATTTACACCGCTTAGGCTATCAAAAAGCTGAAAGGTATATGTTAAAAAGGATCGAGAATGATGGTACTTTATACAGCTATGCAAGTGCTACTTTTTTTATGATTTTTGCCCTCCTTTCTCTAGGGTATAGCAAAACTTCTCCCACAATATTAAATGCTATTAATGGTTTAAAACAATTAATTTCCACAACTTGTAATGGTATTCACCTAGAAAACTCTACATCTGCTGTATGGGACACAGCCTTACTTAGTTACGCTTTACAAGAAGCGAATGTCTCTGAACAAGAAGATACGATTCATCTGGCCACATCTTATCTACTATCTAAACAGCATACTAAAAAAGGAGATTGGAAAATTCATAATCCGAATATTCCTCCAGGCGGATGGGGGTTTTCACATAATAATTCGATGAATCCAGATAATGACGATACCTCCGCAGCACTACGTGCAATCACTCGCACAGCTAGTAAAAATAAAATGGTCCGTGATGCTTGGTATAGAGGAGTAACCTACCTCCTCTCGATGCAAAATGCTGATGGCGGTTGGGGTGCTTTTGAAAAAAACACTGACTTAGAGCTTCTTACCTTAATCCCCTTAGAAAATGCTAAGGATGCTGCTATTGATCCTTCTACACCTGACTTAACTGGTAGAACACTTGAGTTTTTAGGTAACTATGCCGGGCTCACGAAACATCATCCAAGTATTAAATCGGCCATCCAATGGTTGGAGAATAATCAAGAAGAAAATGGTTCTTGGTATGGCCGTTGGGGTGTTTGCTATATTTACGGCACATGGGCAGCAGTGACCGGGTTGATCTCTGTAGGTGTATCTCCGAATTCACCAACTATACAAAAAGCTATTCATTGGTTGGAGTCAGTTCAGCTCGATAATGGCGGGTGGGGAGAATCTTGCATTAGTAGTGAAAGAAAGAAATATACTCCACTTCCATATAGTACACCGTCACAAACCTCTTGGGCTCTAGATGCCTTGATTCAAAGTCATGCATATAAACATCATTCTGTACACAAAGGAATCGCTCATTTACTTGACCCTGCATCATTTTCACAAGCTGCATTATCATATCCAACCGGCATTGGACTACCTGGACAATTTTATATTCATTATCATAGCTACAATTATATTTTCCCTTTGCTAGCCATGGCCCACTATAGGGAAAAAATAAATTCAAGTTCTGTTTGATGCCTATAATTAGGCTTAGGTTAGGTCTTTATAAAATCTACACAATAAGAGGAGATTTATTAAACAAAGAAAATCATCAACCCTTTCATTCTTTATGCATATATTGTCTAGGACTGATGTCTAGGAGGGATTTAACATGTCAGAACAATACATTACATCTATGAAAAAATGGTGTGATGATATTTTAAAAAGTTACGAAAAATCGTTTCCTGAATTAGCACGAAATTATGATGTCACAATTTTAGAGTCATGGAAAAATGACCTTTTCCAATTACAACTGGAACTAAATGAAACTTCGGATCTGGATCCTAAAGATGTTTATCGACGTGCGGATGAATTATTTACAACATTCGAGTCGTATTTTGAAGACCATCGCGAGGAACCACAGGAACAAGATCGAATCCAAAATCAAACGAAACCTGTTCCTATAGGAGGTCACACCCTTCCGCCATTACCATACAATTACGATGCATTAGAACCATATATTCATCAGGAGATTATGCGTTTACATCATGATAAACATCATCAAAGTTATGTAGATGGATTAAATAAAGCAGAAAAAGAAATGCAAAAAGCACGGAAAACAGGAAATTATGATTTGATAAAACATTGGCAACGAGAAGCAGCCTTTCATGGTGCTGGTCACTACTTACACACAATCTTTTGGTCCGTTATGACACCTAATGGTGGTGGAAAGCCTGCTGGGATGTTAATGCGGGAAATCAATCAATCATTTGGCAGCTTCGAACAATTTAAACAACATTTTTCGGAAGCAGCCAAAAATGTAGAGGCAGTTGGATGGGCTATTTTAGTTTGGTCTCCTAGAGCACAACGCTTAGAAATCCTGCAAGCTGAAAAACACCAAAACTTAGGTCAATGGGATGTCATCCCGCTTCTCCCGTTAGATGTATGGGAGCATGCTTATTACCTTCAATATAAAAATGATCGAAAGAAATACGTAGATAATTGGTGGAATGTTGTCAATTGGAAAGAAGTCGAAAGACGTTTTCATGTGGCACAGCAAGTAAGATGGAAACCATTTTAATAAGGAACAGGAAAATATGAAAAAGGGTAACTCAAGATAAATTCTTAGCTTGAGTTACCCTTTTCGTTCAAATTAAATAATGCCTATAGCATCTAAAAATACAACAATAATAACAATTGGTGAAACATACTTTAATAGTAGATACCAACACATAAACACTTTTCTACCAATAGTCGAGCCCTGCTTAAGCTCATGAAGCAAGTCCTTTTTTGAAACTTTTAACGGAACAAAAATCGCGATTAATAGTGCACCTAATGGCATTAACATATTACTTACTAGGAAATCAGCTGCATCAAAAATAGACTTTCCAAATATGGTGGTATCTGAAAGGACTCCATAAGATAATGCTGATGGAATTCCTACCGCAAAGATACATATACCTACAATCCATGAAAACAGCTTTCTTTTCTTATTATTACCTTTGGAAATTGGGGCAACAATAATTTCAAGCATTGAAAACGCAGATGTTAATGTTGCGAATAAGAATAGTAATAAAAAGGCAACCAAAAAGATACTTCCAAATGGCATTTGATTAAAAACGGTTGGAAGAACATTAAATAATAAAACAGGACCCGCATCTGGTGCTAATCCAAAAGAAAATACCGCTGGAAAAATTGCCAGCCCAGCTAGTAAAGCTACCAATAAATTTAACCCTACTATTGAAACAGCAGATTGCGGAAGATTCTCGTTTTTGGATAAATAAGAGCTATAGGTGACCATAACAGAAACTCCGACACTTAACGCAAAGAAAGATTGACCCATCGCATATAAAACTGTTTCAGAAGTCACCTTCGCAAAATCTGGCTTTAAGAAAAAGATAATGCCTTCCATTGCACCATCTAATGTGACGGATCTGATAATAAGGAAAATAAATAAAATAAAAAGTGCAGGCATCATAATTTTACTAGCTTTTTCAATTCCATTCGATATACCTTTTGACACGACAAAGCTGGTAATTAGAAGAAAAATTAACTGGGCAAAAACCGTCAAAACAGGATCTGAAATACTTGCTCCAAATAATTCTCCATACTCTTGCTCAGTTAACCCGCTTAAATTACCTGTTACAGCTTTAACTAAATAGATGAGGATCCATCCCCCGACTACACTGTAAAAAGATAATAATATAAAGCAAGTAATTACACCTAGTCTTCCAATTAAATGCCAAGAAGAATTTGGTGCAATTTGTTTATATGCTGAAATTGCATCACTTTTTGTACTTCTCCCAATTATAAATTCACCAAGTAATAGCGGCAACCCGACTAACAAGGTAAATAAAATAAAGATTAGAAAGAAAACACCGCCTCCACTCGTTCCTGCAACATATGGAAATTTCCATATCGCACCAAGACCTATCGCAGAACCTGCAGCAGCAAGCACAAACGAGATTTTGGAGGACCATTGTTCAACTGAATTACTCACAACATCACCTCAAAAGAAGACTTGTTTGTTTCTATTGAATATTTAGAAAAACTTTGCTTGTCGCTATAGCATTACTTAGCAAGCGTATTTTGCTGTTCAGATGACTTATACTCTATGAGTGCAAGTCAAAATGGCGAAAGCCTTGGTTTTTCTTATACTATCATCCATCAAACTTTATACTTTCTGATAGTACAAAAAAGGACTTCCCCTAATTTTTCCTATCCATCTATAACAAACATTATATAAGTATACATTTTAACATTTTACTAACATAATTTAAATTATATTTTAAAAATATTCTTGCACTCCTTAAGTTTACATAATATTATTATTTGATTATTCTGTCATTATCGGTTTTAAAGGTACAAAAGCGCAAATGTCTTGATCAGCCCCGGGTAAATAAGACGATTAGGAAGAGAAGGCGTTCTTTGCCTTTTAATTCTAAATTGGCTGGGCGCTGGAGCTGTATGTCAAAGCGCTTAGTCACAATTCGAGGCATTTTATAGTTTCCTTAGCAGCAAAAAAAGGCTGACACAAATCTTTCAGTGCCAACCTTTTCATTCTTTTAGCTTAGCTTAGCCTTCTAGTAATAATGATTCTGGGTCTTCTAGTAATTCTTTAACTGTTGCTAGGAAACTAACAGCTTCTTTACCGTCCACAATACGGTGATCGTACGATAGAGCAATGTACATCATAGGACGGTTTTCCATTCTTTCTTCATCAATTGCAACAGGACGCAATTGAATTTTATGCATGCCGAGAATCCCTACTTGTGGACCGTTAAGGATAGGGGTAGATAATAGTGAACCGAACACTCCCCCATTTGTAATCGTAAATGTTCCACCTTGTAGATCACTTAAGCTTAGTTTATTGTCGCGCGCTTTCTTTGCTAGATTTAAAATCTCACCTTCGATTCCAGCAAAGTTTAAGCGATCTGCATCACGAACAACTGGAACAACTAATCCCTCAGGTGCAGAAACAGCGATACCAATATCATAGAATTTTTTCATCAAAATTTCGTTTCCTTGAATTTCAGCATTTAATAACGGGAATTGTTTCAATGCTGCAACAACAGCTTTTGTAAAGAATGACATAAATCCTAAACGAACATCATGCTGTTCAAAGAATTTGTCTTTTCTACGTTTACGAACCTCCATAACAGCTGTCATATCCACTTCATTAAAAGTTGTTAACATCGCTGCAGTTTGCTGTACCTCTACTAAGCGATTTGCAATAGTTTGACGTCTTCTAGACATTTTGATTCGCTCAACTGGTTTTCCAGGTACATCTTCTGGAGCAGATACGGCAGTTTTAGGTGCAGCAGCCGGTTTTGGCGTTTCAGCTTGAGGCTGTTGGTTTTGTACATTTTGTCCTGAGAATGACTCAACATCCTGTTTTCTTACTCGTCCAAGAGGATCTGCTGTTTGTACTTGTTGTAAATCAATACCACGCTCTCTCGCAAGCTTTCGTGCTGAAGGTGAAGCGATTGGTCGTTGTTTTTTCTCTTCTGCTTTTGCTTCAACATCGTCTTGTTGTACAGCCGCTGATGGTTGTGCTTCTTGTTTTGCTGCTTCTGGTTGCGATCCAGAAGCTTCTCCACTCTCATCAATTACCCCGATTGTTTCTCCAACTTGAACAGTATCACCTGATTCTTTGTGTAGCTCTTTTAAAACTCCAGAAAATTCAGCAGTTAATTCAACGTTTACTTTATCTGTTTCAACCTCTAAAAGATATTCACCTTTCTCAACAACATCTCCTGGTTGTTTTAACCATTGAGCGATTGTTCCTTCTGTAATAGATTCTGCTAATTCTGGTACTTTAATCTCAGCCATTTGTTGGTTCCCCCTTGAGCACTTTTGCGTTTTTGTAGAGTTTCGCTAATTCGTCTGATACAAATTGAAGCGACCTATTGATTATGAGCAAGTTCTGCATTTTTTTAATTAAGTCAATTAATATAAATGGTCGATATTACTTTTTCCAAGTAAATGCTTCAGTCACAATTCGTTCTTGATCCTTTTTATGAATATTAGGATCACCCTCTGCAGGACTTTGTCTTCTTCTTCTTCCAATATACTTCACAGGAATTCCTTCTGGTGCAATCTCTCTCAGTTTTGCATCAACAAAGGTCCAAGCCCCCATGTTTTGCGGCTCTTCTTGAACCCAAACGATTTCTTCAAGAGAAGTTAGGTTTTCTAATATTGATAGGATTATCTTTTTAGGGAATGGATACAGTTCTTCCACTCTCAACATATGAACCCAATCTTGATTTCCTTCTAATGTGTTAAGCTTATCAGTTAAATCTGTTGCAATTTTTCCTGTGCAAAGAATTAGTCTTTTTACTTTTTCCGGAGATGTACCAAGACCTGGCTGTTCAATAACAGGCTTGAATTCACCTTCACATAATTCATTTAAATCTGAAACAGTTTGTGGATTTCTTAACAAGCTTTTCGGCGTCATGATCACAAGTGGTCTTACCTCTTCGCGTTTTAATAAATCAGCCTGTCTGCGTAAAATATGGAAATATTGTGCAGCACTTGTTAAATTAGCTACTTGCCAGCTATCCTCTGCAGCAAGTTGTAAAAATCTCTCTAATCTTCCGCTTGAATGTTCAGGCCCTTGACCTTCAAAGCCATGTGGCAATAGCATAATGAGACCAGATTTTTGTCCCCATTTTGCACGACCTGCTGCTATAAATTGATCAAAGAATACTTGAGCGGCATTTGCAAAGTCTCCATACTGTGCTTCCCATAATACTAATGTCTCTGGAGCGTATACATTATAGCCATATTCAAAGCCAATAACCGAACCTTCGGATAATGGACTATTATGAATAGCAAATGATGCTTTAGCATCTGAAAGTTTGTGTAATGGTGAATAAAACTCTCCAGTGTTTACATCATGCAAAACGATATGTCTTTGTGCAAATGTACCACGCTGCGAATCTTGTCCAGTTAAGCGAATTGGTGTTCCATCAGTAAGAATTGATGCAAAAGCCAATGCCTCGCCAAGAGCCCACTCTACTTTTCCTTCTTCTTTAAGTGCTTTTGCTCTTCTTTCTAAAATTCTTTGCAGTTTAGAGAAAACACTGAAGTTTTCTGGCCATTTTACCAACTCATCATTTAATCTAATCAATTTATCCTTGTTAACAGCTGTTTGGAACGAAGGTAGTCCACTATTAACAAATTTCGGTAATTTAATTTCGTATGTTTGAGCAGTTTTTTTATCTGGAACCTTTTTATACGCTTTCTCTAGTGTTGCTTGTACTTCTTCATTTATCTTCTGAACATCCTCTGAACCAACAACACCCTCATTTTCCAGAGATCTAGCATACAATTCACGAACAGTAGGATGTTTGCGAACTTTTTCATAAAGTTGCGGCTGTGTCATTGATGGTTCATCCATTTCATTATGGCCAAAGCGACGATAACCAATGAGGTCAATTAAGAAGTCACTTTTGAACTTTTTACGATACTCCATTGCGATAAAAACAGCTGCAATACATGCTTCAGGATCATCGGCATTTACATGTACGATTGGAATTTCATATCCTTTTGCAAGATCACTTGCATATTTTGTTGAACGTGAATCTCGACTTTCAGTAGTAAACCCAATCATATTATTCGCAATAATATGAATCGTTCCACCTGTTTGATAGCCAGTTAGTTTATTTAAATTTAGAGTTTCTGCAACAATCCCCTCACCTGGAAATGCCGCATCACCATGAATTAAGATTGCCATCGCATCATTGACACTTTGTTTCGGATAGCCTTTCTCTGTACGAACCTCTTGTGCAGCACGAGTATATCCTTCAACAATTGGATCGATAAATTCTAAGTGACTTGGGTTATTAGCTAAAGTTACTTTAGCACGACCAATGCTGTCATCTTTAATTTGCTTATTTGCACCAAGATGATATTTTACGTCACCACTCCACCCATAGTTAATGCCAATTGATCCTTCTGACGGTACTAATTCCTTATTTGGTGCATGTTGAAACTCTGAAAAGATAATTTCATATGGTTTTCCAAGGACATGTGCCAAAACATTTAATCGTCCGCGGTGTGCCATTCCAATGTTAATCGTATCTGTACCTGCTTGTATCGCGTTAGCAATTAATTCGTCAAGCACAGGAACGAGCATGTCAAGACCCTCGATTGAGAATCGCTTCTGCCCTACAAATGTTCGATGCAGAAATTGTTCGAATCCTTCTACTTCTGCTAATCTCTTTAAAATAGAAATCCGCTTTTCTTTAGACAAATCCCTGAAAATATTCCCGGATTCTACCATTTTAAGAAGCCACGTTTTTTCCTCGTAATTATGTACATGGCTGAACTCAAAAGCGATTGAACTTTTATATACTTCTTTTAAGTATTGATATGCCTCAAGTCCATTTGTAACATGTGGAGGTGCATCCTCACATAGAAGATGTACCGGTATATCCTTTAAATCTTCTTCAGTTAAATCATACTCTTCAAGACGTAAAAATTCATTTTTCTCATAGGTATCCTCAAAAGGATAAATCGCAGCATTTAAGTGACCATATCTACGGATATTTGTCACAAGCTTTACTGCTTCAGCTACTTTTTTCATTTTATCAGCTGAAATGGTTTCAAATTCAGCTAATGTTACTTGATTATTTAAATTAGTTTGTAAAGAAGGAGAACCCCACTTATCAAATATTTCTTTTAATTCTATATCAATAGAATTTGGATCAAGTTTATATTGATCATATTGTTCCATGATATAGCCGAGGTTTGGACCATGGAAGTTTTCCCAAGGGAATTTCCGCTTGTTTGTGCCTACTGCCATCTAACATTACCCCCAACAATTCATAAGTGATCAGAAAAAATGTTCTGATTCGTAGGAAGGATAAATATTATCCTACGATATTAACCACTCTTACGAGTATAGTAGTATGATATTAAAACGCTTCCAATACTATTTTAACATTGGTAGCTACACATTCCAAGATAGTTGATTGAAAAATTAAAAAAAAATTGGTCCTTTTTCCATTATCTTTGCTTAGCGCTACCATTTTTTTTAATAATTTAAATTATCAATCAATATCTTTTCTCTCTTACTATTATCATACTACAATTCCTTGGAAAAAAAGTACAATTTTTATTATTTTAATGTAAATAGTGCACATTTTCTTGTGCTTATTTAAAAAAACAAAGAAGGTTCATTAAGACCAAAACCGTTACACAATTTCTCCAAATAAACCACCCTAATCATTGCTATATAAAAAGGACAAAATCTTAATATCCTCTAAAGATATTATAAGATTTTGTCCTTTTCCATATTTTTAGCATATCCTACTAAATTGTTTTTAATAACAATCGTTTTAATAGCGGGTATAATTGCTCCGGGAGCTCTTCAATTTTTTCAACAAACACACTATATCTTCCATAAATATTTTGGATTGTTTTTTTAGTCGTTTCATCAACCTCACTTGTTGATAAAAAGACATTCATTACTTCAATCCCTAACTTTCTAGCCTCTAACACGGCTTCATGTGTATCAATAATCCCATTTCGCTCGTAACCAGTTGCTGCTGGTTCTCCATCAGAAAACACGAGTAGAAATTTTTGTTTTTCATTTCTTTTTATTAATTGCTCTGTCATATGTCTTATCGCATATCCATCCCGATTATCTTCTTCTGGAGATAGCTGCATAATCTCAGGTCCTGTTTGTTTCTGTAATGAATCTTTAAATGAAATAACCGAATGAAAATGATTCGGCTGACGGGTTTTTGACGATTCATTTGTATCCTCCCAGAAACCAACAATCTGATGAGGAATTTTTACAGACTTTAGTGTTTCATGAAAGAGCGTAATTCCTAACTTTGTTTGATCCATTTTATCGAACATTGAAGCAGAGCAATCCACCAATAAAGTAAATACTGCATCAATATCTGGAGACGTCTCCTGTTTTTTATAGAATAGCTTTGGATTATCATCTGTTAATAATCTTAAAAGCTTTTTATTTAATCTGCCAATGTGAAGATCTGACCTTGGAAATGTTCTCTTATGTTCTAGTGTTTTTTGAATCATCAATTTTAATTTCTTTTGAAAAAGGAGAATATCATTTCGGTCTTGCTTATATTGATCGATTTCATCTGCCAACGGAGGTTTTGAATGAATGAAGACAGGAACTGCGTATTTGTTTTCCTTCCCATATGCAAGCTCACCTGCGCTAGATCTTTCCTCTTTTTGTGCCTCCATTGCTTCTAATTTTGAATAGTCATTTCGTTTTGCTTTCCCTGATGTTCCTTGAACCATAGCAAGAGCTTGATCAGCGTCATCACCTTCACGAACAGCACCATCACCGTTTATCGTTGTGTTTGTTCCTTGCTCCAAATCAAATTGTAAGAAGCTCTTGGTTGGCTTGCTTGTTTCACTATGCCAGGTGGGAAGTTTGTCACTATGGACATCTTCATCACCTTTTTTTGCATCCTCTAATGTATCTTTATTTTTTAATTTAGATTTTCTCTTTAACTCATCATAAAGACTAGAAGATCTTATCGATTCATATGGAAGCTCAGCTAAATAAAAATACGTATTAAGCATGTCCTTTTCTAAAACCAATTCTAAAATATCCACTATATTTAAGACTATATTAATGATATGAGATGTTGATGAGGCTTCATATACTTGAAAGATTTGAGTTTGGATAAAAGGTAAAGTTCGATCAAGATTTTCTGATAAGTCTGGTACTTGCTCAATTGTTGATTCAGCTGATAAGATAAGATATAGTGCGTTAAATAAAGCATCTGTTAAAATACTACGTTCTTTGTGAATGATAAGTTGACTTTGGAAATGTTTCCGATAAAACCTTTTTCTAAGTTGAAATGCAGTTTTTGTCCCAGGTCTTTCTTTCACACATAGCTCTTCCAGTCGAATATCTTCTAGTAACATACATAGTTGTTTAGCAAAGCTGCTAAGCTTTAGGGGTCGTACTTTTTCGATAAATAAGCCTAGTTCACGAAAATCTGTATAAAAATAATTTCCTATACTTCGTAGATAGATATCACTTTTTAATGCTAATTCTGTTTCAGACCTTTCACGATGATCCCAAAAATGGCTTACATAGATTTTTCCTTCAAATGGATCTAGGTAGGATTGCACACTATAATCTACTTCAAGCTCACTGTTCTTGGTGAGTCCTTTTGCAAGATCAGATAATTCCATGAAAAGAAATGAATCAACTTGTTGATCGTTGAACTTAATAAATCTCAAAACAAAAACCTCACTCAAATAGAGTTTCAGCCACATTTCTAATGGCTGCTTTTTCTCTTTCATCTTCTAATTTTTCAACAATTCCTCTTTCAACGG
Source organism: Metabacillus sp. RB-C-LZQ-3-1 (assembly GCF_058315175.1). Classification (NCBI taxonomy): domain Bacteria; kingdom Bacillati; phylum Bacillota; class Bacilli; order Caryophanales; family Bacillaceae; genus Metabacillus; species Metabacillus sp. RB-C-LZQ-3-1. Next base: position 199,550 of record NZ_JBZFLI010000001.1, on the reverse strand, counting down.
CACGTTTTGGTGGGAGATAGCAAGCTAAATCACATGTATCAATTAGTGCACGTATTGATGCTGCTTCTTCTGAAACCTGTCCATTTTGAACTAAGCCTAATAAATCGGCAGATAGCTTTGTAAAGGTTTTGATTAATGCTGGCTCTGTAAGTCTTGATTGGTTTTCAAGCACTAATTGTAATTGATTTCCTTGAATATATGGTACTTCAATGACAACAAAACGATTTTTCAACGCTTCATTTAATGGGACTGTTCCAACATATCCTTCATTAATCGCTGCAATTACTCCAAAATGCTCATGAGATTTCACTACTTCACCTGTAAAAGGATTTGTAATCATTCTTCTATAATCCAATACTCCATTTAATATAGGAAGAGTTTCAGGTTTAGCCATATTAATTTCATCAATATACAAGAGATGACCTTTTTTCATTGCTTTTACGACAGGCCCAGGAACAAATTCAATTGAAGTGCCATTTTGATTATTTTCAATCGTCTTAAAGCCTAATAACGCTTCGGCATCCAAATCCACAGAACAGTTAATACTATGCATGGGCTGATGGAAAAGGTTTGATAGGGTTTCAGCAAGTTTGGTTTTACCCGAACCTGTTGGACCTTTTAATAAAACATTTTTCCCAAGAGCTAATGCAATCATTGCATCATATAATATTGAGTTATTAGACGGAGTATATCCACCCTTTCCAATCAATAGTTCATCACCTTCATGCAGTACTCTTTTAGATCTATTTTGTATTAATTTTTGAATGTCATTTGGTAATTGATAAGATTCTAAGTTAGTCATTATAGTCCTTCCTTCTTACACCTTTTTCGATCGTTTCTACCTTCATGAGTATACTAAAAAGCTATTATGTAATCAAAGTTTACGAATCTCCCTTTTTAATAATTTGATCCAGATCCTATCATTTTGACAAAAAAAAATAGAATCCAGTGGATTCTATAAATAACGTTTTGCACCAAGATAGCGCTCTTTCCAATACGAAGTATTTAAATTGCTAATCGTAACACCAGAGCTACTCGCATGAATAAATTCATTATTTCCTAAATAAATTCCCATATGTGAAGGGCCTGCCTTATATGTTGTAAAGAAGACAAAATCTCCTACTGCAGGATTATTAACTGATTTCATGATATCCCAATACCCAGCTGTACTTAAGCGGGACACAGATGTAACTTTATTTAGAACATAATAAATATAGCCACTACAATCAAATCCACTTGGTGTATTTCCAGCCCAGCGGTAAGGAGTCCCCATTAAAGATTTGGCTTCACTAATCATTTTGTCAACTTTTGATGATTGTGTTTGTGATTGCGCAGGCTGAGAGACAGTGTTGGTTGTATCTTGAGTAATCGCTTTGTCGCCGTTAATTTTTAATACCTGTCCAACTCTGATAAGATCTGACTTTAGATTATTTGCTACTTTAATTTCAGCAATTGTGATGTTAAATTTATTTGCTATTTTCCATAAAGAATCACCAGGACTCACTTTATATGTAGAGACTGCGCCTGTTGCTGCCTGTTGGTTTGTATTAGATTCCGTCACTTTTTCTTCTTTATCTTGTATAGATTGAACAGCTTGCTTTTTAACTGTTAATTTTTGACCAATGCGGATTAGATCACTTGTCAAATTGTTTAGTTTTTTCAGTTCAGCCACTGACGTATTATGTGCTCTTGCAATAACCCATAATGAATCACCGCTTTTGACAGTATATGTACTATTTTGTGTTGTTTTTGATGCAGAAGTATTATTTGTTGTTGTACTTGTTTGTTTATGTGTGGATGTAGCTTGAATGTTTAAAACTTGTCCAACCTGAAGGAAATCACTATTTAATGAATTCCATTGTTTAAGATTGTCAACTGTTGTGTTATATTGCCTAGACAACCCCCAAAGTGTATCACCACTTTTCACCTTAACTTTTTCATCAGCTGCTGCGACTGAAGCAAATAATGAAGACCCAACAACAGCTGTTGCTGTCAATCCTAATATTTTTTGTTTCATTTCTACTATTACCTCCTACTCATCATAAACCTAGTTTAATAGATTAACAGACATAAAACTACAATTTTATAAAGAAACATGTGAAAAAATACATAACTTTCCTATTTACTATACAAAATATTACAGAGATAGACAATCATTCTTTCATTTATTTTATTCATTTCTATTTGGTAGATAAACTTTGTTTGTCGCCAAGTGTCAAGTCAATAAGGTTTCTGTACGTTCTGAAAATACAAAAATGGCCAGAAACCATTGTTCTGACCACATGTTCTACAACATATTATTTTTATTACTTGTAGCAGTCTCTCTTGGATGGTAGAGAAAGTTTCTTATACCAAAATAGATCACTGCCATTAAAGAAACAACCCCAAAAATAATCACCATATATTTAATTCCGATTGTATCTAATAATATTCCTGTACTTAAAAGAACAAGTTGGAACAAAATACGGTCTAACATATTTCGAAACGAGAAAAAACGACCATGAAATTCCTTCTCAATCTTAGTTTGAAAAATGGTCGCTGCAATCGGGAAGAAACACCCGACCCCAAGCCCAAAGATAGCAAAGGAAATGAGAGACATGATTTTGATATCACTAAAAAACAATGATAAATGAGCTATGGAGATCACAAAGGCAAAAATAAACATTAGATTAATAGGCTGAATGAAATGTGTCATTCTTTTCACAAAGAATGCTCCAATCATAAAACTAATTCCTTCAACTGTATATAGAAGCCCTTTTATCGCAGGATCATTTTGAAGCTCGCTAATATTAATAACCATTAAATTGAATCCACCTAAAAACAAGATAGGTATAATTGTTAAAAAGAGTGCAGACATAACGAGCGGTGTCGCTTTTAGTACAGGAAAGATCTCTTTGAAATTACTAGATTTATTTTTTATCATTTTAGTTTCTTTTGTTTCTTCAACATTCAATGCATAAGTTGACATAAGTATGAATGCGTAAGCAATCATCGATCCAATATATAGAAATTCAATATTCATCACAACAAGTAAAACACCTGCGAGAGCTGTACCAGCAATTCGGGAAACTGTGGATACATTCATATGAACTCCATTTAAATGTATTAAGTCCTTATCCTCAACAATTAATGGAATAACTGATTGTAGAGCAGGAAAATAAAATGCAGCACTTATTTGTATACAAACCATAAAACAGATCATAAAAACAATTGACTCATATTCTAAGGCCAAAAACATAAACAAAACACTAAGTGTTCTCCCGATCCCAGAGTAAATTAACACTTTTTTCTTTGAATTCATATCAATAACTCTTCCTGCAAGAGGGCCAACTATTACACCTGCTAATAGACCTAAAAATAAAATGATGGATTTCATAAAATCAGAAGGAACATGTTTTTGCATAAATTCTAGGTTCCCGATAATCCCCATCCATAATCCTAATCCTGCTACAAGCTCACCGATTAATAATATCCAAACATTCTTGTTCTTCCACATTTTATTCATCTTCTTCCACATATCTTAATAAATAAACTATAGCATTCAACAAACTGTTTCGCTACACGAAACAGTTCAGTTTTGTCTTTCTTTTTAATGGAGTGTAGATTCAGGTGAGATAATCGGATAAAGAGTTCCTTCAAGAGCAAAGGACATCTTACCTGTTTCCTCTGAAATGATCAACACAAGTGCGTCTGTTACTTCTGTTAGTCCAATTCCAGCACGATGCCTTGTCCCTACTTTTTCTCCGCCAAAATCTTGTTTGGATAATGGTAAAACATTTGCCGCTGAGATAAGATAGTCTCCCCTTACTAACACGGCACCATCATGAAGTGGGTTTCCCGGATAAAAGATGCTTTCTATAAGACGACTAGAAATATTGGCATTTAAAGGAATACCTCCTTGAATATGTTGGTCAACTGGTTCTTGTCTTTCAACAACAATAAGAGCACCATGTCTTCTCTCTGACAAATGTTGAATCGCTTTTGCTAATTCTATGTATTCATTTGTGAATTTTTCAATATATGCCTTTAAGTAAAAGAATGAAGCTGAAGATTGAATTTCATTAAAGCGATCCCGAATATGAGCTAGCTCACAAAGCAAGCAGTATTCTTTTTCATCTAGGGAATTCCGCATCGTTTCTGTTTCCTCGATAATTTGATTCAAATGAAAAGCAATGTGATTCTTAATTGATGTAAATGCTTGAGTATTATCCAAATTTCTCCCTCCTCCTATTTAGTATTCTCTTTCAAATATTAATAATTATGAATCGTTGACTCTGTGTATTTTTTCCAATTAAACATCCATACTAATGGTAGGAGGCGTTTAAATGATTACTCAAAAGATCTTACAATATACATTTAGTATCTTAGGCGTGATTTCATTAGGATTTTTTTACTATCAAATGTTTAAAGGGGAATCCCGTAAATCTGATAACCAGCCAAAATAACATTCCTTCTGTAAATTTCATGTTATAATTCTCTAGGTATCTTTTTGAAATGAGGATGTAGCAATGAAATCAAACGTTTTTAGTAAGAAAAGAATTATGTATCTTTCAAGTATATTGTTTCCAATTCTAATCACCCAGCTCGGTTTATTTTCGATGAACTTCTTTGACACAACAATGTCAGGTAAAGTTTCTCCTAATGATTTAGCAGGGGTTGCCATTGGGTCAAGCCTATGGGTACCTGTTTATACAGGTCTAAGCGGAATTTTATTATCAGTGACTCCAATTGTTGCACAATTAGTTGGAGCCAAAAAGACGAAGGATGTTCCATTCATGGTTGTACAGGGACTATATGTGAGCATCGCAATTTCTATCATTATTCTAATACTGGGATTTTTAACATTAGACCCTATTCTACAAAATATGGGCTTAGAAGAAGAGGTTCGTCATATCGCAAAGTGGTATTTAATTTCGTTATCTCTAGGAATTTTCCCATTATTTCTATATGCAGTTTTAAGATGTTTTATTGACGCACTTGGGTTCACAAGAGTGACAATGATGATTACTCTTACTTCTTTACCTATTAATTTTGTTTTTAATTATTTATTTATTTTTGGAAAATTTGGGTTTCCAAAACTTGGGGGAATAGGAGCAGGAGTTGCATCTGCTATTACTTATTGGTGTATTACAGCCATTGCCATCTTAATTATAAGAAAGCAGTCACCGTTTAAAGACTTTAATATATTTAAAACACTTTTCCCTATCTCGTTAACAGCTTGGAAAGAAATTTTAAAAATAGGTGTGCCGATTGGCTTATCCATATTCTTTGAAACTAGCATTTTCGCAGCTGTTACATTATTAATGAGTCAATATAACACAATCACAATTGCTTCGCATCAAGCAGCAATGAACTTTGCTTCATTTCTTTATATGCTGCCTTTAAGCATTTCTCTAGCTCTTACAATTGTTGTTGGACATGAGGCTGGAGCGAAAAGGATTAAGGATGCAAAGGCATATAGTTATTTAGGAATCTGTATGGCCATTACTTTATCACTTATGTCTGCAGCACTTATATATTTCTTTAGACCTGAAGTAGCGTCTATCTATACTGCTGATCACACAGTGTTAAAATTAACACAGGATTTCTTAATTTATGCGATATTTTTTCAGCTTTCGGATGCCATCGCAGCACCTATACAAGGTATTTTAAGAGGATATAAGGATGTGAACGTCACATTCCTCATGGCTCTTATTTCTTATTGGGTAATTGGACTACCTGTTGGATACATCATTGCAACCTATACCTCACTAGATGCATTTGGCTTCTGGATTGGCCTTATTTCTGGGCTAGCAGCAGGAGCAATTGGTTTATCTATAAGGCTTTATATCATTCAGCGAAGAAATGAAGTTGCATTTACACTTATTCAAAAATAAGGCGAAACTTCCATCAGTGGGTTTTTTCTTCATCCCGTACTGATGGTTAGTTGAACCAATAAGACCTTAACGGGCAGTTATCCCCCCACCTACCTTCTTTGTAAACTCAGAAGCTTGAGGTGGGGGTTTTAAAGCCCGTTAAGAGCGGGATAAAGCACAAAAAAAGTGTCTCTGATATTAAGACACTCTTTTTGCTTATTAAAAGTTAATTAATCATTCCATTTATACGTATAAAATACTTCCTTTTCAAACCAATGCATGACCTCAGGGTCTTTGTTTAAAAACTTTTCTTCCATTGTTTTTAGCATTCCCTCTGTTTGCGAGCGATGAGCTTTTAATGCATTCATTTTAATATCTGCTACATCTGTCACATTAATCTCAACATCAGGATAACCAATTACATCAAATCTGTTCTTCGTTATCGCCATGCAATATGTCACTGGTCGTTCTTCTATTGGTTTACGCTTCAATGCCCGGATAACTCCTTCACCACAGGCATCATGATCAGGATGTACTCCATGTCCAGGATAGAAGGTAACAATAAGAGATGGTTGAACATCATCAATGATCTTTTCAAAAAGATCTGCTATTTGCTCATCATCTTCAAATTCAAGAGTCTTATCTCGAAGCCCTAGCATACGTAAGTCTTGAATATCTAACGCTTTACATGCATCAATTAACTCTTTTTTGCGAATTTGAGGCAGCATTTCTCGATTTGCAAATAGCGGGCTACCCATATTCCTTCCCATTTCACCTAAAGTACCGCATGCATATGTAACAGGAATCCCAGCTTTTCTTTTTTGAGCAATCAATCCAGCAACTCCAAAAGCTTCATCATCAGGATGTGGTAAAATAACTAGAACATGTTCCTTCATATATATTCTCCTCTTGCGATCATATTTTAAAATGTAATTTAACAAAATGTAAAATTACATTTTCTTATTAATTTTTAAATGGCTTCTCACTAATTTGTAATGCAATTGCTAATTGTCCTTCTGAATTATGTCCTGCGGTTAGCAATTGGCCATCATCATTATAAACCCAGTCTGTTAATCCTTCTGCGTAAATCCAACCTTCTTCTAATTTTAAACCAATTCGATATGGACCGTTTCCTGTTATTTTTGCTTGATGATAGGTCACTTTTGTATTTCGAATAAAAGCAACAACAGTCATATTTTTTTCATCTTTATGGGCTGAATAAGATCCTGTTGTTGTTTCAAGGTGAATATATACTTCTTTATTTAAAAAATGATCTAAATACGCTTGTACGTCTTGTTTAGTAATAGTTTTCATAAAGAACCTCCCTGTTTTAGCTCTTCTAAAATTCGCAGATGATAATTAACGAGATTAACTTTTTGTTTGTCATGTAATGAGGAATCAATAATTCTTTTCACTGATAAATAGAATTTTTCATGCGGTGTTTTGCGAAGTCTTGGATGGGTCATTTCATCCTTTAACTCCTTTTTAATTGCATTTCTTAATGTATGGGCTGGGTTTTCTTCAATTTGTAATGTACGGTTTGACCAAAGTGATTTATAGGCTTCTAATAATTCAATGCTTTCCAATGTGGTTCACTCCTACATCTCAACAGAATTTGGTTTCTTACTTTTTAGTAAAGCATTTTTCATAAACCTAGAATTGGAAAGCGTAAACAGCAATAAGGCCGTCCATATACATGAAAATGTAATCATTTCAACCGTCGTAAAAGGTTCCTTATATAATACAATTCCTATTATTAACGTAATTGTGGGTGCTATGTATTGCAAAACACCTACCATAAACAACGGTATTTGCTGAGCCCCACTCGCAAAAAGCAGTAATGGCACAGCTGTTGCAATCCCTGCACCTATTAAGAGTAAATTTGTTACGAGGTCAAATTGTAAAAAGACCATCTCTTTTTTTGAGGCTAATATGAATAGATAAATAATTGCAATTGGTGTAACGGCCATTGTTTCAAACGTTAGTCCAATTCCAGAGCTTAATTTCGTCATTTTTTTCGTCAATCCATAAAGTCCAAAGCTTAAGGCAAGGGTCAAAGCAATAAAAGGAATATGACCGTAATGAAATGTCATAAATAAAACACCAATACCTGCAATGACAAAAGATATCTTTTGCCAAAGATTTAATTTTTCTTTTAAAAATATCATTCCTAATAAAACACTTATTAGTGGATTTATGTAATAACCTAAGCTTGCTTCAATCAAACGTTCATGATTCACAGACCATATATATACAAACCAGTTAATACTTATTAAAACGGAAGATAAAAAGAGCAGTAAAATTAAACCCGGATTTTTTGTCATTTTTTTGCAAACATTCAATACATTTGGCCATTCCTTAGAGATAGTTAGAAGGGCTAACATAAACAAAAAAGACCAGAAAATTCTATGTGCCAATATCTCTTCAGACGTGACATCCTGTATTAGTTTCCAATATAGCGGCAAAATTCCCCATAGTATATAGGAAAACGCAGTGTAAAACAGTCCTTTCTTATACGTATTTGCTTCAGTATTCATTTTTTTACCTCACTATTCTTTTCACTTCAAAGCTGTAATGTGTTTATCTAAATCCCATTATAAACATGTTAGATCATGTCCTACAACAGATACGCACTCTAACCCATTTTATCTATTTGCATATCATAAAATATAAATTGAAACGTAAAAGGAAGTGGTGTTATGTTTCCATGGGATAAACAATTTCCATTTGATCGATCTGGTTTTTCAAAACATATAAATAAAATGAATCCAAAGGAAGTAGAAAACTATATCCAGCAAGTGATGAAGAATGTATTCGGCGGTGACCTTTCTCAAGGGTTTCCATTTCAAGGAGAATTTCCCCAAAGGCAATCGATGAATGAAAGAAAACCCGATATATTCGAAACAAATGATTATGTTTATGTAAAACTTCCTTTAAGTGATCTGGATAAAGGAAAGATAAAATTACAACATACCACTCATCAACTAATTGTCATGAACTACCCTAAAGATTCGGAACAAACAAAATTCATGCTGCCATCTCCAGTGAGAAGAAAAGGCACAAAGGCCAGATATTTAGACAATATAATCGAAATTCAATTTATTAAGCTTACTGAAAATAGTTTATCTGAAATAGACATTTCCCATTAAGTTTTTTAAAGATCAAAAATATAAAAACTACCTGCTAAATGAAAGCAGGTAGTTTTTATATTAATAATAATACGGATAACCACCATATGGATAACCATAACCATAATACGGATAAGGTGGATAAGGATAAAATGGTCTTGGTCTTATAATTGCACTTCCAACCAATCCGCCTAAAAGTCCACCAACAAAAGGTGCACCGAAAAAAAATCTGCCGTCCGGGTATGGTCTGCGAAAATCACTTCTCATCATATAAGGTCCCATCTTTTTACCTCCTCCTATAAATACCTACACTAATAAATATTCATATCGGAAGGGTTTTGAGTGGGCTTTAACCTATAAAATAGGTAAATGTCATAACTTTTCTCAATTAACAGCTATTCCTCATAGATCATCTTTCTCGTCATTCCGCCATCAACAATTAAATTAATACCTGTCACAAAATCATTATCTTCACTTGTTAAATACAAACAAGCTTTGGCAATATCTGATGGTTTTCCTACTCGTTTAGAAAAATGTTGAGAGTGGTCAATCTCTCTTAAAGAGTCATAATCCTTTGTTTCAATCCAACCAGGAGAGATCGCATTTACTTGAATACGATCTTGACTAAATGATGCTGCAAGAGCATGTGTGAGTGCAACAATACCACCTTTTGTAGCTGCGTAAGCCTCTGAGTTTTCTTCTGACATGAAGGCTCTTGTTGAGGCCATATTCACTATTTTCCCGCCTTTTCCATTAGCCTTCATTACCTTTGCAGCTTCTCTTGAAGCAAACATTACACTTCTCAAATTCGTGTTGAGTACTATGTCCCATTCATCAACTGTAAGCTCATATGGTGATTTCCATTTTGACAATCCTGCATTATTTATAAGGATGTCAATGGTGCCGTAATGATCAACCGCTGATTTTATTAAATGTTCAATTTCTTTTACATCCGAAACATCTGTTTTAACAAACATAACGTCATAAGACTTCTCTATACAAAATTGTTCTAAATCTTTACCAGCCTGTTCATTTACATCTGCAATAATAACTTTGTTCTTCTCTCTTGCATATTGAAGGACTAATTCTTTCCCAATTCCATTTGCTCCTCCAGTTATGATAACAATTCTATTCATTTTGTTCTCCCTTCCTTCCTTGAGGGGAGCAATACGTATCTGCCCATATTCCAATTTCTTTTACAACACTTTCTAAACTCTTACCTTTGTCTGTTAATTGATAAATCACTTTTACTGGAGTTTCATCTATCACAATTCTTTCCACAAGACCTTCATTTTCCAATTCTTTTAGCCTTTCAGATAGCATCTTTTGACTAATACTAGGAATAATCTCTGTTAAGTCTTTAAACCTTTTTGGTCCATCAAGTAATACGTGAATGATAATACCAATCCACCGTTTACCCAAAAGTCGAAATGCCGTTTCCAATTTTGGACACAGATTTATTTTCACACAGATCTCCCCTTATTTCATATCTCTTGACTCATCTAATCAGTTCCATTATCATTGGTAGATGAGAAAATAACTTACTAAAAGTTAGTATATTACTTTTAGTATAAAACATACATGGACCAAATTCAACTTAGGAGGATTTTCATGAATACAACATATGCTGAAGAAATCATGACTGTTTTTAACGAACGCACTTCTGTTCGTCATTATGATAAGACTGCCAAAATTTCAAAAGAGGAATTAAGTGAAATATTAACATACACAACAAAGGCCCCATCTGCTTGGAACTTGCAGCATTGGCATTTCACAGTATTTCATAGTGAAGAAGCAAAACAAAAATTATTACCAATCGCCTATAATCAGAGTCAAATTGTAGAATCATCTGCTGTCGTTGCCATCTTAGGAGATTTAGAAGCAAATAAAAATACTGACCCAGTTTATGATCCGCTAGTACAGGCAGGCCATCTAAAACCGGAAATAAAAGACACTCTTGCAGGTCAGATTAGCCGTGCATATACGGACAAATCTTTTGCAAGGGATGCCGCTTTTTCAAATGCTTCCCTTGCTGCAATGCAACTAATGATTGTCGCAAAAGCAAAAGGGTATGACACTTGTGCTATCGGCGGGTTTAATAAAGATCAATTTGTTCAAGAGTTTTCCATACCTGAAAGATATGTTCCAATTATGTTAATTTCAATTGGAAAAGCTGCAAAGCCTGCCCACCAAAGCAATCGCTTAGAGCTTGATCAAGTTTCAACATGGCTATAAAGTTCATTCAAAAAAACAGCTTATGCAATTTGCATAAGCTGTTTTTTTACATATTTTCTTTTAAAACGGATATAGCTTTTTCTAATTGTGTATCATTCTCTTGAATTTTTTTCTGGATTAATTCCATTAACTTAATCGTTGTATCTTTTGTAATGACACCATTTACAGTAAGTTCATTCTCCTTTTGGAATTGTTTTACCGTTTTCTCCATAGCTTCATCAAAATACCCTTTGTCACTTACTTCATTATATCCAAGTGCCTTCAGCATTTGTTGGGCAGCTTTTACTTCAGCATTTGAATCACCAACTTTTAGTTCGTTGTCTGGATTAATATAAGGTAAATTTGCATATTCAGGAAGTTTCACCTTCACTGTAGGTTCAATTCCCTTTTCATGAATCCAAGTGCCGTCAGGCGTTAACCATTTAGCTGTTGTATATTTTACTGATGAATCATCATCAAATGCGTTTGCGGTTTGAACCGTCCCTTTTCCAAAGGTTTTTTCTCCAACAAGTGGTATTCCTGCTGACTCGTTAAGAGCTGCTGCCATAATTTCTCCTGCACTCGCTGTACCACCATCTATTAAAACGGTTATTGGAAGGTCAACATCTTTTGCGTTTTCTGCCTTGTAAATCTCCTTGGCGCCAGTTCTATCCTCTACCTGCATGATATTTTTTCCTTTTGGCACAAACAAGTCTGACATAAGAAGAGCTTGATCCATTAACCCACCTGGATTTTGTCTTAAATCAAGAATTAAGCCTTTTACATTTTTATTTTGTAACTCTTCTAAGGCATTAGCTAATTCTTTTCCAGTGGTCTCAGAAAACTTTGTAATTTGTATTTTTCCAATATTGTCATCCATTACTTCTGAATAAACAGTTTCTAAAGGAATCGTATCTCTTGTAATCGTAAATGTAAGTTCTCCAACTCCGGCACGTTGAATAAGGAGGTTAACTTTTGTCCCTTTTTCTCCACGAATATTCATGACCGCCTCATTAACAGAAAGGCCCTCAACAGATTTGTCATCTACTTTAAGAATAATATCTTTTGGTTTTAAGCCTACTTCTTCAGCTGGAGATCCTTTAATAGGAGAAACAATCATGATATTTCCATTGCTTTCTTGTACTTCGGCTCCAATTCCTTCAAAAGAAGAAGAGATATTCTCATTGAAGCTTTTCGCTTCCTCAACATCCATATAAACAGAGTAAGGATCTTCTAAGGATTCAACCATTCCTTTAATGGCACCCTCAACAAGTTTATCTGTCTCCACTTCTTTATAGTAGTTTGACTGAAGAATATCATAGGTTGATTTTAATTTTCCAAAAGGGTCGTCCTCTTGAGCACTTAGCATACTTCCATTAGGCTTAACAACATTGTATGTTACTCCTGCTGAAATAATTGCTGTTACAATTACTGAAATTAGTAATTTGCTGTTTTTCACGACTACTATGCACCACCTTTATGTATGTACTTATTATGTCTAAGCTAAATGAAAACGTCAATTAATTTGTGAAAATGTAAAAATGTGATATTATTTTTTACTTAAAGTGGAAACGTTATAGCTATTGACATCATATAATAAGGGATACCTCATTCATAAATAACTACGAAAAGTATACTGTTTTCGTAAACTTTTTTGCTATGTAATAAGTTTTGGGAATGGTTAATTTCCTCACCAGGATGCTCGCACCTTACGATCCATGATCATCCTATACAGTTTTTGTTTAAAGCCCCCTATAAAAAAACAAACAATTAATATTAAGCCTAAAAGTAAAAAGAAACTTTTCTTTCGACAAAAAGCACGATACTTTTTTATTAATTTATTGTAAAGTTTATTACACAAATGTAAATGCAACAAGGAGGTTTTCTTATGCACATAGCAGATTACATTGGTAAAACTGAATTTGATATGATTCATTTTTCATTATCTTTAATAAAAGAAATTGATTTTAAAATTAACCAAAAAATCTTTTTTTACCAAAATCAAGTTTCAACTTATATAAATGATCAAGTGGATCGATATATTCATACATTGCATGTTAAAAGATCGCTTCAATTCTTATATAGAGCAGAAATTCATAAAATCATTAAACCAAAACTTAAAATTCTTTTTGAAAAACATAGCTTATTCCATTGTATATAATCACCCACTATCCTGATTCAACATAAAATGAAGGATCAGAATGGAGGGGGAAATTTGAATTACTTACAAATGCTATCTAAACTCGGTATAGGTGGAGCACACCCTGGCGGAATATCTTTAACAAAAGCTATCTTTGACCAAGAGCAATTTCCGATCAATCATATTGTACTTGATGCAGGATGTGGAACCGGACAAACTTGCTATTATCTATATCAATTAGGCTATGATGTTATTGGCCTTGATTTTGATTCTCTAATGATTAAACATGCAAAAAAACGGAACATGGAATGTCTTAGCGACATTTTATATTTACAAGAAGATCTATCATCAACTTCATTGTCAGATCAATCAGTTGATATCATCTTATGTGAGTCTGTCTTAAATTTCACAAAACTGGAAAATACATTAATAGAATTAAAAAGAATTTTAAAACAAAACGGTGTCATCATCGCCATAGAAATGGTACAAAAAGAACCACTATTAGATTCAGAATATGCTGAGATTACCTCGTTTTATGGATTTCCTGCTATTTTATCCATCGAAGAATGGGAAAAAGTCTTCAAGCAATATGGCCTTACCATTTTTAAAATCCAATCTGAAGATGACTTTCCTTCTATTAACATTGAAGAACCTACCACAGAATTTCATATCACAGACTCAACTCCGCAGACAGCCTTTGATTTATTATCAAAGCATGAGCAATTAACATTAGAGTACAAAGAAAAGTTATCCTATCGGATTTTTTTTGCTAGGTTAACAGTCTAAATCATGTAAAAATGGTTATGAGTACAATCCCCCCTTGGCCACATTCATAAAATATTGAGACTATAAGCTAAGGAGGGATAACCATGTCACAGCATTATTACGATCTTTGCTGTCGTTATTATGGAAAAGATGTAAGAATCACTGATCGAACTGGCAGAGTCCATGTTGGCAGAATTTGTCGTGTTACACCGAATAAAGTATTTATTGAACCACGGATTCAAAGAGGTGGGTTTGGATATGGCTTTTACGGTCCGTATGGATATGGACCAGCATATGGTATTGGATTAGGCTTTATTACTGGAATTATTTTAGGTGGATTGCTATTTTGGTAAATATATAAACAAAAATAAGGGGAAGAAAATTTCCTTCCCCTTATATATTAGTGGTTTATTGTGCTAATTTTTCTTACTTTTTTAATAACGGTTTTACATCTTTATATATCGCCACAATATCGTCAATTTTCATTCTAACCAATCCACTTGAAGAGGGTGCAACAAAATCTATCACATCTTTTACCATGCTCTTTTGTTGTTTACCCCAATCTGCTTTTTTACATTTACTATACTGAAGATAAACACCTTTTCCAACAAAAAAAGCGACTCTCGGTTTGTAGAAAGCTATTTTTTGTTTTAGGATTTCTCTTCCTTCACGATATTCCTCTTGTGTAATTTCATCTGCTGCTCGCGTCGGCCTTGAGACAATGTTTGTAAAGCCATAACCCTTTTGGAGTAAATCTCCATCTTCTTCAGGACGATAAATTCGTTCTGTTAGACCCGCTTCAAATAGAATTTTCCAAAAACGATTATTTTTATTTGCATAATTATGCCCTACTTCTCCTGAAACCAAACTTGGATTAAACCCAATGAACAGGATGTCTAGATCCTTTTGTAGTTTGCCCAAACTTTTACTCATGTCTTAACTCCGTATTATATTTTTTTTACTTTTTGAAAAAACTCTTCCAATGTTAAGTCATTTTCATAAATGATTGCTGCCTTTTCTTTTCCTACATAACGGAGGTGCCATGGTTCATATTGATAGCCTGTCAGTGATTCTTTATTTTTAGGATAACGGATAATAAACCCTGCACGATGGGCATTTTCTCGCACCCATTTTCCTTCCTTTGTTTCACCAAATTCTTCCGTAATCTCAAGATTCACACTTCGACTTGACACATCCATAGCTAGTCCTGTTTGATGCTCGCTTTGTCCAGGTAATGCAACAGCTTGCAATGCATATTCTTCTCCTTTATCCTGCATTTCTACATTAAAAAGCCCTTCTTGTCGAGAGTATGATCTAAATCCTGATACGGCAAATAATTCAATTCCATCTTTTTCAGCTAATTGAAAAAGCTCTTCTAACGCATCTGCTGCTTCTTTTCTAATATATTTTTGCGGAACATCTGCATCTCCAAAAGAGAACTCAACATTAGGTACAACTAAATCACTTGGTTCATAATTTGGAGAAAGTGAATATTCTTTATTTACCATAACGAGTAAATTTGTCGGATTTTCAATGATATTGTCGCCATTCACTTGTTTTACTTGGTTAAAATATTCAGATTCTAATAAAAAATCTTCATCTATTACATCCTGTGGCCTTATTTCTTCTTCCGCATTCTCAATTTGTTCAGTTTGTGTGTAGTTTTGCCCTGGCTGACCACTGAGAAAAGGCATTGTTTTAGGAAAATCTGTACAACCTGAAAGAGCAATTGGTAATAGTAAAATAACGCTCCATTTAAAATAAAACATAGTACCACCCTATTCTTGATCGATAACAAAGCTATTTTAACACTAAATACAAGCTAAAGAAATGATATTTAAGTAGCTACCTTCATCTTTACCTTTCTACCTAGTGTTTAAAACGTAAAAAGCCTTGTTTTCTTTTCGACAAAAACTGAGGAGGAGAAAAACATTAAAATGTTTAAAAAGAAAAAAGCATGCAAATGCATACTTTTTTCGAAGATTATATGATTTATTAACTTTTTTTAATAGCTGCTTCTAAAGCAACGACAATCATATCATTAAACGTTGTTTGACGTTCTTCAGATGTAGTTTCCTCTCCGGTTAAAATGTGATCACTTACAGTTAACACTGATAATGCTTTGCGATCAAACTTGGAAGCTAATGTATAAAGAGCAGCAGTTTCCATTTCGATTGCTAAAATACCGTATTTTGCCCATTTTTCATGTTCAGCATTATCATTGTAAAACATATCTGCTGTAAAAACATTTCCTACCTTTAAGTTTAGGTCTTTCTCAAGCCCTGCATCATATGCTTTCTTTAATAACTCAAAGTTTGCTGTTGGAGCATAATCTACTCCACCGAATGTAAGACGATTCATTTGAGAATCTGTCGATGCACTCATCGCCAAGATCACATCTCGAACTTTTACATCTTTTTGGATTGCTCCACAAGTACCAACACGTATTAATTGTTGTACACCATAACTGTTCATTAATTCATTTATGTAAATAGAAATTGAGGGAACACCCATTCCTGTTCCTTGAACAGAAATTCTCTCACCTTTATATGTACCAGTAAAACCAAGCATCCCACGAACTTCATTGTAACAAGTTACATCATCTAAAAAAGTTTCGGCAATATACTTTGCCCGCAACGGATCTCCAGGTAATAATACTGTTTCAGCTATTTCATTTTCTTTTGCACCAATATGTATACTCATTTTTTTGACCTCCCAGCAAAAATAATAAAACCATTAATCAATTTACTATATCATATCCACTAATGACAATTAAATTTTTTCAATATTACCATTTTCTTAAAGAAAAAAAATATGTCATACATTTATTGTCAGTTATACCTTTTTTACAATAGGACAAGATAAAATCGTAATCTCTTTAGGAGGGAAACAAATGAAGAAAAAATTAGAGCAGGCTATTCAATATGCGAATGAAACAAACCCAGGTTCCAGGAATGGAACACAACCACATGAATCAAAAAAACCTAGAAAACAAAAAACACATGCGACTAATAAAACAAATGAAATATAAGGGGATGTCATCATGGGGAAAAAACATCGAAATCGCAATACACCTAAAAAAAATAACCATATCTCACCTGCTGTTTTAGAAGCCGAGGAAACAGCTCATGCAAAGGAACATTCTTCTGGAAAGAGGAAAAATGGGCCTGGTAACAATATTTGATTGAACATAGCGGCAAGTAAAGTGACGAAAGGGCATCATCTAAAAGATGATCAAGTACCCGTTCGTCATTTTGCTTATCTAACTTGAATGCGATTTATTTTTTTCCAGCCTTGAGGGTATAGCTTGTAATAAAATTGACCCTTTTTCCCCTCATCTATAAGAACGATATCCCCTGTACTCAAATATCTAGCATTGTAATCATTTGGCATTCTGTCTGCAACATTGAAGGTTTGAAAAACCTTATGTAAGGCATCCTTGTGATTATTTCCCTCCATCATAAAACGATAAACATCTTGATACCCTTTTTTATCTCCAAACCTCGGCGTCTGAAAAATGGTCACATCATACGAAGTGATTCGTTTTTTTAATAGTAAGGAATACACGGTCTCTCTCTCCTCCGCTAAGTAGTGTTATTACTATTATTAGCCACTCACCTGAAGGATTCCTTTCTATAAAAACTGTTTTTTTTGTCGAAATTTTTTTTTGTTGTTATAAAAAGCATAAGCCAAATAAATCCTGCACTCCAGCCAGCTAGCACATCTGTCATAAAATGAACTCCTAAATATATTCTGCTTATCCCTATTAAAGTTACAAGGAGGATCGTTATAATTAATACAAATATCTTCAGATTATTCGATTTAACAAAATGAGAAATGACTAAATAACATAAAAAACCGTAGATGGCTGCAGAATTCATAGAATGTCCACTAGGAAAACTATAATGTGTTGCCTGGTAAACGGCATCATATGATGGACGTTCCCGCAGAAATAATTCTTTAAGAAAGTAATTCACCTGTCTTACACTATAGAATAGGAGAAATAACCAAACAACATCATGCCATTTTCGTTTTACTAAAAAAAAGATAGCAACCCCAATACATATTGGCAAAGCATACTTAATCGAGCCAATATCTGTTATGAACAAAAATAGCTCAGTAGCAATTGGTAATCTTATTTGTTCAAAAAACAAGGTTATATTTGTGTCGATCATAGAAAAAAAATCTACGGAATAAAAGAACGCGCAGAAGCTAAATAAAAGAAAAGCAACTACCACCAGTATTTTCATTCAATTCTTTCCTCCACTTCTTCAATAGCAATTATTAACGATCATGCCATAAAATGAGAGTAATTGAAAGATGAATCATACCTATCCTTGAAGTATGTATTTTTTATAGTAAAAAGGGTCAAATCTACTAACAAAAGACACAGACCTTCAATTTATGAAAGGGCTACATCCTTTTTGATCAAGTAGATCTGACCTATTTTGAGCTTTATTCCTTTCTAACTATTTAAACTTTTTTATGCTTTGATTGTTCTCTATGTCCTGGAGCTGGTTTTGACTTGTAGGCATACTCACTTCCTAATTCAGTATCTTTATTTTTGTTAGCCATTAACGCTTTTTGTTCAGGACTATTGTGATGCTTTTTTGACATCTATTTCACCTCATTTCATTCCCTTATCATGCCTAATATTCCTATTGACCATCTGCTCCATTTTGCGTTACGCGTCGAATGTGCTGATCCTCAAAGTTATTTTCTCGGGAAGCTCTCGCTTTATCATCCACTAGCTTTTTTTGATCTACTTCTACTGAAGGTGTGTTCTTTTTCTTTGACATAAAAGACCTCCGAAAATTTTTTTTGAAACAGTTATTAGTTTAACTAAAAAAACTATTTACATTCCTTTTAAAAGGTTCCGTTTTGAGGTGCTTTTCTGAAATTTAAAGCCGAAATGACAAATGTTAGACAGGGCAATTGGTATCTTAAAATGTACAAACTCACAGCATATGGTGAGTTTTCTTTATAAGGTCGATGATGACCAAATCCCTTTTGGAAAACGAAGAAAATGGTCTTCATTAAGACGATGAATGTCAAACCTCTTATAAAAAATAGAAGAAATAGTTTTATAACAAATGCCATTTGTTCCATCAACCCGAACCACTTAGGAATTAAAAAACATTAAAATTGACAGCTTATTCTGCCGTCACATTGACAGTTAATTTGGCAGGTTTTATTATTTGTCCAATGATTGTTGTTCATCATAAAAATGATGTCAATTGTCAATCAGAACGATCAAAAATGTTTATTACAATTGATAAATAAAGAAAATGACGTGCACCAATTTACACGTCATTTATTAAAAATGCACCCGAAAACGGACCCTTTACATTCCTTTCCCGGAGGTTTTCATGACTCAATTGCCTTTATCCATCCCCGTATAAATCAAAATGGCATCACGTAAGAATTTTGCTACACCTGGTTTTTCTTTGTCATAATAAGCTGTAAAACGTTCATCATCAACATACATTTGACCTAAACCAGCATGTGCCTCCTTTGAATATTTATCCCAATAAAAACTAACCCACTGTCGGTGTAAATCAACTGCTTTTTGTGCAAGATCTCCGCTTGGATCTCCTGTTTCAAAGGCTTCATGTAAGGTAGAAAGAACCTCTGAAGACAATTTTTCAATAGCATTATATTCCTCTTGACTCATATTTTTTATCTTTTGATTGGACTGATTTATAGCTTCCTCCCCATATTTCTGTCTAATCTCTTGACCATACTTTTGTTCATTTTCATCAATTAATTTTTGTTTAAAGCCTTCAAATTTTTCATGATCTGACATTGTTAATCTCCCTTCCACTGTTGCAATTGTTTTTTTTACATTTGTAATCAGTTCGTCTAATTGATTACGTTTAGACACTAACTTTTCTAAATGTTCATTAAGGGCTTTTATATGTTGAAAAGATGGCGATGTAATGATTTTCTTAATAGTTTCTAAATCCACTCCCAGCTCCCGATAAAATAGAATCTGCTGTAATAGATCAACCTCAGATTTACCATATATGCGATACCCGGATGAATTAATTCTTGCCGGCTTAAGAAGGTTAATTTCATCATAATATCGCAATGTTCTAGAGCTAACTCCAGCTATTTTTGCTAACTTTTTTACTGTATATTCCATCTGCTCACCCCTCAAAATCAACTATAAAGGCTGACGTAACGTCAATGTAAATAGGTTTTTACAATTTTTTTAGATTGGGTTAAAATGCCTGTTATATAAAAAAAGCAGACCTTCTGCTATTTCATCTCATAACAAGGGTCTGCTTTTAAAATTATTCACTTAAATCTACATTGTGATAAACTTGTCTAACATCTTCTAAATCTTCTAGGGCGTCAATCATTTTTTCAAATTGAGCCTTTGCATCTTCCGCAAGAGTAATATCGTTTTGGGCAAGCATTGTCAGCTCAGCTACTGAAAATTCTGTTATTCCTGCTGCTTTAAAAGCCTCTTGAACTGAATGAAACTGATCTGGTTCAGCATAAACAATGACAGAATCATCTTCTTCAATAATATCTCGAACATCAACATCAGCTTCCATTAGAATTTCAAAAACTTCATCAGAAGATTTCCCTTCAATCCCAATAACAGCTGTTGCATCGAACATATAAGCTACTGAACCGCTCACTCCCATATTTCCACCATTTTTACCAAATGCAGCACGAACATCTGAAGCGGTACGATTCACATTATTCGTTAATGCATCCACAATCACCATTGAACCATTTGGCCCAAAGCCTTCATAACGAAGCTCATCATAGTTTTCTTCGGTTCCACCTTTTGCTTTTTCAATCGCACGATCTATAATTGCTTTTGGAACATTATATGTTTTTGCTCGTTCAAGAACAACTTTTAATGCTTGATTAGCTTCAGGATCTGGTTCACCTTGTCTTGCTACTACGTATATTTCACGACCAAATTTTGCATAAATACGACTGGTATTCGCATCTTTTGAAGCTTTCTTTTCTTTAATATTATTCCATTTACGACCCATTATGAACACTCACTTTCAAAGATTAAATCTAGCATTTACTTTAAGACTTGAACGTTTGGATGTAACAAAACGCTTGTCTATTTTACTCACTTATTCTATTATACCTAAATTACATCTTTTGTTAAGTACGACTGATTAGAATAAATTTTCATTCAAGTTTTATTCAGAGGAGTACAAACTTTTCTCATAAACAACCCAATCTGATTCAGATATTTGATTAGAATATAGCTTTATTTTTTCTTTTACTCGGTCATGTTCCGTACCAGTCAATAATGTAGGTTGATAATCATTATGTGTTGTGACAGAAGAAATCGAAAATGGAAGAACACTAATCTCCTTCTTTTCACTAAGAATCCCATTTTCAATATAAAATTTTTGCTGAAATACAAATGTATCCTTATCAGCTGGATTTTTATTTCCGCCAAACATAAAATTCCCTAAACTATATACGATAAATTTCCCCTTGTATTCTTCAATCCCCTGGATAACATGGGGATGATGACCAAGGATTAAATCTGCCCCTGAATCGATGCTGAATTTTGCTAGTGAAATTTGCGTTTCATTTGGAACATACTGCTTCTCATCTCCCCAATGAAAATGAATTAACACAATTTGAGCACCTTGTTCTCTCAGATTATCAAGATCCTCCTTAATTTGAGACCTGATCTCTTTTGTATCCTGCCAGCCTTCATAGCCTAATGCCCCGATTTTTACACCTTTTACTTCTGTCATATAGAGGTCTCCATAGCCAAAGTATCCAATATTCGCCTTCTCTAGTGATTCCTTTGTATCCTTATACCCTTGCTCTAAATAATCAAATATATGATTATTTGCTAAATTAACAGCTTCAATCCCGCCCATTTTCAAGATATCCGCATAACCGGGATCTCCTTTAAACCGAAACGTTTTATCTGCCTTTTCAGTTGAATCGGTCAAAGTTGTCTCAAGGTTGACGGTTGTAAAATCATCTTCTAAAAAAAGAGAATCCATTCCTTCCAGAAAATAAGGTAAGCCATTTTGGTTTGCAACGTCAACGAATGATCCCTGATAATCATAACTTTCATCTCTACCTAAGGTAAAATCACCAGCAGCACTTATTGTGATTGCCGTTGTTTGATTTACAAGTTCTTTTTCTTTGTGACCATTTATTTCTTTTAGATCATGAGTCATGATTGTTTCAATGGGTTTGTCAGGCTTTATGTAATGAAATACAGATAACACAATAATGACAAAGAAAATCATTGTAAGTATTCTTCGGTACACTTTTTTTAATCTTCTCCGCTTTTTCCCCTCACTCGACCTGGTTCTTGACAGTGATGTATATTGCTCCTTCATCCCTTTACCCCTTCTCAATTTAAATAGTAGAAAATATGGCGAAAGCCTTAATTTTTCTTATACTATCAACCTTAAATTCTAATAGTATAAATAAAAATATTTTAATATATTTATAACGGAAGGATCTAGTCATTTGTTACAAAAAATAATTCTTTTTTCCTACCTCCTTTTTTGATAAATAATAAAAAGCAATTAAAGTATATGCATGATTCAGAACACTTTAATTGCTTTTAAAAAATATATTTTATTAACTATGTTTGCTTAAGATATCCTCGATAATTTCTTTTATATTGACTATTTCATCTTCATGAAGAGTAAATTTCACTAATGATTCATCTAAATCTAGTGCTTCAGAAAATAGTCCAGTAATACCCTTTGCTTTTCGATCAACCTCAACAATTACCTCTAGACTTGTTTCATCAAGAAGAGAAAACATGAGTTCTACTTCATCTAATTTCCGGTAAAATGAACCTGATGTTGGAATAAACTCAAATTCCTGAACGAATGGCAGTCTTTTTCTTACCTTGTAGGAAGCTGCTTCATTTTTCACTTTCCTCAGTGTAAATCCAAGCTCATTTAATGCTTTTAGCGTTTTTTCTACTAAATGATGTGGATGGATGTTGACCATGTCCCGATCTGTTGGATCTATCGCACCTTTAATATCAACTCCTGTTTGCAGCCACACCTTCGTTGACCCTAGAGTCAATGGTGTATCTAACGGAAGCTGAAATGTAAATGGAATTGTTTTTGTTTCACCAGGCATAACGACAAATGGTTCATTAAGTTTTACAGTAGCAATAACCGCCTGTTTGTGAACAACCTTATCATCTTCTTCTTTCTCATAATTTGTATTAATCGTTAAATAAATTTCATCAATTGATTGTTCGATATTCCCGCCTTTAACTTCGATTATTCCTTCTACCTTATCCCCAACTTTTATAGTTGAATCTGAAAGCTTTGCATCAACTTTTGCAGATCCAATCCCGACACTAGCTAATATTTTATTAAAAAATGACATTAATTTTTCCTCCCTAATTAAGACACTTTTCCACATCATTAATCAAATGATCAATACCATTGTAAGCTGCATCTATTTGCAGCATTTTCCGCAAAATTATTTTACATTGACTTGAAATTAATAATTCTTCTTCCCATGTTTTTTTCTTATTTGTTTCAGGTTCATATGAGGAATAAAGTAGAAATAATAAGAAATGTCCTAAAGCGTAAAAATCACTTTTAAAGGTGTTCTCTCTAAATAATCTTTTATCTAAGCGATTTAGTTTTTCTTCCTTATCAACCTTATCTGTTACTCTTCTAGCTAAGCCAAAATCAATAATGTAATGAGTATTTTCACATTTTAGGATATTAGGGATTCTAAGATCCCGATGAACATACCCTTTATTATGGATAATCTTGACAAGTTTCAGTACTTGATAAAGTTCTTTTAATGCTTCTTCTTCAGTATATTGAACTTTGTCATCAAAGATTAATTGCTCATACGTTTTTCCCTTTTTAAACTCCATGACAATAAATCTTTTTTGGCTCTTATCCTCGAACTTTTCAAAAAATTGAGGAAAAGCGGGATGCTGAAAATCTTTTAATATCGTTGCTTCTCGTTCAAACGCTTTAACTCCTGAATGATCGAGCCTCTTATATCTTCTTAATTGTTTTAGTACTTTTTGATTTTTTTGTTCATCTTCTACTAGATACGTAAAACCATAGCTCCCTTTTCCAAGTATTTCTTTTATGACATATTTATTTTCGACAGTAGTAAAAGGGGCCAACGGTTTTTCTACATGCTCGATCCATTTCCTAAATAAGACTTTCATTTAGCTGCTATAAGAGCTGAAAAAACTACTAGAGCCGCGTTTTTTCTTATAATAATGATGTCCATATTTTGATGGATGAACATGCTTATGGCCTCGTCGTTTAAAGTCGCTTGAACTATATTTTCGATAAGAATGGGAATGTTTATTTAATATGAATGAATTTAGGATCTTTTTCAACATGGTTAATCCCTCTCTTTTTTAGGATTAGATTATTGATTCTCCTTTATATACGACATGAACAAACAAAAGTTTCACATTTTTATTTTTATATCCATACAAATAGTAATAAACCCAGGTTATTGCTTTTATAAAGGAATGAAAAATATGTATGAACAAAGCTGTGATATAACAAACTTGGCAATTGAGCAAGAATTACAAGCTATACTTTCTCAAAAATCTTTGCTTATCTTAACTCAAAAAGAGAAGGATTTCATAAACAAAATAAAGACCTCAACAGACTTAGCAAATAAAAATAATATAACTCGTACGAAAGCTTACCTTTCATTTTATTCTGAATGTCCAGAAGTCCATTGGGCATTCCTAGCTCATATGGTTTCACGCAATGGCGGATACAATATGACAGATGTAAAAAGTTCTCTCCTTGTTTCTGTTCTGTCTCATTCTCAACAAGTTAGTCTTTTTCAATTTCTAGAACGCGCTAACGCATTGATTTTTCATGATGCTTTTCCACAACTGCTTTTATATAAAAAAAGCAAAGAGGATAAAACATCCTATTTCCATTTATTACCTTCTTTTTCTGTCTCGAAATTTATGATTCCAATTTGGAGTTCTTTTTTAAATAACAAATTAACGTCTAAGGACCTTTCGTATGCGTTAATTACAAACGAGCAACAGTATGTTGAAAAACATCTCATGTCATTAAGCCACACTAAACAGTCAGTTCTTCAGACATTCACATATATCATGCAAGAAGCACTAGGCTTTACCCATGTTATCTTCCCTTATAAAAAATATTCATTCTTACGGAAATATTCATTAGCGGGGGTTGAGGTCCGCAACTTTCATTCTGTTCAGACTCGAATTCAGATTGGTAAAAAGCTTTATCACATTCTTTTTTCAAAGCCAGTATACTCTTCCATTTTTGAGTTTGCCAAGAAACATGAGCATTCAGGATCTCGCTCAGATTATTGGCCACATGAATTTTCGCTGAACAAGGATCAACAAAAAATAATTAGCCCTTCACTTACTCAAGTATGGGAGAATGTCCCTCATCATTTTCCCAAAAAACAAGATTGGTATACGAAATTCTCACAAATTCAATCTTGGAAAAATGAAGGGAAAGCAGATATTCATGATATTACAAAAGATGTTAAGCGTGACCTATCCATAATGAAGTCATTAATTAGTGTATACAACATCATCAACTAAAAAATGTAACAGTTATGTCTATATTAAAATAAATGCAAATAAAAAGAGGATGTCACTTTTTGATGGATTTAAGCTCAAGTCTCTAATATATAGCTGAATGACCACGCTATATATAGTTTGTGAGCTTAGTACCTTAAGAGACATCCTCTTTCTATTATTTTGGTCTAATCTTTGTCTTCAAATTCTAAATCTTCATCAATGATACATTTGTTCAGAAGGTAATCAAATGTTATATCAGCAAGCTCTCCAAGTTCTTCTTCTCCTGGAACATACCCTCTTTTTGTGAGCTCATTGTAAAAGAACTCCGCAATCTCCTCTGTATCAATAATTACTTCAATTTCCTTCACAATATCGCCCCCCTTCTATTTTTTATGTCCATACTCAGGGACATATGCAACATTAGGTGAAGATTTTTTTTGATGAGTATAAAAAGTAAGTGGAATAAAGATGAATTCATGACATATAGATAGTTTTAGATAGACAAGCATATAAAGAAATGGGGTTAATAGGATGATAAATGAGGTTGCAAATACAAAAATCGTAAGGAAAGCAGAGAATTTAGAGAAACAAAGTATTCTTGAGTTTATTGATGGAAATGGATTTGATCGATTATTGCAAAATGTCCTTAAATGGTTATTTTATGGAATCCTTTTTTTCTGTATTCCTTATTTTATTTTTCTATTGTTTTCTCTGTCATATTAATGGATCGAATCTATATCCTTGTATCTTGATAAGCTTTTAATTACCAGATTCATCATGTCTAAATATTCTTGGTCTTTAAAAAGGTTGTAGAGTGTTTTATAATCATTATAAATATCTAGCATTTCATCGATCAATCGTCTTAGGTCGTCTGCGCTGCCAGTATCACTTGATCGTTCAAGTCCAATATATTGATGGATCAATGAAGCATAGTAACGACTTTCATCAGTAATTGTGTGATGCAAATGAACTTCTTGCCGAAACTCTTCAGCCTCTTGATTGCTTATCATTAGGCTCATTTCATCTTCGGTTGCCTCTAACCATTCTCCATCAGACATTCTTGTTAACTCATAGGTTAATTCTTCCCATCCATCATCAGCATATCTCCAAACTTCCGTTCTTACTCCAACAATTTTAAACAATGAACTTCCATATCCTTTTACTAACACAATATCACCAATTTGATAGAGAACGTCAATACTAATCTTTTCTGTTTCAATGACAGTACCATCATACTCTGAAAATAATTGAAGTGCATTTTCATAATATAACATATCCCCATGATTGACTTCATAGGCGAATTGCTGGTCTACTAGATGAAGTTTTGTTATTGTTCCGACCGTTCCATACATGATAATCACGACAATATCCCCGATTTTAAATTTTGGTTTATTTTTATGATTATTTTTCACTTTTTCATCTCTCCTTTGTCGTGATTGTAAGGATAAGATAGTATATGCTGCATTTTTTAATTCGTCATGGGCTCTTTTGGAAACGTTGTAGACCTATAGTTACATAAAAAAAACAAGAAAACTAAGGCCTGTCGCCAATTCCTGATAGCGAATGCCTTAGTTATTTCTTATAACTATCATTAATCATTTTTTAAAGCTTCTGGTAATAAAAAGCATGGATGTATCTTTAAATGATATCATCGTATGCCATAATTAAATTCGTTTTAAAATTTCATTTTGATACTTTTCCCAAGCATCATCAAAAACAGTCATACTCTTTAAATAATGACCATTCATTTCTAAATAGGAGCTTATCTCGTCATAATTATCCGTGTTTTTTGGAAAACCGTGGTCAACATATGCATCATTAGCAAATTTAGAAAGTTCATCCTTTGGCTTAGGATGACGATGCTTCATTAAATAGTGATAAAAAGATTTCATACGTCATTCCCCCTGTTGACAATATTTTATTATTATAGCTTGTTCGCGAAAAGAATGAAACCATAACCTCTCATATGTATGTTATTTCTATCCTGTATAGTGGGTCACTATAAAATCGTATTTAAGCTTAAAAAATAGCTCTAGCAATCCCTAAAGTAGATGGAAAGCTCGAGCTATTCTTCTAAAATTTGCTTTGGACTTCTTAATTCTGAAAATCTATTTCAAAGCCTAAGTCTTCTAGCATTTTATGATCTGCAGTACTTTCTTGCCCAGATGTTGTTAAATAATCTCCAACAAATATTGAGTTAGCAGCAAATAAGCCCAGCGGTTGAAGTGATCTAAGATTCACCTCACGTCCACCTGAGATTCTGATTTCCTTCGTTGGATTTATGTAACGAAATAGCGCAAGAATTTTTAAGCAATATCTTGGATTTAATTCATCTGTTCCTTCTAGAGGAGTCCCATCAATAGCATGTAAGAAATTAACTGGAATAGAATCTGCATCAAGTTCTCTTAAGCAATATGCCATATTTACGACATCCTGAAGCGTTTCACGCATTCCAACGATTACACCAGAACATGGGGAGATTCCACTTTCTTTTACAAGATTAACTGTATTCACTCGGTCATCATATGTATGAGAAGTTGTAATAGCAGTATGATGTTCTCTTGAAGTATTCACATTGTGATTATATCGATCGACTCCGGCTTCTTTTAATATTCTTGCTTGGTCAGGCTTAAGCATCCCTAAACATGCACAAACTTTTATCCCATACTTTTCTTTTATTTCGCCAACAGCAGACGCAACATGGCTCACCTCTTTGTTAGTTGGTCCTCTTCCACTGGCTACAATGCAATAGGTTCCTGCTTGAAGATGATGTGCTTGCTTTGCTCCTTGTAAGATTGTCTCTTTATCTAGCATTCTATATTTCTGAATAGTTGCTGTTGATACAGTTGACTGCGAACAATACCCGCAGTTTTCAGGACATATTCCTGATTTTGTATTTATAATCATATTTAGCTTTACTTTCTTCCCATAATAATGCCTTCTAACCTTGAATGCACCATCCAATAATTTTAACAAATTCTCATCTGGACATTTTAATATTGATAAAGCTTCAGTCTCTGATATTAATTTTCCGTTTATTACTTCATCCGCTAACAAATCCCAATTCATTTAAATCCCCCTTTACCATATCTACTACAATATGGTAATGAATGCTGACAGTTATGTCAACCTAATTTTATTTTGAGTTAACAAAAGAAGGAGCCCTAATTATTGGGCTCCAAGATACGTCATTTAATTAGTTAATGTAAGCTGCACCTACAATAATTAATAAGATGAAAAGTACTACGATTAATACAAAGCTGCTGCCATAACCGCAACCGCCAGCATATGGATATCCTTGATCATAATAGCAATGCATCTTAATTCACTCCCCATAAGTTATTTTTGATTCCCTTTACATTATGCCGCGGATAGGTTGTATTGTATGTGCATTCGCCCATTTTCTGGGTAAAAAACATATTTTGAAAATCATACTAGAACTGGTTAAGATACTTTTTGACCATATAAAAACCGCGCTAGTTTTAACTGCACGGTTTGGTTTCATTATTTTTCAAAAAATTCGATCCATTCTTGATCAGGTCCTCGAAAGAATATATACTTTGCACCATTTGGTAATACAGTAATATCTTCAAAGATCCATTCCACATTTGCATCCTGTAATCTCTTTTTCTCAGCTTCAATGTTCTTTACTTTAAACGCAATGTGATGAACTTTTCCTTCATCAGGTAAGTCAGGATTATACCCTTCTATCAATTCGACAATGATTTGGTCATTAACACCTAAAAATGCCAATTTCATTTTCCCATCTGTATGTATAAATTGATCCAGCAGATCTAAGCCGACCACCTCTTGATAAAAAGAAATCGATCGCTGAATTTCTGCTACTTGAATTCCAACATGTTCAAAACCTAAAACAGCCACAAAATCCACTCCCTTATCTCCAATATATCCCTATATTACGTAATCCATATTTTCTTGTCTACACGATAAATCATAAAAAGGCTTAAACTCAGCCTTTTTAACTACACTTCAAATAATTTAATATATTTTCCATAGCCCTCTTTTTCTAGATCTTTTTTTGGTATAAATTTTAATGCAGCAGAATTTATACAATATCTTAAACCGCTTGGACCTGGTCCATCATTAAATACATGACCTAAGTGTGAATCAGCTGTTTTACTTCTTACTTCCGTACGAACCATACCGTGTGATGTATCTATTTTTTCAACGACTTCTAACTCTTGGATTGGTTTTGTAAAACTTGGCCAACCACATCCCGCATCATATTTGTCCTTTGAGCTGAATAAAGGTTTTCCAGAAACAATATCTACATAAATTCCTTCCTCTTCATGATTCCAAAATTCATTGTGAAACGGAGGTTCTGTTCCATTATTTTGTGTTACTTCATACTGCATAGGTGTTAATGAAGCTTTTAGTAAAGTTTTATCTTTCCAATGTTGTTCAATAAATCGATCTCGTCCAGAGCCTGTACGATATTGTTTATAACGCCCCGTACTCTTTTTATAAAAATCTTGATGATAATCCTCAGCTGGATAAAACGGCTTTGCTTTACGAATCATGGTTACGATTGGTTTAGAAAACCTCTTACTTTTTTCCAGATTTTCTTTAGATTGTTCAGCAAGTCTTCTTTGTTCTTCTGAATGATAAAAAATCGCTGTCCGATAAGATTCTCCACGATCATAAAATTGACCGCCTTCATCCGTTGGATCTATTTGCTGCCAAAATAGCTCCAATAGCTTTTCAAAAGGAAAGATATCTGGATTAAATGTAATTTGGACAGCTTCCAAGTGTCCAGTTGTATTTGAACAAACCTCCTCATACGTTGGATTCTCTTTATCTCCCCCTGTATAGCCTGATATAACACTTTCAATACCAGGTAATTCATCAAAAGGCTGAACCATACACCAAAAGCATCCGCCCGCAAATGTAGCTAATTCTAATTTATGATTATTGCTCATTATTTTAATCACCCTACCTTTTATTAACTAATGCTTTTTATTATATAGCATGCATTGAAGCTTAGAAAGTAAACTGCTTTATTCTACACATTTCATGCATTGGTCCCTCTTGACACATCAAAAGAACTTCCTTAGTCTAATGAAAAGGATACTTTGTTAGTACGGAGGAAAAAAGTTGAATAATCGTCAGGAAAAAATGTATGAAATGGAAGCATTAATGCGAAATGTTTATAGAAAATTACGTCAAGAAATGAATCTCGTTTATGATAACGAAATGTCAAGAAATGAGTTTTTTATATTAAAAACTTTATATGAGCTTGGTCCAAAAAAGTCTTCCGATTTATCTAAAATGTTAAATGTGTCAGCATCCCATATTACAGCCATAACAGACTCTTTATTTGAAAAGAAATGGATCGACCGTGTTCGCTCTATTCAGGATCGTCGAATTGTGGACATCCACCTTACTGAAGAAGGAAAAAAAACACTTTTCTTATTTGAAAAGAAGAAAACAGATTTCTTATTAGAAAAATTTAACGAGTTCAGTGAGGAAGATATAAAGAATTTTATTATCTTATTTAATAAATTATTAAAAGCTTAATAAACTAAAATATAAGTGAGGATGACTTTTTCTAGTCATCCTTTTTTACATAAATCTAACCAAGTTGTGAATAATAAAAAAAATTGCATGGGAGGTTATGATGTTATGTCGTCACCATACTTATGTCCAAATTGTAAAACAAATCGAACTAGATTTAATATAATTCAACAGCAAGTAAAATCCGTAAAATTAAATCCTCAAACTGGAGATATTATGGAAGAAATCGATCAATCTGCATTAGATCCGTTTCACATCTCCTATAAGGGACCGGATTATCGCGTTCAGTGTGGAACGTGTGGCTTAATTGAAGACGAACTCTCTTTTATTAAAAGAGCCCAAATTAATCAGTAGCATTCTTAAGGGGATGATGTAGAGAAGAACATCATTACTTCTCTAACCATCCTCTATTATTCACTATTTTGTGTAGTGTTAAAAAATGTCTGTTCTCTGTTTCCAACCTTATTTTGTTGTTTTTTCTCTTTGTTCTTTCCCATTTTTCCATCTGACTCATAACTTAATTTTTGATTCTTCATCTTCTCATCCTTTCTTTTATGATTCTATCTTCATTTTTACCAGACAGCATAAAATATATGTAGGTTTCATCCTAAAAGCTTCTTCAAGACTTCTGTCCGAGAAGTAGTGTTTAAAAAGGACTAATTTTCCTAGATTTACACAAATTTTCTGTAAATATTATTAATAGACTTTTAATCTAATATTAATTTTTTAAGATACTGTTCAATTTTTGTAAAATCAGTATCCTCCCACTCATTTTCCATTATTATTAGATTGAGCAACGGGCTCAAAGATAATCATTTAATCGTTACATGGGAGGAATTAAAATGAATAAGAGCTTATTATTAAAAGTTGGAGCATCATTACTTGCTGTATTTTTAATGGCTGCATGTAACAACACAGATGATACAGAACAAGAAGAAACAAATGTAGAAGAAACTGAAGAAGATAGCACAGAAGAAGTTGAAACAGAAGAAGAAGGTTCTTAAAACATAATAATGAAAAACTGAGAGGTTATGATCCTCTCAGTTTTCATTCCTATGATTTTGATTTTTCATCCTTGATATGCCATAAATAAAATGCAACACTCAAACACATCGTACTGTATGCAAGATTTAAATAGACATCATCCATATTTTCCGCAACTAGTTCCTGCCAAGCAATTCCACCAAAAATAAACGAAATAAGAATCGCTGCAAGTGCAAAGATCATAAATTTATTTCTCATACAATGAACCCCCATATTAATCATGTTCTATTTTTATGACTATATTCTGGTTATTCTTTCTGTTCCTCAGAAATAATTTTAGCTTGGTCATTTTCAAAAGCTACCACGTAATTCACCTTTTTTGACACGTTTTTTTGCACATGATTTGTTTCTTCCACAATAGATAAAACTGTTTCCACAAGAACTTTATCCTCATTTTTAGTCGTTTTAAGTTCATCTATTCTTATTGAAAGGATATTCAAATATTCATTTCTAAATGATTGATAATCAATATTTGTTTGCCAATCACTTCCCAAGAGTGAATAAGCTGTTACAAAATCTTGATAATTAATGCTATCAATAAAATAGCTTACAAGATACTCTGAAGTTTCTATGATCTTATTTTCATCTATTTCATCAATAGCGTCAACTGTTTCTACGATTGGTAGGTTTTTCATTGGAGTCTCTGACCAGCTATTAACTAATGGCAGCACTGTACCAATTGGAAGACTAAATCCGATGCTTCCTTGTTCGATTCGTGCTGAATTGATTCCAACAACATTCCCTGTTTTCCGATCAATTAGAGGACCACCACTGTTGCCTGGAGCAATTGGAGCCGAAATTTGATAAACATTATCATATTTATACGGTTCCACATCCAATTCTCTGTCGGTTCCACTAATAATTCCTGTTGTTACGGTGTTTTGAAAACCTAATGGACTTCCCAAAGCTAAAATCTCATCACCTAATTCGAGCGTTGTATTAGGTGACAACTTTAATGGTTCAACGTTTTCTAAACCCTTAACCCTTACTACTGCAACATCAGTTTCAATACTAATCCCTATAACTTCTCCATCATATCCCATTGCATCAGTTGTTCGAATTTTTACTTGCTTAGCTCCATTAACTACGTGTGCATTAGTTATAATATCTCCTTTATGATTGTATAGAAATCCTGAACCTACTGACCCATCTTCTAATTCAACCATCACAACTTTTTTTTGAGCTTCTCTAATTATTTCTTTTATTTCAAGTGGCGGTTGATACTTATTTACATCCTTATTTTGCTTTAAAATCGTTGATTCTGAGTAAACCTTTGCAGCGGTATGCTCTTTAATATAGAAAAAGCCTATTCCGCCTGCAAGCCAAATTAGAAGGGATACAATGAAACTGATTATTATCTTTTTTTTCATAGATTATCCTTTCTTCTCTTCTAAAAGCCATGAAATATTTGTAATTTCAACTTTTACTTTTTCTTTCGTCGAATATGATACATGCTCAAATTCGCCTTTTTCACCAGGCTTTAATTTGTTTGGAAAAACATTTGTCTTGCCTTCTTCAAGAATTGAACCATTTTCATTTAAAACATTAAATTCAATCACAATTGAATGAACACTTTCGGTACCATTATTTTTAACTGAACCTTGAATATAGGCATCACCATATTTATCAACATTGATTTTCGCCTCCACTAACTCTACAGCTTTTGTGAGGTTCAACTTTTCTTCCATTTGGGCAACTTGTAATGCCTTGTTAATTCGCTCTTGCTCTGCTACTTCAAATGCTGTCTTCTCTTCAATTATTCGATCCTTTAATGATAATAATTTTTCATTGTTAACAACATATTGTAATGCTTCATCAACAGAATTTAAGGCTTTATTAAAATGTTTGTGTTCAAGATTTTTTTCTGCTTCTGATTCGCTTATACTCACCATTTTCATATAAATTTGTTGTTTTATTTCTGAAGCTTCTTGAATTTCCATCGAATAGAGAGTAGATAGTTTATCTGCTAGTTCATCTATTGATGACAGTTGATTTATTTCTTCTTTCATCGCACCAACCTTCACACTAGTTTCCACCTGATCAATTTCATAGGACAGTTTCACAAACAGTGGTGAGCTTGATGTATCAATTTGTTTTTTTATTGTGTTGATGTCCTGTTGAGCAACATCAAAACGTTCGTTCATTATTTTTTGTTCAACATCATTCAGATCTTCGTCTAAATCTATAATTGATTCAATCATTTCTTTTTCTTTTGCTAACACTTGATAATCTTTTCGATATGAAAGGCCAGACTCAATATAGGATAGTGCTTTTTTATATTCACCAGCTAAAGCGGCTTTTTCAGCTTTTTCTTGAAAATTTAGAACAGTAGCATTTACCTTTGACTCATATGTATACGTCAAAATAAGCCCAGAGGAAACAAGTAGTAAACTTAATAAAGGGGTTAAGTAAACAAACATTTTCTTTTTTTTATAAGATGCCGGATGAAATTGTTCTTCTAATCTTTTACCACAATTCGAACAATAATTCGCTGTCTTTTCTGCAATATTTGCTCCACAGTTTATACAGAACATTACGCTCCTCCTCTCTAAATAGATAAGGGAACAGAGCCTCGTGTAGAGACTTATATTCTAACAATCTATAAAAGTACGACCTTCATTTTTTTCGACATAGTATCCTTTAATTATACATGTTTTAGCATGATCATTCTAGCCTAACCCTGCAGGGTAATTTGTACCATTTATTACCTTGAATTTGTATTTAGTTCTAATGACGAAAGCATTAATTTTCCTAATAAGATCATCTATAAGAATTTTTAAACTTCATTATAGTAAAACAAAGGCCTAACATTGGTTAGACCTTAAGGTAATGGAACATTTAATGTAAATGTAATATCATCTTCCACAAGATTGAATGTCTCTGCTCTGGCGCTTAATCCATTTTTAAATGTTAATTGATCTAAATGAATGTCAATAAGATTTTCTTTTGAATCAATAACAACATACTCAGGAAGATCATAGTAAGTGTTCATGTACTTTAATACATAAGATACAGGAAGCTTTAGTTGGCCGATCGATAATTCATTCACAAGCAATTGAACATTTCCATCATCTTTCACTTTTGGTTCAAGAACTAGCTTCATGTCAACATCTTTGTTAAATGCCTTAATCACTCCATAAACATTCACTTTATCCTCTAGGTTTACATAATACTTTAAGTTTTCTTGGTCTGTTTCATTCTCCAAATAATGATTTACTAATTTCGTTAACGTGCTTTTTTCAGTACGAATTAGAAAAGGAATTGTTTCTTTTCCATCTACTTGTTGAGTTGTTCCTTTTTCTCTTGGTTGAGGTTGGTCAACTGGCATAAATAAAAAGGATACAACTAGAATTAAAAAGATTAAATTAATACCAGCAAGAACAAGAAATAACGTCTTCCATTTTTTCATCAAATCACTCATTTCTTCCAACAAACTTCATGGTAATGTCTGCATCTGTCATAGTTTGATAAATTCTGTCTGCCATTAAAGTATACCCGCTCTTATTTGGATGAAACTCATCTTTATAAAGCAGCCTATGGTCCATTTGAGATGAGAATATATCATCTACAGGAACAAATACCCCGTTTTCGTCACTAGTTATCATCTGTTTTGATGCATTATTCCATTCGTCAATTATTTGATCAATTTCAGTCAAATTCGGCAACATAAATTTAAACGGATTGTAGAGTCCTACGAAAATGATCGGGGCACTTGAATTAAGACTACGAATTGTTGTGAAAATATCATTTAGTCTTCTTTCAAAGTCTGCTTGTTCATTACGAAAAGGTTCAAAGTCTAAGGAGAAGATATTTTGACGAACTACATTCATAATGTCATTACCACCAATCGTCATGATAATTATATCCGCTTCCTTCAGTGCTTGGACAACTTCCTCTTCTTTTAATCTTTGTTGCAGGTTCGTCGTTTTATGACCTTTAATTCCAAAATTATCAACCTGTACCTCTTTGATTTCTTCCTCTTGGTCAAGCATATCTGTTACTCTTCCAACATATCCACCTTGTTCTGATTCATCACCAATTCCTTTTGTTAAGGAATCCCCTAGAGCAACAAGTTTCACTGTTTTTGGGATAAACTCTTCTGATGGCTCCTCTTTTTGTATAAGAGAAACTGGCTTAGTTTCAAGCTTTGACATTGATTCAGACATACATCCTGTCATGAATAAGCTTAATATACTAATGGTAATTATTTTTCGAATCATAAAATCACCCTGTCATCAAGTCTAAAAACCTATTATAACATGGATATGTATTTCGTTTTAGACTGAGTATTTATGTCCGGAAAATACTTTTCACATCATCAAAAAATGATCAGAATCTTATCAATTTCCTTAAATAGGAAAGGTCAGATATCACGAACACAATTTACAGCTAACAGCTTTTAAATAAAGTGTTATATTTGTGTGTTTTATGTGAGACCTGACCTTTATGAATCAATTTTTTGACTGTAACGCTTTAATATCTTTAATAATTTGTTCATATGGGGGATTTTCCACTCCATTATAGTCCTTCATGACAACACCATTTTGGTCAATTAAATAAAAAGAAGTACCATGGATGACTTGATCATTGTTTTTAGGCTTTTGAACAATAGTTTTAAAACTTTTTCTTGCAAATTCTTCTATCTCCTGCTGTGAATAACCTGTTAGAAAATCCCAATTATCAAATGAGATAGAATAAGGTGCTGTGAACTCCTTGATTTTTTCAGGAGTATCATTCTCAGGATCTACACTAAAGGATATAATCCTAGCGTTTACCCCTTCATTATTCATCCTCTTTTGCAATTCACTCATATGAGCTGTCATTGGAGGACATACTGTTTCACAATTTGTAAAGATAAAATTTGTTACCCATACTGTCCCCTTAAGCTCATCCAATGAAACAGACTCATTTTCCAGATTCAAATAACTAAATGATTGTACTTCATAATTTAATGGATCTTTAATTGGAGATTGATTTCCGCACGCAGTTAAAACCAATAAGAAAGAACCTATTATGAAAACTAAGAAATTCTTTTGTTTGGACATGTATGTCTTCACCCTGCTTTCTCTTTAACAAAAAGATTTTACCAAAATTGTCTAGAAAGTTAAAGTTAAATAGTGTGAAGATTTTATGACCTGCCTATTACCTTTTTACTTGTTTAAAAGTATAATAAATATCTTCTAAAAAAAATGCTCGATTAAATTTACTTGCTATTAAGTGAGTAGGATAATCAGCAAGCTCTTTAAAAGGTCTAAAGTCGCCTATACTCTGACCGCGTGCATCATCACTCTCTGTACTAACTTTGACTGGTTTTTCAAGAAACTCAAAGTGATGACTATTTGCTACAGCCCAAATTGTTAACAAATCATGTAAGGGCCCTCCGGTAATAGAAGGATCCCTTTTTTGATACCATTTTGTATAGTATTCGATCATGGGCTTTAACAACATCCCTGCTCGATCACCATTTCTTTTAAAATGTTTATCTAAATCATCAATAAAATTGTCAGGAATTATTGCATAACTCGTAACGTTTAGAGGAAAAATTTTAGATTTCTGTGCTTTGCTTAAAACTAAATTCGCTGCAAAGTGATCACTATAAAAATTTGCTTCTGCAATAGGTGTAGCATTTCCAGGGTACAGAAATGCTCCCCCCATAATAAAAAACTCTTTAACTTGTGCGAGAAGAGTGGGGTAGAGGACAACTGCAGTGGCTAGGGAAGTTAATCTCCCAACACTGACAATCACGATCTCATCAGGATACGATTCGATAACAGAAACAATTTCATGAAAGTTTTCCAATTCAGGAATTGGTTCTGTTAAATCAGGCGTAATTGGCCCTAGACCATATTCTCCATGGATCTCAGGAAAATAAGTCGGTTCCTCACCTGTTAACGGCCTTACAGCACCTCCGATAATGGGGATATTTTCTAAACCTGTTATTTCTCTTAAATGTCTAGCCGTTATTGTAGCATTTTCTTTAGAGATGTTTCCATAATCCACTACAATCCCTACTATATCTATTTCATTACTATAATAAGCAAATAATAGTGCAACAATATCATCAATTCCAAAGTCTCCAAAAAACAACACTTTTTTACCGATTTTAAACACCCCCTCAAGTATTAGCCGTATGTAAAATAAACTGATACAGTGATTAGGACGGCATTATTACATGACTTATGATATTTCTATGAATATTAATTCTTTTGAGTGCCTATCCTTCGGAGATGTTTTTCATCTAATGCCAGGTATATCCCTCATGAAAAAAGCGACTTCATATTGATCGTTCAAATAGCTTGAAGGATCATACAAAATCGCCATTTCTTTATTTATTCAGCATAGAACATAAACCCGACTGCCCCTCTACCTGTATGGGTAGAAATGATTGGGGTTGTAAAAGATATATCCACTATACTGTTCGGACTATTTTCAGTTACAGCTTTCTTTAAATTGTTCGCAAATTCAAAGGCGTCTGCATGAGCAATCCCTACTGCTTTAACAGTTTTCCCCTTTACGTCATCAGCAAATTGCTTCGCTAAATATTTTACAGCCTGTGAATGATTTCTTACTTTTCCGACAGGGGTATAGACACCGTCTTGTAATTTAGCCATCGGCTTTATGTTAAGAAGAGATCCTATAAGCGCTTTTCCTCGACCTATTCGACCACCTTTTACAAGGTTCTCAAGTGTGTCTACACATACATATAATTTGGTGCTTTTCCGAATCTCTTCAATTCTATTTAGAATTTCTTCCTTTGTTGAACCATTTTGAGCCATTTTTGCCGATTCAATGACTTGAAAACCTAATGCTTTTGAAATAAACATAGAATCAATCACTGTTACATCAGAAGAAGACATTTGGGCTGCTGCTTCAGCTGATTGTACTGTTCCGCTTAACCCCTTTGTCATATGAATAGATATAATAGAACTTCCATCTTTCCCCAACTCATCGTATATGTTTAAAAATTCGCCAACAGGTGGCTGCGAGCTTTTTGGCAGCTCTTTGGATTGACTCATCAATTCAATAAACACATCTGGTGTAAGATCAACACCATCAATATAATTTTTAGAATCTATTGTAATCGATAACGGTACAATCGTCACTTTGTATTCTTCTAATAATTCTTTGCTAACGTCAATTGTTGAATCTGTTACAATTTTTATTTTGGTCAAACCATCACATCCCTAGAAATACTATCTTTAATTATACAGTCAATTACATCATAATCAATGATTAGTATATTGGAATAGGAAAGGGAGCCATTCCAATTTATGGCTCCCTTTCTTCTAAGCATTGTTTTTTAGAACATTGCTACCAAATATCGCCTCATAATCAGGCCATTTTAGTAGTTTTTTCAAATAATCTTTAAAAGAATAAATAGTCTTTGGATTTCTTTGTGCATGGATTAATGTTATAAGTTTTTGTAAACGGATTTGAAGCATGAAACAGTATTTGTTATCTTCCTCCAATACTGGAATATCAGTAATTTTTACCTTCTGTCCACTCATTAACTTGAACTCTAGGCTTTTGAATAACAAGTTATCAATCCTCTTTTTTACCCGTTTCCTTTATTATAACCCAATCCAATAGAGAAGTCTGTCTAAATTTGTCTAAGATAAAGTTTTTTAGGGTGTATAAATGTTAGATAAGTAAATGAAAAAGATTGCTATCTTTATTAACTTCTGTAAAGAAAAATCCTTTTTTCTTCATTCGTTGAAGAAGTGGTTCATAA
This sequence comes from Metabacillus sp. RB-C-LZQ-3-1, assembly GCF_058315175.1. NCBI lineage: Bacteria > Bacillati > Bacillota > Bacilli > Caryophanales > Bacillaceae > Metabacillus > Metabacillus sp. RB-C-LZQ-3-1. Next base: position 159,589 of record NZ_JBZFLI010000001.1, on the reverse strand, counting down.
TCTTCTTTTTGTTTTAGTTCAATTCCTACTAACGCTGGGCCTTTATCTTTATTGTTTTTCTTTGTGTATTCAAAACGATTAATATCATCATTTGGACCTAAAACTTCATCAAGAAATTCTCGAAGTGCACCTGCACGTTGTGGGAAATTAACAATAAAATAATGCTGTAACCCTTCATACATCATTGAACGCTCTTTAATTTCCTGCATTCTTCCAATATCATTATTTCCGCCACTAACAACACATACAACATTTTTCCCTTTAATTTGATCCCGTAAGAAGTCAAGCGCAGAAATGGACAAAGCACCTGCAGGTTCTGCAACAATGGCATTTTCATTATATAGCTCTAAAATGGTTGTACAAATTTTTCCTTCAGGGACCAATAGCACTTCTTCCACAACATCATTGCAAATTAAAAACGTTTTGTCTCCAACTTTCTTGACTGCTGCACCGTCTACAAATTTATCTATTTTATCAAGGGACACTACTTTATTTTCAACTCTTGATTGATATAAAGCTGGGGCACCTTCTGGTTCAACACCAATAATTTTCGTTGACGGTGATATCGAATTAAAATATGTTCCTATACCTGAAATAAGTCCGCCGCCGCCAACGCTTGCAACAACATAATCGATTTCAACATCGGCATCGTTTAAGATCTCAACTGCAACAGTTCCCTGACCAGCAATGACCTCAGTATCATCAAATGGATGAATAAATGTACGTTTTTCTTGTTCACTGCAAGCAACAGCATTTTGATACGCATCATCAAACGTATCTCCGGTTAAGATAATCTCGACAAATTCTTTTCCGAATAATTCAACCTGTGAAACCTTTTGTCTTGGAGTTGTAGAGGGCATAAAAATTTTACCATGAATTTTCAATTGTCTACACGAATATGCCACACCTTGTGCATGGTTCCCTGCACTCGCACAAACAATGCCATTTACAGTAGCATCAGGATCTAGCTGCTTAATCTTATTAAACGCTCCACGGATTTTAAAAGAACGAACTACTTGCAAATCCTCACGCTTTAAGTATACGTTACATTGATATTTTTCAGAGAGTTGTTCATTTTTTTGTAACGGTGTATGTGTCACAACATCCTTTAGGAGATGATGTGCTTTTAAAATATCTTCTACATAAACATTGTGCAAATCATTGATAGCTTGTTTCATTGTCACGGTCCTTTCAACTGCTTGTTAATTTGAAATTATATCATGAATATTCAAAATTTAAAGGAAATATTATAAAAATTAACATTTTTTTAAGAAATACTTGTTAGATAAGACATTAATATTTACACACCAAACGCTTTAGAGGTGTTAAAATTATACATAACGCTGATGTTTTTAATTATAGCATACTGATAAGTTATGTATTTTATATGATCAAGTGATATAATAGATAAATTAACTGATTGATTTTATGCGGTTTTTGCAATCTAAGTTGGCTATATAACTAGTATCGTGAATGGTTGATTGCAGCAAGAGGATGATCGTTTTCTGTATGAATAGCGGTGAGCTTCCTCAGGAATCTCTTACTTTACGTCAATCATCTTAAACAGTTTTGCTTTAAAAAATCTAGTTATTCTAAATGACATTATTATAAGTTGAAAGGAGCAAGAAATGGCAAATACACATACCTTTTCAAAAGGGGAAGAAATTGCAAATTCAATTACACATGGTATCGGTGGGTTACTAAGCATTGCGGGATTGGTGATATTAATTGTTTTTGCTTCTTTACACGGAACAGCTTGGCATGTTGTAAGCTTTACCTTGTTCGGAGCTACAATGGTTCTATTATATACAGCATCTACCCTTGTTCACAGTTTTCCTGAAGGCAAAGCGAAAGATTTCTTTGAGGTTTTAGACCATTCGGCAATTTACTTTTTTATCGCCGGAACATACACTCCATTCCTTTTTATTGCGGTAAAAGGTTGGGTCGGCTGGACATTATTTGGGATTGTTTGGGGACTCGCAATAGGCGGAACAATTTTCAAATCATTTTTTGTGAAAAAATTCCTTTTCTTCTCAACAATCATGTACGTCATTATGGGATGGTTAATCGTTTTTGCTTGGAATCATATCATCTCAAATGTGCCATTAAACGGTGTCATCCTTCTCGTTATTGGAGGAGTTTTATACACAATTGGAGCTATATTTTATGTGTGGCGTGGTTTCAAATACCATCATGCAGTATGGCACCTATTTGTCCTTGCAGGAACTGTTCTGCACTACTTTTCTGTTTTACTCTATCTTTTACCTTAATAAAGCAAGTAATCAAAAAGCAGGACAAAACCAGATTCACTGGCTTGTCCTGCTTTTTTGTTTTTGTTGGTTAAAAAGAATGGCTTAGTGTTGAATGACCAACATTGTTCAAAATTATTTTTCCACTTTATTGATCTTTTCATAAACAACAAATTGATAATCATAAGGATTTTTCTCGTCCTTAATCCCCTTTTCAACGGAAACCTTCTTCCATTCAGTTTCATTTATATTAGGAAAATAAGTATCGCCCTCAAACACATGATCAATTTTAGTAATGTATAGACGATCACTTACCGGTAATATTTCTTTGAAGATCTCCGCTCCACCGATCACGAATAATTCCTCATCCGAATGAGTAGACATTCCAATGATCTCATCAATAGAATGCAAAATCGTACACCCTTCTTGAGTATATGTTTTATCCCTTGTTAAAATAATATTTTCGCGTCCCGGAAGAGGTCTTCCAATTGATTCGAATGTTTTTCTTCCCATAATAATTTTGTGATTCATTGTTACTTTTTTAAAATAGGCTAAATCTTGAGGAATATGCCATGGCAATTGATTGTCTTTTCCGATTAGTCGATGTTGATCCATTGCAACAATTAACGAAATCAAACACTAACAACTCCTTTTATGTGAGGATGGGGATCATAACCTTCAATTGAAAAATCTTCAAATGTAAAATCAAAAATCGATGTTACATCACGGTTGATTGTTAATGTTGGCAATGAGCGTGGTTCTCTTTGTAATTGTTCTTTCACCTGTTCAATATGATTGGTATAAATGTGCACATCTCCAAAGGTATGCACAAATTCTCCTACCTCTAAATTGGTTGCTTTAGCCATTATATGAACTAACAATGCATAAGAAGCAATGTTAAAAGGGACTCCTAGAAATACGTCAGCGGAGCGTTGATATAACTGACAAGAAAGCTTTCCTTCAGCAACGTAAAACTGAAAAAAGCAATGACAAGGAGGTAATGCCATATTGTCTACATCTGCAACATTCCAAGCAGAAACAATTAGCCTTCTTGAATCAGGATTGTTTTTAATTTGTTCTACTACATTTGTAATTTGATCAATCGTAGAACCATCACGTGCAGGCCATGCTCTCCACTGATGTCCGTAAACAGGCCCTAACTCACCGTTTTCATCAGCCCATTCATTCCATATTCTTACGCCATTTTCTTGTAAATACTTTACGTTCGTATCACCTTTTAAAAACCATAATAGCTCATGGATGATTGATTTAGTATGAAGCTTTTTTGTTGTGATAAGCGGGAATCCATCTTGGAGATTGAATCTCATTTGATATCCGAATGTACTAATAGTCCCCGTACCTGTACGGTCTTCTTTTTTTACACCATTTTCAAGAACATGCTTACATAAATCTAAGTACTGCTTCATTTTTACACTTCCCTTACTTGTAATCCTTCGTATATTTTACCATTTAATATTGGGAATTCACATATAATTTGTTTTGCTGTTCATACGCCTTATTTTCTAATGACTGAATATATTTAAAAGTTAAAGGAGCGATTTCGCTAAGGACATCCTTACTATTTTTATCATAGTAATACATGGCAAAAGCTTCTGCGAAATATTCTTCAGGAAACTGTAGGAAGTAGTTATTGAAAGGAAAGAGGAAGTCTACCTCTTGCTTCCAAATATTAATAAACACCGGATCAAAACGCACATAATGAAAGACATAACGATCAATTGCATGGGCAAATTCATGTAGCTCTAAACAGATTGAACCATGCCCTTTGCCAAATTCACTATGTCCAATTTTTGCATAAACAACACGATCTTCACTCATTCCTGGAACAACATCCCAGTTTGGATCATTTTCCCCATAGCCTCTTGGTTTTATATTTTTTAAGCCTTTTAATCCATTTATATTTGTTAAGGAACCTGTAAATAATTTAACTTGTATACTTTCCTCCGCTGCTAGCAATAAGATATCATCATCTACTTTTTGAATATTTTTTATCATCTTGATCGCTTCTTTTTCCGGGAAGTCAGAATTTGGCAATAATATCAATTCTTTTACAACAGGTTTCGTGAGTGTAAACTTTGTTGTCTTAAATTGATAGGTGGAAAGAGGCCTCCCTTCCGGGAAAGCTTTGGCAAGATGATAAAAAGGAATACAAATAAGGAAGATGAATAGAAGAAAAATTGCCTTTCTCATGTTGTACTTCCTCTCTTTTGATAAATAAACATTTGTGGAATACATATATATTTTTTCGAGGTAATATTAGGAGCCTATATTTTATACGAATATCATTATATTAAAATATTAACATATCTCACTTAATTCATCTAGAATGTATTGATATACGAATACTATTTGTTAAGGAACAAATAAAAAGAGCATGCATCATGTGCATACTCTTTACTTTAGTCAATCTATTAATGAAAGCTCATCCAATTTGGAGGAGTATTTTTATCCCAGTAAATACTACCTAAGTCTTTATGTGACTGAAAAGAATCATGGTAAGTATGGTAATGGAAATTAAACCAGTAACCTTCTAAAGGTCGATTTTCTCTGCGAACATGAAATCGTAATAAATCTTCCCCTGTTTGAGAATGATAAATGTGAAATATTTTTTCTCCAGTTCCACCAGAAGGTTTTGATATTTCAATATGCTGAAAAAGTTCATCATCTTCAACATTTAAATAATATGTAATCACTTCTTCCATTTTAGGAAAGATTACTTGTTTAAATTCATCTTCAATAACATTTCCAATTTTATCTCCAAATTTCACAAAAGACTTTTGCTCTGCTTCCAAGAGAATATTAGACAAAAGCTCATCATTTGTGAGCGCTTTCTCTTCTTTAACATCTAAATGTGTTTCAGCTATTTGTTTCGTATCCTCACTCGAGATGGTAGAATTTGAAACAGAATCTTCTGTCGGTTTATCCTGAACTGCTGCTAATGAAGCAGGTGGTGTAACAAGACCAAATGTTGCAATTGAAAAGAGAATAACAAGAGATTTACGTAACCATTTGTTCATAGCAGGGCTCCTCCAACATTAAGAATATATGAATATCTTATCATAGAGTGATATGTTAAGATATAACAATTTCATGACAAATTTCCAAAAAAATCTGTGTTTAAAATATTACAACATCTCCTTTTAATGTCGTAAGAAAACGTTTAAAATAATGGATACAGGTAAATAGTAAAGAATAATCAATAGGAGGATCTAAAATGAGCTACGATACATTGTTCGTCATACTTTCGTTTATTACACTTGCATATTTTATTTATGTAGAAATTACAGATTAATACATAGGAATAGGGTGCCCTTTATGAAAGAGCACCCTTTCTTTTAAGACCTTTTTGATTTTTTTCGTGCAGAATCTACCTGACGACCATTGGTTTCATTTGCTGTTGTTCCTTGCCCTTCTACGTTTGGAGAGCTAAGACCTGCTCTTGATGGGTCAACTTTTCTTTTTGCCAAATGAATACACCTCCACTGTCTTATCATCTGCTATTAGGATAATTCTATAACTCCATAATGGAATTTTGCCGATTTACGAATTTTCACTTTAAACTGAAATTGCTCAAACCTTGTACTTTTCCAGTGATCTTTTAAAACAACTCTTTTTTTGGCCACACGTTTTGCCTCAGTTATTGTTTCAACTAGTAATGGCGAATAGTTAGCAATGTTTTTTAAAGGTGTAATTCCAGTAGAGCCTTCAATCGTTTCCTCGAACATTGGATCAAAATATACGACATCAAATGAATGATCCTCACAGCTTTTAAGGTATGCTAAATGATCTTGATGAAGTACAACAACTCGTCTCATAGCCTCGTCAATTAACGTCGATCCTGTTTCCCATTGTTTAAGGCCATTATGAACGAGATAAGACATAATCTTACTTCCTTCAATTCCCATTACTAATCCTTGTTTTCCTACTATATAACTCCCGACGATACTGTCAGATCCTAGCCCTAATGTGCAGTCTAAAAGCTTATCAGCAGGTTGTAAATTGCACGCCTCACAAAAGGGATCTCCCTCACCTTTCATTAATCTTTTAATCCTGAACACAGCTGAATTAGGATGAAAAAACAATGGACTATCTTCATTTAAAAAGTGTAATTCTAACCGATTCTTTCCCACTACAATGACATGATCCAAAACTTCCTTTTTTATGTCGGCTACAGATCTTTTGTTCCGCTTATAAAAAGAAGTATCAAGTACATCAGCAATATGCCTTGCATATTGCGTTAGCTTGTCATCAGGTCTTCCAGACGTTGTTACAATCATTATGTATATCTCCTATATTATCTATAATAAAAAGGATGCAAGAGCATCCTTTTAGCAGTATTTTTCAAATGAACTTTCTAAGTTTTGCATTATTGCCTCGATGGAATTCCCCTCAATTTCATGACGTGGAATAAAGTGGACGACTTTTCCTTCTTTCAATAGGGCCATTGATGGTGAAGATGGCTCATAGCCCTCAAAATATTCCCGCATCTTTGCTGTTGCTTCTTTATCCTGTCCTGCGAATACTGTAACAAGCTTATTAGGCTTTTTTTCAGCATTAAGGACAGCTTGAGTAGCTGCAGGTCTTGCTAGGCCAGCTGCACACCCGCAAACAGAATTTACAACAACAAGAACAGTTCCATTCTCTTCTTTCATAAATTGCTTTACTTCTTCCTCAGTTGTCAATTCCTCAAACCCGGCATTTGTTAATTCTGCTCGCATAGGTTTAACCATTTGTCTCATATATTCTTCGTATGCCATTGACATAAATTAATCCCTCCAAATCCTTTACATGTATTTTAAGAATACTATAGCGCTTTTTTCATTGCAAATACGAACATAATAGAACAACCAACCACTCATAATGGTTGGTTGTTCTATTAAATTTACCCTTTTCGACTTTCTGTCATCTGCTTCCAAACTGACCCTTTAGCTTCTTCTCCGCCTTCAATACGCTCTATTGCCATTTTGATCTGCATGCTAACTTCAAACTCAGGATCATTTTCAGCTTCTTTTAATGCTGGCAGTGCCTTTTGATCCCCTACTTCGTAAAGAAACATGGCTGCTCTCCATCTAACTAATTTATTTTTGTCTTTTAAAGCATTCATCATTTCTTCCATTGCTGCAGGATCACCAATGTCTGAAAGACAATCCCCTGCTGTCCTTCTTACCGTAACCGTTTTATCTTTTAAGGCTTTATATAGCAATGGTAGAACAGTTGGCTTTTCAATCATTCCTAAATAAACAGTAGCAAGCCTTCTTATTGAAGCTTTTTCATCGTTTAATGCTTTTTCTAAAACAGGGATATCCTCTTCTGTAGGATCCATTTGATCTAAATGAGCGAATCTTTCAGTCCAATCATCACTGTCTAACATCTCAAGCGTTACTTTATATGATTTGCGAGGTTGTATTTTTGTCTTTTCTTTATTTTCTGCCGAAGCTTTAACTAAATTTTCAAGACGTTTCTCAGAATAAGCAGCATTTATTTCATCTACAACCTCTTTCCCAATATCCTCGAGGTCACCATATCGAACACCATGTTCTTTCCATTGGCGATCTAAAACAACATTTTCTTTTGATTTTTGAGCGGTAAAGACAGCTTCCTTAAATCGATCGGGTAATCCGAAACGTTGCTCTGTCATTCCATCTGTCAATTTGACTTGCATTGGAATTTGATTAAACATTTGGATAAATACTTTCACCTCACCAAATGCTTCTTCGTTATTTTCATTACCTGCTGCACCTTCAGTCAATTCTTCTCCAAAAGCTTGGCGAACTTGTGCTAACAAATCTTTCCAATCATATTTTGCATTTCTTTCAACCGCGAGAAAATCGGCAACATGATAAACGCCTTTAACCCCTTCTATTGCAAGAATATCTCTTATGATTTGCGGTGCCTCATCCGCTGAATCTTTTTTATAATTATTGCTTTTTCCAGAAGGAAGCTCCTCTGATAAAAGAACCTTCATTGTATTCGGACTTGGAGTAGGTTCAATAGACTTTATCTTCATTTTGGGCACTCCTTTATTATTTTCGTAATGATATTGTAACATAGCCTTGTTCACACATGCTATTCATAGGATTTTAACTTGTCAACTCAAAAAAGAAGGGAAGCTTGGTTGGCATATATTTTGTCAACGATAGTATTTTTTAGGGATATCATCCATTTTCTTACACTTGTTTATTAATTTTCAAATGTTAGGGGAGAGTTGAATGTCTTTATCAAGCACTGCAAAGGAAGCAATTGTCATTTCATCTGTTGCTGCAGGAGTAATATTTAGCGGAACTTCTCTTGTGAAAGCTGGAGAAATCTTTGATTATCATTCTATTTCTACATCACCGATTGTTAAATCCCATACTTTTAGATATGGGCATACAGGTCATACTGTTACTAAATTACAAGAAAAATTGGCGAAGCTGATGTTATATCAAGGAAGCATTGATGGGATTTTTGGAAAAAAGACAGAAAATGCGGTTAAACAGTTTCAACAATTACATCATTTAAAAGTAGACGGAGTGATTGATGAAAAAACCTTCTCAAAGCTAGTAGCAGTTACCCCTGCAATCACCCTAAAATTCGGCGATCAAAATAAACAAATTACATCCTTTCAAACAAAGCTCAAAGCTCTAAACTATTACAAAGGTTCATTAGATGGAATTTTTGGTCCTCTAACGTTAGCAGCAGTTAAAGAATATCAAAAGATAAACAATCTTGAAGTTACAGGAAAATTGGATGCTTCTACACAACTTCACATTTCAACCAACCGAAATAAAAAAGGGAAAACGTTACAATCAGTTAAAGTAAAAACTGTTCATAATACAAAGGTACAAAACTCAGTGACATCTATCGCGAAATCATTTGTTGGAACCAATTATGTCTGGGGAGGAACGACTCCTGCTGGCTTTGACTGTAGTGGATTTATTCAATATGTGTTTAATCAGGCTAATGTCTTGATCCCTAGAACTGTTAATGAAATGTGGAACTTTGCTAAGCCCGTTCAAAAAGTAGGCATTGGTGATATTGTTTTTTTTGAAACTTATAAACCAGGCCCATCACACGCTGGAATTTATTTAGGGAACGGAGAGTTTGTTCACACTAGTTCTTCGAAAGGGGTCACGATTAGTCTCCTCTCCGATCCATATTGGCAGGATCGATATCTTGGAGCTAAAAAAATACCTTCATATTAATTTTTTTGAAGGAGCAAGCATTATATACCTTTTCTTGTTCCTTCATTCTCAAAACTAGCATCCCACTCAGCATAAAACTGTTTTAAATATTTTTGTAGAAACACATGTCTTTCCTTAGCTAAATGTATTGCTGTTTCAGTATTCATCAAGTCTAATATCCTGAGTAACTTATCATAAAAATGCTGAATAGCATTGGTTGTATGTTTCTTTTCTGGATCATAAATGATATGACCTTGAGAACCTGCATAGGAAAATGTTCTAGCAATTCCGATTGCCCCTATTGCATCGAGCCGATCTGCATCTTGAACAATTCTCCCTTCAAGGCTTAATTCATCCGAATTGACTTTCTTTCTGAAGCTAATCGAATCGATGATCGTTAATATTTTAACTCTATCATCTTTTTCAACATGATACTTCTTTAATAAATCATCAACATCATAGAGATCTATTTTAATCGTATCTTTCAGTTTGTCATCTATTAAATCATGAAGCAGGGCAGCTAATTCGACAATAAAGAGATTTGCTTTTTCTTTTTCAGCTATATGTATTGCAAGCTTTCTTACTCTTTCAATATGCCATTTATCATGACCAGTTCCCTCGTGTTCTAACTGTTTATATACATAACACTTGATGTTTTCAATAATACTTTTTCGATTCATTTCGATCGTTGCCTTTCCTTTTAATATCATAGCTTAAAGATGAAGAACGTTTGACTAGCTGAGGTTCATATAATATTTTATCAAACTCAAAGGAGCAAAACAGATGAAGGGCAGGAATCATCAAACAATGATTGGGCAGGCATGGATAGGACGGCATGTAATTTTATTACATTGTTTCGAAAATAATACATTTCACCAAATGTATCCAAGTTTTCATGCCCCTACTGAACCACCAAGAGAAAACTGTGCTGAAACATTGTCCCAGCTTATTAGTATCGGCTATAGCATTCACCACATTACAGCACTTCCGGGAAATCAAATTCAATACCTTTTAGTGCTCTAGTTAAAAACGTGTTTGTAAAGGACAGTCTTGATTTTTCATCCAATAAGTATGCCTCAAAAGGACTGTCCTTTAAGTACATACAACTATTTATTTTTGATTTAGCAATTTCTCGATATGTGGCGTTATTTGTTTAGGATTTGTATTCGGTGAAAACCGTTCAACAGGGTGACCATTTGAATCAATTAAAAACTTTGTGAAATTCCATTTAATTGCTTTACTTCCTAAGAGTCCTGGCGTTTCAATCGATAAATAAGTAAAGAGCGGATGAGCATTTTCTCCATTCACATCGATTTTTGAAAACAAAGGAAAGGTCACACCATAATTAATTTCACAAAAACGTTCAATTTCATTATGGTTGCCAGGTTCTTGACCCATAAACTGATTACAAGGAAATCCAAGTACCGCAAATCCTTGCTCTTTAAATTCTTCATATAACTCCTGAAGTTGTTTGTACTGTGGAGTAAAACCACATTTGCTTGCTGTGTTTACGATTAATAAAACTTTATTCTTATATTCTTTGAGAATCTTTTTCTCCCCTTTAATTGTTTCTACTTCAAAATCATAAATACTCATACGATCACCAGCCTTTTATTTCAGGATTTTTTTGATGGTAAACCAAGTAAAGCAATTGCATGATCTACGATTTTTACTAATTCCTCTAAATCATCCTCACCAAAAGAAGTTTGAAATTCCACCTGATATTTGTGATGATAGATATAAGAGGTAGCAGTAAGTTCTTTTGTTAAGAACAATGTAACAGGGTGATCACCCCAACTTTTTTTCAATTTTTTATATAAAATTTCATCATATTCCTTCGAATTTTGCGTTTCCAAAAAAAAGAGTTTTACAATACAACCTGGTTTTAGTAATGTTTGAAGAAGTTCACCAGACAATTCATGATGTGGCATTTCAATCTGAAGCTTAGCCATTCTTCTTTTTTTCTTAATTCCTTTAAAAGAGATAGAGTATTTTCGAGACATCGTTGCTAAATCGATAATGTCACTGCGATCTGTTACAGATATCTGATGATCCATATCCATTTCATAAATATATCCTTCAATAACAACCTTTAAATTATCGAATACCGTTGGATCGAACATTATTCCTCCCAATGATGACAAAAGTTAAATTTTTTCACTCTTTTTTTCAATATTAAGATTACTTTACCATACTTTATACTTATTAAATAACTCAGAATAACATTTATTTACGTTATAATTAATAATTATCTAATAAAATGGTTATTTATTGAAATATATAAATTGAATTATTTTTCTAAACTTTCTATAATAAAGAATCAGTGACTGTCTGGTTCTTTATTGTATAGTCAAAAAGTTCAACTATGTTTTCGGGGGTGTATGTTAATGCCAATTAATATTCCAAGTCATTTACCAGCAAAAGAAATTCTTGAAAAAGAAAATATTTTCATAATGGATGAAAAACGAGCCTACTCTCAGGATATACGTCCTCTAAATATTATTATTTTGAACATTATGCCTGAAAAAGAAAAAACCGAAACTCAATTATTACGGTTATTAGGAAATTCACCTTTACAACTAAATATTACCTTCTTACGTCCTGAGACTCACACATCAAAAACAACAGCTATTGAACATTTAAAAGAATTTTATACTACGTTCCGACACATCAAGCATAAACGATTTGATGGAATGATTATTACTGGAGCACCTATTGAACATTTGGAATTTGATGAAGTATCCTATTGGCCGGAAATGCAAACAATTATGGATTGGACCAAAACAAATGTTACCTCAACTCTTCATATTTGTTGGGGGGCACAAGCAGGACTTTACCATCATTATGGCGTAAATAAATATAAATTGGAAAAAAAATGCTTTGGTATTTTCGAGCATGAAGTTGTAGATCCAACTGTAAAGTTGTTAAGAGGTTTCGATGATTTGTACTATGTTCCACACTCAAGACATACGGATGTATTAAAAGAGGAAATTGAACAAATTCCTGAGTTACAGATCCTTTCCTATTCAGAAAAAGCCGGGGTATGCTTAGTTATGTCAAAAGATGAAAAGCAAATCTTTTTAACAGGACATCCTGAATATGAATTAACTTCACTTCAGGATGAATATGAGCGGGACTTAGCTAAAGGGATAGAAATTGATATTCCAGAAAATTATTTCCGCAACAACAATCCTAAAAATAGACCGATCCAATGTTGGAGATCACATGCAAATCTTCTTTTTGTGAACTGGCTCAATTATTATGTTTACCAAGAAACACCTTATAATTGGGACTAAAACGTTTCTAAGTAAAGGTTTTTAAGGAGTTTGTTTTAAATTTCAATATTTTTACAATAACAACTTTACATCTTAAGAAATACTTAATAATTGCTTTATAAAATAGTAACATTTATATGGTAATCTTTAAGACAAATTCAGTTCATATTTTCATATCCATCGAATATGAACTGTTTTTAATGTGTATTGATCTGTTTCTGATTAGATTGAGGTGAAAATGTTGAATCCAAATTCAAAGGTGTTAATTTTAACTGCAAAATATGGAAATGGCCATGTTCAAGTTGCCAAAACGTTAGAAGAAAAATGTAAGGAGCTTGGATTTAAAAAAGTTATTGTATGTAATCTGTATTCTGAATCATTTCCAGTGTTTTCTGAAATTACTCAATATTTATATTTAAAGAGTTTCTCAATTGGGAAACAATTCTATCGTCTATTTTATTACGGGGTCGACAAAATTTATAATAAGCGAATGATGAACCTTTATTTTAAAATGGGACATAAACGATTGCACCAAATCGTAACAAGTGAACAACCTGATATGATTATCAATACCTTTCCAATGATTGTCGTCCCGGAATATAGAAGAAAAACAGGAACTGTTATCCCGACATTTAATGTGTTAACAGACTTTTGCTTACACAGAATATGGGTTCATGAAAATATTGATAAATACTACGTTGCTACAAATCATGTAAAAGAAAAATTATTACAACTGGGAATTCATCCAAATCGTATAAAGGTAACAGGAATTCCAATTCGCAAACAATTTGAAATGAAAATGGATTTAAACCCCATTTATCATAAATATGATTTAGATCCCTCCAAGAAAACGCTGCTAATTATGGCAGGAGCTCATGGTGTTTTAAAGAATGTAAAAGAATTATGCCAAGCCTTCTTATCAAAAAATAAGCAATTACAAATTGTAGTCGTATGCGGGAATAATCAGCTACTTAAAGAATCACTAGATTCTTTAGGTAAAAACTATCCACAACAATTTAAGGTTTTAAATTATGTAGAACGTGTTGATGAGCTTTATCGAATTGCTTCATGTATGATAACCAAACCGGGTGGGATTACATTAACAGAAGCAACTGCAATTGGAGTCCCGGTTGTCCTTTTTAAACCCGTTCCTGGTCAAGAGAAAGAAAATGCTCATTTTTTCGAAAACAATCAATCTGCAATTATTATTAATCAAATAGAAGATATATGCGATGAAGTTCATAACCTTTTAATAGATGACCAAAAACTTCTAAACATGAAAAGCAATATAAAGAAATTAAATATACCTCATTCAGCTGACATTATTGTGAATGATATGATCAAAGAATCTGCTTATATTAGAGATAAACATGTAATGGCAGGCTCCGTTAACTATTAGAATAAGATTGTGCAGGAAATCTCCGCTTTTTGTCATAGGGAGGCTTGATAGGCTCCCTTCACCCTTGTTGATAAGCCAAATATTTTATATAGACTTAATTTTCATAAATGGATGAATGGGTTTATCAAAAACCTTGGGGGCAAAACATGGATACAAGTACACATATTACCATGGGATTTGGAATAGCAGGTCTCGCTTATTTAGACCCAAATGTAGCAACTAATCCAGAGCTAGCATCAGCGGTTATGGTAGGAACTGTCATCGGTTCCAATGCACCTGATTTTGATTATGGAATCAAAATCCTAAAAGGGAATGGCATGTATACCGAGCACCACAGAGGAATCTCCCACTCTCTTCCAGCCATCCTTATGTGGTCTATATTGATCTCATTTATCATATTCATTCTATTTCGTCCGATCCCTTTTTTACCGTTGCTTTTTTGGACTTTTTTAGCCGTTATAATCCATGTGTTATTTGACATTTTTAATGCGTACGGCACTCAAGCTGGCCGTCCTTTCACAAAGAGATGGTTATCTTTGAATTTTATCCCATTATTCGATCCATTTATCATTCTTGTTCATTTGATAGGCTTTACATGTTGGCTCTTTCAATATTCGCCTGGTCATGTATTTTTAATTGGTTACCTTGCAATTGCAATTTATCTTATGATACGTTATCTGGTCTCCCGCCGTATAAAAACGATCATTGCAAATAGTTCTGAATTAATTACTACCTGTTCAATCATCCCTACAATCTCCCTGTGGAAATGGGACTTTGTTATTGAGACAGATCATTCTTATAAAACGGGTCGTGTCAAAAAACAAACAATTACTTGGAAGCACAATTTTAAAAAACATGATCCATCATGCCCTTATATTCAGTCATCACTAAAGGATCGTAATGTAAAACACTTTCTTGCTAACTCCAAGCACGTTCATGCCTTATATGTCTTACAGCCATACGGATATGAAGTTCGTTGGATTGATCTCCGTTTTAGACATAATAACCACTATCCTTATATGGCTATTGTCATGTTAAATAAGGAACTAAAAATTGTTTCATCCTTTTCTGGGTGGGTATATCACTCAAAAAACTCTCATAAAAAACTCATCCCATCACAGAACAGAAAAGTAGAACTGGAAAGATAAAGAAATTTTCCATCGAAGAGTAAGTTAAAAACCGCATCGACATCATTAATCTTCTTACTCTGTTTATAAACTTCTCTCCTTGATGCATATATTTTTTTCCTAGGAAAAAAATATACATGCAATCAATTGGTTTTATTGTCAAGGAGGAATTAATATGACAAAAAAAGTGAACAAAGGAAGTCGTAATCAAAACTCACCAAAAAACGGAGCAAATCAAATGGAGTTTGCAGAGGAACATCTAGCGGGTGACAATAGTAAAGGAAATAAACGAAATAAAGACCAAAGAGATAAAACGAGAGAAAAATAGCACATGATAAATTCAAAAAAAGAGCAGACATTAAAAATGTCGCTCTTTTTTTGTTTATTCTCCTAAACCTTCAGTTGTGATTGCTCTTTCCACAGCTTCTAATGCTGCTGTTTCGTCACTTCCACTTGCCGAAATTTTCACTTGCGTTCCTTTAGAAATACCAAGTGACATTACACCCATAATAGATTTTAGATTCACTGTACGACCATTTGCTTCTAAGTTTACATCTGCAGTGAATGAATTAACTGCATTTACTAGAGCAGTTGCTGGTCTTGCGTGAAGTCCTGCTTCACTTGTAATTGTAAAAGTCTTTTCTACCATTATTTGGTTCCCCCTTCAAGATAGCCAATGCAGCTTTAAAAGTTAATGAGACAGATCAATATGTAAAATCCATCTTAGGTGCAGCTAAATATAAGCTACATATCGTAATACCATTATTATAAACTTTTTTTCAAAAAAGGGAACTAGTTTTACTTTAACTTATTGTCTGATTTTCATTTATTTTATATACTTTTTGTCTAGATATAGCATATTGTACGTGTAATGTATACGTATCTGTATTCATTCGTTCGACGACAAAATAATCTTCATCCCCTTGAATTAATATAACAGAAGATTTTTTTAAACAATCAAGACTACCAGTTAACTGTGAAATTAAACTACATATTTCATTAAATTTTATGTGATCTATCCTCCGGTGACACGTTACAAAAATATCGATATCATCTGCCTGAATTCTTCTCACAGAGACCACCCCTCCCAGTTGTAGCCATTATATGCTTGTACATATGAATCTATAATAAATCATTTAAACAAAAGTTTCAGAAAGTTATGTTAAAATATGCTACTTTACCTTGACGTATATCTTTAGATTAGTGTATAGTGAAATTATCATTAAGATGAGTATATATTGGTTACAACCTACGATTTCACAACATGTCTAGACCTTACATATCCTATTCTTAATTGATAAAATTTTTTTTAGCACCACCTGTGCTACAGTATTAGGAGGATTAAGTACTATGCAAAACGGTAAAGTAAAATGGTTCAATAATGAAAAAGGTTTCGGATTCATCGAAGTTGAAGGTGGAGACGATGTATTCGTACACTTCACAGCTATTCAAGGTGAAGGTTACAAATCATTAGAAGAAGGTCAAGAGGTTTCTTTTGAAATCGTTGAAGGTAACCGTGGACCACAAGCTGCTAACGTTACAAAGTTATAATCACAAGTTTATATCTGTGATTTAACCATAAACAAACTTATACAAAAAGAGGTTGGAATGTTTCCACCTCTTTTTTTTCTATTTTTATAATGACTTTTGACTAATCATTATATACTCAATTGCTTTTACATTTTGCTTTATGCATTTTTCAATACGTGAAACTTCGTGATGATTGAACACATTTGCATTGTTCGCTATAAAGACCAATTTATCAATATCTTTATATATTTCCTGAAATGCTTCTTTAATTGATGAATCTAATGGAGCATTTGACAAGACCTTTCACCCTCCCCTAATGTTAATAATCGACAATTCCTAGTAAAAATGTTTTATAAACGTTCTATTTTTTTACAAAATTTTAATCTATTTTCATTTTAACACGACAATTTAAATTGTGATATAAAAAAATGGAATGTTTTTTTTAACGAATATTTTATGATAAGAAACAAAAACTATCTTTGGAGGTGGTTAAAATGGACCAAATCAATCACACAGGTTTAATTAGTGGAATGAATGAAATCGCACAATTAGAAGCATCTGTAAAAGCGGCACAAAAAATGGTTGGAGCAGCAACTATGCAAATGGATCCGGAAGCAATTAAAAATGCTGAGAATGCAATCAATGATGCAAAAGACCTAATGAATCGAACTGCAGAAACTGGATTTGACCAGGACTTTCTAACACAACAACAGCAACTGCTTGAACAATGTCAGCATCAATTATCAGAAGCTAAGCAATAAATAAAGAAACTATAAGAAAGCAATTTCACAGTACTTAAAAAAAATCCGCATTGGCGGATTTTTTTAGATTAATTTTTTACCAACATTCTTTATCTTTTCCCCGACTGTACAGCTTTTTATACAAAAAGTATGTGCATATGTTTTACCATACTCTTCTCTAAAATGCTTTTTTAATAAGCAATTTGAGCAGTATGTGTCAATTATTTCACTTAATTCTTGTAAAGTTTGTTTTTTACTCATCTACCTCAACGCCTTCATCCATTGTCATTTTGCTTTTAATTTCAATACCTTCTAACGCTTGGGTTGCTAGTTTATCTGCCTCAGTATTTTCCTTTCTTGACACAGGTTCATATTTGGGAGTAATTTTTAGCTTTTTTAATTTATCCTCGATTCGATCAAGCCAAATATTGAACTCTGGTTCATAACAAGGCCATTCCCCGGATAGTTGGTTTAAAACCACTTGGGAATCACCTCTAAATACTATCTTTTGTCTTGTTATGCCATAATCTTCAAGAACTTTAACTAAGTAATCAAATGCTGCATACTCGGCCTCATTATTAGACTCAATTTCATCTGCTCTTTCATTCATTCTTATTCTATGACGGTTTCCACTTTGAGTATAATAAATCACCGCACCAAAGCCGGCTAGCTTAGTATTTTTATGAAATCCTCCATCAAAATATGCTACAACATCATGTGGCTCATCTTTTACAATATCTTTTAATTTCTTCAACTCTTTAAGATTCCATGTCTGACCGTCCTCCGAAGTAAAAGAGAGATCCTTGGCTCTTCCGGTTTGTAGCATATCTTCAGAAATAATAATTGTTTCTTTTAATGTAAGATAATCAGAAGTTAATTCAGTTTGATGCTTATTTTTTGTCTGATATATCCATTCGATTCGATATTTCAACTACGTTCACTCCTGAACATGAATTTTAATTTATTATGAAAAAATCATTTTTTTCTAAGAATTCGGTAATCCAAAAGTAAATCTTTATATTAACTAATGTAATCAATATGCTATAATCATATTCGATTTATCACAATGATTAAGCAATAATAAAATTATTATTTATATCATGCAGACCAATGGTACCTATTTTACCATCGATTTCTATTTAATTAAAGATTAAAGACGAGGAGGAAATTTGTTGATAGAAGTATATGTTGACGGGGCAAGTGCCGGTGATCCTGGTCGTTCTGGTGCTGGGGTTTTTATTAAAGGACATGGAAAAGCAGAACAGTTTTCAATTCCATTAGGATTGATGACAAATCATGAGGCAGAATATCATGCTGTGATTAAAGGAATGGAAATTTGTATTCAAAATGAATATAAAGTTGTTTCCTTTCGAACAGATTCACAATTAGTGGATCGAGCAGTAGAAAAACAGTTTGTGAAAAACAGCCAATATTCACCACTGTTGGAGAAAATCCTTGAGTTATCTAAACAGTTTGACTTATTCTTCTTAAAATGGATACCTAGCAAAGAAAACAAAGTTGCAGATCAACTTGCAAGAAATGCTATACTTAACCAATAATTCAAGATAATTGAGAGCGTGACTAAAATGAAAAAAATGTTTGCAGATGGAAGTTTATTATTTGTTGCTTTTATTTGGGGAGCGACCTTTGTTGTTGTACAAAATGCGATTCAATTTTTACCACCAAATTTATTTAATGGAATTCGATTCCTGCTGGCAGCCATTATCCTTTCTTTGTTTGTTTTGAAAAGTGGGAGATCGTTTTTTTCGACCGAGTTGATCAAAGCAGGGATTTTTTTAGGTTTCTTTTTATTTATTGGCTATTCGTTTCAAACAGTGGGTCTTATTTATACTACATCTTCTAAGGCTGGATTTATTACTGGATTAAGTGTAATGATTGTTCCTATCCTTGCCATCTTCTTTTTAAAAGAGCAAGCAAAGCTCATTGTCTTTATTGGAGCAAGCATCGGAACTGTTGGACTTTATTTTTTAACATTAGCAGGTTTATCACAAATAAATTTTGGAGACCTACTTGTTTTTATATGTGCAATTGGCTTCGCGTTTCACATTGTGTTTACGAGTAAATTCACTGACCAACACCCAGCATTGCCCTTAACGATTATTCAATTATTCACAGTGTCTTTCCTGAGCTTCCTTAGTTCTTTTTTAATTGAGAAGCCAACAATTTCAATTAACCAAATATTACATCAAGACGTCATTTTTGCGTTGTTTATCACATCAATCTTTGCAACTGCACTTGCCTTTTATATTCAAACAAAATTTCAACAGTTTACGTCAGCTGCAAGAGTTGCAATCATTTTTGCAATGGAACCGGTTTTTGCTGCATTAACAGCGTATTTTGTTTTAGAGGAACGACTGTCAATTTACGGATTCATCGGATGCTGCTTCATTTTTATGGCCATGATTATGACCGAACTTCCTAAGGTTTTTCCTTTCAAACAAAATATAAAACAAACACATAGTATGTAAAAATTGAAATGCGAGATGGGATGAAATAAAGAACATTATTTTCATCTCATCTTTATTAAATAGAATATCGTTTAGGGTATCATATTAAATTTAAAGATTTTATATGAAGTAATGCTTGTTTTCGATTAACAATTTTCTCCGCTTTAAAATTCTCTAAAAGTGATATAAAAAAAGAACCATCAAATTCCTTTTGAATTTTTAATGTCAATTCTATGGCAATAATAACGACTTCATCTACTGTATCTGTATACTGTTGACCAAATTCGATAAATCCGTTTGCATCCTCCCCTAATACAAATCCTTTACCAATTAAGTAATCAACATACTCTCTAACCGACCGAAACATATTTTGATTCATCCTTTGTTAATGTTGTACTAATTCGATCTTATCTAAAAATGTCGACAAATTCTATCTTTTTTCATCATTCTTTTCGATTTATTTCCACTCTTTCCTTCATTTCTCACATTTATTTATTCGTATTTTTTAGGTAGTAGGTCATAATATAATTGGAGGTGCGATCATATGAGTAGTGAAAAAAGAGGAAATAATCGAGGTAGAAAAGCTCCAAGTGTCAATCCACAAGGTCTAGCAGCTGATACAGAATTCTCAATGGAGCCTAAAAGTAAACTAGAAAATGCTGCAAAGAAAAAGAATACAAAATAATTGTTCATATGTAACAGAAAACATGAATGGAGGATGATCTTTCTTCCATTCATGTTTTAAATGATATCGATAAACTTTAGATTGCTTCTTCTTGTATAACCATTAAATTTTTAAGCATAGACTGGACTCCTCGTAATTCGTGTTCTTTTATGATGGAAAGAGCTTTTTCTTCATCTATAAATAAAAGCGAATCGTCTAATAAACACTCTAATGGAGCTTGACAATTAATTTCAGCTAATTTTCTTGAAAGATGTAGCATGTCTAAATCATTTTCAATTTTAGTCTTTTGCCCTTTTGTAAGCTCTGAAAGGCTTTTAAGTAATTCGTCTATCGATCTATATTGTGAAATAAGCTTATAAGCTGTCTTTTCACCAATTCCCTTAACACCAGGATAGTTATCACTTGAATCTCCCATTAATGCTTTTACATCAATGAGCATGCGTGGCTCAATTGCAAATTCTTCAACATATAATTCCTTTGTGTAATGCTTATAATTACCTATTCCTTTTTGTAAAATTAATACATCCACTTGATCATTTAATAATTGAAGAATATCCTTATCCCCTGTAATAATTGATATTTTCATATCTTTTTCAAATTTCTTCGTTAATGTTCCAATACAATCGTCAGCTTCATAGCCTTCTATCCCGATATTTTTAATGTTGAGTGCTTCCACAACTTCTTTGGCTAAATCAAACTGCGGCTGTAGTTCAATCGGGGCCTCAGGCCTATTCGCTTTATAATCGGTAAATAAATCATTACGATATGTTTTACTCCCCATGTCCCAACAGCAAACTACATGTGTTGGTTTTGTATATTCAATAACAGCAAATAAATGTTTTAATAAACCATTTACTGCGTTTGTCGGAGTTCCTTTACTATTAATCATAAATTGACCATAAACAGATGTTGAAAAGAACGAACGGAAAAGCAATGCCATCCCATCTACTATTAATAAATGCTGATCTTTTTTCATTTTTAACCCTCACAATCGGTCCTTTAGTTATTACCTATCATTAACCAAAGGCTAGTATAACATAAATCGCCGGAGGTTGTACTTGGTACTTCGAGTAAATTCTATTTTTGCTTAGACAAAAAACCTGTAGAGAAACAATCTCTACAGGTTTTTATTGATTAGTCTTTATTTTTACTACTTAATTTTAATGCCTCATGTTGTGCATATGAAGCAAATTCAGTATTAAAATCATTTTTTTTCTTTTTATTATTGTTACGCTGTGCATTTGCATTACCTAATTTTGTACGTCCCATAATATCCTCACCTTTCCTTAATTCAGAAAAACATTTATAGTTTTGCACAGAGATGCTTTTTGAATCCGAAAAGGGTCTTGGTAATGTCTAACAGAATTAGAATCTTACCAATGAATAATCAGTTTCCATATTTTCTTTCCACAAATTCCTGTACCATTTCCTTTGTAACTTTTTTACGCGTCGGTACAATACCTCCTGATGCTAACCTGTTCATTTCAGATGTTACTTGATTAATTTGTTCAACTTCAAATGGTAAAGAATTTACACAACAAAAAACCGCTTCTTCAATTAATGATTCTCTTTTCGCTTCTAACTTTAAAAATGTTTGAATGTGTTGATGCTGATTTTTACTATGCTGTGTTATAGCTTCATGTACGTTACTCATGTGGTTCCACCTCGTTTTTCCATTAACCTTTTGACGTGTTCTTTAGGGATCCAGCAATTAAACGAATAAGTCGGCTTCGTTTCATATTTTAAACGTCTGCAGTAATACATCATTTTTTTATCCTTTCGAATCGCCTCAAAATGTATACACGTTGCACAAACTTGATACGCTTTTAAATCCAAGCCTTTTCCCCCTGCACGCTTTATGTTTTATCAGTAAATTGTATCATAAAATTAATGTTTTGGATGATTATTCTCACCTAATAATTGAACAACTTCTGTGATGTTCTCTAACTCTGTTTTTAAATGACCAGTGTCTTCATGACGGATATCAAGCAAAGCAGCAAACCCTTCCTTTGTTTGTTCCTTTACTTCTTGTAAAAGTATATTATGAGCGGATTCGATTGCATCCTTATAATAATCAGAAAACTCTTTTACATATTCATTTAAAATAACAGATGCTGGTGCATCAAATCGTTTAGATAAGTCCTCAGCCATTACTTTCTTTTCATTACGTTCAAAAAAGGATTTTGTATTTTTAAATAACTTCAATGCTGGATAAAAAGTTGAAATCATACTTTCGGAAAATTCAACAGAAATAGTTGGTGTTTGTATTTCGGAAAATTCAATTGACGCAAATGTTACACTTTGTGACTTTTTCTTTATGAGCTGTACGATTCGACTAAACTCACTTTCTAAGGTCTTCTGTATAACCTTTTCAATTCTTAACGATGTAGCTTGAAGTTCTTGGATTAATTCAAATTCTACAGTTCTTACTAACTCTTCCAGACAAGTTTGTAATGCTTGTTGGATGTCCGAATTTTGGTGAAAAATGCTCGGGTGAAAGCTTTCCTTAAAAAAGTCATTGAAACGAAAGAATAAGCGCTGCTTCACATAAAAAATTAACTCTTCGATTTCTTGTGATACCGATGTGACAATATGGTCTGGCGTTAAATTTGCTAGTTCATTATTAACACTAATTTGCTCTTGTATAAGAGTTTCTCTAATTTTCTCTTTTTCAAGCCCGCTCATTTCAGCAGCATGTATTAGGGATTTTATTCTTTCTTTACAGCGTTTTAAATCTTCTTTGATTGATAAAAGGGTAGTATTTGTTAATTCCTCTTTGATAAAAGTATTGAACTGTTGTTGAAAGTCGAGATAATCTTTTTCTTCTTCTACTTTGTTAGATAATATGTTTAAACTAGATACCCCAAAAAGTCGAACGTTTCTTATCTCATGCTTTAAGAACTGCTCTCTAATGTATGACTTAACCAGATTAACTTCTTCTTCATTTTTGGCTAAATCAACAGCATTGATAATGAAAAACATTTTATCTAATGTAAAGGAATCCTTAACCCTTCCTAATTGTCTTAAAAATTCACGATCTCCTTTTGAGAAAGGGTGATTGTAATAGGTCACATATAAAACCGCATCTGCTTTTTTAATATACTGAAATGCTACATCTGTATGTCGCTTATGCAAGGAATCCGCCCCAGGCGTATCCACTAATGTTATCCCAGCTCTTGTAATTGGACAATCAAAATAAACAATAACCTCTTCAACTAAACATGCCTTTTCTTCCTTTGCGACAAAATCCTTAAAAGTGTGTGTATCCGCTTGAACGATTAGCCCTTCAGATGCTAGGGATTGATAATCCAATATCGCCTTTTGATACTTCACTATTTGGTCGGCTTCATTTATATGTTGCCCTTGAAAATTCTGTAAGTTCTCAGTAACGTTTTCTATTGTAATCCCCTTATTATGTAATGAAGGTATACTATCGATTATTTCCTTCATTAGCATCTCTTTTGATTTCAGTTTAACTTCAACTAAACCATGAGCCTTTTCAAATGTTGGCGGGGCAATTTTATTTATCGTTGCTGTTGTAGGATTTGGTGAAGACGGTAAGAGCCTTTCTCCTATTAACGCATTTGCAAAAGATGACTTTCCTGCACTAAACGCACCAAATAGCGCTACAGTAAAGGATCGGTTATTGAAATTGTTAATCTTACCCTCGAGTGAATCAGTAAATTGCTTAAATCCTTGAATATTTTCAAGCCGTTTGACAACCTGTTCTGCACTCTTTATAAATACATCTCGATTGTGATATCGGGAATTGGTAAGCTGATTTGATAAATGACTTTCACTAGCTTCTTCTTCGTCTACTTTCTTTTCTTGGATTTGAATAGATTTTGTTGTTGCTTTATATAAATGATGCTCAGTTAACCATTTTTCCTCGTCTAACTCTTTAGTAGATATTCCTTTACTAATATTTTGTAATGATTTGTTATATTGACTAAACTTATCGAAATTACGTAAAATCTCTTGGCATTTTTCAATCTTACCATTCTCTTGATTTACCTTCTCCTTTATTTCAGCCATTTGATCTTGACGTTCTCTGTTTATCACATCCATCATCTTTTTTAATAAGCTCATAACTTGGAGCTTACTATGCTTTTTTATCAAATCACTTACATCAGAGGAATAGGTCAAAACATACTGATTATTATAAGAAGCACCAGCTTTTACTGCATCTGATACAATTTGTTGTGAGACATTAATAGAAAATGATTGAGCTTCCTGTATAAGCTTTGGATCATGAATTTCATATGTTTGAATAAACTCTTTTAGTAATGAAATAAAATGCCAAGCTATTTGAGTTTCCGTATTTTTTAACAAACTATCGTATAATTCGTTTTTTCTCTTTTCACGCTCTTGTTCCGTTTTTGTTTTCGAAAAAAGAAAACCTATTTTAAAAGAAGGATCAGCGGATTCAATAAAAGCTGCTGCCTTTTCCCTCGTTTCATATGGGATTAGGTTGGCACTTTTTAATATCGCCGATACTTTCTCTTCTATATCAATTTGAAGCTGATCCATTTTTTCTTCTTCCTGCTTTATCGAAGCAAGGTAACCATTCCTTCTGACTGTATATTCCTCTAGTTGTTTACGGATTTCACTCTCGTTTTGTTCTGTTAAGTCAATTTGTTCCTCATATTTTTCAAGATGTTCCTCAACAACCTGAGTAATAGCTAGTGACATATTTTGATCTAAAAACCTATTTTTTTCATGAATTACAACATTGATTAACTCTTTTACTTTTTCTAATTCATTATATGGATGCTTGTCGTTTCTTAGAGTTGTAAAAAATACGTCTTGTGGATGTAATCCAACTTCTGCAAAAGATCCTTCAATTTTTTGTTTAAAAGTATCAAAACGTATCTCTTTCTCTTCATGTTTATCAATTTGATTCACAATCAAAAAGATCATTTTATTTCGATCCTTCATTTCACGAATAAATGAAAGATTCTCTTCTGATTGGACATGGTTATAGTCGGTTACATAAAAAATAACATCTGCTAGATGCAGCATTGATTCTGTTGATAATTTATGTGCGGCATCTGTGGAATCAATACCAGGTGAATCCATAATAACGACATCTTCTGTTAAGTTCTGATAGGGCTTCTTTATCCGTATCCTTTCAATATCGTCGCCTTGTTTACAGTACTCTTTCACTTGTTCAATTGAATAGTCACCTGATAACTCTATACTCTCTTTTGCTGCAGAATATAACGTGACTTGTTCAATCCCCTTTTCTAATAAAACAAGGTTCGCACTTGTCGGAATCGGACTTGTTGGTAAGATTTGCTCTTCTAAAAGTTTGTTGATCATGGATGATTTCCCTGCAGAAAAATGGCCTGCAAAAGCAATATACAGCTTTTGTTGGTCAAGCTTATGAGCCATTTCGACTAACTTATTGGCATTTTCATGATCCTTTTCATGTATTCTTTCATGAAGATTGATAATGGTTTGCATTAATTGTTTTGATTTTACAACAGTTGTCATGTTAATCCCCTTCACTTGGCACATACATTTTGTTACCTTCATTTTACAGAATTATATGCAAATTATCTATTATCGTTTTGTTCTGAAGTTGAAAAAAGATGAAAAGCCCACAGTAATTAACTGTGAGCTTAAAATGAAAAAGAACTTTATTAAATACTTATATAATGAATGTCAAGTTCATAAATATATATTTTTATGCTTTTTGTGTATCTATATTTTTTAATATGTAACCAATTAACACGCTATACGTAACAACGGTACAACCGACAAATAACATCGTCATATTCGCAGTAGACCTCCATATTTTTGAGAATGATTTTCAATATAAATTCATTCTATCATCAATGATAATCATTTTCAATATAACTTTTTTTATTTTTCGAAAAATCTGTCGGTATTATTCTTCAGGTAAAAATCTGGCTTTATTAGAAAAAACATCTTCATAATTTGTATATGTTTGTAAAGCATGTTCTTCAGCTGGTATCCGGATCGTCATCATGACAACATTCAATATGGTAAATAAAATAGCTGTTATATAAGCATGAAATAATAATGGAAGGAATAAAATCTCAGCAGCTACAACCATATAATTCGGGTGTTTGATAAATTTGTATGGCCCCCTTGAGATAACCACATCACCTGGAATAATGATTATTTTCGTATTCCAATAATTCCCCAATGAATATATAGCCCAATACCTAATTACTTGAGTGAAAAATAGAATTGGGAGAATTACATACCATAATTCTGTTAATTCTCTTTGTAAAACTTGCACTTCCAAAAAATAGGATATTAGAAAAAGGACATGCAATGACACAATATAAGGATAATGGTCTTTGCCATGCTCAATTCCCCCTCTATTGATCATTAACTGCTCATTTTTCCTTGCAATCAACAGTTCCGTTATCCTTTGTGCTATAAGAAAAAAAAAGATTATGTAGAACATTCTTAACTTTCCTCCCATTGAACAAGCAGCATTTCTGAGCTAAATCCTGGCCCGAGCGCACCAATTAGCCCATATTCTTTAGCTTTCCCCAGTTCCCTTTCAAGATATAATTCTAAAACATACATGACCGTTACAGATGACATGTTCCCATGATTAATTAATACTTCTTTTGAAATATGTAAATGTTTGTTTGTAAAGCCCAATCCCTCCTTATATGCTTCTAGTACTTTTTTTCCTCCCGGATGGGCCATAAAATGGTTTATTTCGTCTATATCCATTTCATTTTCTTGTAAGAAATCAATCACCTGTGGACGGAGCCATTTTTTAATAATTGAAGGTATATCGCGTGAAAAAATAACATAAAGTCCATTATTTTTGATATCCCATCCCATAACATCTTCAGAATCCCGCATAAATGTTGACCTTGAATCAAGTATTTTGGGAATGGCTTTTATGTTAGATCTTATCTTCCAGTCAACTTTACTTCCTACCACACAAGTACATGCAACACCATCGGCAAAAAGTGATGTACCTATTAAATTACTTTTTGACCTGTCATCTCGTTGAAAGGTTAAGCTGCATAATTCTACTGATATAACGAGCACCGTTGCGTCAGGATATGCCTTACAATATTCATAAGCTCGAGACAATCCTGAGGCACCGCCAGCACATCCCAGCCCCCAAATTGGGATTCGCTTAGTTGTTTCCTTAAAAGGCAAGGCATTCATCAATTTAGCATCTATACTTGGAGTTGATAACCCTGTTGTACTGACAAAAAAGAGAGCATCAACATCATCATAAGCAATTTGTTTACGTAATAATGTTTGATTTGTAAGGCAATTATTCACAGCTTCTATACCATGTTTGACTGCGGTTTTAATATATAAGTCATTTTTTTCCTCAAATGTACGCTGCTTTTTATACCATTCAATCGGTTGTGAAAATTGCCGTTTTTCTATTTCACCATTTTTAAATACAGGTAAAAGACGGTCAAAATCTTTAAAAGATTCCTCAAATATTTCTCTCGCAAATTCTATAGTTGATTCCTGTTTGGTTTCATATCGAGGAACAGATTTTCCTACCGATAAAATATAGGCCAATGTCATTTCACCTCATATTTCTAAAAAAAGTAACATTATGATTAATGTTACTTTGACCAAAAAAACTAAAATTATCCAGAATTTAAAAAACTTGGCTTGTTGTCAAGTTCAAATTCTATATTTTTGTATAAAAAAAGCCTTTCCCTTGAAATGGGGAAAAGCTAACGTTTTAAAGGAGTTGTTGTTGTGCACTTTCATTATATAACATTCACTAGGAATACTCACCTCTGAAAATTCTGGAAATGTCACCAAAACCTCTTCCCTAAGAATATATTATTCCTATTAGCAAATACCTTGTCTAAAAGAAGGAATAATTGGATTAAATCCCTTATTCTTTCCTCTCTAAAAAATAAGCCATTAAAATTTCATCCTCATAGCTTCCATTTATTTTCACTTGCTCCTTTTGAACACCTTCTTGTATAAAACCAAATCGTTCATACAATTTATGTGCCAATTCATTTGAAGCAAACACCGTTAAACATAACTTATGTAGTTGATGGATCTGACACCATTTAATCGTGTAACTCATAATTTTTGAGCCAATTCCTTTTCCCTGAGCTGAATTGACTAACCATGTTCTGAATAAACCAATATGTCGTTTCATTTCAAGTTCTCCTCTAATAACGCGAGCAATCCCCACTATTTCATCATTTATTACTGCAGCAATATACATGTTATCTAACTGTACCATTTTATCAATAAAGCTCTGCTCTTCTTCTAGACTGCGCGGGGCTTCTTTTTGAATATACGTTCCAGATTCAATTATTTGTGCAACTGCATGAATGATTTGTTCTGCATCTTCACTTTGAACAGGCCTCAGAATAACCTGTTCACCGTTTTTAGCAGTGAATTGTTCTATCAGATCCACCGTCATCTCATACTCTCCTTTATTCTGGACATCAACCTGAGGCTGAAGTTCATCTCCAGCCTCATCATTTTTTCTTTCAAGCCACTCTTATCGCTTTTCCAAAAGGGACCTTTGGAATAAATTCATCAGGAACTAACCAAAATACTTCATTATTTACTTCTAATTCTTCATAAAAATATCCTGTTACATCTGTGATATAGAAAAGGGTATCAATATGTTCTTGACCTGCCCATTCTAACACTTCTGTATAAGACGATTTTCCGTGTGTGTAATAAGTAATTTGATCTTCTTTTATTGGTGTGATTTTCCTGATCTTAAAATCAGCTTGCACTAGAAGTGAATTAGGGGCAACTTCACTAAAAAGCTTAACAATATTCTGGATTAATAATGTGTTCGTTTGTTTAGTTGAAGTGTCAATCGCAAGTGCTATTTTTTTCCGCATCTTTCCTGCAATTTTGATAAAAGCTGCTTTTGCCATTTCATCCTGACGATCTCCCCCTCACTTTTTTCTCAAGCACATCTATTTTTACTCAAATGGAAAGATCCTATGCTAGTCTAGTGACCTAAATTCAACCATAATAACTATATGGCCATTCCTTTGAATTTGCCTAAACATTGTTGCCGTTCCAATCATCAAATAGACCGCTTCCATTACAGCCTGGACAATCAAAAATAGCATCATAGGTTGGTAAATACATACTTGTGAAAGATGATGTAAAGCCTCTTCCTCTACAATTAGGACATCTTCCTAAAGATTCCATATCAGCTCGTACTTTTTTTACTCTTGCATGCTTCCACTCTGCTATTCCTCGAAGAAAATCCATATGATCACCTCATTTTTCCTTATTATTCCTTAATATCTTCTAAAGCTTTACATTTAAACATTTGTTAAGACAATTTTTTTACTTTTTAATAATCGTTACGAAATTTTAATTGGAAAAGCAGTGAAATTTAGATAAAAATTATGTAAAATAAAATCAGATTAATGTGTCATCACTTTGGAAAAGTAAGAACGAAGGAAAAGGGGAAAAACGGTGGCTGAATTAGCATTTAAAGAATATATATTTAAAAAAGGAAGCAAAACAACGATCTACATGTATCAAAATAGTATAGAAATTATCCAAAACGGATTTCTCGGTAAATTTAATAAAGTAAAATTACTACAATATAAAAACATCGCGAGTGTTACTTTAAAAGAACCAGGATTTGCTTCAAATGGAAGTATCATTTTAGATTGCGGAACAATTGATAATAATAGCGAAAAGCACGTTCAAACAATTGAGTTTTCTAAACATGAAAAAGAGATTGCTTTTGAAATGAAAGAAATGATTGAAAATAAAGTTGAAGAAATAAAAAACCAAAGAGTCGACTCTGCTGTTGACAATTTTGACAAGCTAAAGAAAATAAAAGAGCTTTATGATTTAGACATTCTTTCTGAAGAAGAATACCAAGACCAAAAAGAACGACTTTTAGAAAAATAATGCATGGAAAAAAGAAGAATGAAGGCTGACGCAGTATCGCGACAGCCTTTGTTGTTTTCGATTTTCTTTCTGGGAGTATAACAACAAGAAAGCCCTTCCGATGTTTAGGTTTTATAAGGAACCGTCCTTTAAATTACTTTTATCCCATTCTGAATATTTTCCTGTTCCATTACATCTATAACACTCTAAACTACTTCCAGCGTAGTGCATAGGTACGATGACAACTCCATATCCACGACAATCAGGGCATTTTCCAAGCTTCTTCATTTTTTCTTCATGAACCTTTTTTCTTTTACTAAGCCAATTCATGAGCTTTTTTTTCATGTCATTCACCTGACCTCGATATCGTTGTTTCTATAAAGTATTCAACACCTAAGGACAAGGTGAATAAAATCTACGAAATATTTAATTAAAAAACTGTATGCAAGCTTTTATTGCTTCCTCCTCATCTTCCCCACCAGTTAGAATGGTAATTTCATCTTCAATTCTTAATGTCGATAATAGTCCCATTAAGCTCTTCGCATCAATTTTATAATTTGGTCCTATTATATAAATGTCCGATTCAAACTTATTTGCCAGGTTTGTTAATTGGATAAACATATCTACTGTAAGTGGTTTCGAAACTTTCAGCTCTTTTACTCTCATCCTTTTCTCCCTACGATTACTTTTTCTAAATTTTATTTATATCCTTTATCCTTCATGACAAATATTCTATAAAAAGTAATGCTTAACAGAAACCTTCCTCATCTGTGGTAATTAATAGCCGGTTTTGTTCATCCGTTTGAATTACAATCTCCTTTTTCTCTGAATCATCCGGATGATGAAATACAAGTTTTATACCGTTTCTCATCACAACGTGGTCAGATAGAACCCAGCCACATAACTGAGACATATTCTTCACTGTCGTTTGAATTCGCTGCTTTTCACTTTCATTAATTGCATTTTGAGTTTGTATTGGGTCCGATAGCTCTGATAAGTCTGCTACTTCTAATAAATAATGTTTATCCTCTTTTAATTGTTTCATTAATTGATATTCGCTTAAGGACTTAACTTTATCATGATCCTTCATCACTAACGCCTCCTTTTTAAGTTTTCATCAGTATTGCACAAACTCGTTGTTTTTCTACATAAATCCTTGATTGAAGATAAGTAAAAAACAAAAAAAGTGCTCTCCCTATATTCATATGCTAAGAATGAATATAAAGAAAGCACATTTATTATGAAGCTTGGTTTTGAATAACTGTATTGTCTGTTTGTTTCTGTTTTGAAGTAGATGGGATAATGTTAAAGATAATATTCAATACAATCGCTGTTACACTTCCTGCCACAATACCGCTATTTGTTAAAATTTTCACTGATTCCGGAAGACCTGCAAACATTTCAGGTACAACTGTTACACCTAGACCTAATCCTACAGAGCACGCAACGATCAGTAAATTTTCTTGTGAAGCAAATTGTACTTGTCCTAGCATTTTAATGCCATAGGCTACAACCATACCAAACATTGCGACCATTGCTCCACCTAATACAGAGGATGGAATAATTGTAGCTAATGCAGCAATTTTAGGAACTAACCCTAAACCAATTAACATGATTGCTGTAATGTAAATCACTCGATTCGTCTTAATTCCAGACATTTGAACAAGACCTACATTTTGGGAAAAAGCAGTATATGGAAATGCGTTAAAGATCGAACCTAACATATAAGCAACACCTTCAGCACGGTATCCTCTTGCCAAGTCTTTTTCAGTAATTTTTTTGTTACAAATATCACCTAGAGCAAAGTACACTCCTGTAGACTCTACCATACTAACAATTGCTACAATGGTCATTGTGATAATAGGTGCTAATTCGAAAGTAGGTGTTCCGAAATAAAACGGCTTTCCTAGATTAAACCAAGATGCCTCTTGGACCGGTTGTAAATCAACCATTCCCAGAAAGCCTGCAGCAACCGTTCCTGCAATGATGCCAATTAAAATAGAAATTGCTCGAACAAACCCGTTAAAGAAACGATTTAATAGAATGATTAAAATAAGTACTCCAAATGCTAAAAACAGATTTTCAGATGAACCAAAATCTGGGCTTCCTTCTCCACCTGCCATGTTATTCATTGCAACAGGGATTAACGTGATCCCGATAATGGTAACAACAGAACCAGTTACGACTGGAGGGAAAAACTTCACTAATTTTCCGAATATAGATGAGATTAAAATAACAATTAACCCTGAGATAAGAATAGCTCCATAAATAGAAGAAACACCATATTCACTACCAATTGCAATCATTGGGCCAACAGCCGTAAATGTACAACCTAATACAACAGGTAAACCAATTCCGAAAAAGCGATTTTTCCAAACCTGTAAAAACGTTGCAATCCCACACATAAAAATATCAATTGCAACTAAATACGTTAATTGAGAGCCGGATAACCCAATTGCGCTACCAACAATTAATGGTACAACTACTGCACCAGCATACATAGCCAGTACATGCTGAATCCCTAATGAAATATTTTTAGCTGTCTGTTTCATATTGTTACCTCCTCAAGCTGTTCAACAAAACTAACTTGCCCTTCTTTTAAAGAAGCTATTTTCGCCAAAGATTCTACTCTATAGCCTAAATCCATTATCTCTTTTGCTCCTTTTTGGAAAGACTTCTCAATCACAATTCCTATACCCATAACCGCTGCACCGGATTGATTGACAATGTCGATAAGCCCCTTTGCTGCCTCACCATTCGCTAAGAAATCGTCAATGATTAGGACCCGATCATCTTTACTCAAAAATTGACTAGAAACAGCAATATTATTTTCTTCTTGTTTTGTGAACGAATAAACAGACGAGACTAGTAATTGGTCAGTTAGTGTTAAAGATTTTCTTTTTCTAGCAAAGACGACTTTTACTCCCATCTCTAATCCAGCCATCACTGCTGGAGAAATACCGGAAGATTCAATTGTGACAATTTTTGTTATTCCTTCGGCTTTAAATCGTCTAGCAAACTCGAATCCTATTTCTTTCATAAGCACCGGATCAATTTGATGATTAAGAAATGAATCAACTTTTAAAACACCGTCAGAAAGAACTATACCTTCATTTTCGATTTTTTCTCTTAGTAGCCTCATTAAGTATCCTCCTAACGTTTTATCCCTTAATTTTATTTTCTAAATATTTTCTACCAAAACAAAAAAAGACGACATGCTTCAACTAAAAGTGAAGCATGTCGTCTTTTTTATATCCAAGGATATAAAAAGTTCATAAAAAACAACAAGTAACTCCACTCATAGTCGAACAATTTACGGTTGATCGGTAGAAACTTGTAGGCCATATCCCTACGATTATATGAGTGCTATGCAATTAACTAGAATTATAACAATATTTTCGTTTATTTCAAGAGTTTTTCAATAAAAAACACGAACTTTATTTCATTTTGTTATGTGAATATTCGTAAAACAACAGATAAACTACTATAATTGGTAAATCTTTTTATATTTTTCTTCAAGATATTCAACTAAATGTTGAGCATTTAATTCTTCTCCTGTTACATCCTTCATGATCTCTAGCGGCTGTTTAGTTCTGCCGAATTGGTGAATTTTATAGGCTAACCAATCCTTTATTTCTTTAAATTGACCTGTTTCGATAAGCTCATCAAAATTAGGAAGATCCTTTACCATAGCTTTTTTTATTTGGGCTGCATACATATATCCTAATGCATAGGAAGGAAAATAACCAAAGCTTCCCCCTGCCCAGTGAACATCCTGTAATACACCTTGAGCATCAGATGAAGGTATAATGCCTAAATATTCCTCATATTTCTCATTCCAAATACGAGGAAGCTCTTCAACAGAGACCTCTTCGTTAAACAATGCTTTTTCAATTTCATACCGTATCATGATATGAAGGCAATATGTTAATTCATCTGCTTCAATCCTAATTAGAGAAGGCTTTGATTCATTAATTGCCTCATAAAATTGATCTAGAGTTACTTCACTAAATTGGTCTTTAGAATAGGCTTTTAACTTTTCAAAATAGCGGCGCCAAAAACCTTTGTTTCTGCCTACAAAATTTTCATAAAACAAAGATTGTGACTCATGAATCCCCATTGATGTTCCGCTGCATAATAACGTTCCTTCTAATTCTTGTGATATATTCTGCTCATAGATTGCATGACCACATTCATGAATTGTCCCGAAAATAGCTGTACGGAAATCATACTCATCATATTTTGTTGTTACCCTTACATCATTCCGATTTAAGGTTATTTCAAATGGGTGTACGGTTTCATCTAATCTACCTGCTTCAAAATCATAACCAAGTTCCTTTAACAAAAACTCGCTAAGCTGTTTTTGATTCTCTTTAGTAAATTTTTTAAAGATGAAACCTGTATTTGGCTTTATGGAAGATTCTGAAATTTTCTTTACTAGAGGAACAATACGATCACGGACCTGTGAAAACACTCGATCTAATGTTTCTACAGTAATTCCTGGCTCATACTCGTTTAAAAGAGCATTATATTTGTTTCCTTCATAACCCCAATAATCGATTAGTTTTTTATTATAATCAACCAATTTTTGTAAATAAGGAGCAAACAGTTGAAAATCTGACTTTTCTTTTGCTTCTTCCCAGATCGACTCAGCCTTAGAGCATAGAGTTACATATTCTCGATATTCTTCTTTTGGAATGACCTTATTTTTGATGTACTCTTTTTTTAGAATATCAACCGCTTTTTTCGTCATCAATTTCAGGTTTTCATAAACCCCTTCTTTTGACAAAGCTGTAAGGTATTCATTCATTTGATCAGAAACCAGCATTTCAAATGCCTCTGTTGAAAGCATGCCAATTACTTCAGATCGTTGTTGAACTCCTTTTTTTGGTGCACCTGTTCGCAAATCCCAATACATGACATTAATCGCTTCTTCATAAGCTTGCATTTTTCGTATGTAATCTAAAAACTCTTTTTCTAGTCGACTCACTTTTCTCACTCCCATAATGAATATTAATGTTTTTAGGTATGTATTCACATTGGTTTATTCTATGAATGAACAGATAAAAACAGACTATATTAAAGACCCGTTCCCCCTGCTAGATGTTCTATCTAGCAGGAAGAACCTATGTCATGATTCTATTATTAACGGTTTTACAGGCAAAACTGATTCAACCATTGTCAAAACATCTTGTTCTTTTTCCGTGTAGAAAATAGTGATTGAGCCTTGATCACTACTTGTACGAATTAACCTTCCGATTCCCTGTCTTAATCTTAGTAACATATACGGAATGTCTACTTCTCTATAAGGGTCTCGTTTATCCGATTTTTTTGCTTCAAATACAGGGTCATCAGGTGGAAATGGCAATGTCCAAATTACAACATTTGATAAGGAAGGACCTGGAATATCGAGACCTTCCCAAAGATGTACTGCACAAAGTACTGAATGTTCATTTTCTTGGAATTCCTTCACTAAAGAACTGATTTCCTTATCTCCTTCAAATAGGACAGGATACTGAAAACTTGTTTCTGAAACTTTTTTCTTAAACCACTTTAATTCATTTAATGAACGAAAAAGAATTAATCCTCTTCCCTCAGTTTTCGTCAATTCTTGAATTGTTAACTCGAATTTATCCTCAGCTTTTTCCTTTTTCAAAACTTGGATATTCATTTGCTCTTCATAATCAAACGGAGAATCAACTGAAAATGATAAATAATCATGAACTCCTAAGCTACTCGCGATAAATTCGAATGCTTTATTATCAGATAATGTTGCAGATGAAAAAACAATTGGTATCTTTTTCGAGAAAACTTTTTCTTTTAAAACTTCCTCAACCTTACGAGGCATAATAACTAATGTATAATCACTATTCTTTACCTCTACCCAACTAACTGCATTTGTGTTTTTATTAAATAACGTTAAAGAATATTCCATTTGGTCTATGAATTCTTCAACAATTTTCAACTCGTATTCTCCAATTGTGTATAATTCGCCTTCAAAAACGAGTGCTTCACTAATCTCAGATAATTTAGAATGTAAGTTTTGGGCTGTTTGTTGAAGCTTACCTTTACGATCAATACGTAATCGGTTAGACCCTTCGACAATGCTTGTACAGTCTTGTAGATCATCAAAAAACATATCATTGATTACAAGTGCATCTTCAACTAAATAGGCTAGCTCTTCACGAATTTCATTCTGCAATAATCTTTCTAAGAATATTTGCAAGGTACTCTGTTTTACTCGATACGTTAGAGCCTTTTGAGCCGCGTATTCTAAAAGATGTCCTTCATCAAATACTACACTGCTATATTCCGGGAGCAATGGTATTTGTCCTTCTCGCTTACGAGACTCATATGTCCAAATATGTTCCATAAAATAATCATGAGAGCAAACAATGATATCTGTTGCTTTTCGATAATAATCACGAGATAATGTCAAACCGCAGCGGTGTCTCTGCGAACATGTAAAGCAATCCTGAAAAGGGTCCCAGCCTATATTTTCCCACTCTTCATCAGAAAGATGCCCGTATTCTTTACGATCTCCATATGCAGTAAATTGCTGCATCCCGCCTTTTTCATAGACAAAATCTGGAAGTGATCGATAAAGATCTACGTATTTTTCATCTCCAGTTTGCTGGATGATATCATCTAATTTGTTTAAGCATAAATATTGACTATGGGTTTTACTTAATCTAACATCCATCCTGATATCGAGATGTTTAGATAGTTTAGCAATATCGCCTTCTTGTTTTACTAGTTGTTCTATTAATGTTTCATCTGCACAAGCAATAATTGCCGGTTTACCTGTATATCTAGCATAAGATAATGCATAAAGCAAGTATACGATTGTTTTTCCAGTACCAACCCCTGCTTCTGCGAACATGACTTTTTTTTCCTGAAATGCTTTCTCTAGCTGAAAAGCCATAAAAATTTGTTCATCTCTTAACTCAAACCCTTTTTCAGGAAGGATGTCGTAAAACACATCTCCAATCCAATTGCTTAAGGCTTGGTAAAAGCTCTCATCCTTTGATATGGTAAAAGGCAAACGTGATGTCACCATAGACGCTACCTCCATATTACAAATTTCAAATTAATCGCAAATAATAATTATCTTATTGTATAGGTAAAAAGTCAATTGCTATATATCGAACTCTATTTTTTAAGTAAAAAAAAAGAGGCAGCCAACAATGGCTACACATTATTGAAATCTTTATCTTGATCGAGCATTGTTTCGAAAATTAATTGATGGTCAATAGATGTAATGTGGGATAATGCCCGAATCATATCTTCTTTAGCTTGACCAATTTGAAGAACGGCCTCTGATTCACTCCCGGTTGCATCCTCTAATGATTTTTTAGTTGAAAGTAGAGCCTTATTTATTAAGTGAAACTCCTGGTTTTCGTACAAATCTCTCCCCCTCCTCTTTAGAGAATAATATGGATAATTATATTTAATCCATAATCACAAATTTATTCCATTATTTAGAAATTTAACTTCTATAAATTATATGATTTACAAATTGAAGAATGTTTATTCTCTAGAGTCGATAAGGAATAAATTTTTTAGGAGGGTTAGATCATAAAAGCAAAAGAGACTCAAACATTATGTTGAATCTCTTTTTAAGTGCGGTTTCTATACTATATTGAATATTAAGTATATCAAGAGAAATTATCAGTAGTGCCTACTCTTCTACTTTTTTAAACCCCTGATCTATTAATTCATCCGTTAAGTTGTCAGGAGTTACAATATAATATGTATTTCCTCCATCATTCGTAATAATGATTTCTGTTGGGCTAGCGTCCACACGTGCTGCTTCAAGAGCAAAATACTTAGGACCTAAAATATCTGATAATGATGACAAACTAAGCCACCTCCTTTTAAAATAGTATAACAAGGACATTTGAATTGTTGTATCCTATTATTTATTGTTAAACAAATTCTATTTATTTCGTGGAGGTCGAATGGCAGACCAGTATTGATAGTAATCAGTTTTAATAAAGCCATTAAAAAGTTTTCGTTTCTTTGTTGCAGGCTTTCCATAAAACTGTTCAAATCCTTCATGAGAAGTAAGCATATAAATACTCCAGGTGTCTAGTTTAGAAAATGCTTGCCCCATCTCCTTATACATTTGCTCCACTTCTCTTTTTTCTCCTAATCGTTCTCCATAAGGGGGATTCCCGACTATTACACCGAATTCTTTTGTTGTCGTAAAATCTTTCACCTGCATTTGTTTAAATGAAATTATGTCCCCAAAACCTGCTTCTTCTGCATTCCCTTTCGCAATATTGACCATTCGATGATCAATATCAGAGCCAAGAATATCTAGTTGTTGGTCATAATTCGCTTTATCTTCAACCTCTTGTCGTGCCAACTCCCACTTTTCTTTTCCGATCCATTCCCAGGCTTCAGAGGCAAACTCACGATTAAATCCAGGTGCAATATTTTGACCGATAAGTGCTGCTTCAATCGGAATCGTACCAGAACCGCAAAAAGGATCTACAAATGGTCGATCTGGAGTCCATCTTGTTAGAAGGACAAGCGCAGCGGCTAATGTCTCTTTTAATGGAGCACCACCTTGCTCAATTCGAAATCCGCGTTTATGTAAACCAGCGCCACTTGCATCAATCGTAATTGTTGCAACATCTTTTAATAATGCAACTTCAATACGATACAAGGGTCCATCCTCTTTAAACCACCCTGTAGTATTATAGTGTGATTTTAATTTTTCCACAATCGCTTTTTTGACTATGCCTTGACAATCAGGAACACTAGCTAATGTCGATTTTACCGATTTTCCGATAACGGGAAATTCAGCATTTTCAGGAAGATAATCTCCCCAATTCAATGCCTTTGTTTTTTCAAATAATTCATCAAATGTGTTTGCCTGAAATTCGCCGACTTTTATTTTAATACGATCTGCAGTACGAAGCCAAAGATTAGAACGACAGATCGCTAACTCGTCTCCTTCAAAAGTAACCTTTCCATTTTCAACTTTGCCTTCATACCCTAAATCTTTTACTTCTTTCCCAACTATGGCTTCTAGTCCCATTGCCGAGGTTGCGATTAATGTTAAATTTTTCATTACCAACCCTACCCTTATGTAGCTTTTTTCAAGTCAATCATTATATATCCTCGACCATTTTCTTCATAAATATCCAAGTCTAACTAACAAAATAACCTAAGAACAAAAGCGCAAGCGCCTTGGACAGTTCAAAAATTTTATAATTTCCTAGACAAATAAAAAGGAGCTGATTTGATCAGCCCCTGTTCTTTATCAAATGATACTGATTTCAATAACGTTCGATAAGCCATGTTTTGTTCCATCGTACTACAAGCGGCTTAGCCTCGTACTCAGGTGGTAATCATCTATCTACAAAAGCAGAAATGCTTTTGTCCTTCTCTTTGTTCAAATTCCTCCAAGAAGGTGCCCCTACCATAATTTGGGTTTCTCGCTCGTGGGGTTTACCTCGTTCCACTCTTACGATTTCTCGCAAGACTCCGTCACTGTGGCACTTTCAAGGTAGTCAAGCCATATCCAAATGGACTTAGGCTTTTTCCCTGCCGTCAGCCAATCAATCTTGACTGCCCTAGCTTATGAATTCGCTAGGCACGAACACTACGGGCATCTCAGCACCGTGCGAGCATGGACTTTCCTCTACAATCCTAAAGACTGCAGCGATTACCTGAACGTTATTAACGAAACAGTATCATTAGTATACCTAATCATGGTACACAAAACAAGTGGAAATAATTGGTGGATCAATCGTACAGTTTACTGCCAAACACATGCTTCTCTAAATTTGATAATCGTTTTAAAATATCAAAGTTTGTAGTATTTGTTTGAACAGGTGTTTGTTTTTTGTATGTATCATCCAACTGCTTTTTCAAACGTAAGTTTTCTTGCTGCAAGTCCTCATACTCTTGGTGAAATGTTTCATAGTCTTTAATAACTAGATCTAAAAATTTATCTACCTCTTCTTGCTTGTAGCCTCTAACACCTGTTTTAAATTCTTTTTCTAAAATTTCTTTAGCAGTTAATTTTATTTTATCTGAAAGCATATCTTTCACCTCAATTATAGCGAAGTCATCACCCTATATTTTTTCAGAAATTATGTGAATTGTCAATTTCATTGTCTTTAATTTTTAGTAAATTACGTATATTTTTTACCAAAAATCACTGTTTTTCATTGTTTCTTCTTCAACAACACTTTGTAAATCAAAGAAATTAATTGTATTGATCATAAATGATGTTACCTGTTGTTTTTTCTTTGCTATTTCTAATAAAAACTTAGGAGATCCTTCTTTTTCCTCATCATAGACAAGCAATAATCCATCACTTTTGTCTACTAGAAATTGATTTTTTTGTCTAAATTGCAAAGGACTTTCATACTCCCTTTTGGTAATACTGTCCACAAAATCTGCCTGTGAAATAATAAAATCATAATATTCTTTGATGCTTTCATTCCATTTCGATTCTTGGTTAAGAAATGGGGTAAGAATGGCTAGTTTTAACTCAGGAAAGTGTAATTGAAGCTCAAAAACTACTTCTGCTGCCCATAACTCGACTCCCATTTGACCACTTATGAGCACCCATTCTAATCCTTCATCTAAAAATCCAAGCAAAGGCTTTTCAATTGCCTTTTTAATATAATCCACACTTTTATCGTCATTCTTAAAAATACCTAATTCATGGGATTTATAACCTGAAATCGTTAGAACCTTCATCCGATCACCTATATCATTATACGAACTTTTTCTCTTATTATAACGGAAATGTTAGTTGATTATTAAATATAATACTTTTTCCTTACCTGTCGACAAACTAATGGATTAAAAACTCCCTATGGCATAATTTGTCATGCTTTCTGAAATAAACACGAAAGGAGCTGAACTTCAGCTCCTCAGTTCCTTTGTGTTATCTAAAGAATGGCCCTGGACCGAAACCTGGTCGCGGAACTGGACCTGCTCCTGGTCCTGGTCCAAATCCTGGTGTTGGACCATACACGTTAAAGTGTTGATGTGTAACCTCATTTTGTACAGATTGTGTTTGAGGGAAATAGTGTTGATGTTTATAGAACTCATGGTTTACAGTTGTTGTGTGCTGTGGATGGATGTGTGGTACGATTGTTTCAGAATACGTATTGTTTACACAACATTTTGTTGGGTGTACAATCGGTGCCATTACTTTTGGTTTACAATGCATGTAACATTCTCCTTTCATCTTTTTATCGTGTCTTACACTTTTAGCCTATGATGAAAGGTATATACATGTACTAATACAAAAACCTAATTTTTATAGAAATGTAAAAAAGCTGTCTTTAAAATTAGTAAGAATGACGATTGTTAACACGATGACGATGAAAAATAAGTATAAAACACTTTTATACACTGCTATTCTTCTCCCCTTTAAAAAAATAACTACAGTCCCTTATTTTACATCGTTCCCTATAAACCTACAATTCTTATTTATACCTTTCGAAAAAATTCATGATTTTGTCAAAAAATTGGCGAAATTACTCAATTTCTGCGCTTCCCCGGGTAATATTTTTTTGATATTTCCTATTAATTCTTTCTTTCCTTTTTTTTATTCCATCATTTTCTATTAAACTATTTAACTCGCTACTTTCTAATATGAGTTGAGATACCATTTCAGTATACTCTAATGCTCTTATAAAATTTTTCTCCTGATGTTCATAATATTTAGCTAATTCCAATAATGCTTTTAAAGATACCTCTTTTGAATTAGAATCACTCAAAATTTCTTGCCAAAGCAACACAGCTTGCTTCCAATTTTTTTGCTTTTTGTAAAGGAGTGATAAAGCTAATTTTGCTTTAGGTTCTTGTGCTGATTCTTTTTTAACAAATGAAGTGTATGCATGAAGTGCTGATTTATTATCACCTATGTATTCTAGCCACCTTGCAATTTCATAGTGCTCTGCGCTCGTTGTCTTACTATTAATATTCAGTAATTTCGTTGAAAGGTGAATATACAACGTAATAAGTGATAATACATCTATTTCATTATGCTTTAATACTCCTGTTATGATTTCTGGTTTTTGTTGTTTAACAAATTCAAAATAGATCATCGGTGCTAAAAATCCAGGGATATCATTTTCTCTATGAATTCCTAATATATCACTTTCCACTTTTGAAAGTTTAACTGATTCCAATTCATTTTTCCAAAGTCTTCGTGCTGCGTGAAATAAATCAAAATGACCAAAGGGAGGAAGACTTGGAACTTGCTCTCGAATTAGAGTATGCCTTGTCTTTACCTGTGGCCAATCAAAAGCTTTACCATTATACGTAACAAGGGTTTTACTATTAATTCCTTGTAAAAAACTTTGATAAAGAGCGACTTCATTTCCCGGTTTTGGTAGCAGGTGTTGTTTCACAATCACACAATCATCCAGCACCTGAGCTTGCCCTAATAAAAATATCGTATTTCCTGTTCCCCCACCTAATCCTGTTGTTTCTGTATCAAAGAAAAACAAATCACTGGGATAATGTTGTTTGGAAGAAAGCGGGTGATTCAATTCACTTTCATTCCATTTTGTCACAATTTCTTTAAATTCACTTAATTTATAATGCCCGTGCTGGTAATCAAGCGGATATACAACCTCTCTTACCAAACAGTATTGACTATCATAAGAAAAAACAGATGTTTGATACTCCT
Organism: Metabacillus sp. RB-C-LZQ-3-1; assembly: GCF_058315175.1. Lineage (NCBI taxonomy): Bacteria > Bacillati > Bacillota > Bacilli > Caryophanales > Bacillaceae > Metabacillus > Metabacillus sp. RB-C-LZQ-3-1. The sequence goes on along the minus strand of NZ_JBZFLI010000001.1, from coordinate 116,389 downwards.
CCCATTGCTCGTTTATAGGATCTTTAGGGAGGCTATCAGATATTACCTCTGCTTCTTCTCGTATGACATGTTTTTTTAATCGATTTAGTTTATGTTTTAATGACATTTGCTTCATCCTTTAAAATGCTTAAAAGAAAATAAGCGTCTTTTTTCATCGTTTCAGAGGAGCCTTCAACACCAATACATGATGGACAGCCTGCATAGCATGGGCATTGCTCAATCATTTTCATTGCTTTCAATAGAACAGGCTCCATTGTTTCATAAATTTTTTTCGAAAGACCTACTCCACCTGGATAACGATCATAAAGGAAAATCGTTGGCTTACTATTATGAATCGCCTTTATTTGGGCGACAACATGTAAATCAGAAGGATCACACATCACCTTTAAAGGTGCAACATGTTGTATTACATGTGCTACACCTATCAAAGATTCCTCTATACGTTTTTCACCCAAATGTTCTATCATACTGGAATGTAAGCTCATCCAAGCGGAATTTGTATGAAGTTCCTCTTCAGGTAAGTGAATCGGCCCTGAACCAATGTTTTCATGTGTATCAAATTTTATTTTTTTGAAGATCGTTGCCATTGCCTGTACCGTTACATCCCCATAACCAAAAACAGCATTGTTTTTTTCAACTGTTAGATCCTCTTCAAGTACTTTTAATTGTACAGCTAGGTTTGCATCTGTAAAATAATCAACATCTACTTCTCTAACAAATGCTTTCTTCTCTTCCCAATCTAGTTTTTCAACTTGAAATTGTACACCTTGATGTAAATAAATCGCTTCATCATGAAGTAGAGTCATAGCACTAAAACGGTCCATTTCACCGATCACTTTTACATTTGCAATATCAGATTGGTCTATAATAATCACGTTTTCTTGTGAGGCTGAACGAAGACTAATATTGTGAGCTGGAAAAGAATCGTTCATCCAATGATAGGTTTGATTGTTGTGATACAACACTCGTTCCTCCGCCAAAAATTGTAATATATCTTCTAGTTCCACCCCATCAAATGTATCACCATCCCTAAACGGCAATTCAAATGCTGCACACTTTAAATGGTCTACTAGTACAACTAAATTATCGGGGTTAATGATGGCCGTTTCCGGGTTTTGCTCAAAGAAATAACGAGGATTTTGAATAATGTATTGGTCAAGAGGACTAGAGCTTGCGACCATTAAAATGACGGCCTCACCTTGTCTTCTTCCAGCTCTTCCCGCTTGTTGCCACGCACTTGCAATTGTTCCTGGGTAGCCTGTCATTATGCATACTTGTAGACTTCCGATATCAACACCTAATTCAAGTGCATTTGTACTTACTACTCCCAATACTTCTCCATCTCGCAGTCCTTTTTCAATTTCTCTGCGTTGCTTTGGCAAGTATCCTCCGCGATATCCCCGGATCGATTTTTTTGTAAGCTCGTTTTTTATTAATTCTTGTAAGTACGTTAATATAATTTCAACTCGAACACGACTACGAGCAAACACGATCGTTTGAATTTTATTTTTCAAGAACTCTCCCGCTAACCTTCTCACCTCTAATGTTGCACTTCTTCTAATGTTAAGTGGCTTATTAACGATTGGAGGATTATAAAAGATGAAATGTTTCTTGCTTGCAGGTGCACCATTTTTAGAAATTAGATTCATGTTCGTTCCTGTCAGGGTTTCTGCTAATTCTTTTGGATTCGCAATCGTTGCAGACGTACAAATAAACTGAGGGTTACTTCCATAGAATTGACAAATTCGTTTTAGCCGGCGAATAACGTTCGCAACATGACTTCCAAATATTCCTCTGTAAATATGCAGTTCGTCAATGACTATATATTTTAGATTTTCAAAAAGCGAAACCCATTTTGTATGATGAGGCAAAATAGCAGAATGGAGCATATCAGGGTTTGTAATGACAATATGACCTGCTTTTCTTACTTTTTGCCTAATAGCTGGTGAGGTATCCCCGTCATATGTATAAGAATTAACCTGAACACCCATTTCTTCAATGATTTCATTTAGCTCTGATTTTTGATCCTGTGCTAATGCTTTTGTAGGAAATAAATAAAGTGCCCTGCTCTTTTCATCTCTTATGATCTGTTGTAAAACAGGAAGATTGTAGCAAAGTGTTTTCCCTGATGCTGTAGGCGTTACAGCAACTAAGTTTTTACCTTGTTCCGCTAACTGATAGGCTTCAAATTGATGTGTATAAAGCTTTGATATCCCCTTATTTTCCAGTGCATTTTTTAAACGTTTATCAATTTCGATTGGAAGATTTACAAGTTCAGCCTCTTTAGCTGGAATGGTATGCCAATGTACAATTTGTTCATTAAATTGATGATTCGTTTTTAATACATGAAGAATGCTTTCTAATGATTTTCTAAATTCCATTTTCTTTCACTACCTTTTAGAAGTATGTAGCTTTTATTTTCTATTCTAGCGAATAAACGTTCGTAAATAAAGTGGTATTGTTTAGAAATAGACTTCTATATCTAAATTTCCGTTCCAAAAAGAAAAAGCAGAATGAATCTGCTTTCGGTTAAGTCGTATTTTATTTAAGATGCACATTTGCAATATGTGTTGATCCTTTTATCACATTTTTACTTGATTGGTACTCAATATTTTTCACAATATCAGAGTTAGTAATAATAATTGGTGTAATAGTACTAGCGGCTTTTTCACTAATCATTCTAAGATCAAATGTCATTATTGGATCCCCTACTCTTACCCTCTGTCCTTCTTTGACGGTCACATCAAAACCCAAACCATTTAAATTCACTGTTTCAAGCCCAATATGAATAAGCCATTCTATTCCTAAATCCGAGCGAAAGCCAATTGCATGCTTTGTATGAAAGACCTGAATAACTTGTCCATCAATTGGTGCTACAACTTTACCTTCTGAAGGTTGTATTGCAATTCCTTCTCCCATTAATTTTTGGGAAAACACAGGATCTGGTACATTTTCAAGTTCTATAACAGTTCCAGTTATTGGTGCATATAAAGCTTCAACTGTTCTTTTTTCTTTTTTTCCAAAAATCGATCTAAGCATATCATTTATCTCCCTTTACATTAAATTTACAAAAAGGTATTTTTTTACAATCGAATAACATTTCAAACTTTCTCCACATATAATACTCTGACATACCATGGTAAGGAGGCGTAATCATGAGAAAGAAAAATGAGCCAACTAACAATCAACTTGATTCTCAATTCGACCATTTGGATTTTTTTCAAATAGTTGATCATTTTTTTCGTTCAGAACCGATTAAACAATTTATGAATGAATTTGATTCGTTGTTTGAAGGTTCTTTTCCGCAAAAATCAATAGATGTTAATACTTACGAAACGGATCAAACTTGCGTTATTGATATGCAAATTCCACCTGTAAAAAAAGAGCAAATAAAACTTGAGCTCTTTGATCAATATCTGACCATTTCCATTACAAATCGCGAGGAAATTAACGAATATAACGAAAATTCTTCAACATTTAGAAGTTTCTCGTCGCTTGATAGTTTATCAAAGACCATTGTTCTACCTTATAAGGTGGAAGAGCATGAGATAAAAACCAAATATAGAAATGGATCTTTGCTTGTTACAATTCCCAAAAAATCAAAACAAATTTTTCTTGAGGATGACTCTATGTAATTATTCTACAATGTATAACAAAGTTTCGTAAATAGGTTGCACTTGAAACCGAATGAAAAACGCTCGACTCTCGTTGGAAAATAATAACCGACATGAGAGCGGGCGTTTTTTATTTCTTTAACTATTTTTATGAGATTTACTTCCATACTTTGGATTTTCTTCAGGAGTCGGATCTTTTGCTAAATCCCTGGCTGAAGTTGTCGCTTGACGATCTTTACGTATGCTCTTTCTCAATATCATCACCTCCTATTTTATGATGACTCAATCACTTTGTTTTACACGTATAAAAAAATCCAAAAATTGTCGTGAGAGAAAAACGATTCAAATCACACAATAAAAAAGGAGGTGCAAAGATAATGACGAAGAAATGTGAAAAACTACCTGATTTTAAAGAGCTTGATGACCGATTAATAGCTGAGGCATCTCCTTCTCCTTCTCTCGTTATTAAAACGAACTTGGACAAGGATAACATTACAGAAGATAACCCTTATGCAACTAATGGTTCAGATACAGCTACGTTTGAAAATTTTTTTAAGGAATGATTATAATGGATTTTACCCTCGGTTACTTAAGAGAAGCATTGTCGAACTACGATAGAAGCTCTGTATGTAAGAGAATTACAACAAAATTAGCGAATGGGGATTTTCACTCTGAATTGGATTTTGTCCGGATTCTTGATGAAGATGAGATTCAATTTCTAAACAATGTTTTGCCTGATGAAATAAAATATGCATTCAATGAGCAGGATTTTATAAGAGGTAATCAGCTAAATGAAGTGTATGAGCTGCTAATATAGCTGAGGAGGTCCATATGAATAGAAACAGCAATCACTACATTAATATTAAATTCCAAACTGGGGCTATAGATCGTGAAGGTATTAATGGCTGTCAAGTTGAAGATGTCATTAGTGTTCTCATTGATCAATTAAAGTCTCATCAAAATGGCGAGTTTGCTTGTCCAGAAAACTCCATCGCTATTTCCAATCTTCAAACAGCAAATTTTGCTTTAAGGGTGAGAAAAGAACGGATGGAAGACAAACAAAGAGGTAATGAATCTCATGCAACATTTTAGTACAAAACAATACTCAAATACAAATGTAGAGGAAGTTAAAAGGTTAAATGCACAATCTGGACTATCTTACCGTGAAGTAAAAGAACTCCTTGCCAAAAAATATACGAATAAAGACCTCAGGTAATCATGGAAACAAAGGGAATGTCTTGACAGGACAGTCCCTTTGTTTTCCTATTAAAAACTTTACACTATTTAAACATTGATGTGACTCCTTTAAATAGTCCGCCCATTTGATTAACAGCATTCATCATTTGACCAGCTGTATCCATCATTTTATTAATATCTAATTGACCATCAGATTTTTTAAATTGTGATAAGACATTCTGAAGTCCACTAGGGTGAGGTTGCTTAAAATAAGGCATAGGCTTAGGATATGGTGTAGGGTACGGATGATTCATAAAGTTATTTTCGACATTTCCGTTATAAGGAGCACCGCCTCCATAGGGTTGTTGATATGATTGGTATGTTTGTTGAAATCCGTTTTGATGATACGGAAATTCTGGTTGAGAAAACATTGGATTCATGTATTGCGGGTTATATCCAACTGATTGCTGTTCATAATATGGATACGTTTGGAAGTACTCATTTTGTCTTCTCCGTGATCTTCTATTGAAATATGGATATGCTTGTTGCATGAGAATAACCTCCCAATGACTCATTAAAGTTACTTTATCATATGAATCATTTGCCTATTACGTGATACGTAAGAATGTGGTTATTAAATGAGTTCAAACTATTTTATTATTGTTCATACATGAATATCGTTTCATTAGCTCATATTAGGAAAGAATCATGTAAAGGAGGTTACGAAATGGCACGAGGTAAACATTTTAATCATAAAGAAAAAGGACATGCTCCTACAATTCCCGAACACGGACAGGAAGTTGCAGCTAAAGAAACAGAACGTGTAGGTTATGATATAAAAACTGTAGGTACAGAAACCGAACGTCCAGTAAGTGTTAAAATTGATGAATAATAATGGACATAAAAAGGACGTACTCAATTTGAGGCGCCCTTTTCTTCTATCTCATTCATGATATTATTTAATAAATATTCAACAGAATGATGAAGGTTATTAAACCGTTGTTTATTTATGTCTTTATAAAACGATTGAAGAATAACTTGTTCTACATTTTCCACCGCTGATTCAATTTGAGAAGGATGGATATATTTTGGTTTTTCCTTCTTTATCCATTCTAATGCAAGCTGTTCCCATACGTTCGATTTATCTTTCATCATCTCAAAATTTGGTTTTACTTGATTATAAAAATACGCTTCTGATTTTTCAGGTTTTTCTTGAAAAGATTTGAATCGTTCTTTGCTTTCTTGTAAAAGTTCTAACAGATGTTGAGAGGATTTGATCAGATTTATATAGCTCAATTTTTTCACCTCAAGCTTATCATATCAAATTCTCTCCCATAATACACTTTTTTGACTTTATTAAGCATTTGATGCAGCGATAGGGAACTGATATTGTTTATAATGATCTTGTTTATGATGTGCTTTGTTGGTAATTGATTCATTTGAAACTGCTGTTAACTGACGATCAATCTGATTAGCTTTTTCCATTATTTTATTCTCAGTGATTGTTGAAGTTACTTTGTTTTCTAAAGCCATCTCTAGTTTTAATAACTCATATTCTAACTCTGCTAATTTTTCTTCAATTACACTTTTTTCAATCATATTATTCATCATTCTCCCTCCTCTATCGCTATGTATTCGGCGTTTAATCCTTCCCCCCTCCATGCTTGACAAAACTAGTTTCTATTCGGCAAAGAAAGTGAAAATGTACATATTTCGACAACTACTTTTGACTTGTATGGAAATGACTAGGATCGCACAAAATAATGGTGGGAGGTGCTATAGATGGCAAAAAAACCTAAAGGGAAACAACAAATGGCAGAAGACAAAACAAAAATTCCTACGGACAAAAAATTAGATGGTCCGAATCGTCCTTCTACTTAATAGCACTAAAGCAAGGCATTTAGCCTTGCTTTTTTATACTTAAATATGGAATATTATAGGAGGTAACACAATAAAAACTTAGGAATTCGCGACACTCAATGGTTTTCTAATTATTAACTTTATCTATTTCTCCAATATTCCTGTAACAAAGTTAATAGATGTAATTGGTCCTGTTTATGTTTAAACCAATCTGTTAACTCATAATTTCTAGGTATTTTCTTTTCCTTAAACCATTTTTTTGTACTTTGCCCATGAAACCAATCTTCTCTTAATCCGTCTAATGAATGTGAAACGATTGGGTATGCTGCCCGTAATAAAGGTGTTTCCCTTCTTCTATTTTCGGGAAAGAATTTTTCATAATCATATCTTGAGCCTGTATGTGGAACGGCTTTTGCAAAAGCCTCAAACTGCTGATATAAGCCTGAATGAAACAAAAGCCACCCTAACCTTTTGCCTAAATCAATTCGATTTGTTAGGGTTTGAAAGTTATTTACAGAAAATCCAAATAATTTTCCTTGCAAACTTGGAAAAATGACCGTACTGAAATGGAGCAAATCCTGAAGTATATATGGGGCCGAATGAAAGACCTTTCGTTTATATAAGTTCTGGTTCATAATTGGTTGCTGTATAACATTTTGTTCGTTAATGATAAGAGCTGTCATTAAGCGATCAAGTTTTTGATGTTTCCAAAAGAATTCCCATTCTCCTACCATAAATTGTGAAACATCAAAATGTAAAAGAAGTTTAAATAAAGACTTTTGATACAGTTTTGAATACTCATAAAGAAGCAATTGTGGATATGCATCCTGAAAGATTAGCCAATTTGCACGTTCATATGTCATAAACAATAAGGTTCTTTTTTCTTGATTAAGCGCCTTTCGAAACCAGTAACCTTCTAGATCTGTCATATTCCAACCTGCATTTCTGGATACCATGCTTGCTAGAAATGCCCATTTAATCTCAGGGTGTTTAAAATAAAACTTTTCATAGGCACTTGTTCTCGCAATATTATCACGATTATGGATCTCAATTTTTTGATGAATACGAGTTAGTATTAACGGTTCATTAATTTCAAGTTCAGCTATTTTTTTAGCATTTTTCATCATGTACACTCCTCATACTTTTATCGTTTCCAAATGAAGAAGTATGTACGCATTAACAAAATTGAAACTTTTTTATCATTCCTTTTTCATTTTTTTTGGTATGATAGGTAGTAGTTTTAAAGAGGAGGTAAAATATGATTTTTCGTTATCCTAACGGAAAGCCTTATCAGCCAAAGGTTGAACAAAAGAAAAAACAGCCACCTTCTATTACCTACAGTAACCGAGGTATGTCACTTGAAGATGATTTAAACGAAACGAATAAATATTATCTTGAAAATCAAGTAGCTGTCATACATAAAAAACCAACACCTGTACAAATTGTGAATGTAGACTATCCTAGAAGAAGTGCTGCAGTGATAAAAGAAGCTTATTTTAAGCAGAGTTCAACAACAGATTATAACGGTATTTATCGTGGAAAATATATTGATTTTGAAGCAAAGGAAACTAAAAACAAAACATCTTTTCCACTCCAAAATTTTCATGCTCATCAAATTGAACATATGAAAAATGTCCTAAATCAAAACGGGATTTGTTTTGTTATTTTATCTGCGTTCAATCAATTTTATTATTTGGATTCTAAACATCTGTTAACATTTTGGGATCGGCAGCTAAATGGCGGTAGAAAATCCATAACAATAAAAGAATTAAACGAAAACGGCCATATCATCCCTACCGGATATCAAGCAAGGATTGACTATATTAAGATTATAGATAAACTATATTTTTAAAGATCTTTAAATTAAAACAAATTGATCTGATCAAAGAAAGCAATGCGTAAAGCCTATAATGAAAGGTTGGTATTACATGTCTGAACAATATAAGAGTCGTGAAGAACGAAGAAGAAATCAGGCTCAACAAGGTTCTAAGAAAAACACAAAGCAGAAAACCGGCTTATGGAAAAAAATCCTTATCAGTTTATTAGCAATTGGAATTGTTGGTATGCTGGCCGGTGGTGTGACATTTGCTGTGATGGTTGCAGGAGCACCTCCTTTAGATGATAAAAAACTAAAAGATTCTTTTTCATCGAAAATATACGATATGAATGGTGAGGAAATTACCGAATTCGGGCAAGTTAAGCGTACCTATGTTCCATACGAAGATATTCCTAAAGTTCTCGAAAATGCTGTCTTAGCTACAGAGGATGCTCGATTTTATGATCATAATGGCGTTGACATTATACGTCTTGGCGGGGCTCTTGTTGCCAATATTCAGGAAGGGTTTGGAGCTGAAGGTGGAAGTACAATCACTCAGCAAGTTATTAAGAACTCTCTATTAACAACAGAAAAAACCATTACACGTAAAGTGCAAGAATTATGGCTTTCGTTTCAACTGGAACAGAAATATTCTAAGCAAGAAATACTTGAAATGTATTTAAATAAAATCTATTTTCCAGGCAATGTCTATGGTGTGGCACAAGCAGCGGAATCATTTTATGGTAAAGACTTAAGTGAATTAGAGCTTCATGAAGCAGCAATGATTGCAGGTATTCCGCAAAGTCCGAATAACTATAATCCTAGAACAAATCCGGAAAGTGCTGAAAAACGACGTAATATTGTTTTAACACTAATGGCAAAACACGGGTTCATTACAGAAGCTGAAGCAGAAGAAGCAAAAAGTATTCCCGTTCAATCAACTGTGATTGAAGATAGTGAAAAAGCTAATCCATACCATGCTTTTGTAGAAGAAGTAATTGAAGAAGTAAAGGAAAAAACAGATATTGATGCAGGATCTGCAGGATTACAGATTTATACAACACTAGATCCTGATGCACAGGATACTGTTGAGAATGTTTTAAATGGAGATGCTGTAAATTTCCCTGATGACGAACTTCAAGCAGGAATCGCCTTAATCGATACAAAGACTGGAGAAATTCGTGCTATTGGCGGCGGCCGAAATCAGCCAGTTGGCGGCTATAACTATGCTACTGATACTAGACGCCAACCAGGCTCAACCATAAAGCCTGTTTTAGATTATGGGCCAGTTATTGAGCATGAAAAGTGGTCAACTTACAAACAAATTGTTGATGAACCGTACACATATAGTGATGGAACTCCTATTAATAACTGGGATCGTAGCTATAAAGGGGTAATGTCCATTCGAGATGCATTAGCTGATTCTAGAAATATTCCGGCTTTAAAAGCACTTCAAGAAGTCGGGTTAGAAAAAGCACAAAAATTTGCCCAAGGTTTAGGTATCCCGCTAGATGAAATTTATGAACCATATGCTATTGGAGGATTTTCTAAGGGGGTTTCTCCCCTTCAAATGGCTGGTGCCTTCAGTGCATTTGGTAACAACGGGATTTATAATGAACCACATGCAGTTAAGAAAATTGTGTTAAGTGACGGAACAGAAATTAGTCTTGCTCCAGATCCAGAACCAGCAATGAGTGATTATACAGCGTTTATGGTTACTGATATGATGAAATCTGTTGTGGAATACGGCACAGGAAAATCTGTTCAAATATCCGGTGTAAATATAGCTGGTAAAACAGGTACAACGAATTTTACTGAAGAAGACAAAGCAAAATACAATGTTCCTTCTGGAGCTGCAAAAGATGCTTGGTTTGTTGGATACAACCCAAACTATACAGCAGCAGTTTGGACTGGATATAATATTTCGAAAGATAGTGAGAAAGTATACCTGGATTCAACTGACCAACGATTGGCGAGAGCGATGTTTAGAGAGGTATTCTTAGAAATAGCAGGTAACGACAAATCCGATTTTGAACAACCAAGCAGTGTTGTTGAAAAAGCGATCGAAAAAGGCTCAAATCCTGCTGTTTTAGCTAGTAAATACACTCCAGCTAGCAGAATAACGTATGAGTATTTTGTTAAAGGATCTGAGCCAACTAAGGTATCAAAAAAATATGAAAAACTTGAAAAACCATCAAATTTATCGATCAATTATGATCAAGTTACAAACTCCATCAGTGTAAACTGGGAATACAGTAATACAGAGAATGTTACATTTGAAGTAAAACAATCCATTGATGAGGGACCTTATCAAGTTGTAGACAATTCAAAGAACAAGAGTTTTACAATTACTGACGTTATACCTGGAGCAATCTATTCTTACCAAGTAGTCGCGGTAAGTGATAATGATAAAAATAATCGCAGTGATGCTGCAGCGACAAAGGTACAGGTTCCAGAGCCTGAGGTTGATGTACCAGAATTACCTGAAGATGAATCTGTTGAAGAGCCACAGACAGGCGAGGAAGGTAACAACGGAAACAATGGGAATAACGGGAACAATCAAAATGGCAATACAGAAGATAATAACCAAGAGGATGGCCAAGGTGATCAACCTGCCGAAGATAACCAAGATCAAAATAGTGGTGAAACACCAACGTTACCTGATGTAGAAACAACGGTCCCTCCTTCCAACACAAACGGAAATAATAACGGAAGTAATAATGGAAGTAATGAAGATGGTGAAGAACAAGAAGAAGGCCAATAGGTAAAAGACATTTGCTTTGAAGAACCAATCCTTGATTGGTTCTTCTTTTTTACCTTTAAAATTTCTACGCACAAAAAAAGATTATTCCTAACGAATAATCTCTTTAAATCTGTTTTAATGCGATTGCCTTTGCAAACAATTTTTCACACTCACTAAAAAGTTGTTCGAGCTGTATAAACGCATGATATTGGGTCGGTTTAGATATAATAAATAATAGTCGTTCTTCGCAGTTTACAGGCTTTCTCTGCAAATTAGATAGTACCATATAAGAAGAATGAAGTCCTTTTACAGGAGATTTATTTAACCAAAATAAACAAATAATAAAGAGAGAAAGACAATGGACAAGTAATCGTTCCGATTTTTCATTTTTTCCTTTTTGCTTAAATGTTTCTCTTGCTATTCCCTTTACCTTTTTCCATTCATCAAACACAAGCGAAACAAAACCCTTAGGATCTTCCCAAGGATGGAATTCTAGTTTTTCATCTAGAAAAAATAACATATCAAAATAAAAAGGTTCGTCTGATAGGATCTGGATTATATCTTTATTATCTAGTTGATGAAAATACTCTTTATTAGTATAAAAAGGTGGGTAATGAAAGGGAGAAGGAATTTTCCACATCATCTTTTTACTTTGCATTCGATGCTTTTTCCTTTTTCATTCGCTTTTGACCCTCTCTACATAAATGTAATAATGGGCAAACCTCACATTTAGGCGATTGAGCCTTACAATGATATCTACCAAAAAAGATAAGTCTGTGGTGTGTAACTGACCATTCTTCTTTAGGTACCTTCCTCATTAGTGTTTTCTCTACTTCTAAAACAGAGTCCTTCCACCTGCATATACCAAGTCTCTTACTCACTCTCTCTACATGAGTATCCACTGCTATCGCGGGCTCACCAAATGCAACAGACATGACGACATTCGCTGTTTTTCTGCCAACCCCAGCAAGTTTTGTTAACTCTGTGTGATCATTTGGTACTTCACCATTATAATGTTCAAGCAATGCTTCACATAGCTTTCGAATATTTTTCGCTTTATTTCTATACAATCCAATTGATTTTATATCTGATTGTAGTTCTTCAAGTGAAACTGCTAGGTAATCTTCAGGTTTTTTATATTTTTTGAATAAGTCTTTCGTTACTTTATTAACCAATGCATCTGTACATTGGGCTGATAAGGCAACAGCGATGACTAATTCAAAAGGATTTTCATGTACTAATTCACAATGTGCATCAGGAAACATGTCACCTATCGTATCCAAACATTCTCGGATTTGTACTTTTGTTAACATCATTTTCACCTTCTATCAATAAAAAATAATTCTCTAATTGTCAAGCCAATTATAGAAAGGTACCTTTCTTTGATACTCCTCTTGCTGATCTGGCTTATTATTTGAATTTCCTTGATGTTGGCGGAACTTTCTTGAATGGTTCCTTGCTTGATCGATCGTCCGAATACCGTTTTTCTTCCACTCAAATAGAATTCGGTCTATATATCTAAAATTCAGTTTTGCTGACATAACAGCTTCTCTTAGCGCAGCTTTAATAATAGTTGGATCATAATCTTCTTGATCAATCCAAATAGAAAGAGTTTCACATTCAAAAGGAGATAACGGACGACCAAATTCGTTTTCAAAAATAGTATAAAGGCTTTCGTCTTCTTTTTTATTTTGCTCTTGGACTTTTCGGTTGTTTTCATTCATTAAATAAGTATATAGTTTTTCCCATAGCGGCTTTAATGAGTAATATTCAAACAAAATGGACTCTTGTTGACTTTCCTCAATCATTAAAAAACCTTTTTGTATTAAACTTCTAAGGTTGGACGTGCATTCTGCTGTTGAGATGGACATATGCTCTGAAAGTTCTGTTGGAGTAGGAAATTGGTTACCGCTTTCTTTGAATTTTTTTACTTGTAATAAAAGTAAAAGCTCTTGTTCGTTTAGTCCTAATTTTGCATAGTAATTTAACAAGATAACTGGAATCGATATATTCCCTGTTTCTTGGAGATCAATAAATTGCTCTTTATTCATAAAAACACCCCTCACCTTATGGTAGTATACCATGACAAATCTCCACAATGTATACAATTAGCTTCGGTTGTTATTCCCATTTTAGGAAATATAAAAGCGAAAAAACTGACTCTTAAAAAAGAAGTCAGTTTTCATTATTATGGATAAAGTCGATTTAATAAACGCGGGAATGGAATTGTTTCACGTACATGCTCCACACCGCTTAGCCAAGCCACAGTTCTTTCAAGACCTAACCCAAATCCTGAATGTGGGACAGAACCATATTGTCTTAATTGAAGATACCAATCATATGCTTGTTCATCAAGCTTATGTTCATTGATGCGCTGCTTAAGAAGTTGAGCATCGTGTATTCTCTCAGATCCGCCAATAATTTCACCGTAGCCCTCAGGTGCAATTAAATCCGCACATAATACAACATCATCACGGTTTGGATCAGGCTGCATATAAAACGGTTTTAAGCTAGTTGGGTAGTGTGTAATAAACACTGGTTTCTCAAAGCTTTCTGCAATCGCTGTTTCATGCGGTGCCCCAAAATCATCTCCCCATTTAATTTCAGTAAACCCTTTTTCATGAAGGAATTTGATGGCATCATCATATGTGATTCTAGGGAATGGAGCTTTAATTTTTTCTAACTTTGAGATGTCTCTTCCTAATGTTTTTAATTCAAGAGAACAATTTTCCAATACATTCTGAACTAAGAAGGAAACATATGCTTCTTGTACCTGGAGGTTATCCTCAAATTCATAAAAGGCCATTTCAGGTTCAATCATCCAAAACTCAATTAAATGACGACGTGTTTTGGATTTTTCCGCTCTAAACGTTGGTCCAAATGAGAAAACCTTACCTAAAGCCATAGCAGCTGCTTCCATATAGAGCTGTCCACTTTGAGAAAGATATGCATCCTCATCAAAATATTTTGTATGGAATAACTCAGAAGTACCTTCAGGTGCACTGCCGGTTAAGATAGGAGGATCTACCTTTACAAACCCTTCTTTATTGAAAAATTCATATGTCGCACGAATGATTTCATTTCTAATTTTCATTACAGCATGCTGTCGTTTTGAACGAAGCCATAAGTGACGGTGATCCATTAGAAATTCTGTACCATGCTCTTTCGGTGTTATAGGATAATCAACAGATTCTGCAATTACTTGTATATCGGTTATTCCTAGTTCATAACCAAATGGTGAACGCTCATCTTCTCTGACAATACCTGATATATATAATGATGTCTCTTGAGTAATTGTTTTTGCTTTTTGAAATACTTCTTCCTCTACTTCAGCCTTTACGACGACACCTTGAATAAATCCTGTACCATCTCTAAGTTGAAGGAAAGCAATTTTTCCACTGGAGCGCTTATTAGCCAGCCAAACTCCAATCGTTACTTCTTGTCCAACATATTTTCCAACTTCTGCAATTGTTGTTTTCACACTTATTCCCTCCATCAAGCACGATGTATAACTCTTTTATGTACTTTCCATCGTAATATTATACGTTTTTTTGTAAGGAGCCGCAATAAAACGAGGATAAGCCGAAACTTTCGGATAATTTAAATCTCAAGAATTTTTTATTGCCATATGTTTGATAATTTTCCCGTCATAAAAATTGACAAAATCAAAGGTGTATCGTTCTGATTCATCTTGATATTTTACTTCCCAAATTGGAATTCCTTCATCCATACCAAGCTGGACGCTGATAATTTCAGCAGGATTGTGCTCTTGATACACAGTCTCTAATGCCTCTTCCTTTGTTATCCCGGAAGATTGTTTCTTAACTAAAATTTTTTTTTCTTTATCAATATTAGATATCCAAGCATATACTTTCTGGTTTTCACTGTTTGTACCTGTGATAACATGATATTTTTGATCAGCGCTATATGTTTTAATTTCATCAATCGTTTTAAGATTTGCCTCTTTTATAGCAAATTGTCTCGATTGTTCATGGCCCTCTTCATACTGTTCTCTTGCTGTTAAATAGCTTGACGTTAAAATCCAAATTCCGGATATGATCAAAACGGTTATGATAAATATTGATATTCCAACTTTTCTCTCCATAGTTTTTACATCCTTATGTACGATATATTGTAAACACAGCTTTAGATTTATCATCTTGATCAAGAGCAAGACCAAACATTAAATCATTCCTTTTTAACGTTCTATTTAGTAAATCAACAATTTTATATAAATCATCAGAATGATCCACGGTTACCGTAGATACAATTTCAATTTTGCTTTCCATGTCATATTCCTCCTGCCTAACACAAATATTGTAACTTATATGTCAGATCTCTCTGGACACAATAACAATACAACAACCTATACATTGTTGTACATTGATTTATTATAAAGTGTAAACATGTACCGTGAAAATAAATTTCTCCTAACTCACACCACATTTTATTAGGCTGATACTTGTATCAGCCATTTTTTTCATTTATCCCACTCTTTAATTGGCAGTAAGACCCTTGCTCAAGCTTTTGAGTTTTTTGGTGGGGAATAACTTGCCAGTAAAGGTCCAATTGGTTCAACTAACCATCATACTGGTGAAGAACCCCTTAATGATGAAAGTTTCACTTTAACCAATCGTCGATAGCATGTGTTAAAAGGTGCATAGGTTTATTTTCGCTTTCAAGCTTTGGAATTGATGCTATAAAATCTTTTCCATATTTTGTAGTCAGAATCCTATTATCTAATATAAACAAAATTCCCTTGTCTTTTTCGTTTCGAATTAATCGACCAAACCCTTGTTTGAAACGCAGTATAGCCTCAGGAAGTGAATAATGATAAAAAGAATTAATTCCCTTACTTTCCAAATGGTGACATGTAGCTGCAACAGTTGGTTCATCCGGTGACGCGAATGGAAGACGAACAATCATTAACGCCTTTAAATGATCACCTGGAAAATCAACCCCTTCCCAAAAACTGCTTGTCCCTAATAAAATAGCTTTTTCAAATTGACGAAAATTTTTCGTTAACTTACTGCGACTTCCACTTCCTGTACCTTGCCCCATAATCATATAATCTTCAAGTGTAACATCTTCCTTTAACATCCCGTATGTTTTTCGTAACATCTCATAGGAAGTAAACAGCACAAGAAGTTTTCCTTCCGTAATCTGGGCAACTGTGCTAATATGAGCAGCAATTGCTTCTGAATACTCTTCAAGTGTAACATCATTAACATTTGGCATATCACTAGGGATAAACATTTTCACCTGTTTTTTATAGTTAAAAGGAGAGTTAATTTGCAGCTGTTTTGGGTAAAAATCTGACAGTCCTACTGTTTGTAGCATGTATGTAAAAGAGTTTTTGATCGTTAGCGTTGCTGATGTTAAGATTGCACTTTGAATGTGTGAAAAAAATTGATCTGCTAAATACTCTTTTACTTCAATCGGTTGTGCATATATAGAAACTGCATTTTTTGCGCCTTTTGTATCAATTTCAATCCATCTTACAACCGAGTAATCCTGATCAAAAAATAAAAAGTCAAAATAATCTTTATAAGTATACAACGATGAAATGCTTCGTTTAAAGGCTTCCAGTACTAACTTTTCTTTAATTGGTTTTGATATCATATAGGATTCATCAATTCCTTGATTTTCTTTTTCCATTAAATGAATGATATCTTTAATCATGAATTGAAGTCTTTTCGCCAATTCTAATAAAGAATTCCATGTTCGGTTATTCTCCTTATCAGGAAGATATCGATAGGATGCTCTATTTAAGGGATTGTCTTTTTTGTGTTTTAATACATAAGAATGTAACCCAGCGAAAAATTGGTGACTTTCTTCTTGTAATTGCAATAGTAACTCATCGATTTTAAAAAACGTTGGTGACAATTCATGTCTGTTTTGGATTTTTACAAAATTCTTTAACAGTCCCGTTGAATGAGTGAATCCAAGTTGATTTATTAAGTAGTGAAGATCTAAATAATGAAATCTTACTCCAAGCTGTTCTGTTGCCACACTATGAAAGTGATGAGCTTCATCAATTATTACTTCCTGATACGATGGTAAAACCCTTTGATCACGTTCTAGATCTGCTAAAAGCATGGCATGGTTTGTAATAATGATATTTGCTGAAAAAGCACTTTCCTTCGCTTGTTGATAAAAACAATAATCTTGAAAAGGATTATTTAAAAAGGATGAATGGTCTACATGAAGGTTTTCCCACATTGTTTTACCGCCAGACGGTAAATTTAATTCATCTAAGTCTCCATTTACCGTTTCGGTTAGCCAAATTAATATTTGTGCCTTCGTTAAAATAAAATCATAATTATCATCAAGCTCTTTTAAAGATTGCTCGAATTTTTGCAGGCATAAATAATGGCTCTGTCCCTTTAGTACTGTTGCGGAGAAAGATACTGGTAATAGTTGTTTTAAAACTGGGATTTCCCGCTCCATTATTTGCATTTGTAAGTTATTTGTATACGTACTGATCACAATAGGTCTTTTTTCTTGTAAAGAATAAAAAATAGCAGAAGCTAAGTAAGCTATTGTTTTTCCAATACCTGTTGCTGCTTCAATTAAAATATGCTGGTGGGTCATAAACGAATCAATGATCTCTTCAATCATTTTAATTTGACCGGTTCTTTCATGAAATAACGGTAAAATCCTTTTCAGATCATCACTTTTACTTGAAAAAAAATCCAATAATTCTTCTTTTGAAATATTGGAAGAATTTATTACATCTTTTTGTTTTATTCTCTTTCTTATGGCCAAAGACCGAACAATTTCAAAATCAGGACCTGTTTGTTGATCTAATCTAACCAGTTTTTCTGAAATGATTTGTTCCAAAATTTCTTCTATATCACTAATGAATGACCTAGAAAGCTTTGAAAGCTGTTGAAGTGTTATGATTGGCAACTGAGTTAACTTTTTCATAATATGTAAAAATAATATGGCTGTTGCTTCTGCATCACTATCAGCTCGATGCGGGTTTTCATGATCCATATTAAACTCTTCACTAAGATCGGAAAGTTTATAACTTTTCTCAGTTGGATAAGTCATTCTAGACAATTCTACAGTATCAATTATCGGTCCGGAAAACTGATAGCCACATCTCAGGAATTCTTCCTGTAAAAATGACAAATCAAAATAAACATTATGTGCAATAAAATATGAGTCCTTAAGTAAATGATGGATATCTTGTACGATTTCATCAAAAGTTGGTGCACCCTCGACCATCTCGTTCGTTATCCCTGTTAATTGTTCTATGAATAAGGGAATATTCTGTAATGGATTAACGAAACTCATATAACGATCAACAATTTGATTATTTTCAATAACAACTGCTGCAATTTGTATGATCTTATCTCCTTTTTTAGGAGAATTTCCTGTTGTTTCTAAGTCAATAACAACGTAGCGTTGGCCTTTCATATTAAACACCTCAATTGATTCAAAAAGCTGCTTTTCTGATATAAATCGAAACTTCGATTTAACACTTTACCTGTTGTAATAGTTTACCCTAATCTGAATGAGTTTTGAATAACTTTTCAAAAATGGAGAAAAACAAAAAAGAGAATAGCTTAAAATACTTGATAGGAATTATGACAAAAATAAAAGAAGACCTATCCATAATAGACATTCTCGTAAGCTTTCCTGACGACCACTACGAAAGAGTCAATTATGAACTAGGTCTTTTTCTTTATAGAATTGTAGCTGCCGGTTCTTGCCCTAGAATTTCAACAATTTTATTATGCTCATCCATGATAGCCACTTTTGGCTGATGTGAGGCAATTTTCTCTTCAGGTATCATTGTGTAAGTTAAAATGATAACGACATCTCCTTCTTGGACAAGTCTAGCTGCCGCACCATTAAGACAAACTACACCGCTTCCTCTTTCACCTGGTATAATGTATGTTTCAAAGCGAGCGCCATTATTATTATTAACGATTTGTACCTTTTCATTTGGTACCATACCTACTGCATCAATAATATCTTGATCTATTGTAATACTGCCAACATAGTTTAAATTAGCCTCTGTTACACGTGCACGGTGAATTTTAGCATTTAACATTGTACGAAACATATATTTCTCCCCCAATCGAATTTCTTATCTATATCATCAACGATTGTTTTATTAGAATTCTAAACTTCAATCGTTATATTATCAATTAGCCTTGCATTTGTAAACTTAATCGCTAATGCAATAATGATTCTACCGCTAATTACCTCTATTTCCTTTAATTGCGGATAGGATAATACTTCAACATAATCAATAACACCTGATGATTCTGCCTCTATCATAGTCGAGATAAGATCGACAACTGCCTGTTTCTTTCGTTCCCCATTTAAAATAGCCGCTTCTGCCTTTTTTAGGCTTCTGAATAGAATTGTTGCTTGTTTCCGTTCTTCTTCACTTAAATAAACATTACGAGAACTTTTGGCTAAGCCATCTTCTTCTCGAACAGTTGGGACAGGAACTAATTCAATTGGGAAGTGAAATTCCTCAATTAACCCGTGAATGACAGCAACCTGCTGGGCATCCTTCATTCCAAAATAAGCTCGATTGGGCTGAACTAAATGGAAAAGCTTTGTCAGTACGGTAGCTACGCCATCAAAATGTCCTTTTCTGGATTTTCCACATAGAACATCTACACGGTTGCGAACAAAAACAGTATATGACGGCTCATCTGGATACATTTCTTCTATTTGGGGTCTAAAGACCACATCTACACCTGCTTGTTTTGCAATTTCTTCATCACGTTCTGCATCCCTAGGATATGCATCAAAATCTTCAGTAGGACCAAACTGTAAAGGGTTAACAAAAATACTTAAAACAACAATATCATTTGCCTTCCTCGCCTCTTCTATTAGCCTCACATGACCTTCATGTAAAAAACCCATTGTAGGGACAAAACCTATTGATTGATGATTTTGCTGGTAACTAAAAATTTTATTTTTAAGATCTTGCTTCGTTTCGACGACAATCATTTGCCAATTCCTCCATATATGCTATGCAATACTTCCTCTTTCATATTAAAGGAATGCTTTTCCTCAGGAAATGATCTGTTTTTCACATCTGATATATATTGATTAATTGAGGTCTGTACTGTTTCAGAGATTGATGCATATTGTTTTACAAATTTAGGAACATATCCTGAACCATAGCCTACCAAATCATGATAGACTAATACTTGACCATCAGTATTGCGCCCAGCTCCAATCCCTATAGTCGGAATGGATAATAATCTTGTGATCTCATCTGCTAATTGTTGTGGAACACACTCTAATACGAGAGCAATCGCACCTGCTTCTTCGCATTTTTTAGCATCCTCTATTAGCTTCCTTGCAGCTTCCGCACTTTTTCCTTGAACTTTATAACCACCTAGTACATTCACAGATTGCGGAGTCAATCCTAAGTGGGAAATAACAGGTATACCCCCGAAAGTAAGCGCTTCAATTATAGAAGTTACACCATCTGCACCTTCAATTTTAACAGCATCGGCTCCTCCTTCTTGCATGATTCTAGCTGCATTTTTCATTGTTTCGTCCTTAGAAAGATGATAGGACATAAACGGCATATCAGTTACGACAAATGTGTCTTTTGCCCCTCGTTTAACAGCTTTAGTATGATGAATCATATCGTTGACTGTTACAGGTATTGTAGAGTCATAACCTAGGACAACCATACCTAGTGAATCTCCTACAAGTATCATGTCAATTCCTGCGAGTTCAGCTTGTTTAGCACTAGGAAAATCATATGCCGTCAGCATTGTAATCGGCTCTTTGCTTTCTTTCATTTTCATAAAATCTTGTCTTGTTTTCATTATTTTCCCTCCTATTCAATAGGTGGAGCTCACTAATTAAAGGCTCCCTATCAACAAAATTGTTGGGTAGTACATTAAAAGAAAAACTAAGGAGAGAAGATGAATGACCTCAAAATTAGTTGAAATAAAAGTACAGTAGCACAGCACTACGTGTTATTCATAAACATAAAAAATCCTTCTTATCGACAAAGAAAGAAGGATTAAAAGTTTTTATAGTCGAATTCATCCCTCTGTCCTAGTCCACTAATGGATCAAGGCAGGTTAAATTTACGAATATCAGTTGTTATTATTACCATTTGTAAGCATTGTATTGCTCATTTATTTTCTTTTAACGGTGTAGTTCTGCTTTAGATACTACCCAAGAAAAAGTATAGCAGAAAAATTTGCTAAAAACCATTATGATACATCACAAAGTATCAATTTTACATGTCATTAAAGTTCTATATCTGCCGAATATATTTGTTTTACTGAGCCGTCACTTGTTTCAATTAATAAAACTCCAGCATCATCAATTCCAACAGCTTTACCTTCCACAGAACCATTTATCGTTTTAGCCCTTATCGGTTTATGTAAGCTAATGGCATACCCCTCCCAAAGCAATTTGATTGGTCGAAAACCTTGTGATAAATAGATTGAATAAAGTGTTTCAAATTTCAATAGTATTTCTTGAATCAAACGGGCACGATCCCAAAGTTCACCAGTTTCCAGATGAATGGATGTGGCAATAGGGTGTAACTCTTCTGGAAAATCGATTAAGGCCTGATTTACGTTTATCCCAATTCCAATTATAATCGAATGAACTTGATCAGCCTCGGCCTGTAATTCAGTTAAAATACCAACTAGCTTTTTTCCATTAATTAAAATATCGTTCGGCCATTTAATGTCAGGCTTTAATGGAGTGACCTCTTCAAGAGCTTGTACGATAGCTACTGCCGTTAAAAGGGTTAGCTGTGGAGTAGCTTGAACAGGAAGGTTAGGCCTTATTATTAGACTCATCCAAATTCCTGTTCCGCTTGGAGAGTACCAATTCCTTGCCATTCTTCCTCTACCTTTTGTTTGTTGTTCGGCAACAACAATTGTTCCTTCTACCGCTCCTTCATTCGCTAACGTTTGAGCTATTTTTTGAGTAGACGATACAGTCTCTTCAAAATGAACATAATGCCCCATCTTTTTCGTTTTTAACCCAATTTTAATTTCATTTCCACTAATTTTATTCGGTTTTTTGGTAATACGATAACCTAGCCTCCGTACTGCTTCTAATTCGTATCCGTCTTTTCTTAGTTCTTCAATATGTTTCCATACTGCTGTTCTTGAGCAACCGATATATTCGCTAAGCTTTTGACCTGATACAAAACCGCCTTCAGCATTTGAAAAGGCTTCTAGTAATTTTGATCGGAGTTCTGACTGCATGTTAAAAGCCACTCCTTTATCTCTAATCTATTATTTTCTATTTTCTTTGTAAGAATCGCTTTTTCAACCTCTTCCATCGTTTGTGACACCCAAGGTCCTGCTTCTTTATTTAACCAAAGGATAAGGTCATGACCATTTATCGCTAATTGCTTTTTGGTTTTTATGGGTAGTTGTTCAAACAATGAACTTACTCTATTTATATTTGCATTTACTGTTTTAGGATGGACTAAAATAGACCGGATCCGTTCAACAGAAACTGCTGTATCAGGACCAGCCTCATATAATAATAAATCTGTCCATTCTAATTTCTGCAAAAGTAAATCAAGAAAATAAAGGTTTTTTTGTACTGATTTTATTAATTTATTTGATAGTTTCCATTTTCTTAAAAATACGTCAACTGACGATGGTTCTATATATAAAGTCAATACTGTCCAAAGTTCTTCTCTAGAAGTTAGAAAGTTAAATCGAAAGGAAGAAAGCTTTTTCAATTGTCTTTCTCCTCCAACTAAACCAGGTAAATAATTTAAAACCTTGCACTCAATTAACAGATTAATGGCGGTTTTAACGTTATCCCCTCTTAAAAGCTTTTCAATTTCAGCCGTTTTTCTTTCAACTGAAATCACATCAAGTAGTTGAACATGATTTTTTATTGCTACTTTTGTTTCAGAAGATAATGTGAAATTCAATTGACTTACAAACCTTAGGGCTCTGAGCATTCTTAAAGCATCTTCTGTAAACCTTTCTGATGGTAAACCAACAGTATGAATAAGTTTTTGTTTCATATGAACTTTACCATGAAAATAATCAAAGATCTCGCCTTTTACATCCATAGCCATTGCATTAATAGTAAAATCCCTTCTACGTAAATCCTCTTTCAAGGATGTAATAAATTGGACAGAGTTAGGGCGTCTAAAATCTTCATAGTCTGTTTCCATACGGTATGTCGTTACTTCATACTGCTCTCCTTGATGTAGAACAATAATTGTTCCGTGCTCTGCTCCAACATCAATTGTTTTATGAAAAAGTTTTTTAATATCCTCTGGTTTTGCAGAGGTCGCAATATCTATATCTCCAATTTCTCTTCCTAATAGGAAGTCGCGGACCGCTCCACCAACAAAATAGGCCTCAAAGCCAGATTGATGGAGTTTTTCTAAAATCGGTTTGGCTTCATCAAATGGAGTCTCCATTATTTACACCTTCTATTAACTCATAGTAAATTGATTCATATTGAGAAACAATTTTATCTGAATGAAAACGCTCCTTAGCTATATATACCGCGTTTTCCGCCATTCTATTATGTAAGTCTTGATCAGAAAGGATTTGAATAGCTCGAATAGCTATTGTCTCAATATCACCAATGTCACAAGTGTATCCTGTTTCTCCTTCAATAATGACTTCAGGAATGCCACCTGCATTAGTTCCAATACAAGGGACACCGCATGCCATTGCTTCTAATAGGACCAAGCCGAAACTCTCTTTCTCTGATAGCAAAAGAATTAAATCACTAATTGAATACAATTCTTCCAGGCTATCTTGTTTACCAAGAAATAATACATGTTCAACAAGACCTAATTCCCTCACAAGCCGATTCACATAAGTCATTTCTGGACCATCACCAACTAGGAGAAGTTTTGATTTCACTTTTCTATGTATTTTTTGGAAAGCGTAAACAACATCTTGAACTCGTTTTACTTTTCTAAAATTTGATACATGTATAATAACCTTTTCATCTTCATCAATTTTGTACTCTTTTTTCAAATGGATAGCATCCTGTTTGAAATATACACGATCATCAATAAAGTTGTAGACTGTTTCAATTTTTTTATCAGGATGCAACAGGTCGTATGTCTGGTTAACCAATGCATTTGATACAGCTGTAACCTGATCTGAAGATTCAATTCCAAATCGAATCATATCGGCCAGTGATTGATCATAACCAAGTACTGTAATATCAGTGCCATGAAGTGTTGTTACAATTTTCAAATCTTTTTTCACCATTTGTTTGGCCAAATATGCACAAATAGCATGAGGAATTGCATAATGCACGTGTAACAAGTCTAAATCCTCTCGATTTGCTACTTCAGCCATTTTGCTTGCTAAAGCCAAATCGTAAGGTGGATATTTAAAAACAGAATATTGATTAACCTCTACTTCATGAAACGTAATATTGCAATACACTTTGTTAAGTCGAAAAGGAAGACTAGATGTAATAAAATGTACTTCATGCCCTTTTTCAGCCAATAATTTTCCAAGCTCTGTTGCCACAACACCTGAACCACCTACAGATGGATAACAAGTAATTCCAATTTTTAGTTTCTTTTTCATTATTCGTCACCTATTAAATCATTAGAAAGCAGGATTGGTTTTTTTGTTAAAAACCCTTCAGCGTACGTAACACCAACCTCTTTTCCAAATAGCCTTTCTCTACTTTCTACAGCTTCAATATATCCATTTGTTAATGGTGTATCAGTTGATTCGCCTACTTTATTAAATTGACTATTATAGGCGCGTAAACTATTTAATTTGCGCTCAATTGTCTCTGATATATCAACAACAAAATTCGGTTTATGAAATCCGTTAATTATATAAAAATACACATGCTGTACACGATGTGCAGCTAAACCTAGTTTATCCTGATATTTTTTTATCCCTGCAGAGAACACTGCTTCTTCAATAAGACGTGAACAATTACCATGGTCTGGATGCCGATCTTTATAATACGGCGCAAAAACTATTCTCGGTTTATATGTTCTAATGATTTCTGCAATTTCTTTTATATACGAATCATCCAAATAAAGGCCTCGATCTGGAATAGACAGCTGAATTCTCTTTGAAATGCCTAAAATTTCTCCTGCACGTTTTGCCTCTTCTTGTCTAATTGATATTGTACCATTTGACGAGAGCTCAGCCTTTGTTAAATCACATATTCCTACCTTTAATCCTTTTTGGGTATACTTTGCGATTGTACCCCCCATCCCGATTTCTACATCATCAGGATGGGCACCGAACGCAAGGAAATCTAATTGATTACTCATTTCCCTCTCCTTGTTACATAGTATAAAAACTTTTTATTTTAGTTATTTTCAGTTTATTTACTCTTTTCATGAATCACTTCTCGCCATTGGAAGTCCCCACGGTCTAACCCACGAACTAAAACCTCCGCTGTTCCCATATTTGTCGCAAGTGGTATTGAATAAACATCACAAAGACGAATTAATGCAGATATATCAGGTTCATGCGGTTGTGCTGTTAATGGATCTCTAAAGAAAATAACCATATCCATTTCATTTTTTGCGATCAATGCACCAATTTCCTGGTCTCCCCCAAGCGGCCCCGATTGAAAACGATGAACTGATAAGCCGCTAGCTTCTTGAATACGTAAGCCGGTTGTCCCTGTAGCAAACAGTTCATGCTCTTTAAAAATCGGCTGATACGCCATAACAAATTGAACAAGATCATTTTTCTTTTTATCGTGAGCTATTAATGCAATTTTCATGAACATTTTCCCCTTTTTATTCAATAATATTTTCTAGTCCATATACGAGTAAATCAATCTTCATTACATTCTCAACAGCTAATTTAACACCTGACATAAATGAAGCACGGTTATAAGAATCATGACGAATTTTTAATGTTTGACCATCTCCGCCGAAAAGAACCTCCTGGTGTGCGATTAAACCTGGCAAGCGAACACTATGAAGACGAATACCATTCATATTCGCACCGCGTGCTCCTGGTAAGATCTCATGTTCCTTTGGATGACCTTGCTGTTTTTCTTCTCTCACTTCTGAAATCATTTCAGCTGTTTTTAATCCAGTTCCAGATGGAGCATCTAATTTTTGATCATGATGCTGTTCAATAATCTCTACATCTTGAAAATACTTCGCTGCCATTTGTGAAAATTTCATCATTAATATTGCACCGATTGCAAAATTAGGTGCAATAATGGCACCGATCCCTTTTTCTTCTGTTAGTTGCTGCAGCTCCTTTAAATCTTCCTCAGAAAATCCTGTTGTTCCAACAACCGGGCGTACTCCATGAGCCAATGCCTTTTTTGTGTGTACCTTGCCAATCTCTGGTGTCGTTAAGTCAATTAATACATCTGGGCTTGTCTCAAAAAAACACTTATCAATATCAGTATAAATTGGAACATCTACATTAAAACCATCAAGTTGATTAAGTCTCATTCCTTCGTGCTTATGGTCTACAACCGCAACTAAATGAAAATGTTCAGTTTCTTCCACAAGCTTGACAGCTTCACTTCCCATTCTCCCACGAGCTCCTGCAATAACAATTTTAATATCAGCCATTTCTAAAACTCCTTTAATTTTCTTTTCTTGTCCAACGGTCCTTGTCCCTAGTATTGAATTTTTCCATCACTAGATTATGGGCCTGTTCTAAATCTATATGTAAAGAATTAGCTAAGCAAATAAGGACAAACAAAACATCTCCTATTTCTTCTTCAATCTTTTTTTCTTCTTCAGACGCTTTCTTTGGCTTTTCACCATATGAATGATTTATTTCTCTAGCTAGCTCTCCAACCTCTTCTGTTATTCTAGCCATCATGGCTAATGGTGAAAAATACCCCTCTTTAAACTGACCTATGTATTCATCTACTTCCTTTTGAAGGTCCTTCATTGATTTATTCTCCACATTTATCACCTCTTCTTTTCTATTCAATGTTAGCTAATACATCTTAATTTTACAATTATTTCGTCATGAATTTCTCAAAATTTGCACCTTGACATTCTATCAACTATAATATTTACGCTGTGAAGTATTACGGAGGTGACATATGCTGCAAGATCTTAGAATGAAAAACATTATTTTTATTTTAATTGGTTCAGGTATATTTGGTTTCGGACTTGTACATTTTAACATTCAAAATAATCTAGCAGAAGGTGGATTTACTGGTATTACGCTTTTGCTTTATTTCCTTTTTAAGATAGATCCATCTATTTCTAACCTGGTCTTGAATATACCCCTGTTTATTATTGGTTGGCGTGTATTAGGAAGAACATCCTTCGTTTACACAATAATCGGAACTGTTAGTTTATCTGTTTTTTTATGGATTTTCCAACGATATCAAATTCATATGCCGTTAAAAGATGACCTTACATTGGCTGCACTTTTTGCTGGTGTCTCGTTAGGAATTGGCTTGGGAACAATTTTCCGATACGGAGGGACAACAGGTGGTGTCGATATTCTGGCTAGATTGACACATCGTTATATTGGCTGGAGCATGGGGAAAACAATGTTTTTATTTGATTTATGTGTTATCACTTTATCTTGGATCGCATACTTGTCTTATAAAGAAGCAATGTATACACTTGTGGCGGTTTTTGTTGGTGCTAAAGTGATTGATTTTATGCAAGAAGGGGCTTACGCTGCTAAAGGAGCTACAATTATTTCAAATCATCCTGACGAAATATCTGCTAGAATTATGAAGGAGATGGATCGGGGTGTTACAATTTTAAAAGGACAAGGATCATTTTCAAAACAAGATCGTAATGTCCTTTATTGTGTTGTTGGAAAAAATGAAATCGTTCGTCTAAAGAATGTTATTATTTCTGTGGACCCTCATGCTTTTGTTGCCGTAAGCGATGTTCATGATGTACTCGGTGAAGGGTTTACGTTAGATGAAAATAAAAAACCACTAACA
The DNA here is from genome assembly GCF_058315175.1 of Metabacillus sp. RB-C-LZQ-3-1. Classification (NCBI taxonomy): domain Bacteria; kingdom Bacillati; phylum Bacillota; class Bacilli; order Caryophanales; family Bacillaceae; genus Metabacillus; species Metabacillus sp. RB-C-LZQ-3-1. The sequence continues at coordinate 88,290 of NZ_JBZFLI010000001.1, read as the reverse complement.
AGATAACCAATAAACACATAAAAAGAGAGTGGTATTCCCACTCTTTTTTCAAAAAACTTTATGTTTTAATCTTTACTATTATTTTTTTCACGTTTAGCTAATTTTTCTTTTTCTCCTCGATATTTCCTCCAACCAGCGTATGATAGTGCCAGCAAGATGACACTTCCAGTTGAAATCATAACCCATAATAATGATGGATCTGCTTCATCCTCTTTTACTCTTTCAAATATCGCTTTTAATTCTTCCTCCATTACGGCCAGTTGTTTTGCTTGACTTGTTTCTGGAATTTCTTGAAAAAGTTGATTTTCTACAACTGAAATATGCTCATCCATACGTTTTATTCGTTGCATATCTAGATCGACTTGAATACTAGGATATATCACTTCATAGAGTGCTAAAAATTCATTAAAATCATGCTGAAAAGATTGGTTATCCCCTTCTTGTACATCGCTTTTCATCTGAGAAAAAGTTTCCATTATGGACGTTTCCATCGAGCTCCATAATGGTTGATGCTCAGAAACCATTGCATCAACAACTAAGCGAAACTTTGTTAAGGATCTTACCTTTTCAGTTGTACTCGCTTTATCATCCAATAAGAGCTCTTGTGCATTTTGATGGGTATTTGAAAGAGTTCGATAATGATCGAGAGATAGAACTTGTCGATCAATTGGAATTTCTTCAAATTTTACAGCGAAATACTCAAGTAATTGGGCAGACTCATTAAAGCGTTCTTGTTTTGCTAGTTGTAAGGCTGTATCAGCTATCTCATTAAGTGATTTCCAGTCATATGATTCATCTGCATTTACTGGTTTTATATGAATGAGCAGCATACTAAAAATAACCACGATTAATAATTTCTTCATCCTTGTCCCCCCTAGAACATCTATTAAAACGTATGTTCATTGGGACAAGGTTAGACCAACTATTTTTGTATATAAAATAAATTATTTGGTATGTAAAAGAACAGTTATTTCCATAAAGCTATTTTCGAAAGCATTTCTGTTATTTTGAAAAGAATGTTTTCGATACTTTGTCGTTTTTTAATACAGTTAAAGGTGAAAATAAGTTCGTTCCATTGCGCTAAAGACACAAGATTCGCCATGGAGGAAGCTGAGCCTCCTTGGCTTAGCCTCCAGGGTCTCAAGCCTTTCCTCTACTTCCTGCAGGAGTCAATTGTCTTCCGCTCCGTTCCACTATCAATTTATAATCTTATTCAAAAGCTACAATTTTTACGAAAACAGCCTTTTAAAAAAGTCTTGTAAATAAAGACCTAGCCCAATTCTAATTGTTTTGATCGATTTTTTATGACTAAATAGTAAGCAATTCCTAACGAAACTATACTTAACCAAAACGTCATATACCCTATTTCATTTATATAATCCATTAATACACTATATCGAGGCATCATTCCAAAAACATAGTCTATGACATCATTGTGTAAGGTCCAAATTGCAGCTACTATTAAATGCCATGCTTTAAATCGATAATATGGGGCATACAGCAATCCCTGAACAGCCATTCCAAAATGTGAAGCAATTAACATGTATCCTTCCCATGGGAGAGTTCCATTTACAGCTAATACTAGAAGATTCATAATGACAGCCCATATACCGTACTTAAATAAGGTGACAATTGCTAAAGCCTCAATAAGGGGTAAATTCCGCTTAAATAAGAATCCAAATAGAACTATGAGAAAAAACAAACTTGCTGTGGGACTATCCGGGACAAATAAATAAAAATGAGCAGGTGTATCTGCTAGTTGAAATCTGTACCAATAATATCCATAAATGGTCCCAAACAAATTAATAATGAACATAACAAATATGATTGGCCTCTGTCCTAATAGATATTGGAACACTCTCATAATTTCCACACACCAGACTTAATATTATTTTTCATCTATGTATACAATCAAATCATGTAAAGATATTATCAAAAAAAAGCTGACAAATGTCAGCTTTTATTTTGAAGTTACACCAGAGATAAACTCTGATAACACTTTTAATTCTTCATCAGTACCCTTGAAAACTCCAGCAGGCATACTGCCTTGACCATTTTTAGCAATATCTGCAATAGCATCAGGTTCTAACCCATTGTCGACAAGCGCTTTACCAGCAGCTCCACCTTCTAGATTATCACCGTGACACGAAATACATCCTTGCTCCTGGTAAATTGCATATCCTTCTGATTCTTTATCAATTTCTGCTTCAGCCTTAATTTTCCCCTGTTCAGCTGCAGCTTCCCAATCGTGTGTGACAACAGATTCCCATGTTAAGAAAAATGTTGCAGCTACACCTAGAATCATCATACCAACTGCAACAGGACGCTTAGCAGGACGACGTTCAGGTCCTCGATCTAGGAAAGGTGCTAACATTAATGCACCAAATGCAAGTCCTGGAATGACGATTGCCCCAATAACAGTATATGGACCAGATGCAAATGAATATTTTAACAATTGGTATAAGAATAAGAAGTACCAGTCTGGTAATGGAATATAACCTGCATCCGTTGGATCTGCAACACGCTCAAGCGGTGACGGATGGGCTATTGTTAAACATAAAAAACCAATTAAGAAAACAGCACCAACTAACCACTCCTTTAGGAGGAAGTTCGGCCAGAAAGCTTCCGTTTTCCCTGGGTATTCCGAATAATCCTTCGGAATGTTAGGCTTTCTCTCAGCTGAAATACGAGAGTCACCGACAAATTTCATACCTTTTCCGCGATGCATGATTTCCCCTCCTTACTAAGGTGGTTTCCGATAAAAATGTAATTACACATGATTAAACATGTATTTTTGTTAATCTTAAAGTGGACCAGAAATACCTTGCTTACGTATCATGATAAAGTGAGCTGCCATTAGACCGAATAATGCAGCAGGTAAGAAAAAGACATGGATAGCAAAGAAACGAGTAAGTGTTTGTGCACCTACGATTTCCGGATGTCCTGATAACAATGTCTTAACTGTTGGTCCAATTAATGGTACAGATTCTGCAATTTGCAGGGTAACTTTTGTAGCAAATAATGCTTTCATATCCCATGGTAATAAATAACCTGTTAAACCGAGTCCAAGCATAACAAAGAAAATAAGTACACCAACTACCCAGTTTAATTCACGAGGTTTTTTATATGCGCCTTGGAAAAAGACACGAAGTGTATGTAGGAACATCATTACGATTACTAAACTAGCTCCCCAATGGTGCATACCACGAACAATCTGTCCGAAAGCTACTTCATTTTGAAGATAAAAAACTGATTCCCAAGCATTTTTAATATCTGGTACATAATACATAGTTAAAAACATACCAGAAAGAACTTGGATAACGGTAACAAAGAACGTTAATCCGCCAAAGCAATATACAAAGGCAGAAAAATGATGTGCAGGGTTTACGTGCTCTGGAACTTCATGGTCAGCAATATCGCGCCACATAGGCGTAATATCCAAACGTTCGTCAACCCAATCATAAATTTTGTTAAGCAATTGATTACGCCTCCCCTCGTGGTTTTGCTTTACCTAAGAATAAATATCCGTCTTTAACTTCATGCGTATAAACATCAAGCGGTGCAAGAGGCGGTGTTCCAGGAACATTTGTACCGTCTTTGTCATATAACCCGTAATGACATGGACAGAAAAATTTGTTCGGATTTGCTGGATCATTATTCCAACCTACTGTACATCCCAGATGCTTACAGATTGGTGAAAGGGCTGTAATTTTATCGCCTTCCTTATAAACCCAAGCTGATTTTGTTTCTTCAGATTCATACCAAGCATCTTTTTGTTTGATTTTAAAGTCAAAGCGTTGAGGTTCTTCCGTGATTTCGTCAACCTTTACAACTTGAACCAAATCGGTTTCCTCTGCTGGTCGGAGCACAGGGTCAAGTGCAAAGCGGACCATTGGCATAAGCATACCTGCCGCCATGAAACCGCCTACACCAGTAAGCGTATAGTTTAAGAATTGACGTCTAGAAACTCGATGTTTTTTCTCGCTCATCATTTTCCCCCCTCTATCTTAAGCTCTGTCCGTTACGGACATACGGAAATGATATATAAAACTAGGACATACTCATGATATATCAATCTTCTCATGAGGTCAATAAAATCCTGATTTCTAAATCTGGAAATGAAAAGGTTTTTATGATTTGTTCCAAGATTGTAATAAAATGTTCAAAATTTGTTCGACTTGATCTTGTAACAGCTTTCTTTTTAGATTTTCATCCATATGTTCAAGAGGCATTGATGGAAGCCATATTATTTCTCCCTCCATTTGTGTATTCTTAACTTCTTTTAATTTCTCATCACTTGTTAAAAAGAAAACATGTTTAAATTGGTGTTGTAATTCAGTTTTCCACTCTATCAAATTTTCAATCACATTTTCTGATTTTTTTAAATAAGAATACGTTGGAAACAGAAATACTCTTCCCTTTAACTGTCTTTCAAGATCTGTACTAACCAGACTAATAAATTCTCCTTTTGAAACAATGTTCTTAAAATCCGACTCGATTGAAACTGCCATTAACGGAACAATTGCCGTATCGACATATTCCTTAGCTTGATTATATAAATCTACATCATTAGAAACCCATTTCATTCTCTTCAACTCCCTATTGTAATCCTTTTACATTCTTATTATAAAGCTTGTACGAAAAATTGTTAAATTTGTTAGAAAAGTAAGAGTGTAAAAAATTGCTCCTTTCTTTTTTGTAAACCTTTTCGAAAAAAGTAATCAATATTACCAATGGTTGATTTCGGCTCCAAGTTGCTCCTTTACCGAGGGGGGGGGCGGCCTCACGAACATCGCCGCATAAGAACACCCCGTCCTTTCAATCGTGCAAAATAGTTTTGGGTTATAAGAACTTTTAAAAAAGCAAAATTAAAGGTAACTCATAGGAAGTTGATCAGCATAGGCACATCTATCTTATCTATTACCTAAGTGACAACTTCTTGCAAGTTACCCTTATAATACGCTATTTATTTTTTAATTGATTTAATTGATGTGTTAACAATTGAAAAGTTTCTTTATCTTGTTGATCAAGTGCTTCATCAATTAACTGAAGAAGCTTTTCTTTTTGAAATCGTTGAATCGAATGTTCGAGTATCTTTTCTGCTATTTCTTTATCTTTTTCATTTTCATTTAGATGCTCTGGCATAAACGGATTTGATTCAAGGACTGCTGCGTATTGTGGTGACTGATAAGCAGATCTGAAATTAAGCTGAATAAAAAGCTCTTCCTCTTTATTGAGTCTTATATCATGAAAGGATTTTTCAGCATCAGTTGTCATGACATTTTCTTTATAAAAGCGGAATGGAACTTCTTCAACACAATGCGTTGACATGATAATTCCTCTTGGACAATATTGAGCTTGCTCAACAAAATGAACCTTTTCCATTAGAGTATCATGGCTCATTAAATAATTTAAAATCCACACGCATTCTCTTCTTTTAAGTTGATAATGGTTTAGAAACCACCTGATGAAGTCTTTCTTTTCATGGACAGATACAGGGGCCACCATACTATTCCCTCCTCTGCAGCTTTAGTTTATTCTTACTTTGATAATTCCACAAAATAAAAATAAAATCCTTCTCTTTTCCCTTAAAACTCATCTTCTAATTGTAGCAAAATCTCACCGATTTCGACATTCGAAGGGTCCTGTTTTAGGATTTCTTGAAAAATCACCTTCGCTTGCTCTCTTCTTCCTTCTTCTAACAAGAAATAGCCATATTCCTGTAAGAAATCTCGTTGATCCTTGAAAAAAGTATATGCAACTTCATAATGTTTTAATGCCTGTGTATATTCTTCTTTTTGATGATAAGCTCGGGCTAAATTCCATTCAAATTGAGGATCATCTTCATCGAACTTTCTGATTTCGGTGATAAGTTCAATGACATCATCATAGCGTTCATCCTGCAAGAAGATATGGGATAATGTGATCGCTGCTTCAATATGACCAGGGTCGATTGCCAGGGATTCACGTAACAGACTTTCTGCAGTTTGAATTTGTCCAACTTTTATCGCTACTTTTCCACCAAATAAGTATAAGTCTTTGTTGTATTCATCAACTTTTATACCTTCTTGAACCACATCAAGACTTTCTTCAAGTAAACCCTCGTGCTCATAAGCTTTTGCTAAATATAAATAGAGTGATGAATAATGTGGATCCGCTTCTTTTAAGGCTAATAATTGCTGTATTGCTGTTTTGTAGAATCCTCCTTGATAAGCAGTAAAACCATAACCAAAGAGTGTATCTGCATCTTCTTGATCTTCTACTGTTTTTTTATAATGGTCAAGTGCCTCTTCAAACTGGCCAATTGCACTTAAGCACTCAGCTAATCTTTGATGTAAATTAACACCTGATATGATGTTATGTTCTGCTAAAAGCTCTTGATAGTATGGAATAGCATGCTTATATTGTCCTTGATGAAAATAAAGCTCCCCTAATGCAAAATCAAGCACTGGTTCCTGCGGCAATATATCTTTTGCCTCTTTTAATTTTTGCTCACTAACCTCAGGAAGTCCTTGCATTTGATATAAGTCTGCTAACAGGAGTAAAGCATGGGGGTAAGATTCATGATCTTTAGAAATCCTATTGAGAAGTTCAATGGCTTCTTCTTCATTTTCAAGGTCAATTTTTAGCTCTGCTAAAAACAAAGTAATTTGAACCTCATCAGGATATAAAAAATGAAGTTCTTCAATCATTTCATGTGCTTTATCAATTATGCCCCATTGATAATACTGATCTGCTAATTGAAGCTTTTCTTCATCATGTAATGTAGGTGTTATGTTTTCTAAAAGAGTCAGACCTTCTTCTGTTTCTCCTTTATTTACGAGGTTAATTGCTTCATTTAATACTTGATTAAACATAAACGATCCTTTCTTAACCAAAGCTGGTTTTATGTTTCTTTTGCAAATATATTATATTATGTCTATATCATACATCAAAACGAGGCTGATTGTGGCATAAAACGACCTGAAATGGAAATAAAACATTCTTCACCTTTTCCTGGGAGAAAAGAAATATCACCATTAATGTTAATAAGCTTACCATTATGGGAAGTGAAGGTTGGTAAGATTTCATTTTGATTTATAATCGGTTTCCCATTAGTATGGAATTTAAGTTCATCTAGTCTGTACAAATTATAATTTAATTTACTCCCTACTCGAATATCCCCTTTCACTGGATAGATCCCTAATTTCATTAATACGTCTTTTGAAAGAGGTGATCCTTCTTCTAAAAATTCATCCAAAGAAGAAAGACGGTGTTCTCTCATGATACGATTCCAATCCTGTAAGAGTCTATGTTTTTTAAGGGGAGACAATGTTTTGTCCCTCGTATAGGGAATAAGTGTGATCGGGTTAGAAAACATCGCATCTCGTATCCACCCCCAAGATTTCGCATCTAGTCTATCATCCTTATTAATCTCAATAAAAACGATTGATATCTGTTGCTGTTTACATTTTCTCAAGACTGACTGGTTTAAGGTCTTTAAAGAAAGCTTAATGCCCATATAATAATCAATAGGCGAATTAATCATTAAATGTCTTCTTTGCTTTACACTTGAAACTAACTCTTTTTCATAATGAACATCAACCACTGTTAAAAGCGATGTACACCCTTTTTTTAAATATTGTGTAATACTTTGCTTGAAGTCTTGAAAAGGAAGTAATGAATGAAGAGAAAAATCGAGCATTACATAGCCAGGGGTGATCAAATACGAACTTAAGTCCATCCTCATAAACTTGATATTATCCATCGACTGGCGGATAAATTCTATTTTATTATGATTTACTAGCAGTGTGGCCTGTTCAATTCGACCTTTCTTTAATATTCCAACTCTGTCCATAATATAACACATTTATTCGCCCCTCCTTTCATCCTCTTAAAGACAAGCTATGATGAAAAACGAATATTTATGTCATGATAGAGAACGATATGCTTTAAAAATTTGCATCTGAAATAATAATAAAAAGGCCCTTCACTTAGAATGTGAAAGGCCTTATCAAATCATTTCGCTAATAAATCTAAATGTTCAAAGAATGTAGGATAGGAAACATCGATTGCTCCAATATTTTCAAGTTCAATTGGCTCTTCAGTTATACATGAAGCAACTGCAAGCATCATTCCAATTCGATGATCACCATGGCTGGATACTGTAGCGTTACCTGTTAAATTTGTTTTGCCTGTAATAATCATACCATCGTCAGTTGCTTCAATTGATGCCCCAATTTTTTTCAATTCACCAACAACTGTATCAATACGATTTGTTTCTTTAACTTTTAATTCACTAGCATCTTTTATAATTGTTTGTCCTTCAGCTTGTGTAGCTAACAGAGCAATAACAGGAATTTCATCAATCAATTTTGGAATAAGATCTCCGCTAATTGTTGTACCTTTTAATGAAGAGGTTTTGATAAGGATATCTGCTACAGGTTCAAATGTGTGACCTTCTTTAGGAGTCATTTCAATTGTAGCTCCCATTTTCTCTAAAACGTCTAGAATACCGGTTCTTGTTGGATTGATTCCAACATTTTTTAATAAAATTTCACTATTAGGAACAATAGCTCCTGCAACAAGGAAAAATGCAGCAGAAGAAATATCTCCTGGTACGAAAATATTTGTCGCTTGTAAGGTTTGTCCACCTGTAATAGAAGCAGAATTTTCGTCTTCTTTTACTTCAACCCCAAATGCTCTTAGCATTCTTTCAGTATGGTCTCTTGATTTATGAGGTTCAGTAACCTTTGTTTCTTCATTATTTGTATTTAACCCCGCTAGAAGAATGGCTGATTTTACTTGTGCACTTGCAACTGGTGAGGTGTAGTTAATTCCTTGTAAACTTCCACCTCTAATAGATAATGGTGTATACTGTCCATCTTGTCTTCCATCAATTATTGCTCCCATCATTCTTAATGGGTTTGTTACACGAGACATTGGCCTTTTGGCAATAGACTCGTCACCAATAATGCAAGAATGAAAAGGTGCTCCAGCCAGTATACCCATCATTAACCTAGTCGTTGTGCCAGAGTTACCAACATCTAATATGTCAGTTGGTTCTTTTAAACCCGCAAAGCCATTTCCTTCAACGGTAACATGGCCTTCTTGAATATCGATTGCTACACCCATTTTTCGAAAACAAGACACAGTACTAAGGCAATCTGCTCCCATTAAAAAATTCGAAATCTCAGTTTTCCCATTCGCGATCGATCCAAACATAACAGCACGGTGAGAAATAGATTTATCACCTGGAATCTCGATTGTACCTGTTAATTGATTGATCTTCGATAGTTTTTTTACATCTGCCATGATTCCACCTCATTTTAAAAAATCTTATTGGATCATTTTCATATGAAATATTTTTACTGCTTATTATCATTAGGTCATAAAGGTTTCATAAGAAGAATATTTATTAATACAATCAATGGCGCGCTCGCGGTCCTTTTCGGTTTGAAAGCTTAACCTTAAAACACCATATATTTCTTCACGTGTTTCAATAATCCGGATATTTGTTAAGCTAATTTCTTCCTTCGCTAAATATCCAGTTATCTCTGATATAATCCCCGGGTAATCTGGTACATCCACATATAAATCATAAAAGGAAGGAATAGCCCCTTTTTGCTTTTCCGGGAGCCCGTCACGGTATTGTTTTGCCTTTTGAAAATAAGTAAATAGATTTTCAGCCTCTTCTTTCGCAACATAATCTTTGATCCTCTTCATTTCTAAAATCCACTCATCGAATAGGTTTAATAAGGGACCTTTATTATGAAGTAAAATATCACGCCACATTGAAGGATTACTTGATGCTATTCTTGTAATATCACGAAATCCACCAGCAGCTAATCTCTTTACAAGCGGAAATTCTTCCTCATGATTCTTTGCCTGATACACTAAACTAGCCGCAACAATATGAGGAAAATGACTAATAATTCCCGTTACTTCATCATGTTCCTCAGGCGTCATTTCAATAAAATTAGCTTTTGTTCCATCTAGGACATTTTTTAAGCTTTGTACATCATTGGGGGTTACATATTTAGAAGGAGTTAATATGTAAAATGCATTTTCGAATAAATGTGGTTTTGCTGCTAAAATTCCTGATTTATGAGAGCCAGCCATTGGATGCCCTCCGATAAACTTTATTTTCCCATTCAAATGTTTATTTGCACTCTCTACAATTTTCACCTTTGTACTACCTACATCTGTCACAATAACATCTTTTTTTAAGTCCTGTGATTTAAGCTGTTCAATAATATTGATTGTTTGTTGAACAGGTGTAGAAAGGAAAATCATATCAACAGCTGAAAGGTCAGGAAATAGCTCTGTAGCTACTTCATCAATGGCACCTATTCTTTTTGCTAGGTTAGCTTGTTCTATATTAATATCAAAACCAATAATATGGATAAATGGATCTTTTTGTTTAATGGATAATGCAATTGAGCCTCCGATTAATCCAAGACCTATTAAATAAACTTTTTTAACCATTTTTGTAATCACCTTTTTTCGGGCTGTCATCATTGAGGCTATTCGTAAAATATTTAAATTCTAGAAAAAGAGGGTACTATTTAGCATACGCCATTTTGGACTAGCACCCTCTTCATCATTATTGAACAAATTCTTTTAATGCATCAATGATTTCTTCATTTTGCTGGGTATTTCCAACTGTTATACGTAAATGTGTAGGAAAACCGAGAGCATTGCCTGATCGAACGATATATCCTTTTTTCAGTAAAGCTTGAAACACCTCGTCAGAATCTCGATTAAAATTGATTAAAATAAAATTCCCTTCCGATTGGTAGTATTCAAGCCCTAGCTCTTCACAGAAATCATAAAATTGCTTTAAGCCTTTTTTATTTTTCACACGACATTCAGCTACAAATTCTGCATCATCTAATGCTGCTATAGCAGCTGCCTGTGCAACTCTGCTTGTATTGAAAGGTTCTCTAGCAGGTTCAATTTTGCGTATTAATTCTGCATTCCCAATACCATAACCGACGCGTAATGCTGCAAGCCCGTATGCTTTTGAGAATGTGCGAAGGATCATAAGATTAGGATAATCATGGATCCACTCCGTTGTTTGCGGGTAATCCTCTGCTACTACGTATTCATAATAGGCTTCATCAACAACAATTAATACATGTTTTGGCACCTTGTTTATGAAATCTAGTAAACTTTCACGATTTATATATGTACCCGTAGGATTATTAGGAGTACATACCCAAACAACTGTTGTATTTTCATCGATTTGTTTTAGCATTGCATCTAAATCATGATGACCGTCAATTAAAGGAACCTCTTTTATTTGAGCCCCTTCAATCACAGCATTATGTTTATATTGCGGAAATGTTGGTGTTGCCATTACTGTGTTCGTTTCTTGGTTAAGCAAAGCACGGGAAATAATTTGAACAACTTCATCAGACCCATTTCCAAAAATCAATTCTTCCTCTTTCACACCTAAATGGTTTGCTAACTTCGTCCGAAGAAGAGCACTATATCCATCAGGATATATCGCTAACTGCTCAAGCTCATCTACAATTGCTTGTTTAGCTTTTAGTGAACAACCATAAGGATTTTCATTTGAGGCCAATTTTACAACGTTTGATAAGTTGAATTCTTTTTTCACTTCTTCGATTGGCTTACCTGGCTGATAAGGTTTTAAATTTAATAACTGTTTTTTTACATGCAATGTAAACACCTCATTTAAATAAGTAAACAAATATTCGCGCACCATTTTAATAGATATGTAGGACACGCTATTGCTTACTATCATAAAGTTTCATTTCAATTTAAGCAATTTCACTAATTTACCAACACAAATGTCTTGGCAAACTCTTTAAATTCTTCAATTGCTTGTTGACGACTGCTATCTTCTAATAGAGTTGTTTGAAGACGTTCAATTTCTCGCACTAAAGCACTTCCGACAACAACTCCATCACAAATACTTGAAAGTTGGTCTACTTGTTCTCTTGAAGATACACCAAAACCAACGACAACTGGAACAGAACTATAGCTTTTTACTTCTTCCAGGAATGATGTTATTGATTCATCAAAGTTTTTTCTAACACCAGTTACTCCTAAAGATGATACGCAATAAATAAAACCTTCTGCTGCCTCTGCTATCATTTTGATTCTACTTGATGATGTAGGGGCTACTAAAGAAATAAAAGAAATAGAGTGTTCCTTACATTTTCGTCTTAGTTCTTCACTTTCTTCAAATGGGATATCAGGAATTAATAGACCGTCTATTGTGTTTTCCCGCAGTAAAGCGAAAAAGGATTCCTGATTTAATTGTAACACAGGATTGTAATACGTAAAGAGTATAATTGGGATGTTTAAGCCTTTTTTTCTCATTTTGGGCACTAGCTTCATTGCTTCTATAATGTTCATCCCATTTTTCAAAGCACGACTAGATGCTTTTTGAATAACTGGTCCATCTGCAACAGGATCAGAATATGGGATACCTAATTCAATCGCAGATGCTCCAGCATCCTGAAGAGCGATCGCTAAATCGACAGTCACTTCAGAATGTGGGTCACCTGCAGTAATAAATGGAATAAATAATTGACCATTTACCGACTGTTTAAAAAGGGTCATTCTTTTCCTACCTCCTTATAATGAGCCATTAACGTATGAACATCCTTATCTCCTCTTCCTGATAAACAGATAAGAATACTTTCGTCTTTATTCAGTTGCTTTGCATGGCTAAAGGCAGTTGATAGGGCATGAGCTGATTCTATTGCTGCTAATATCCCTTCTTCTTTCGCTAAAAGCTCCAATGCATCTAATGCCTCCTGGTCTGTAACACTCTCGTATTTCACACGGCCTGTACTTGCCAAATGGGCATGTTCAGGTCCTATTCCAGGATAATCTAATCCTGCTGATATGGAATATGGTTCTATTATTTGACCAAATTCATCTTGAAGAAGATACGTTAATGAGCCGTGTAGAACTCCTCTTGTTCCCATCGTGATTGTTGCCGCATGTAAATCAGTATTAACGCCTTTACCTGCTGCTTCAGCTCCCACTAATTCAACTTCTTCTGGTAAGAAAGCGGCAAACATTCCAATTGCATTACTCCCGCCACCAACACATGCGACTACCTTTGTTGGTAGTGATCCTTCAATGCTATAAAATTGCTCCTTTGCTTCATCTCCAATCACACGCTGAAATTCTCGGACGATATATGGATAAGGATGCGGTCCTACAACAGAACCGATAATATAAAAATGATCTGAACAATGTTGTACCCAGTAGCGCATCGCTTCATTTGTAGCATCTTTTAATGTTTTATTACCACTTGTTACCGGGATTACCTCAGCACCCAGAAGCTGCATTCTAAAAACATTTAACTCTTGTCTCCTTACATCTTCTTCCCCCATAAATACTTTACATTCCATGCCAAATTTTGCAGCAACAGTTGCCGTAGCAACACCATGTTGTCCTGCTCCTGTTTCAGCAATAACTTTTGTTTTTCCCATTCGTTTCGCTAATAAAACCTGACCAATTGCATTATTAATTTTATGTGCTCCAGTATGGTTCAAATCTTCGCGTTTTAAATAGATTTTTGCTCCACCTAATTTTTCCGTTACGTTTCCAGCAAAAGTAATGGAGGTTGGTCTACCAGAATACTCTTTTAGTAAATGATGATATTCTTCTAAAAAAGCAGGGTCATTCATTGCGTCTCTATGCGCTTGTTCGATTTCTGCTAATGGTGTCATTAAGGTTTCAGGAACAAAACGTCCACCGAAATCCCCATATCGACCATTTTTATCTGGATATATTGACATACTTTAACACCCTTTCTTCAATCAGTTGGATCTTTTCGCTGCTCTTCTTTTGGTCTATTTCAATTCCACTCGATAGGTCAATTCCTTGAGGTTGAAGTAATAATAACTCACTAATATTTCTTTCATTCACACCACCAGCAATCAAACAAAGTTTGTTATATAGCTCTGCAAAGTCAATGTAGGTCGGTACTGCCTTCCAATCAAAACTTACACCAGTTCCTCCCCATTGACCCTTGATTCTGGAATCAATGACAAACCCATCTACAACCGGTTGATATTTTTCCATGTCTTCAATTGTTTTGTCATGATGATGAAGCGCCTTCCATAGTAAGCCATTGAAGGAATGACGAATTCTTGTGATTTGATCAACTGATTCATTACCATGAAATTGAATTACATCAACTGGAACATGCTTCAAAACGTTGTCTATCTCTTCATCAGTTGGATTAACAAAGACAGCAACAACCTTCTTTGTTGTTTCTACTTCTTTTAACCACTCCGCTACAGATTCCGGATCTACCTTTCGTTTACTTTCAGCAAAAATAAATCCGATATAATCAGCTATTGAATGACAAACAACAGTAAGATCCCTAAAACTTTGAACACCGCAAAACTTAATAACTGGTTTATCCATAAATCTGTTCCCCAAATAATTCCTTGATTGCGTTCGTTTGGTTATCTTTTCTCATTAGGGATTCTCCCACTAGAACAGCCTTTGCCCCAAATTGATGGACTAGGTCTAAATCATCGTTCGTGTAGATTCCACTTTCACTGACTAGAAGAGTCCCATTTGGAATAGATGAAACCATCCCGCTCAATTGCTGAATATTCGTTTCAAAGGTTTTCAGGTTCCGATTATTTACTCCGAGAATTTTCGGAGTTATTACATTTAACACCTGTTCAAGATGATATTGATCATGCACTTCAACAAGTACATCTAATCCCAATTCTTCTGCATGAATGTACAATTCCTTTAATAAGGATGGCTCAAGCGCTTCTCCTATTAACAATACAGCATCTGCTCCAATATGCTTCGCTTCAATGATTTGTTTAGAGTCAATAATAAAGTCCTTCCTTAAAACAGGTAAATTCACAGCTTTTTTCACTTCTGTAAGGTATTCCTTTTTCCCTTGAAAATACGGTGAATCGGTAAGAACGGATAAACAATCCGCTCCCCCTTGTTCATATGCTTTTGCAATGCTAACTGGATGGAAATCCGCTTTAATTAATCCTTTAGAAGGTGATGCTTTTTTCACTTCAGCGATTAATGCCAGCCGGCGATTTGGATTTTTTAATGCTTCTAGAAAAGAACGAGAAGGTAATTCTTCGTTTTTTGGTATGATTAATGATTTTACTTCTTCTTTTTTTGTATTAAGAATTTGTTCAAGCATAGTGCTCCTCCTGCTGATGACGTAATGATCTTAATTGATTGTAAGCTGATCCATTTTTAATAGCTTCCTTCGCTAAAATCACACCCATATCTAATGTAGGAACTTGATTGGCTACATATAAAGCTGCACCAGCATTTAATACTACGATATTCTCTGCACTTACAGGTCCATTTCCCTTTAGGATTTCTTCAATTAACTTTGCACTCTCATCTGAATTAGCTACTTGGATTTCTTCTAAAAAACCAGTATTCAAGCCCATATCCTCTGGTTGAAGAACATATCGCGTAATCTCGCCATTTTTCAGTTCTACTATATCTGTTGGGGCTGTAATTGAAATTTCATCTAATCCATCTCTTCCTGTAACTAGCAATACGTGCTCTGCACCTAATCGTTTTAATGCTTCTGCCATTTTCTCAGCATATTCAGTCGAAAATACTCCTATAACTTGGCGTTTAGCATTTGCAGGATTTGAAAGAGGCCCCAATAAATTAAATACCGTCCGAAACCCAAGTTCTTGTCTTGGAGCTACCGCGTGCTTCATTGAGGAATGAAACATTGGTGCAAAGAGAAAGCTCATATGTCGTTCATCTAAGCTTTGTATTGCTTCCTCTTTTGATGTTTGAATATTTATTCCTAATTTTTCAAGAACGTCAGCACTTCCGCTTTTAGAAGAAACTGCTCTGTTTCCATGTTTTGCTACCTTCACCTTTAAGGAAGATACAACAATAGCAGCAGCAGTAGAAATATTGAAAGTAGAAGCTCCGTCTCCTCCGGTTCCACATGTGTCGATGACTTCACTTTTATACGATAAGGGAGACATATGTTTTTTCATTGATTTTGTAAAACCTACCAACTCATCAACTGTTTCCCCTCTTAGTCGCATAACAGATACTAAACTAGCAATCTGACTTGGGGTTGCCTCTCCTGTCATAATTAAGTCCATTACATCTTCAGCTTGTCTTTCGGTTAATGTCTTTCCCTCAATACATTTTGCTAGCAGCTCTTTCATCACGATTCTCCCCCTCATTAGAAAAGACTTTTTCAGCTAATTGTATAGCCTTTAACATCGCACTTGCTTTATTACATGTTTCCTTCCATTCAAGCTCTGGCACGCTGTCTGCAACAATACCGGCACCTGCTTGAACATAGGCAACATTATTTTTCACAGTTATCGTTCTAATCGTAATACATGAATCAACATTCCCATCAAAACCTACATATGCTACACAGCCAGCATAACTGCCTCTTGCAGTCGGTTCAAGCTCCTGGATAATCTGCATAGCCCGTATTTTAGGTGCACCAGAAACGGTTCCAGCTGGAAAAGATGATAGAAGTGCATCCATTGGGTGTATATCATCCCTAAGTTGAGCTGTTACCTTTGAGATTAAGTGCATAACATGAGAAAAGCGGCCAACTTCCATTAATGTTGGCGTGTTTACAGAACCGTATTCTGCAACTCTGCCAAGATCATTTCTAGCTAAATCAACTAGCATATAATGTTCTGCCTTTTCCTTTTCATCATTTTTAAGTTCATCCTCAAAGTACAAATCTTCTTCAACAGTTTTCCCTCGCCTTCTTGTACCTGCTATTGGATGAATTTCCAAATGCTTGTTTTGAATATAGATTAATCGTTCAGGTGAGCTTCCAACTAGCTCTGTATCATTGATTCTAATATAGAAAAGATAAGGAGATGGATTCACGATCCGCAATATTCTATATAGAGAAAAACCATCTGTTGAAATTGGAATTTCAAATCTTTGTGAAAGCACTCCTTGAAAAATATCACCAGCTCGGATGTATTCTTTTACTTTTTCTACATCTTGTAAGAACTTTGATTTCTCATAGTTTGATTTAATCTCATCAAAGTTCAGATCATATTGTTCCGAAACAGCTTGCGGCATTTTTTCTATTTGAGGCTTTTGCTTGAGCATGCTCACATATTTATTTAGCTTTGCTTCTGCTAGTTCGTAAGTAGCCTTTAAATGGTCCTCAGTTTCGGTTCCATTAACTCGCTCATAGTGGATAAAATAGAGCTGTTTCTCTTGATGATCAAAGGCTATAACTGTTTCACATACAAAGAACATACAATTTTGTTGATTCAAATCATCGATACTATGCTTTTCAACCTTTTCTAGGATGGAAACTGTGTCATAACCGATATAGCCAACTGCACCGCCAACAAAAGGGATGTCTAATTCTGGTAATTTAATAGACAATTGCTTTTGAAGCTCCTTAAACGTTTGAGTAATGGAATTAGACTTTGCGATCGTCTTTCGTTGTTCATTTAATAATGAAAATTCTCCATGAGTTTCTTCGATAAATAGAAAAGGGTTTAAGCCAATAAAAGAATATCTGGACCAATCTGATTCAGCATCTTTACTTTCAAGCAAATAAACCGCTTCTTCCTTAAATAACTGAAATAATTGAATTGGTGTGAAGGTGTCCACAATATATTTTTTCACAATGGGGATTGTACGATAATGCTTGCTATCTTCACAAAATGTGGAAAAAGAAGAAAAATTCAATATAACTCACTCCTCCAATAATTTTTGGAGAACGAGCATTTAGGAGGTTATGTACTTTGAAGATTGTGTTTGCACAATATTTATTATTTTCAAATAGTTACAAATGAAAAATATAAATAAAACCCAAAAACACGAATGGTTTTTGGGTAGACTTGTGCCTTTTAATAAAACCTCAGCTAAACTCACTCATTCTCAGCTACCCTAATCTCATAACTTCTCTACTCATCTACTAATCAATCTTCTCCAACATGTTATTACAAAACTTACTAACCTGTCAAGATTGATATTATACTGTTTCAAATTTTCAAATAATTATCAAGAGGAAACAGACAAATCTGGTCGAAGGACTGTTGCACCCTCTAGATATATATGATTGATTTTATCTTGCTTAATCTCTGTGTTTACAGTCATCATGACTCTAATACACAATTTTAAACTTCCTTCAACTGGAATCTCTTGCATACACATAACTGGGACATATGTCCATCCTTCAAGATTTCTTAATGCCTTTGCAGGAAAAGTTGATATAAGATCCTCTGTTACCGTTATTAAAACCTGTGCCACATTTTCCGGTTGAATCTTATTTTTATTGATCATTTCCTTTAACAACTTGTCAGTTGCTTGTAGAATCTGCTGCTCATTATCTTCGGTTACAGTGATAGCTCCTCTTATCCCCCTAATCAAGCGTCTTCCTCCTATTCGATCGATCTCCATTCATTTACCAACGAATGAAGTTCTTCATTTGCAAATGTCAAGGTTGTCGTTTCCCCAATTTTATGAAGCAATATCATTTTAATTTGATTAGCCTTAGTTTTCTTATCTTTGACCATTCTCTTGATTAAATTTTCGGTCTTTTGAGAATCCGGTATTGTCGTCGGAAAGCCTATTTGCTTAAACCAAGTTTTCAATTCTGTATATGGCAATGAAACATTTAACGATTTCATACTAAGCCAAGTAGCAAATAACATTCCAGTTGCAACACAGTCTCCATGAGATAATTTTCCATAACCAGCTTCAGCCTCAATTGCATGACCCAAAGTATGGCCAAAGTTTAAAATTTCCCTAAGCCCTAATTCTTTTTCATCCTTTGAAACGACATCTGCCTTAATTTTAATACCATCAAGAATCATTTTCTCTAGTCTCTCATTATTCACATCACTTAAATCATGTATTTCTTTTCTTAAAAATTGAAATAATGATTCACTTCGAATTAATGCATGTTTGATTACCTCAGCAAAGCCAGATCTCAATTCTTCAGCTGGCAAGCTTTGCAGGAACCGACTGTCATAAACAACAGCTTTAGGCTGATAAAATGCACCAATCATATTTTTCCCTTCTGGATGGTTAATAGCAACCTTCCCTCCAACAGCACTATCATGTGCTAAAAGGGTTGTGGGGATTTGTATATAAGGTACTCCCCTCATAAAAGTTGCTGCAACAAATCCTGTTAAATCACCAACAACGCCGCCACCGAATGCCAGAATGACAGATTTACGATCTAACTGCTGTTTTAATGCAAAAGTGTGAAGCTCGTAAAACACATCAAAAGATTTAGCCTCTTCACCACTTTTCATAACATATTTATAGGTTGGGAAAAGAGGATCAATCTTGTTAAACAGATCCTCGCCATATAGCTTATCAACATTTGTGTCCGTTACAATCATTACCTTTGATGGTGCTAAATCGTTAAGGATGGACGTAATTTCATCTATTACATTTTCCCCAACAAGTACAGGGTACTCCGAATCTGTTGTTTTAATGTTAACTGATTTCATTAGAAATCCCTCGTATGTTTTCTCATTGCTTCAACGTTTTCTTTAATTACATCCATACGATCAACACCAAATTGTTCAACGATTGCATTCGCGATTTCCCAAGCTACAACAGCTTCAGCCACTACACTTGCTGCTGGTACTGCACAACTGTCTGAACGTTCAATACTTGCTGAAAATGGTTCTTTTGTTTCAATATCTACACTTTGCAGCGGCTTATAAAGTGTTGGAATTGGCTTCATTACACCTCTGACAACAACAGGCATTCCAGTTGTCATGCCTCCCTCAAAACCACCTAGACGGTTTGTTTTTCTCGTATAACCCTCTTCTTCAGACCAGATGATTTCATCGTGAACTTGGCTGCCAAATTTTCGAGCTGCTTCAAATCCGATTCCAAATTCAACACCTTTAAATGCATTAATACTAACAATAGCGCCAGCTATTTTACTATCAAGCTTACGATCATAATGTACGTAACTTCCAATTCCAGCAGGTAAACCTTCCACGACAACCTCGACAACTCCACCAATAGAGTCACCATTTGCCTTTGCATTATCAATTGCTTCCATCATTTTTGTTTCTGCTTCACGGTCATAGCATCTTACAGGAGATTCTTCCGTTACCGCCATTAAATCATCAATATTACGATAATTTGTATTTTCAGCGCGGACTCCGCCAATTTCAAGCACATGACCAGCAATTTTAATGTTTAGCTCTGCTAGAATTTGTTTTGCTAATGCTCCTACCGCTACCCTGACAGTCGTTTCACGTGCTGAAGAGCGCTCAAGTACATTACGCATATCACGGTGACCATATTTCATCGCTCCGACTAGGTCTGCATGTCCAGGACGCGGACGAGTAATTTGGCGTTTTACTTCTTTCTCTTCCTCTGCAGAAATTGGCTCAGCTCCCATAATTTTTGTCCAATGTTTCCAATCGTTATTTTCAACAACTAAAGAAATTGGAGAACCTAGTGCCTTTCCATGTCTTACGCCACCTAAAATTTGGACTTGGTCTTTTTCAATTTGCATCCTTCTTCCACGACCATAACCCTTTTGTCTTCTTGCTAAATCAATATTTATCGCTTCTGCTGTTAAATTTAGTCCTGACGGTACACCTTCTACAATTGCAGTTAATTGAGGCCCGTGAGATTCTCCAGCTGTTAAATATCTCATTGTTCTCTCTCCCTTCAACGCACTAACGCTTTTAAGTATAAATATAACATAACTTTATTAAATAAAATAGCAAGTTTTTACTTCTTTTGATAAAAAAATGTATCTGCAGATTTAAAACCAAAACGATCAGCATTAAAAATTTGCTCGGTACTACCAACAAAAAAGATGCCATCCCTTTTTAATGCTTGACTGAATTTTTTGTACAATATCTCTTTAGCATCTTCTGTAAAGTAAATTAAAACATTGCGACAAACGATTAAATCAAAATTAGAATCAAAAGGGTCTGATAGTAGATTTTGTTTTTTAAATTGTACTGTTTTCCTAATGTCTTCACTAACCACGTAATTAGTGCCTTCTTTTTTGAAATATTTCTTTTTCATATCTTCAGGTACTTCATTTAGGGAACGCTCAGGATAAACTCCAAGCTTTGCTCTGGCAATAACATTTTCATCGATGTCGGTTGCCAGAACCTTTACTTTTGAAATGGGCATAAACTTTGATAATATCATAGCAATTGTATAAGGTTCCTCACCCGTTGAACAGGCAGCACTCCAAACCTTTATATTACCGTTTTTTTCAAAAAGAGCTGGCAGAATGTTCTCCTCAAGAACTTGCCATCTTTTATAGTTTCGAAAAAACTCTGAAACATTAATTGTCATTCGATCTAAGAATTCATAGTATAATTCACTATTTTTAGACATCCCCTCAAAAAAATCATTAAAACTTGTAAATCCTCTCTTTTCATATAGTGATTGTAGTCTTCTTTTCATTTGTGCTTCTTTATAAAGCGAAAGATCAATTCCCGATTTTCTTTTGATATTCTTTATGAATAATTCATAATCTTGGTCAATCATTTCCTACTCTCCTAATACTTGCCCAAAAATCATAATTTAATAATACAATATAGTATAGCTCAAATTTGTTTGAATTTGCTCAATTTTTAAAGAAAAAGGGCGAAACTTGTTTGAAAAAGAAAAAGGGATTCGAATTTTATCATTCGAACCCCTCTTTTTACACTATCAGAAAGTATAGAATTTTTATGGATGATAGTATCAGAAAAACTATGGCTTTCACCATTAGGTTTGGCGATAAGCCAGGTTTCTCTAATCCTATTTGCTAGTAAATCCAACTATTTAATGCTTTATCATAACTTACAAGTTCATTTTCATTAAAGAATAAGCTTATTTCTCTTTCAGCACTTTCCTTAGAATCTGATCCATGAATGATATTTTTGCTTACATACATGCAGTAGTCACCGCGTATTGTTCCAGGTTCTGCATCCTTAGGATTGGTTTTCCCCATCATTTTACGAGTTAATTCCACAACATTTTCACCTTCCCAGACCATAGCAAAAACCGGTCCAGATGTGATAAATTGTACTAAATCATCATAAAATGGTTTACCTTTATGTTCTCCATAGTGCTGTTCTGCTAGCTCAACAGGAATTGTCATCAACTTTGCTCCAACTAACTGTAAGCCCTTTCTTTCAAACCTGCTTACAATCTCCCCAATTAGATGGCGTTGAACCCCATCAGGCTTTACCATTAAAAATGTTTTTTCCATAATATATTCTCCACCCCATAGAAAATTATGTATAGGCTTTCATACCCAAGAAAATAATATCATGTAAGGTATAAGATTGCAATGATGGGGAGGAGATATTGAACAAACAATTTAAAATTTTCTTTTTCCAATATATTTTGCAATGCTATATAAAGTAGACCTTGCACGATTTTTTGGAAGCTCTTCTAATATATGAAAGGCTTTCTGGAGGTAACGATCACTTATTTGAGCAGATTTTTCTATGACTCCAGAAGATAATATCATTTCTAGTATTGGTTCAATTTCATTTGGAGTCGTATCCATTGATATTTTTTCTACTTCCTTTTTAATAGATGGATCTTCAAGAGCAAATAAAACTGGTAATGTTATATTCCCCTGCAAAAGATCACTTCCAACAGGCTTTCCGAGTTCCTCGGCAGTAGAAGTAAAATCTAAAATGTCGTCTGTAATTTGAAATGACATGCCCACATAGTACCCAAACCAATATAATTTCCGATGTATCTCCTCTGATGCACCTGAGGAAATGGCTCCTAATTGACAGCTAACCGCAATTAAAAGAGCTGTTTTTCGTTTAATCCGTCTTAAATATGTGCGAAGTGATTGATCAAAACGATACTTGTCTTTTATTTGTTCAATTTCCCCCAAGCAAACATCAACAATTGCCTTAGATAGGATTTTATGTGCTTCAGTATTATCTATATTTGTCATCACTTCTAATGACCTTGCTAGAAGAAAATCACCTGTATACATTGCGATTCGATTATCCCATCTTGATTTTACCGTAGGCTGACCTCTTCGTAATTCCGCATCATCAATAACATCGTCATGAACAAGTGAAGCCATATGTATTGTTTCTAACGCAACGGCTACATGTTTAACTCTGTTAATATCATAGTTTCCGAACATAGCAGACAGTAAAACAAAAACTGGTCGAATTCGTTTACCACCTGCTTTTAGTAATTCTAAATTCGCTTCCCGCAATAATGGATATTCTGAAATAGCTGTTTTCTCTAGTTCTTGTTCAATTATATTAAGGTCATTATTTAAAAAAGAGTACATTGCTTTTAATTTCATACTATTCACCTTAAACTCCGATTAATTGTTATGTAAAGAGGACCATATAAAGATGAATGACCACTACAAAAAAAGAGTTTGTTGATGTGTATCACTTTAAACTCTTTTATACAAAAGTGGTCATACCCCTCATTTTACCTATTTTCTTCATTTGCTTTTACTCCTAGGTGCATGGCTGCTACACCGCCAGTAAAGGCCTTTACTTGAATATCGGTGAAGCCTGCGTCTTTGAACATATTAGCTAGTTCTGTCATTCCTGGAAAGTCGCGTGCGGATTCCTGCAACCATGAGTATTCATTATAACTTTTTGCAAAAACTTTTCCAAAAAGCGGCATGATATAGCGAAAATACAGATGGAAAAATTGTTTAAATACCGGCAGATTTGGTTGTGATGTTTCTAAGCAAACCGCTTTTCCGCCTGGTTTTAATACTCGATTCATTTCTTTTAATACTTGCATATAATCAGGAACATTTCGGAGCCCAAATCCAATTGTAACAAAATCAAAACTATGATCTTCAAAAGGCAGCTGCATTGCATTTCCATGTATCAAATTTATATTTTTCAACCCTAGTTGTTCTACCTTTTGTTGACCTACCTTCAGCATATTTTGACTAAAATCCAGGCCAATAACATTTCCATCTGGACCGACAGCTTCCGCTAGGGCAATACTCCAGTCTGCCGTACCACAACATACATCTAATGCTGATTGTCCCTTTTTTACATTCATTCGTTTCATTGTTTCTTTTCGCCAAGCTTTGTGACGTTGGAAACTAATAACCGAATTCATTTGGTCATAGTTTTCATAAATTTTCTCAAAAACTCCATGGACTCTTTCTTCTTTTGACTGACCCATATTATAAACCTTCTTCCACTGTCTTTTTCTCGTGTAGTAATGCATCGTGAAAACGGATTGAATGAAGACGATCTAATAAAAGATCCCTAATAACAGGTCCTCTTAAAAATCCTGTATTAAGAAGTGAAATAGTCTTTTCAAAATACACATTACAAGCATCTGTTAAATAACTCAACGAAAAGTGGCTTCTTTCTATACAACCATTAACCTGTTGAAATTTTTCATGAGATAGTCTTTTATAGGTTAAAAACTCAATACTAAAAACCTTATGAGAATTAAGCTTAAAATGATCGGCAACATGCTGAAATAGGCTTGTTTCAACAACTTGAAGACTATCCATCACAGATGTTAATTTTTGGTGAGGATCATGATACAATTTAATTTTATGCTCGTTAATCTCCTTAATGGCCATTGCTAACGTACGAACCATCTTGATGTCTTTTACCTCAGAAAGCAATAAATAATATAAACCACTAAAGTAATCACCAGCTAATACTGTTAACTGTCTTTGTACGAACTCGTCGGATTTAATATTATGATTGGTTGTAACAGCATCATGTGTATCAAGGGCAATTTGAACAAGCATAGCCGTCAAAATATAGCTCTTCTTTAATTCTTTTGAAAGGTCTATCTCATCAAAAATCGCATACAAGAGTAGCAATTTATCTTCATCTATATTGGGTGAAGGTAAATGCTTGACTAAAAAAGGATGTTCGAGCTTCTCTTCTAGTTCTTTCTTCAATTTTGCTAAGTGTATTTCTAAGTCCTGCAAATATATCACCCTTGTCCCCAATTTAACATTCTATCTCTATTCTACTATCACTAGCCTGCTCTTTGTTTCTAAAGAGATTTATTTACTAGTAAAAACCTGCCATATGTGGAAAAGGAGACATATTTTCAACTATTTTCCAATGACCTCTACTCCACTTTTCTTATATGGTATTAGCACTTGATTTTAAAATATGTATGATTGCGTAAATATAAACATATTCCATTATACCATAATCAAGATTAATTGGTATTTTAAATACGTTTATTCCTTTATCTTATCATCAAATATCCTATTATAGACTGTGCAAAACGCTTGCTTTCACTTACACGCTCAAATTTTTATTAACCACTCTGTTATTATTGAATATTTTATGTTTCCCCATCTAATTGAAGTCAAGCGTTTTTAAACAGTCACCATTGTTTACCTTTCCCCTAAAAAGGCATGTATAGAAAGACAAACTTATTTGCGTGAATCACTTTCCAATTCACCAATACCCGTTTGAATTTGGGCTTTACCTCTTATTTTAATAGCCGAAGTATGTTCTGTGAATTGGGCGATCATTACTTCACCTTTATCAAGTTTCTCTGAATGATGAAATCTCGTATCGGATCCCCTTGTTAAGCCGATAACATGGACACCATCTTCAATTGCTTTAATGACAACAAAATCATTTTTTTGATTCATCCTAACACCTGCCTGTTTTTACAGATTAACGATATGTATTCTCTTATACATCATACCATTTTCTAATAGAGAAAGCCTATAAAAAAGTTCGTATAATAGATATGATATCGGCACTTTATGATCCTTTAATAAGTGATAGAACCTCTGATCTAGATGCTTCATCTTTCCGGAATATCCCTCTTACTGCAGATGTAACTGTCTTTGATCCCGGTTTCTTCACACCTCTCATCGTCATACACATATGCTCAGCTTCAACAATTACCATGACTCCGTGTGGTTCTAGTGAATTCATAATAGAGTCTGCTATTGTAGAGGTTATTCTTTCTTGAAGTTGTGGCCTTTTTGCTACAGCTTCTACTGCTCGGGCAAGTTTACTTAATCCAGTTACCTTCCCGCCTTTAGGGATATATGCAATATGTGCCTTTCCATAAAAAGGGACTAAGTGATGTTCACACATTGAGTAAAATGGGATATCTTTTACTAACACAAGTTCTTCATGATCTTCTCCAAAAATAGTTTTAAAATGTTCCGCAGGGTCTTCATTTAGGCCACTAAATACCTCAGCATACATTTTAGCTACTCTTTTTGGAGTATCGACTAAACCTTCTCTGGACGGATCTTCACCAATTGCTTCAAGAATTAATTTAACAGCTTGTTCAATTTTGCCATGATCTACTTCCGCCATTGTCATCCTCCTGACATTTATTTGATACAGATTCTAGCATATTCATCATATGAAAAGCAAAGCAGGTATTGAAACGAGGAGTTCAGTACTTTGGTTAGAAAAGGACTGTTTTGATAAAGAATAGAAGAACAATCCCACTTAGAATAAGATAGTTAAGGTATATTCACCCAAATGAAAAGCCCCTTAAAAAAGGGGCTTTTGAAAAGAAGCTTGTATGTAATAGTTATTACATGACAAATCAAACTTATTTTCCTGCAACAGCATCTTTAAGTGCTTTACCTGGTTTGAAAGCAGGCACCTTGCTTGCAGCAATTTCAATTTCTTCACCAGTTTGTGGATTACGACCTTTACGAGCCGCACGCTCACGAACTTCAAAGTTACCGAAACCGATAAGTTGTACTTTATCACCATCTTTTAGTGCATCTAAAATTGTATCGAAAACAGCATCAACTGCTTTAGTTGCGTCTTTTTTAGATAACTCACTAGCTTCTGCTACTGCGTTGATAAGTTCTGTTTTATTCATGCCTTTCACCTCCTCCCAAAGGGATGGAACTCTTATTAGTCTTCATTTCTTCACAGTTTTCATCAATTGTATACATGATAAAACATGATTTTATTAGCAACACGCTTATCTTAAACGATTTTCCTACATAATTCAATCATTTTCATCATGAAGATTGGATATTTAGGAAGAATCGACCAATAGAGAAAAGAATTTCTGTAAAAAGATTAACATAATCATTCAGGTGAATCAAGAGGTAACAAAATAAAAAAACCAATGATATCAAGGCTTACCTCATTTATAGCGATCATTCGTTCTTATTTTTCCAAAAAACCATAGTTTTTTCAATAAAAAAACTGCTTGTGCAAGCCCAATTATAGAAATTTTTCATTTTCCAATAGTACCTATAATTTTTTTATGTTTTTGGAAGTATATAAAAAAAGACCCCTTATTCAGAGGTCTAATCATTATAAGATGATCGCAATTAATCCACCGGAGCCTTCATTGATTATTCTTTCAAGAGTTTCTTTTAACTTATAGCGTGCATTCTCTGGCATTAACGATAGTTTTGCTTGAATACCTTCTCGGACAATTGAACTCAAGCTTCGGCCGAAAATATCTGAATTCCAAATTGATAGTGGATTATCTTCAAAATCCTGCATTAAATATCGAACAAGCTCTTCTGATTGTTTTTCTGTTCCGATAATTGGAGCAAATTCAGATTCTACATCAACTTTGATCATATGAATAGATGGTGCAACAGCTTTTAATCTAACTCCAAACCTAGAACCTTGGCGAATGATTTCAGGCTCATCTAAGCTCATATCAGCTAGTGCTGGAGCTGCGATACCATAACCTGTTTGCTTCACCATTCGCAGCGCATCAGACACTTGATCATATTCAGCCTTCGCATATGCAAAGTCCTGCATTAATTGAAGTAAATGATCTTTCCCACGAATTTCGACTCCTACAACTTCTTTTAAAATTTGATCATATAAATCATCTGGAGCATATAAATCAATTTCAGCAATACCTTGCCCCATCTCAATTCCCGCTAAACTTGCTCGGTTAATGAAGTCATACTCACTAAATTGCCCAACAACTCGATCAACATCTCTTAATCTTTTAATATCTTTCACAGTATCCTTAACAGCTTCTTGATAGCTCTGTCTTAACCAATGATCTTCTCTTAATACCATAACCCAGCTCGGTAAATTCACATTTACCTCTAATACTGGAAACTCGTATAAAGATTCTCTTAGAACATTGATAACATCTGTTTCTCTCATGCTTTCAACGCTCATGGCCAAAACAGGAATATCGTACTTTTCGTTTAACTCTTGACGAAGGGCTTCTGTTTCAGGATGATGCGGGTGTACCGTATTAATAATCATAATAAAGGGTTTTCCGACTTCTTTTAACTCTTCAATAACTCTTGCTTCAGCTTCTAAGTAATCTTTACGAGGAATGTCACCAATCGATCCATCAGTTGTGATAACACATCCTAGTGTAGAATGCTCTTGAATGACCTTACGAGTTCCAATTTCTGCTGCTTCATGAAAAGGTATTGGCTCTTCATACCATGGTGTATTAATCATACGAGGTCCATTTTCGTCCTCATAACCCTTAGCTCCCGGTACCGTGTAGCCTACACAATCTACTAATCTAATATTGACATCAAGTCCTTCATCAACATGGATGGAAACAGCTTGATTAGGGACAAATTTGGGCTCAGTAGTCATGATGGTCTTACCAGCAGCACTTTGCGGTAACTCATCTTGAGCTCTTGCTTTGTCAGATTCATTGTCAATGTTAGGTAGTACGACTAATTCCATGAATTTTTTAATAAAAGTAGATTTACCTGTTCGTACTGCACCAACTACTCCTAAATATATATCGCCACCAGTTCGTTCAGCGATATCCTTGAAAATATCTACTTTTTCCAAGTGATCCCCTCCCGATCATACAATATTGGGATAAAGCTTATCCGTTTTCTTATAGGACACTATATATGTATGACATTGTCCTATTTATTTATGACTTTGTTTCGAAATTTTTTTCGAGTATCGCCTTATTGGGAATAGATAATAAAAAAGCGAAAAAGAAAACCCTTCTTTTAGAGTTTATTCTCTAAAGAAGGGTTCATGACTAAAATTTTTAAATTAATGTTCCTTCGTTTGAAAAACAGGCTCTCCCTTTTCATCTATCGTATACGGAAGGGAGTAAGCAGGTACAAATTGGTATTGATCAACTAGAATTTCAAGTATATCATCACCTGGTTTAAAACTATGTTCATGCTCTTTAATAGCTCGATTTAAGTCAATACGATAATCCACATAAATCTGGGCATTTTTATCAATAATGAGGGGTAATAATTCACCTGAATAAGGGCTCTCAACCATTGGATCTTCCTTATAGCCAAGCTTTTCATAATCTAATGTATAAATATCATCTGTAATAACATCCTTAAAAGGGGGATAGCCATTTGCCTGACGATAAACATTCAGTTTAACAGTTAGCTCATGAATTTCTTCAGCCATCCTTAAATCAATCAATTTAACAGTTGGGTCCTCTTCTACATCCACTAAGACATACTGATAAATACCTCCACTTTCATAGGCCGTGCCAGGTGGCTCTGCCATATATTTTGGAGTTAATGCAGAAAAATCTATCGGGTATTTTTGATAAATAGGTGTTGACATATCTCTTGTTTTTATAGGTAATAACCCATTTGAGTCTTTTTGATATTGATCAACTGAGGTTTGTACTGCTTGAATTTGATCATTATAAGGTATAGTATTTTTTTTAAGCTTTTCTTCAGGATATAAACATCCAGATAATAAGATACAGCTTAGCATGATCACGAGTACATTTGACAATTTCATAGAAAATAACTTCCTTTTATCATATATTTATTCTGAAACAGGTCCAGTAAACACAACAAATACAATAATAATTCCTGCTAGAATCATAAAGATGTAGGCTAAAATTGTCACAATAGCTTTCAAAACACCTTTCAGCTTAAAACGACTTAAATAGATGAGTATGATTGAGATAAACATAAATCCCATTGATGCAAATGAAATCCACATCTTCATTAACGCCGGACTCATCACCATTCCTCCTCATAGACAACTCTTATCGCAACGTCTTTCTTAAACGACTGCATCTTTTCGGTCCGTTCATATTTTATAACAATATGTAGTTTAATACGAAGAACTAAAACGCTTTTATTTTAGCAAATTGGCAGTTTTCTTAATCTCATCGTTGATTATATTACAAATCTATAGGCTTGTCCAAAATCGGAGGATCCCTAACAAAATCCATAACATAACCCCAGGATAAAATATAAAAAAACTGAAGTAAAGAGGGGACGAACTTTACTTCAGCTAAAGGTAACCGACTAAATAGTACCCAACAATAAGAACAACTCTTATTTGACTACGATGCATTTTATGCGGTAGAAGAAGGTTTTGTATCCTCTAATGCCTATTATCGCCATTAAACTTTAGTATTGCCGGTTAATGAACTGGCTTTTAGGTTTATGAGGTTACAAACTACCAACCACTTTATGCAAGCAGAAAATACCTTATAGGATATAGTGTTCCTATGTTTTTAGTTCTTGTTATTTTATGCAATAACACTGAGGAATGTCACATCATTTAACGATTCTCCATAATATTCACAAGGTCTTCCATTTCATGAGTTTTTACTCGAGCCATTAAGGCATCCACAGCTTCCTTTGGAGGTTTCCCATTGAATAACACTTCATATAAAGCCTCAGTAATCGGCATTTTCACTTCATATTTTTTGGCTAATTGATAGGCAGCCTTTGTTGTTCTGACACCTTCAACAACCATTCCCATGTTTTGTAAAACTTCATCTAGGTTATGTCCTTTTCCAAGCAAATTACCTGCACGCCAGTTTCTTGAGTGAACACTTGTACAAGTAACGATTAAGTCCCCAATCCCAGTTAGTCCAGAAAATGTTAGAGGATTTCCACCCATTTTGCTGCCTAAACGCGCAATTTCTGCTAAACCACGAGTAATAAGCGCCGCTTTTGCATTATCCCCATAACCAAGTCCGTCTGTTATTCCTGCAGCCAATGCAATAATATTTTTAAGGGCTCCACCAATTTCAACCCCAATAATATCAGGGTTAGTATAGACTCTGAAGTTTTGATTTATAAAAAGATCTTGTATGTATTCAGCCGCTTTCATATTTTTTGAAGAAGATGTTACTGTTGTAATATGCCTTTGACTAACTTCTTCAGCGTGACTTGGTCCAGAAAGGACTACGACATCTTTTAATAGCTCCCCAGGCATTTCCGATTCAATAATTTCGGAAATACGCATTAAAGTATCCGGCTCAATCCCTTTACTTACATGAACAATTGTGACAGGCTTCTTTAAAACTTTTTGCATATCTTTCAATACATCTCTGATTGCTTTCGTTGGTACTGCTAACACAACTGTTCTAACATCCATCAAGCTTTCTTTAAAATTTGAATATCCTTCAATATTAGATGGAAGTTCTACACCTGGTAAATACTTTTCATTCTTTTTCGTAGCATTTATCTCTTGAATTAATTCAGGACGATGGCCCCAAAGTTTGACATGGTGTCCATTATCAGCTAATACAATAGCAAGTGCTGTTCCCCAGCTCCCTGCACCTAATATAGTTATTTGCTCCATAAACTCACGCCCTTTATCTATAAATAAGATGGCTCAATCTAAAGACATAGTGCGTATGTTAACATACAGAACATAATTATATTCACTATGTCAGTTTCTTCATCATTAATTTAAATGTTTATTTTCTTTCTCTGGCAAAGATCTTAATTGGCGTGCCATCAAACTCAAAAGCTGCTCTAATTCTATTTTCTAAAAATCGTTCATATGAAAAGTGCATTAACTCAGGATCATTGACAAAAACAACAAAAGTAGGCGGTTTTACTGCTACTTGCGCAGTATAGAAAATCTTTAGTCGTTTTCCTTTATGTGTAGGTGTTGGATTCATTGCGACAGCATCCATCACTACGTCATTTAACACATTTGTTTGGACACGTCTTGAGTGATTTTCACTAGCTAGAATAATGTGTGGCATTAGGGTATGAATTCTTTTCTTGGTTTTTGCCGATAAGAAAACAATAGGTGCGTAATCTAAAAATTTAAAATGATCACGAATATTTGCCTCAAATTCCTTCATTGTTTTTTCATCTTTTTCAACAGCATCCCATTTATTGACTACAATAACAACTGCCTTACCTGCTTCATGAGCATATCCAGCTATATGTTTATCTTGTTCAATAATGCCTTCTTCTCCATTAATCACAACTAATATAACATCTGAACGATCTATAGCTTTTAATGCACGTAAAACACTATATTTTTCTGTTGTTTCATAAACTTTCCCTTTTTTCCTCATACCAGCTGTATCAATGATTACAAATTCTTGTCCTTCATATTTATAAACTGTATCTATTGCATCTCTGGTCGTTCCTGCTATATCACTAACTATTACTCGATCTTCGCCTAAAATTGCATTAACAAGTGATGATTTCCCGACATTAGGACGTCCGATTAGAGAAAATTTAATGGTTGAATCATCATAATCCTCTGAACCCATGTTTTTGAAATGCTTTGCCACTTCATCTAACAAATCCCCTAACCCTAGACCATGTGAACCTGAGATAGGAAATGGCTCTCCAAAACCTAATGAATAGAAGTCATAGATATTTGCGCGCATTTCTGGATTATCGACTTTATTAACAGCTAGAACAACTGGTTTATTTGAGCGATATAATATCTTTGCAACCTCTTCATCTGCTGCTGTAACGCCTTCTCTTACATTTGTTAAAAATACAATGACATCTGCTTCTTCAATGGCGATTTCAGCTTGATGACGTATTTGAGCTAAGAAAGGTTCATCTCCGACATCTATTCCGCCTGTATCAATAATATTGAATTGGTAATTTAACCATTCTCCGGAACTATAAATTCTATCTCTTGTGACACCAGGGATATCCTCAACGATCGAAATACGTTCACCGACAATTCGGTTAAAAATGGTTGATTTCCCTACATTCGGTCTTCCTACAATTGCAATTACTGGTTTTGCCATACAATACACCTTCCCTGACTATATAAACTCATTTTGCACAAATAAGAGCAACATTATGGTGATGTTCCTTTACTAGAGGATTTGAATTGATTCTTACCGTTTAGCTTGAGACATATATCAATACCAAATAACGTTTAACGAAACTCCATATATGTAGTCATTAGCTTATTTCACGAATAATAAACAACTATCACTTCAATGCAAAAAAATAATCTCTTATAAGAAAAACTTGACTTGTCTGCATGTTCCTAATGGCAAAAGAGTTAGTTTTTCTTATCCTATCATCAAATCCATTAAATTTTATATCGACTGATAGTATAAAAGAAACCCTTCTATTTTAAACAAGAAGGGCTTAACTTTTATATATTATCAAACATTCCTCAATTTAACAACTTAGTGTTTAACGATGACATACATATCATCTCCGATACCATGTGCTATACCGTCTAATATTGCCTCAAGGTTTTTCGCATAAAAATTCATTTCTTCTTTTGTCTTACAAATAAAGATTGCTGTCCCTCCTGCAGCCTTTGTTGCATCTGTTGTTATAATGGCCAATATATATTTTTCCAACTCACTCACTTATACCCCTCCTCGACGATTAGCTTTCGCTTCAGATGGCATTCTAATAGCATTTTCAAGAGTAGGTACTTCTCCTATAACTCTCATAGCTTTATCAACATCACGGTCTTGTGGAAGAACAAACACCCCGAGGCGCCCATCTCCTAAATCCCTTTTGGCCAAAGGAACCAATGAAGGTTCACCAGAATCACGCACGACCCCCAATGCTGTTGAAACATCATGTAGGATTGCTTGACGTTGACCTAGATTGGCAATTGTTGTTCGGGCATTTTCATTTTTGGGTGTTAATACAAATCCCATTCCATATTTTAAAACTGCTTTTTGTTTATCTGGTATTCCAATATTCATAATATAAATATTACCTACATACAAACCTGCACCTTCAAAATGAGGTTCTACAAATTCAATATCTACAAGATCCTTTATTCTACTGCCTGACATTAATTTACGGCATATTAAAAAACAAATAATTCCAACGATTATTGATACATACACATTAATGACCAGATAGGCAAAAGTAGTAAATAATGAAGTGAAAATAACAAGATAGTTTCTACTTTCAAATGCAATGGCTATTCCTTCAATATATGTATTACCTCTTGGCACTAACTCATAATCATCTAACACTGTCAATGTATTTCTCTCCATATTTCTAACATCACGAAATTGTGAAGCGGCAAGAGTTAAAAAAGTAATCGCTGTAAAATCTTCCTCCATAATCGACGGTACAGCAACCGTTCCTAAACCAGCCGCGATAAACCCCAGGGCAACATGAATTATTTTCCCATGTAAATATGTTGGATATTGCCGATAATCGGTTCTTAACATATGCAACCTTGTAAGAACACCGACAATCACGCCGAATAATACTGGAAATGTATATTCATTCATTTTATCCTTGTTTCTCCTTTGCTGGTTTTTGCAACTTTGATATTGTGTTTTCAATAACTAGTATGAGATGTTGTATAACCGACCATAAATAGATCACGAAACAGCCAATTGACAACATATCTAAAAATGCTTCTGTCCCAAACGTTATCACCTCATGAAATTGACTAAGTACGATCCAATAGAGGAATTCTCCTTGGCAAATGGCGATAAAGTACAGAGAAAATTGTTGAACAGTTGTACGGCCTAAATAAATAGCTAATACTCCTATGATCCCGCTAATAATAATGCGAAAATCTATGATAAACCATACTGGATCATAAACTCTAAAAAGCATGATCCCTGCATAAGCAAATGTAATTGTTAAACTAGTTATATAAAAAGAAATCACTTTAAATTTCTTTTCATTCACTGCGAGATAATACCCTAAAAGCAAGAAAAGCAACAATGTCACATTAATAGAATAAGTTGAAACAACTAAAAGCCATTTACTCAACAAAATGGAGACTAAAATAAAGATACTAATTTTCAATCGCTTCTTTTTTTTGTCCATCATAAATGTTGTAACAATCCAGGCCAACCACGCGATCCAATAAAAAATAATTCCTTCCATCTCACTCCTCCTACTATTCCCATTATGGCTAGTTCTCATTAGCTTTAATCGAAAATTAGTAAAAAATAGTAGTCATGAATAGAAGAAAATAAACAAAAAATGAAATATAAACATAAAAGGGGGTAAAATCAATGGGCAAAGACCGACAGGAGAAAAAGTTAAGGGAAAGCAAGCGAGTTGAGTCAGATCGAGATCAATCATTAAATTATCCAGGAGCAACCACATTGGAAGGCCCAGAAGCAGCAAGAAAACGAAATAAATAATTCATAAAGAAATGTATATTAGAGCCAAATTAATTGTATTTAAAAATAAAGAAGAGAACCAATATGGAAAAGGTTCTCCTCTTTCGTCTGTATTATTTTCTGCTATATTTACTGGTATCTATCCCTCTTTCGGTTAACCAATGGTGTGTTTGTCCACTTATAACCAGTGGTGCATGTTGAAGATCCTGAATATTTTTTACACCTAGTGCTGTCATAATGATGGCTAGACCTTCTAACATATACTTAATTTCTTGTACTAAATCTTCATAGCCTTTTTCAATAAAGATTTTC
Organism: Metabacillus sp. RB-C-LZQ-3-1; assembly: GCF_058315175.1. Classification (NCBI taxonomy): domain Bacteria; kingdom Bacillati; phylum Bacillota; class Bacilli; order Caryophanales; family Bacillaceae; genus Metabacillus; species Metabacillus sp. RB-C-LZQ-3-1. Next base: position 52,764 of record NZ_JBZFLI010000001.1, on the reverse strand, counting down.
AAAAAATATCCTGCAACACCAACCATTGATGAACCCAATGCTATTGCTTTAGCTACATCAAGAGCATTTTGAATACCGCCTGAACCGATGATCGGTATGTCTTGATTTAAACTACGTACTTCAGCAATAGAAGCCGCTGTTGAAATACCCCATTGATTAAAATAAGAAAGAACCCGTTGCCTGCGAAGGTTTTCTATTTTCGAAAAATTTGTGCCTCCATAACCACCAACATCTATGGCAGAAATTCCAACTTCAAGCAACTTAGATGCCATCTCTCGATTTATCCCATACCCAACTTCTTTTACAATAACTGGTACAGAAATACTTTCTGTTATGTTTTCAATTCTTTTAAGGGCATTTGTAAAATCCCGATCTCCTTCAGGCATGACAAGCTCTTGAACGACATTTAAATGTATTTGTAATGCATTTGCTTCAAGCATGTCTACTGCCGTTTTTGCTTGCTCAACAGTTGCCTCGCTTCCTAGATTTGCAAAGATTATTCCTTTAGGATTAACCTTTCTCATAATTTCATATGAGGGTATCTCACTCTTATCTTTTATAGCAGACATTTGAGAACCAACAGCTACGGCAATTTTCGTCTCACCTGCAGCCTTCGATAGTGCTTCATTGATGATCCTTGTATCGTCACCACCGCCGCCTGTCATCGCATTTATTAAAAGAGGCGAACTTAGAAAAAGTTCGCCAACTTTAGAGGATAAATCGATATCATTAACAGACATGTTTGGTAAGCTTTGATGAACAAAGGTTATATCATCAAGTCCATTCGTAAGTTGTTGTCCAGTAGACAAGGCATGTTGAATATGCTCAATCTTCCTTTGTGCTCTTTTACTCACCTTTATCACCGTTTATTTTAATTTTTTTAATTGATCACCAATCATTTCCCCTAATTGGAAACCGGAAGTTGTATCTTCCTGGGCTTGATATTGGCTAACATCTTCATCTGTAGCCTTAGTTGTTTCTTCAAGCTCACGGATGCTTAATGAAATTCTTTGTTCAGATTCATTTATGTCTAAAACTTTTACTTTAACTTGTTGATTTTCTTCTAATACTTCATGTGGAGTTCCGATATGCTTGTTGGATATTTGTGAAATATGAACAAGCCCTTCGACACCAGGAAGAATTTCAACAAACGCTCCAAAAGAAACTAGACGCTTCACAACACCATCAACAACATCACCAACTTGAACTTTTTCTTTAATGTTAGCCCAAGGTCCAGGTAATGTTTCTTTGATTGATAAAGAAATTCTTTCATTATCACGGTCGACAGCAAGTATCTTAACAGAAACTTTTTGTCCTTCTTGCACTACATCAGATGGTTTATCTATATGCTGATGTGATAGCTGTGATATATGAACCAGTCCGTCTATACCACCGATATCTACAAATGCTCCAAAATCAGTTATGCGTTGGACAGTTCCTTCAATTGTAGATCCGACTTTTATAGAATCTAAAAGCTCAGATTTTTTTTCATTTTGCTCTTTTTCAATAACAGCTCGATGTGATAAAATCACACGATTTTTCTCTTTATCTAATTCTACTACGATAAGAGAGAGAGTTTTACCCATATACTCTGAGAAATCTTCTACAAAGTGTGCTTCCACTAATGATGCCGGAATAAAACCTCTCACGCCCAGGTCAACAACAAGTCCGCCTTTTACGACATCTTTTACCTCAGCATGAAATATTTCTTTCGTTTCATATTTTTTTACTAATTCATCCCATGCTTTTTCTGCATCAATAGCTCTTTTTGATAAAACTAAAGCTTCTTCCTCAACTTTTAAGACTTTTAATTCAAGTTCATCATTTTCGCTTATGACATCAGAAGCTTTTTCAACATGTAGGCTTGAAAGCTCACTGATTGGAATGATACCAGAATGCTTACAATTTTCAATTTCTACAATTACCTGTTTTTCCTCTACCTTTGTCACGATTCCTTTCACGACATCACCAACTTCAGGTGTTTCAACTTGAACACTGTTTAATTCTTCTACCATCTCAATTACCTCCTTGTCAAAACCTGCGCGACTTTTGATTAACTATATGTAAGATTTCATTTTATTAAAAAATATAAGAGTTTTACTTCCCCTAAAATAAAATGAAAAAATCCTTCATTTTAAACTTCTAATAAATGTTACTTTTTGTCAAGCAAGAAGTCTCCGTTTTCTTTTATTTTTGCAATAGGTTGTTTATCTCCTCCATGATGATATTCGTCATTTCTTCTGCGCTAATTTTTTTCCCTCGATACTCTTCCATGTTTATAGGTTTACCATAGACAACCCGAAGTGTACGAAATGATTTATATGGTCCTATTATAGCACATGGAACAACAGCAGCAGTAGAACGAAGTGCAAAGAATCCTGCACCTGGTTGTCCTTTTCCCAACTTTCCGTCTTTACTTCTTGTCCCCTCTGGAAATAAACCTAATACATTTCCATCCTTTAGCACCTTAAGTCCTGCTCGAAGCGCTTCGCGATCTCCTCCACCACGTTTTACAGGAAATGTCCCAAAATTATTTAATAATTGTTTTAATACTGGAACTTTAAAAAGTTCATCTTTTGCCATAAACAATACTTTTCTTGGCGCTGTTACTCCTACTACAGGAGGATCAAAATTACTAATATGATTCGTACATAACAACACCCCGCCATCTTTAGGGAAATGCTCCAATCCCTCAACTTTTATTCGGTATGTTGATTTTAAAATACCTGCAACTACTGACCTTGCAAAAGGATATAATGACACGTTATCAAAGCCTTTCTTCTATATAGTCTTCTATTTTTTTTACGACTTGTTGGATAGACAAAGCAGTGGTGTCAAGTTCTATCGCATCCTCTGCCTTTCTTAGAGGTGCAACCTCTCTTTCCGAATCAAGTTTATCTCGATTAGCAATTTCTTGTTTAAGCAGTTCGAGATCTGAAGCAAATCCCTTTTTCACATTTTCATCATGTCGTCTTTTTGCTCTTTCTTCGACAGAAGCACGTAAAAAGATTTTCAGTTCTGCATCTGGTAATACATGTGTACCAATGTCTCGTCCATCCATTACTACGCCACCTTCTGAAGCCAGCTGGCGTTGTCGCTTTAACATTTCTTCTCTAACCAATGGATGCATGGCAACATAGGATACATTGTTTGTTACTTCGTTTGTACGTATTACACCGGTAACATCCTCACCATTAACCATGACAATTTGTCCATCATCAGAAGGAAAAAGCTCAATTGTTATGCGTGAAAGCACATCGGCAACTTGATTTTCATTTTTTAAGTCCACACCTTCTTGGATTGCTTTATACGTTAGTGCACGATACATTGCACCAGTATCTATGTATATATATGAATAATCCTCTGCAATTATTTTAGCAACTGTACTTTTTCCTGCTGCAGCAGGTCCATCAATTGCAACTGATATTTTTTTCAATTTCATATTTCCTCCAAATAGGTTTTTAGTCTAGTAGTTTTCCCTTGTTCGTATAATGAGAACATATTTGGCTACCTACCTTATAACATTTTAATATTAACAGTTAAATTATGTCTGTTAAATTCTCTTCAAGTACTTTCAATCATTGTAACGTGTCCAAAAACAACAAGAATTAACAAAGCCTTTTATAATAATAGACAAACAAATGAAGCAGGCTAAAAAGACACCTGCATCATGTTATTGACTAAATGTTTCTAGCCATTCAGTTATCGTAATTTTATTAACACCCTCATACTGAACAACACGAGATAGATAAGGTTGAACATTCGTATTTTGAATTAAAAGCTGTGAACAAACTAATGCAATGAATTGTATAACTATTAATTTAATTAATATACGCTCAACTCGTTCCATTACGATTCAACTCCGGTATTTTCTTACTAGTATGGATAAGAATACCGATTTTTATTCTTTTATTAGACCTTTTCTACGTAATTGAATTTGTTGATTAAAACAAAATTGAAGTAAGGTTTGTCTCGTTTCTTCATTAATATTTAAAAATTGGATAGGAGCTTTCACGTATACCTCGTGATCTGCCGGGATAAATCGAATAATCTTCCCTTTTACCTTTATGTACTCCATTTGATCTTTTTGAAAAGGCAGAGCAAACCAAATCAAAATTTCTTGACCTTTTTTTAGGCTTGTCGATTTTGGAAGAAGGAGAGCTGTACCTCCAGCACTTATATCTGATGTAACCGCAGTAAAAGCTTGAAACTCATTCTCTATAGGATGTACCGCAATATCCAAGTTCGTATTAATTCTGACAAACTGCCTTCTTTGTATCCTTACTAACTGATCATCACCAGGATAAGTCAAGGAAATCATTGGAATATCTTCTTTGGAACGACCAGTTACTTCGGTTTGAAATCGATAGACATTATCTTTTAAAACAAATGAAGCGTTCAATTCAGTTCCAATGATTAAAAAAGCTGTACGGCCTGTATCTACATTAATGGGATAATCAATAAAAAGCTTATTACCTTTTCTTTCAACAAGTTTACATCTTAATTTTTCTAATTTTTCACCTTTGGTTTCTAAAGAAATGACATCCCCAATTTTCAGCACATTATCACTCTCTCTAAGTACTCTCTTACTTATTAAAGCATGGACAAATCCGATGTGCAAGAGACAAATCGATATTATATATACCGAAAAATGCGGTCATAAAAAAATTAATGAAATAACTTCTAATTTCGTTTAAATCAAAAAGGATACCCTATTTTCTTGAATGGGTATCCTTTTTGATTACTTAAATTTCCTGGAAAATCGGTTCTGGATTTTTTAACATCTCCACTTTTTCTTCTCTACTATTTTCAGCATTTATAAATATTCGATACGTATCATTTTCAATCGTTCCTAGAAATTCATAACAGAGAACTTCCTCACCAAATTCATTTGGAATGATTGCTAATCGATCTTCTTGAACATCTAGACTTGGATTTAGCATTTTTGAAGCCTCTTCTTTTGAAATCTTAGGACTTGGAATTTCCCTCTGTTTGTGTGCGGCAAGATAGTCTCTCGCTGAAAAACCAATCACCTCACCATTATCTAAAGCTACTTTCATTCGAATGGCATCTGGATAAATTCTTACACCGTCTATAACTGATACAAATGAGAAAACACCAATATTATCATATTGCGCACTTTCGAAAAGATCTAAATCTTTAAAACCATGTTTTTTTAGAAAGTCACTTGCATGTTCTGTAGCCTGATTAAGACTGATTTTTTTATTTTTAATTTCTCTATTTTGAACTAAGTAAATTGGATGTCCACCTTTTTTAGTAATATCCATATTAATATCGACTTTCTGCTCCTTGTCATCCATTGACACACTATAAAAACCAAAATCAGATCCTTCACCGTTTTCGGTTACTTTGATATCAGCTACATCGTTTTCAGCAAATTTCTTTGCTACCGTTGCAGCCTCTTTTTTACTTATTTCCTTACCTTCTAACTTATCAAAACCCGCTTTGGTATTTGTCGATGTTTTTGTTGCCCCAAAATCAGTTTCAGAATAGCCTTTCACATTTTCTTCTACTGTTTTTAAACCGTCAATAATCGTATTGTCTGCCTGTTTCTGGCCTGATGCTAAAGCGAGCTCAACATCCATCCACCTTAAATTATTATTCAATACAAGGTTCTGAACATTACGGAGTTCTTTCTGTATATCTGCTGCTCTTGAATACATGGATTTAAGGGTATCATATTCTTTTGCTGTTAATGGATCTTTTTCAAGGTCACGAACAGCTGCTCGATAACTAAAGTCACTTATTCCTGCTAAAAACTCTTCTGTTTTATTAAAAGGCATTAATGCTAATGGAAGTTGACCAACATCAGATTGTGCTTCTGATGTTATTCTCCAGACATCTGCAAGTGCTGGAGATAAAGACTGTCTTGTATTCATCGCTAGCGTAGCACCAATCTTATCATGTAGCTGATCAACTCGATACGATAAATCATGAAATGCTCGCTGGTAATTGTTTTCTGCTTGAATGAGGACCGCATTCTTCTCTTGATGTTCTTTATATCCCCAATATGCGGAACCGATAACTGCTATTGATAAAACACCTATTAATATTCCACGTATCATAAGTCGTCACCCCTTCTATTTGCAAAAAATGTGTTTCCCTATTTGTTTAATTTGTGGTCTTCCCCAAATCCAAGAACTTGTCGCTGTATTTGGATTGAAATAATAGAGAGCACTTTCAGTAGGATCAAATCCATTTATTGCGTCAAGGACGGCTTTCTTTGCCTGTTCATTTGGTGTTAACCAAATTTGTCCATCAGCAACCGCAGTGAATGCGAGAGGTTCAAAGATTACTCCTGAAACTGTATTAGGGAATGTTGGACTATTTACACGATTAAGAATAACCGCAGCGACAGCGACCTGACCGATATATGGTTCACCTCTTGCTTCTCCATAAACCGCATTTGCCATTAGTTGTATGTCATTTTGAGAAAATCCACCTGGCATGTTAACGGCTGTAGAATCCTTTTGTTGCTGATTGGCTTCATTTTCTTGTTGTGCGGGCTGTTGAGCTTGCTCATTTTGATTGGTTTGCTGTTGTCTTTGTTGCTCTTGTTGTTGTTGCTGATTCTGTTGTTGCTTTTGCTGTTCTTGCTGTTGTTGTTGCTGATTTTGTTGTTGCTTTTGCTGCTCTTGCTGTTGTTGTTGCTGATTTTGTTGTTGCTTTTGCTGTTCTTGCTGTTGTTGTTGCTGATTTTGTTGTTGCTTTTGCTGTTCTTGCTGTTGTTGTTGCTGTTCTTGCTGTTGTTGTTGCTGTTCTTGCTGTTGTTGTTGCTGTTGTTGTTGCTGATTTTGTTGTTGCTTTTGCTGCTCTTGTTGTTTTAGTTGTTGTTGATTATTTGCCTGAGCTTTGTATTGCTTTTCTTGCTCTAATCTTCTTTGCTCTGCAATTTGTCTAGCTTTCTGTATTTCTTGTTCTGTTGGTGCTGATTGAATATCTAATGGGACTCCACCATAGTGAGTAAATTTTCTCCCTTGGTTAATCTGTTTGTAGACAAAATCACGATAGAATTTTGTTGATCTAGCTAACATATCCTTCGTTTTCTGACCAACTAATCCATCAATTTCCTCTAAACCAAACATATCTTGAAAGTTTTTTACCGCCCAATACGTACTCCATCCATAAACTCCATCAATTGGTCCATGATAATACCCGTTATACTGTAATCTTGCTTGTAATTCGATTACATCACTACCCGTTGCACCTCTTTGTATGATTTGTTCTGAAAAAGCATGTGCCGCAGGGATATGTTCTGAAAAAAACTGATATGTGATTGTAGTAAACGTCATGACGACAACCATCATCATTATGCGCATGTTTTTCATGTTGCTGCCTCCTCAAGTAGATGTAGTTGCTTAAATGTATTTTTTGTAGTCTTTGGTATTTTATTCATCTAAAAACGATTAACCATTTTCAAAGATCATAGGAAATACTTGATTGCCACTTAGCCTGTAAAGTAAACCTTAATTTTTCTAGTACTCATACTTTGTAACAAAAAATAAGCTACCCTAGGGTAGCTTATTATCAATTAATTTAATTCTTGCTTTTTTTGCTTTGTGAAGAGCAAACCACCAAAGAAATAACATAAATGGGACCATAGTATATTCCCAGTTTAGATAACTTAAAAGGATTGAATCATAAATAGAATGCAATAAAATTGGAATTGTACATGACATTACTATCCATTTAGGACGATGCTTCCGAACAGTAAACTTACCTTTCCCTAAATAATAGCCCATAATAACACCAAATAGAGCATGACTTGAAACAGGTAATATTGCACGTCCTAATGCATGCTGAACACCATTTGCAAATAAATATAAAATGTTTTCTAAACTAGCAAATCCTAAAGATACTGCCACCCCATAAACAATACCATCATAATGTTCATTAAAATGGATATGTTGATAAATGGTAAAAAATAATATAAACCACTTAAAAAATTCCTCTAAAAAACCAACAGCAACCAAGGTATATAAAAACTGTGAATCAAAGACAGCTTCAACATCCAACACATATTGGATAAACATAATTGGAAAAACGAGCAAAGCCCCAAAAATAAATGAGCGCAGTACTAAAGGTACAGGCTCAGATTCGTACTGATCTTTCAAATAAAAATAACTTAATAAGGCAAGACCTGGGGCAATGCCCGCAGAAATAATTGCAATCATTCACAGGCCTCTTTTCCATTAATAACTTTATGATCCTATTATTTACTATTTATACAAAATTAATAATATGATAGAATTCACTTTATTTATCGTATCACGATATCGTAAAATTGAAAATGTCAGAATGTCGTAAATACAAGAATTTTACTATTTTTTGAAGGAGCTTGGCATCATGAAAAAAAACATATTACTTATTCATACAGGCGGTACAATTTCAATGAAAGAGGACCATATAACTGGAGAAGTAAAGCCGGGGAAAACGAATCCCCTCATGGATCACCTTAAAGAATTACCAGATATCAATCTCATAACGACAGAATTATTTCATTTACCTTCACCACATATAACACCAGAAAACATGCTTCATCTAAAAACGTTTATAGAAGAAGAGAGCAAAACCAAACTCTTAGATGGAGTCGTAATTACGCACGGAACTGATACATTAGAAGAGACCGCTTATTTTCTTGATGTAACACTTTCATCAACAATACCAGTTGTCTTAACAGGTGCAATGAGGTCCAGCAATGAAATTGGTTCTGATGGACTTTATAATTTACTCTCAGCCATTAAAGTAGCAGTGTCAGATCATGCCAATTCCATGGGAGTTCTTGTTGTCATGAATGATGAAATTCATACTGCAAAAAATGTGACAAAAACTCATACTAGCAATATAGCAACATTTCAAAGTCCACAATACGGCCCAATTGGCATAGTCAATAAAGCAGGTGTATTCTTTCACCACACACCTATTTCGAATAAAGCATTACATGTATCTACCTTAAATAAAAATGTATTTTTGATTAAAGCATTTGCTGGAATGGATAGCAGTCTTTTAAAGGGGATTGAGCAATTAAATCCAGATGGTTTAGTTATTGAAGCTTTAGGACAAGGAAATCTCCCTCCAATGATGTTACCTGGCTTAAAAAGCCTTTTAGGAAACAACATACCAATTGTTCTTGTTTCCAGATGCTTTAATGGGATTGCTCAAGATGTTTATGGTTATGAAGGTGGGGGAAGACAATTAAAAGAAATGGGCTTAATCTTCAGCAATGGTTTAAATGGCCAAAAAGCAAGAATTAAATTAATGATTGCCCTTGAAACGACAACTGAAAGAGATGAGCTCGAATCGATTTTTTCAACATAATGATTAGAGAGAGATGCTGGTATCTCTCTCTATCATTATCTATTATTACGTAAAGCCTCAAAAATTAATTCCCCATGAAAACGGCCATTTTCAATAAAGATTTCATTTGCATTGTTCCCCGCTGCAATAACACCTGCAATAAAAATCCCTTTTATATTCGTCTCCATTGTTTCCGGACTAAAAGCTGGCCTTCCTGTTTCTGGATCTATTTTAACACCCATTTTCTTTAGAAATTCATGATCAGGATGATATCCAGTCATCGCAAAGACAAAATCATTTTTAATTGTTTTTGTTTCTCCATTTACATTATATACAACTGAATCCTCAAATATTTCAAGAAGGTTGGCTTGGAATTCCATTGTAATTGTTCCATTTCTAACTAGTGATTCAAACTCCGGTAAGATCCATGGTTTAATACTTGGAGAATACTCACTGCCACGGTATAAAACCGTTACTCTTGCACCTGCTTTTACTAGCTCCAAAGCTGCATCAACACTGGAATTTTTACCACCAATCACAACTACATCTTTATCAAAATATGGATGGGCTTCTTTGAAATAATGAAATACCTTTGGCAAACTCTCACCAGGTATATGTAATAAGTTTGGATGATCATAGTACCCTGTTGCAATAACAACTTGTTTCGCCTCATAAACTTCTTTATTTGTTGTCACAACAAACTGTTGATCAGCTTTTTTATCGACCTTATTAACCTTTTCAAAAGCATGAATTCTTAATTCTTTCCTTCTAACAACTTCCCGGTAATATGCCAATGCTTGATTTCGAACAGGCTTCCGATTTTCAGTAATAAATGGGACATCACCAATTTCTAATTTTTCACTCGAACTAAAGAACGTTTGATGTGTTGGATAATGATAGATCGCATTTACAATATTTCCCTTTTCAATAACTAATGGCTTATTTCCTAACTTTGAAAGGGCAATTGCAGCTGATAAACCACAGGGACCGCCCCCAACAATAATTGTTTCCTCTTTAATCAAGTCCATTCACTCCAATACCCGATTTTTGTAAAATTTATAGGTTTATGTAAGTAGCATTTCTTTTATCCCACTCTAACGGGCAGGAAGTCCTCCAATGATGGGTGTTTCATCTTATCAAAACAAAAAAGAGACTGACTCTTAGTAACATCAAGCCATTAAACAATTTCTTAGTACTTTTTACAGAACTAAAATTGAATAAATTAGCTAGACACACTAAAGTCACCGTCTCTTATTCTTTAACATAGCTTTAAATCCAGCCTCTAAATCTTGACGCTTCAGCCATTTTTCGAACTCCTACCATATAGGCAGCTAAACGCATATCAATCCTGCGATTTTGACTTGTTTCATAAATATTATTAAATGATTTAACCATCACTTGTTCAAGCTTTTCATCTACTTCTTCTTCGGTCCAATAGTAACCTTGATTGTTCTGAACCCACTCAAAATAAGAAACGGTTACACCACCAGCACTTGCTAAGACATCTGGAACTAACAATATTCCACGATCTGATAAAATTCTTGTTGCTTCAAGGGTTGTAGGACCGTTTGCTGCTTCTACAACGATACTTGCACGAATATTTGCAGCATTTTCCTCTGTAATTTGATTCTCAATTGCTGCAGGTACTAAAATATCACAGTCGAGCTCAAGTAATTCTTTATTCGTAATTGTATCGTTGAAGAGCTTTGTTACTGTACCAAAGCTGTCACGACGGTCTAATAGATAATCAATATCTAAGCCATTCGGGTCATGCAGACCGCCATATGCATCTGATATCCCAACGATTTTAGCCCCTGCATCATGCATAAATTTTGAAAGATAGCTTCCAGCGTTTCCAAAACCTTGTACAACAACCCTTGCACCTTCAAGATTAATTCCCTTTTTCTTTGCAGCTTCCCGAATACATATCGTTACACCCTTTGCTGTAGCAGACTCACGGCCATGTGATCCTCCTAATACAAGCGGTTTACCAGTGATAAACCCTGGGGAATTAAATTCATCAATACGGCTGTATTCATCCATCATCCAAGCCATAATCTGTGAGTTAGTAAAGACGTCAGGAGCAGGAATATCTTTTGTTGGACCAACAATTTGACTAATCGCACGGACATAGCCACGACTTAAACGTTCCAGCTCTCTAAAGGACATGTCTCTCGGGTCGCAAACAATTCCACCTTTACCTCCACCATATGGAAGATCAACGATTCCACATTTTAAACTCATCCAAATAGAAAGTGCTTTTACCTCCTTTTCTGTTACATTAGGATGAAATCTTATTCCACCTTTTGTAGGACCAACAGCATCATTGTGTTGAGCACGGTAACCTGTGAAAATTTTCACAGATCCGTCATCCATACGAACTGGTATTTTCACTGTCATTAATCTAATCGGTTCTTTTAATAATTCATATACTTCTTCAGGATACCCTAGTTTATCAAGGGCATTATGTATCACCGTTTGGGTTGATTTTAACACATCTAATTTATCATTTTGTGCATCGGTGTTTTTCTCGGCTACCATTAAAGTTAACCTCCTAAATCTAATCAGTAAATGAAAGAATGTCCACCTTTCATGACATAGTATACACTTTCAAGGCTCTTATGCAAAGCAGAAAAACGATAATTATCACAATTTCATAAAACATAAAAACGTTTTACGAAACTCATAATTTGGATATAGGTTTTAATCTAATCTTGAAAACAATTCATTGATTATCATATAGATTAGAAAAGCTTCACTTGTTATCAGTCCTTTATTTTATCTTATCCTATCATCCATAAAACTTTTATCCTTTCTGGTAGTAAAAAAAGGTGAATTTAACCAGATATTAAGTCTCTTTAATAATGAAGACAAAAGGTTAAACCCACCCAAGTAATTTTTACTTTTCCAAAAAATAATGATATATTTCGGCCATTGCGTTTTCCTTTAAAAGAATTTTTCCGTATTCCTTTAATCTATGGACTGTTAAAGTAGAGGGACTGCCATATTCAGCTAATATCGAAACAAGATCATCAATATTAACCGGCTGTTCATCATTTAATAATAAGTAATATCGATCTTGGTAATAAATGACCACGCCATCATGAATGTTGTGGTGATAGGTGTAACGTGAAAGTTGAATTAATGCTTCGAAAGATTCAAATTCAAAAATGATATCAAAGCTTTCATCAACCTTTACCTGCATCTCAATATATTCATCCGAAAAATCATCTTCAGATTCTTCGGTTTCTTGGCTATTTGTGACAATGATTACCATCCCTTGAGCATGAAGTGAATAAACCTCAACAGCGATAGGACCATGTGCCTCAAACCCTAATTCAACACTTGCTTCGTTCATCATGTCCCTGAATAATTGGTGAACCTTTAATGAGTCTTTCCATAGATCTTCTTTTGTTAATCCTCTGTCTCGTAAGTCATCTGTCGTTAAAAAGATTTTTATTTTATCATAGTTCAGCCGCTCTAGCCGCATCCCATACCCTCCTGCCGTGAGACCGCTCTATATTGATCATAGTATGATTTTTATATGAGATGGTTCAAAATTTTTCTTCAATGTACATGGATATTTTTCCACTTGTTTAAACTCCCAATTTTTCCTTGAGCCACATTTCCCATTGCCCTTTGTCATCACCTACTAAATAACTCTCATATGGTTCAACTATTGAAGAGGTTTCTTTACCAAATGCCTTACCACCTAACCCTATTTTTAATTGATTAAATGTGACTGAGAGATAATCGACAAGTTCTAATGTCTTTTTTAAATTTTTAACCAATGTACATGATAAAAATAAGAATTCAGGCTTTACTTCCTTTAATACGATGTCAATATCCCCTTCTGCAATGCTTCCACCTAGATAAATGACTTTAAAACCTTTTCTTCTTAAAAATAAAGTGAAAATTAATAAGCCTAATTCATGGGTTTCATTAGGACCGCAAACAGCAATCACTCTAGGCAAGAAACCATCTACTGGTAATGTGTGTAAAATCATTCCTATCCGTGATCGTATAAAAGAAGATGCAAAATGTTCATGGGCAGTTGTCATTTCCCCAGACTCCCACTTGTCCCCAATTTTCACTAATAATGTACCTAATATTTCAATCACAACTTTATCAACTGAATAAAGACTAAATGCTTTATTTAAAAGGTCATGCGCTTTATTTTCATCAAATTGAAAAAGAGCATGGAATAGCTCGTCCACTAAGCTCAATGATCGATCTATTAAGGCGCCTTCTACATTTATCTCAGAACTTTCATATAAATGAACTTGATTTGTTTCAAGTAAATTTACAGCTTGACTAATTGTGAAACCTTTATTTACTTTACTTATCAACCATTTAAGTATTTTGATATGTTCGTCAGTGTATAAGCGGTGACCTGATTCATTTCTAATGGGTGCAATCATGTTATATCTTCTTTCCCAGGCTCTTAATGTTCCAGCTTGGATGCCAAGCAACTTTGAAACGGCCTTTATATTGTATTTTCCTTCGTGCTTTGACATGATTCGCCCCCCTAACACTATATAAAAATTATAACGAAAGTTTTATTTTGCGTAAACTTTGTATAACAATTGAATAAACCATGCTAAAGTTAGCATGGTAATTGTCGTATAACAAAGCATGGATAAAACTACTTATAATGATTTTTTTCGCGATAAATGAAGAAAGTGAGCTTCTGCAGGAGCACCTAACCTTAATGGTAAAGCAGTTGTTCCATACCCGTTGCTAACTAATAGCTTTGCTTTTCTTAGTGATTGGAAGCTTCCTTTTTTATAAAATCCCCAACCAAGAAAGCGGATTTGTCCACCATGAGTATGCCCACTTAGCACTAGAGAAATACGATCATTTTGATTAATCTTGTGATAAATATCCGGATTATGACTTAATAATATTTTAAAATCAGTTTCTACTTGATTTGGGTCATGTAAGGCTAGATCTAATCGATCTCTCTCATTGCTGATATCTTCAATACCTAATAACACAATTCTGCCGCTATGTGATGATGACAGCTCTTTATATGAGTTTTTTAGTATATGTACATTATTTTTTTCTAAAATATCCTCAAAGCTTTTTTGGTCAACTTCATAATCATTGTTTCCATATACAAAATAGACAGGTGCAAGACTTCTTAGAGCCCGTATATTTTGCTCAACTCTAGAAAACGGAACACCTGATTCTGTAAAATCGCCACCAATCATGACAACATCAACTTTATCAGGTATTTTTTCTAATAATTGATCTGTCACAGTTCTTCTATGAATATCAGATATAAAAAAGATCTTTAGAGAATCTATATGAATCGGAAAATTATCAAATTCTATATGGTGAATCGATACACGATTTTCTTTTGCTTTCAAAAGCATGATGATTAACATCACAAGCGCGAATCCCAATGCGATAACAAACAAGACCTGGATTATTGTTCCCAGCACCATCACCTCTTTTCTTCCTTTAAAAAGCATTAGGACTATTATATACAAAAATTCCCTCCTTTTCTACAAATGGAAAGAAGGGATGTAACAAGGTACCTACTTACTTTCATGAAATAAATTGATATCAAACTCTCTTTTCATCATGGTAAAGACCTCATGTCTATTTTTCCATTGCGCTGGCTGAGGCCAAAGATCTGTACTTTTTCTAATCACTTCACACCTTAGATTATGATATTCTGATTCAGCTTTATCTTCTTTTTTCTTAAAATACTGAGCAGTTGCATAACCGCCTACAATAAGCAATATAAAAAAAATATGAATTTCATTATCAAAAATCATATAAAAAACAACATCAATTTGACCGCCGGTTGGTTTAATAATAAAAGCGTAAAGATAAACGATATAGGCCATTATTAAAACGAACGTAAAAAATTGAGCATTAAAACATTTGTTTTTATATTTTTCATATTTTCGTTTGCGGTCAACTAAATGATCGAGCATTTGTTTTGTAGGCTCATCAGTATGGTTTTTTAGAAGTTGGATACTTGGTTCGATCATGCTCACTTCCCCTCGTACAACGATACTTTATGTATTATCATTGTATGAGGTCGTCCATATAGTTATGAACTATTTCATTAAGTACGTTTGTTTATTTAATTGGAATTTTTAAAATTTGACCTTCAAAAATCTCATTCCCGGCAAATTGGTTATATTCTCTAATTATGTCTTCTCCTGATCGACTATTATAGTATTTAATCGCAATGCTAAACAGCGTTTCTCCAGCTGCCACTCTATGTGTTTTAATTTCTTTATACTGATCTGCCTGATCTTTACCTTCCGTTTGAATTGATTCATTGGAAGAACTTGATGAGTTTACAACTTTTGCATCATTTTGCTTCTGAGTTGTTTCTAAATTTGATGAGGATTCCTCTAATTCTACGTCAACATTAGTTTCCTCAGTGTTTTCCTCTGAATCTATTTCAACATCCACAGTGCTATTCTGTCGCTCAGTTGTTTCTAACGATTGATCATTAGATTGTTGATTTTTTGAAATATACACTCTTTCTTCACCAACAATCGTTTCTTCACCCGAACTTTGATCTTCTTTTGAGCCATAATAAAGATTCATTGATAAGAAAAACACGGGAAGGAGGATAAAAAACAAAGCCAAAATACTAATAATCGGGTATTTCATTTTTAACTTTTTCTTTTTGTCTGAACCTTTATGAATCTCACTTCGAGGAGGATATTTTCCATACTCTTGTTTGTATTCATCAATCATTCTTGTTCTTAAGCCCTCGGCTTGATCTGGACGTTTTTCAGCATCACCCATTATTTTTCACCCCTCTTACATATTGCACCCTTATTTGAATGGCAAAGACTAAATCAATCAAAAAATGAGCTAAAATCGTTGAATAGAGGTTTTCTGTCATCTCATATACAACACCTAATAGAAAACTAATTGACATTACCATGAAAAATAAGAGCCATCTTGAAAGATATCGAAAATGTAATACGGCAAAAACGAGACTAGCAATCCAAATTCCAAAATGAGATTGAATCACACCTCTAAACAAAATCTCCTCTGACACGGCAATTAATGCTGTTAAAAAAGTAATATGTGGAATAGACCTTTTCTCAAAAAGCTTTTCATTTATTCCGCCGTCATCAACAAGATCCTTTGGTGCTAATTTAAAGATGATAAAATCTACAATAATGACCAATAAAGCAGTACCTGTTCCAAAATAAATAAAACGAAAATCACGTAAATGAAAAAGGTGTAAGAAATCTTGTACATCTCGAAATAAAAATATCCCTATGATAATAGAAATAACAATTAGTAAAAATTGGGTGAAATATAAATTTTGAACAATTTGCTTATCTGTTAATTGTTTAATTAACTCATTTTGTTTTTTTAACAACTTCTAATCACTCGCCTTGCCAAAAATCAACTTTAATTCTTCTTGCCAATTTATTGCTTGCCCATTTTCATTACTTTTCTGTTCTTCATAATACCAGTCAAAATCAATCCCACAAGCATCACAACAATTGTCAATATGATCAACATAGTTTTCATCGAAATAGGCAAGCAGTTTTTTCCGTTTGCAACCTTTAGTATTTAACCACATACACATTTCAGTCAACTTAAGATGTTTCATCGCGATTCTATTTTCTATTTCCTCCCAAATCGTTGAAACCATCTGCTCTGCAGTCATGGATCTATCTAAAAGCTTGTCATAAACATGTTCAACATATCTCCATTGTGTTTCTGTTAATCCACACCACTGTTGGATGAATTCAAAGGAAGGTTCGTGCTTATTTTGCAAATAATGGATCGTTCTGCTTAAGTCTTCGAATGACGGAAACTCAGATTCAACTAACGTTTTTGGTATTTCATAATCTGCATCTGTTATTAAAGTGATTGCAACACTCTTTTGACCATCACGTCCCGCTCTTCCTATTTCTTGCATGTAGGATTCGAGCTGAGAAGGAAAATGAAAATGAATGACATACCGAATATTCCCTTTGTTTATTCCCATCCCAAAAGCATTTGTGCAACATACGATTTTTAATTGATCAAACAAAAATTGCTGTTGTATCAGAATTCGTTGTTCCTGCTCCATTCCACCGTGATAGTATGCCACCTGGTCGATCCCCGAATCGATAAGAATTTGTGCAAGTCTTTCTGTCCATATTCTACTTGAGCAATAAATGATACCTGGACCTTTAAAGGTGTGAACCAATTGTTGTAGCCGATTTATTTTATCGTCTATTGAGTGATGCTTTTCTATAGAGATTGCAATATTAGGACGATTAATTGAGTAAATAAATGTTTCAACATCACGATTTAATCGAAGGATTTGGTGGATGTCATCTAAAACCTGCTTTGTTGCTGTTGCTGTTAATGCTAAGCAAGGAGGATGATTAAGCTTTACCCTTAGCTCCCCCAATTTAGAATAATCCGGTCTAAAATCATGGCCCCACTGTGAAATGCAATGAGCTTCATCAACAACAAATAGCGCAATATTCGCTTTTACTAATGCCTCTATCACATAATCAAATTGAAGAATTTCCGGAGAAGCATAGATATACCTATACTTTTTTAATTGTTTTAGAATTTGTTTTCTTTTGTAAGCAGAAATTGTACTATTTAAAGCTACAACGTTTTTTTCACCTCTCTGCTTTATTTGCTCTACCTGATCCTCCATTAAAGACAGTAATGGAGAAATGATAAGAATTGGTCTTTGTAATACATAACCTGGCAGTTGATAACAGAGTGATTTTCCGCCACCAGTGGGAAGCATTGCAACAACATCTTTTCCTTTCAATACGGCTTCAATGATCTCTCGCTGTCCTGTGCGAAAATGCTTGTGATGAAAATTTGAAAAAAGTATGTTATCTAGTTGGTGAATCATTTTCCCCTCCCACTTAGTGCAAACGCTAGCCTAATTTGAAAATAGCTATATTTATGATTTAAATATTCTTTTACTTTTTTTAACTGATGTGTTTGTAACTTATCAATTGCTTCCATTATTTTTCTAAAGTCATTGTCTTGTAAAAAAAACGCTGGAGAATAAAGTGGATCATGTAAGGTCAATTCGACAATGTGGTCTTCAATCGTACTTTGCTTCAAATTTCTTATAGAGGCAATTTCAGAGATTGTCTTCCCTTGCAAAACATATGCCCTTGTCACCTTAGTAGATGTCGTCAATGCGTCCGTGTTAGCTTTATCCATTATTATTTGATTCAGAATGTCAAAACGGCTCTCCTGACTGTGCTGCAATAATTGTAAAATGGTATGAATGACATTCCAAAACAATAAGTACGTATAAATTGGATCCTCATCATGCTTATATGCTATTTGTTCAAATGTTAGCCCAATTTTCATTGAGGATGTTAATCTTTGAACAAAAATTGTTGCTTCTTTTGCTGAATGTAATTGCAAAACCTGTTTTAATTCATCATAAAGTTTTGTTGCTAATTCTTCCTTCGATACACTGGTCTGCCTTAAAAATTCTTTTACCCACTGTAAGTCCTCATGATTTTTTGTTATTGGCAAATACCCTTTCCTTCCATAAGACAAGTTTGAGACTACTTGAACAAGTATAGATAATCGCCGCCAAAATACTCTGCTTAAATCACCATATTTCCACCCATTTAGGGAAGAAGGTATTGGTGTCTCTTTAAGATTTTTCATAAGAACTTCTTTCCCTTTGGGTGTTATGAAGCAAAGATTACCGGGTAACATGTCAATAAGTTCTTTTTGATTGAGTATTTCCCATGCGGTATCTGTTTGTTTTCTAGAGAGTTTGGGGAATAATCCAAACAGATGGGACAGATTAAAAAGTTTGCCATCTTGTATCGTTTGTGAAGATTTTTTCCCTTTAAGTAAATGATAAATAGCGGAGGCAGTTCTTTCTCCATTAAGTTGGTTTATACAAATAAGCAATACCGTATGAAAATAATCTAGCTTCATTATACCACCCTACAATGTTTGACAATATTCGATTACAAGTATTATTTTAACAAATTTTTAGACATTCGATCAGCAAATTTACTCGTTATCACTAATCTATTTGCGATTGTTTTGTCAAATAGTTGTGGAAATTAAAGTCTTCAAAGAGATATCTGAAGAGTTTTTTATTGAAAAGTCGAAAAATCCGATTTACAATAACATGTAGGGCAAAGAGAGAATGATGATTTTCAATAGGAATTCACTCATTTAATCAGTACTACCATATAATAAAAATATGGTATGATTTTTTCAGGAGGTTTGTGTAATGGCAAAATATACGATTGTTGATAAGGATACATGCATTGCATGTGGTGCTTGTGGGGCTGCAGCACCGGATATTTATGATTATGATGATGAAGGGATCGCATTTGTAACGTTAGACGATAATCAAGGGATTGTTGAAGTACCTGAAGCCCTTGAAGAGGATATGATGGATGCTTTTGAGGGTTGTCCAACTGATTCTATTAAAATTTCTGACGAGAAATTTGATGGGGATGCTCTTAAATTTGAATAACGATATGTAAAAAGATGGCTGTTTAAGAACTGATTTCACTTTCCTCATTATACAGAAACATGTAGTCTGTATAATGAGGATATGGGATCGGTTCCAAGCCATCTTTTTTCTTGATCATATCTAATTATTTCTTACTAATCACTAATACCTGCTCAGGATAAATTAATTCGGTAGTCATTTCATTAATCTTCTTAATGGCCTCGGGGCTGGTACTAAATTCTGTAGCAATTGATTGTATTGTATCCCCAGGCTGTACAACGTAATTTTCACTATTGTTTATATAAATTGTTAGTTCCTGATGTGGATAGATCACATCATCACTAAGATTATTCCATTTTTTTATGGACGTAACGGAAACTTTAAATGCATTTGATAACCCCCATAAGGTATCACCTTTCGCTACTGTTATCACTCTTTTTCGGAGATTATTTCTGTTATTTTTGGTTGAAGCCTTTGACGAATTAGCTTGTGCATTCGTTTCAATTGATTCGTTAAGATGATCTTTTTGTTGTTGGTCAGAATAAGCCGTCGATCCTTCCTCTTCTTCAAAAACAAATAAAGGGTCTAATGCATACTCTTTCTCAAATGTCCATTCCCCTTTATGTAATTCAAAGTGTAAATGTGTACCTGTTGAAACTCCTGTATTTCCAATAATACCGATAGCTTGTCCCTTTTCTACTTTATCTCCATTGTTGACGTTTCTTTTACTTAAATGGGCATAAACTGTTTCATATCCCTCTGGATGCCTAATAAAGACTACATTCCCATATGTATTTGAATAATAAGATTTCACTACCTCACCATCTGACACAGAGACAATTTGTTCTCCTTCAGGTGCAGCAATATCAATTCCCTTATGTTTTCCATTACGTGTTCCGAATGTATCTGTTATTATTCCTTCAACAGGTTCAATCCAAGTTTTCTCCAGTTCTTCCACATCTGATTCTGCCTTTACACTATGACTACCAACTAATGTCAAACCAAATAATATGCCTAGCATCCACATGAACTTTTTTTTATTCCCTAGCATTCTTTTTCCCCCATTTTCGTTTTTTGGCTGTTTTCTGATTAACTAAGAAATCAAGTTGGTAAATTCAAGTACAAAATTAAGGATTTACCATTTTAGTTGAGCATATACAATATTTTTCTTGAATAGTTCGTTGGATTTAGGAACAAACTCAACATAACTCTAATATTTACTTAGGGTTACTAGATAGAGAAATTGTTTAAAAAGAACATGTGTAGTATATTACTTTATTTTTTTACTATACGAAAAAATGTGTAAAATAAAAAAAGAGACCCGAGTCTCTTTTTATTCGTCTTCTTTAACTGGATTAGGTGAAAAAGGCACCTCTAGTGGTTTTGTAACATCCATAACACCTATTTCTTTTGCTTTTGTGCCATTGAATTGAACCGTTTCATAACCGAAATCTTTTGCTGTTAATAAAATGGATTCAAGCATAATAATGCTTTCTTCATTATTTTCGATATTGGCATTTTCTGTAAACCAAACTTCTAAATGCTCACCATCTTCGGTAATTACTATTTCACCAATATTATTTTGAATAGATGGTTTTAGTTCTTGCTCATCGATTCCCTTCTTCATGATGCTAATTGCCTCTTCTATAGATTGCAATGATTCTCGTGATGGGACTAATAATTTTGCTTTTGAGTCATCGTACTGATAAACAAGATAAGCTTTATTTCTCGTTTCTGTTATTTCTAATTCAGTTTCTTGACCATAATTACTAAACTCAATACCTTCTACTCCATTTGTAAACAAATTTGCCTTTTTATAGCCAAGCCACCTAAATGTTTCAATAATTGACTCTCTATAAGCAATTTCAGAACCAGATCCTGTAATACTACCTTTATCAGCTTTATAATTAATAATTATTTCTTCATTATTTTCTTCCTCTAGATCTGTATTCTTCAAGCCTAAAACTAGTGGCCCAAATTGTGCAACAAATTTTTCAGGTTTGAAAGCTTTTATTTGATCAAGTTCTTCTTTACCTGCTTCTTCCTCAAAACTAATCGGAATAATATTCTGTGAATCTTCATCTGTAAGTCCAACTGTTATAATTTTCTCCGAATCGTCAGCATCAGTTACAAAGGTTTCTTGTTCATTTTCAATAAGTTTTTGGTGAAGGCCAACATTTTCATTACTTTTATCTTCAGCTATAGATGATTCAGTGACCCTCATTTCTGTCTGAGAATCGTTTTCAGCTTTTGATGAATCTGAAGAGGAAGTCGATGCCATATCCATTGCACTTTCTTCACTCTTGTTTGTTACCCCTTGAAAAAGAAATGGAGATATCAACGCAAAAATAAATAACGCAGCAACCGTGGCAACTGTAGGAGCAATCCAAGTACGTCGTTTTTTTCTGCTTTGATATTTATAATAGACGCTTTGATAAAGATCGCTTTGATTTTGCTTGTCTTTAACAGAGGGTAATTGTTGTAATAATTGCTCAAGTTGCTCCTCATTCCACTCCCGTTTTTTCAATCGAAAGTCCCTCCTTTTCTGAAAAATCGATCATATGTTTTTGTAATTGCTTAATAGCACGATGTTGAGTAGTTTTAACTTTGCTTACAGTCCAGCCTAAAATTTCCGCTGTTTCGGTGATTGACATCTCCTGAATGTATCGTAAAATTACAACTGCGCGTTGATCAATCGAGCAGACATTCAAAGCACGATATATCCATTGAACCTGTTCATTTTGTATGGCTATTTCTTCAGGAAGTGGCTGTCCATCATCTTCAATTTGATGATTATCCCATTCAAACCGTTCTAATATCCTTTGCCGAATCGTTTTCTGCTTCCGAAACCAATCGATTGCTACGTGCCTTGCGATTGAGATAAGCCAGGTTTTTTCACTACTTCTTCCTTCAAAACGATCATATGATTTCAAAACACGGATATAAACCTCTTGAACTAGATCTTCAGCCTGTTCACGATTCTTCACCATATAAAACAAAAACTGAAAAAGATCGTGATGATATTTCTCATAAAGTCGGTGAAAGGTATCCTCCATGATAACCCTCCGTTCATTAATTTAGTCGAAAAGAAAATCGTAAAGTTGCACTTTCATAATGTTGAAATATATTTGAAATATTTATGTAACAATCACTAACAACCAACTTCTACTTTACCATATTGTTGGTAAATCTATTAGATTAATTTATATAAAAAACTTATACAACTATCTATAAATTTTTAATTCTCATACTTAAAAAATCGCTAGAACCATTTACTAGCAAGGTTCTAACGATTTTCATTATCATATAACGTTTGAAGAAGAAAATCAAAGGCAATTTATTACTGCTAATCTTTTTTTGGCTTTGTTTTAAAAACAAGAGCACTACGCTCATATTCAACATCATATACTCCTAGACGATGATTAACCACTCTAGCAATAGCAAATAGATAGTCTGATAATCTGTTTAAATATTTAAGTACAACTTCATTTATTTCCATTTCTTTTTGAAGAGAAACTGTACATCTTTCTGCTCTTCTTGTGACAGTTCTTGCGATATGGATAGCTGCAGCAGCACTGCTTCCACCAGGTAAAATGAATTTTTCCAGCGGTGGAGCCTCTTTTACGTAGTGGTCAATACGCTCTTCTAAGAAGCCAATAATCTCTTCTGTTGCTTTATAAGGATACTTTTCCTTTACAACAGCTAAATCTCCCCCACAATCAAATAATTCATGTTGAATTTTTTCAAGTTCTTGATAGATATCTTGAAAAATCGGTTCTGTCAGTAACGTCATAGCATGACCAATAAAACTATTCGCCTCATCAATCGTCCCATATGCTTCTACACGTAAATGATCCTTATCTACACGTCCTCCAATAATACTTGTCTTTCCACTATCACCAGTTCGGGTATACAAATTCATTTGGATCACACTCCATAATTTTAATCATAAATAATTGCTGCAAGGATTTAATCTTTTAGAAAATGAAGCTCAGATTTTATAAAAGCTTATTATCAATAAAGAACTTCTGATAATAAGCTTTCAATTTTTCATTCAAATTTTGTTTCGCATGGAACAAGATTGTTCGTCAATATTATTCAGATTCTAGGTTTTTTCGAGGTAAAAAGAAGCTAAATGTCGTTCCTTCGTCTAATTTGCTGTGAACACTGATTTTTCCTTTATGTGCTTCAACTATATTTTTTACAATCGCAAGACCTAGCCCTGTACCAGCTCTTCCTCTAGTTCTTGCCTTATCAGCTTTATAGAACCGTTCAAAGACAAATGGCAGATCTTCTTCCGGGATTCCTGATCCTGAATCTTTCACATCAATCACCACACCATTCGAATGGTCTTTGACCTCAATTGTAACTGAACCATTTTCACTTGTATGACGTATTGCATTATCGATTAAATTGGTTAGAACTTGCTCAATCCGATCTGGGTCTATAACATGAAAGGGTTCACTAATTTGTACATTTGTTTGAAGAGAAATATCTTTTTCTTTTGCAAGACCTTGAAACTTTCTACTCACTTTTTCAACAAAATCACCTAATGTAATTTCTTCC
Organism: Metabacillus sp. RB-C-LZQ-3-1; assembly: GCF_058315175.1. Taxonomy (NCBI): domain Bacteria; kingdom Bacillati; phylum Bacillota; class Bacilli; order Caryophanales; family Bacillaceae; genus Metabacillus; species Metabacillus sp. RB-C-LZQ-3-1. The sequence continues at coordinate 28,424 of NZ_JBZFLI010000001.1, read as the reverse complement.
AAGTTTAGCGTTATATGCCCAGCTTCCATCCTTGCTAAATCCAATAAGTCATTGACCAACCTTCCCATACGTAAAGATTCATCATGAATAACCTTTGCAATGTCCTTTTTTTCCTCTTCTGTGCTTGCAATATCATCAACAATCGCTTCACTATAGCCTTGGAGCATTGAGATAGGCGTTCTTAGTTCATGGCTAACATTAGCAATAAAATCTTTACGGAGTTTGTCTAATCTTCTCTCCTCTGTCATATCACGAAGTACCGCTACAGCCCCACGAACATGTGATTGATTATATAATGGTGTCATTAATATAACCCAGCTTCTCCCTTGAATGGTGATTTCAAGCATTTGTTCTTTTTCTGTATTCACAACTCTTTGGAATAACTCTTTCGTCTCAGAAGGAAGCTCACCACCTATTTCTACGTTTAAACCTTGTTCATAATACCACGCTTTTAAGAACCTTTCTGCTGGTGGATTTGTCACTAGAATGGTTCCATCAATATTTAATGTAATAACACCATCAGCCATACTGCTTAAAATATTGGTTAAATGTTCTTTTTCCTGACTTAGAGCATTTATATGAAATTTAAGCTGCTTCCCCATTTGATTAAAAGCTATACCTAATTCTCCAATTTCATCGTTAGACATAATAGGAACTTTCGATTCAAATTTTCCTCTTGCTAACTCCTGTGCAACCTGTTTCATTTTCCTTAATGGATATGTAATCCTCGTGGATAAGAAAAATGCAAAGATTGTTGTTAAAATAATTGCAATCCCTGCTGCAAGAATAATATACTTTGTTGTTTCCTTTGTTGTCTCATGAACAGCTTTAAGAGATTGAGAAATAAACACAGCTCCATCCTCAGTTTCTGAAACCTTATAAGGGACCCCTACGATTAGAACTTCATCTTCACCATTCGCAAAAACATCATTTGGCTGTTCGAGATTTGTTCGTTTGCTAACTTTTTGCTGCTCTGTTAATGGAATTGACAGCTCAGCATCCTTTTCGATATCTTCCATCGTTAAATGTGGAAGCTCTTCATCTTTAATTGGTGAAATCCAATAATTTGTTTCATTTTCTACAATAATAATATGGGTAAGATTATCAGTTAATTCCCATGAAATCGATCTTGCAAGTTCTTGGTCCTCATGACTTTCGATAATCAATGATACTTTTGTAGCAAGTTGTGTAAGCTCATCCTCTGCTTTCCCTACATGATAATTTTCAATAAATTCAAGCATTAAAATTGTTAACACAAATAAAACAAAGGAAACGAGCAAAATAATCGTTCCCCATAACTTACCCACTACACTTCTCCATAATATCATGTATGGCTTACCTCAAACTTATAGCCAACTCCCCAAACTGTTACGATCATTTTGGCAGCTTCAGGTGAAACTTTGCTTAATTTTTCTCTCAATCGCTTTACATGAGTATCAACTGTTCGTAAATCCCCAAAAAATTCATATTGCCACACTTCTTTTAAAAGTTTTTCACGATCATACACCTTATCAGGAGTTTTAGCTAAGAAATATAAAAGCTCGTACTCCTTAGGAGTTAAGCTTACCTCCGTTCCGTCAGCTGTTACACGGTGTGCATCATGATCAATAGATAAATGAGGAAATACAATGACATTCTTGGCTTTTGTTTCTGTTTTTAAAAAAGATGTTTGTGAAGACCTACGGAGTAATGCCTTTACTCGTAGAACAACTTCTCTAGGACTAAATGGCTTCACAATATAATCATCAACACCAGCCTCAAAACCTTGAACTCGATTTGCTTCTTCACCCTTTGCTGTCAGCATAATAATAGGCGTTGCTTTCTTTTCGCGTAATTGTTTGCAAACTTCTACCCCATCAATTCCTGGCATCATGACATCTAACATGATTAAATCATATTCATTTTTTAGAGCAAGCTCTATAGCTTCATCACCATTCTCTGCTTCCTCAATTTCATAATTTTCTCTTTCAAGATACATTCTTAATAGACGACGAATTCGGTCCTCATCATCTACAACTAAAATTCTTGCAAATTGGTTCTCTTCCATAATAAGAACCCTCCTTAATAATTAAGTTTTTCTAAGGTAGCTTCAGTATGTATTATGTAAAGTCATGTTCTATTTACTTATCAGCGATCCTGTTTTGATTTGTATGGTCCTTTTTCTACAATTCCAATAGAGTTTGTACAATCGGTATACAAATAAATGCATTAGATAAACACAAAAAGCCTTCACTGCATAGAGTGAAGGCTTTGATAGCAGTGTCATACTAATTGTACGCTAGTCACACATTTTTATCTACTCTTAAACTAGGAATTAGATTTCCACATTTTATGCATAGGAATGCAAGCCAGCAATCACTAAGTTAACAAAGATAAGATTAAACATAATGATGGCAAATCCAACTACGGCCAGCCATGCAGATTTTTCTCCATGCCAGCCCTTAGATAAGCGGAGATGTAAATAAGCTGCATAAAATAACCAAGTGATCAGTGCCCATACTTCTTTCGGATCCCAACCCCAAAATCTTGTCCATGCAATCTGCGCCCAAATCATCGCAAAAATTAAGGCTCCAAGAGTAAAAACAGGAAAGCCTATTGCTACCGAGCGATAGCCTATTTCATCAACGAGGTCAAGATTTACATTTTTCGTAAATGGCTTAATAACTGCAGCCAATCGCTTACGTAAAGTTAAACGTAGAAGACCATATAATATAGAACCGACAATAATTGACCATATTACTGTGTTTAGCTTTCTTGCAGAGATAATGGCAGGCATTTCGGCCAATGGTTCAAATTTCCCTTCCGTGATTAGTTCCCCTTTATGCGGGCCAACTAAGGCTGGTAAATTAAATGTCATTACTGCCTCTTGTTCATTTTTATCAATCCAGTTAAAATCAGCTTGATAATCCATACCTCTAAACGTGCTTGTCACAATAATAAATCCTAATGTTACAACTAAAATATACATAATAAATTCTAGCCAAAATGTCTTCTTTGATGATTTAGTCTGGTCAACAACCGTCACTAAATGGATAATTCCAGCAATCGCACTAATTGCTAAGATGGCTTGTCCTAATGCAGCGGTTGTTACATGGATATACAACCAATGACTTTGTAAAGATGGGATTAACGGACTTATATCAGTAGGAAACATACTACCATAAGCAATAATTAAAACAACTATAGGGAGAGTGAATAAACCTAAAATCGATACTTTATAGATAAAGAACAAGATAATAAAAGCAAGAACAAGCATCATCCCGAACGCTGTTGTAAATTCAAACAAATTACTAACTGGTGCATGCCCGGATGCAATCCATCTTGTAATAAAGTAGGCAAGTTGTGATACAAACCCTAATATAGTAGTTGCCATTGCAACATTTGTCCATTTGCTTATTTTTTTAGATTTACTACGTTTATCCCGGATTGAACCACCAAATAAGAAAATGGCAATTAAATAGATGATAAAGGCAATTTCAAGAAATGTACTACTCAGTGTTGCCAAAATTTTCCCTCCTTTAACCTATTCTTTTTCTTTTTGATCTTTTGGAATCGTTAGTGAAGTACCTTCAACTACTAGTTCCATCTCTTTTGATAATCCATACCAATTTTTATTTGTATGGCCGGCAATTAAAATTTCATCTTCATGTCGCTTGATCCAAATACGTCGGTGATTCCAATACATTCCTTGAATCACACCTATCATAAATATAGCTCCACCTAAAGCAAGAACCCATAAAGTTAAATCTTTTCTCACTGTTAAAGCTGTTAAATCCTTAGTTTCGATCCCTTCAAACTTCATCTTATATTTATTTTCACCTGAAGGTTCTATGGTTTGCTGAATCGCAACGAAGCTTGATTCTCCCTCAGGGGTCTCAGGTGTAAACATTTTGAAAACAAAAGCTGGATTATCCGGAATTCGGGTTTTGGTAGCCGGTACCCCTTCCTCGTCAAAATAAAAATCTGGTAAGTATGTAGATATTTCCACTTTATATCCATTACCAAGATCATATTCTTTTTGCGGGTCTAAAAGATCTACCTCAATTTGACCAAAGCTTTTCTCTGTTTCCTTATCTATTAAACTAAACGTCATTTTATTTAATTCATTTAATTTATAGTCAACTTGATAAAGAGAAAAGGAGTCAAATTTTAATGGTTCATTTACCCTAATCTCTTCTTCTTTTACTTTGTTTAACTTTGGCTCAGCCCCGTGAACAATTTCTCCTTCTCTTTCATAGAGAACAACATTTGATTGGAAATTTTTCACAACACTTCCATCACCTACACGCGAAATCGCATCTTCAAACACTTCATCTTCTTTATCTTTCTCATATACTTCCATAATGAAGTCTTTGTTTTCTAGATAGTATCGCCCTTCCGTACCTGGGATAACGGCTGTTTCACCTTCTCTAACCCAAAGCACCTCATCAACATACATACCTGGTACGAACCTTAACATGGCTCCAATTAAAAAAATTATAAGACCACAGTGATTCACATATGGACCCCACCTGGAAAATCGACCTTTTTCAGCTAATAGATTTCCATTCTCTTCACGAACATGATAGCGGCGAGATACAAGACGTTTTTTTAGTAATTCAAGATCATACTCATTTGTTTTCGTTGAGCTGAATAAGCGTTGCCGCCTCATAAAAGTATGGTGTCTTGTCACACCTTGTTTTTTCAATGCTCTATGTAAAGGTACAAATCGATCCAAACTGGCAATCACAAGAGAAATACCAATTGATGCAACTAGTATCATATACCACCATGAGCCGTATAGATTATGAAAACCTAACTCGTAATATAGTTGTCCAAGTATGCCATATTCATCCTTATAAAATTGACTTGCAGTCACAGAGGGAGGAATATAAAACTCCTGTGGAAATACAGTCCCTAATGCAGAAGCAAGTAATGTTAAAAAGATCAACCAAACACCGACTTTTACTGATGAAAAGAAATTCCATATTTTATCGATGAAGGTTTTTTTATACGTTTGAGAGCGTCTAGCCGATCCTTCATATCTCATATCCAATAAGTGCTTTGATTCTTTTATCTCTTTATCACCTACTGGCTTTCCACATGATTCACATAAAATTGTTCCTTCAGGATTTACATGACCACACTCACAATTGACCTTATTCATGCCTTTAAAAACTCCCCATTTTAAGGTTTAATCTGTTCCATATAATCTCTAATCATTCTCTCTGTTAAAGTTCCCGACGTAATATCAACAACCTCACCTTCTGGATTGATTAAAAAGGTCGTCGGTAATGGACCGACTCCGTAAGCGTTTAAAACTTGGCGGTCCTTATCAAGCAATATTGGAAAAGTTAAATCATGTTTGTTTACGAAGCTTTGGACTGCAATATTCGATTCGGCAATATTTACAGCCAAAACCTCAACACCTTGATTTTTATAATATTCGTATTGATTGTCCATATAAGGCATTTCACGTTCACACGGTTTACACCAAGTTCCCCAAAAATTTAAGAAAACACCTTTACCTTTATAATCAGAAAGCTGATGTTCATTTCCTTCTAAATCTGTTAAGACAAAATCAGGAGCTTTTGACCCTTCTTTCACCTTTTCCTTACTAACAAAAAAGTTTGAATATAGCGTATATCCCAATGCACCAATTAATAAAATTAATATGATAGAGCGCATAAGTAAACGTTTTTTCTTCATTTACATACTCCCCTACTCCTTGAACATTCTAGGTCATTATAACACTATCCAAATACTTGGAATAATTCATATTTTGAAGTTTATGTGAAAATTACTGTGATTGTTTCCCATGTTGAGCAAGTGCTCTTAGCTGTTTTACTTCATGTGGTGTAAGTTCTCTAGAATCCCCTGTTGCTAGTCCATTTAAATTAAGGAATGCGAATTTTTCTCGTTTTAGTTTTACTACTTGGTGGCCGATTGCTTCTAGCATACGTCTAACCTGGCGATTGCGCCCTTCATGAATCTTCAATTCAATGATGCTTGTTTGTTTCCTTTTATCAACTGACAAAACCTTTACTTGTGCAGGAGCTGTTTTCCCATCTTCAAGTTGAATTCCTCGTTCCAACTGTTTAATCTTCTCTCTAGATGGAATTCCCTTTACTTTTGCAACATATGATTTTTCTACTTCATAACGAGGATGCATAAGAATATTCGCAAATTCCCCATCATTTGTTAATAACAAAATGCCAGATGTATCATAATCTAGTCTTCCAATCGGATAAATTCTTTGCTTAATATATGGAAAAAAGTCTGTAACAACCTTTCTGCCCTTATCATCCTTTACAGCAGAAATAACACCTGTTGGTTTATATAGAAGCAAATAAACAGGTTCTTCTCTTTCAAGGGGGATTCCCTCCACCTCAACTCGATCTTGATCGGTTACTTTTATACCTAGTTCTTTTACAACTTTTCCGTTCACTTTTACTTTTCCATCTAAAATTAATTCCTCTGCTTTTCTTCTTGAAGCTATCCCAGCATGAGCAATTACTTTCTGTAAGCGTTCCATCTCGTTCACCTCGATAACATATTACTGCTTTCTATTTTTTTTCACAAGTATCGACAATAAAATTGTCATTTTTTCATCTGTCAAAATGTGCTTAACCATCATACCATAATTTTTTAGGATGTTGTAATTTACATCATGATAGTTATACAATTCCTCTTTTTTATAAAATAAAAAAACCTGGCTTCTGCCAAGTTTTAATAAAACTTCTATGAAAACATAATTGTTACGATGACAATCGCTGCAATAATCCCTACCAGATCAGCTAACAACCCTACCTTTAGTGCATCCCCCATTTTCCTTATTCCAACAGCTCCAAAATATACTGTTAAGACATATAACGTTGTATCTGTACTACCCTGCATTGTCGCAGCAAGCATGCCGATAAACGAATCTGGTCCATACGTTGCAATAATGTCAGATGTCAATCCTAATGCAGCAGTCCCCGATATCGGCCGTATAAATGCTAACGGCACAATCTCTGCAGGAATATTTAATACCTCAAGAGCTGGTTTCATAAAATCCATTAAAAACTCTAACGCACCTGATGCACGGAAAACGGAAATCGCTACTAACATACCTACTAAATAAGGAATGATGGAAAACGAAATATTAATTCCTTCCTTACCGCCTTCTACAAATGCTTCATATGTTGGCACTTTTTTTATGGTGCCATAAATCAGGATAAAACCGATGATAACTGGTATAATCCATAATGATATAACGCCGATGAGCCCCATATTCGATCACCCTTTTCTCTTTCGCCTATAATAAAAGAAACGATCTATTAAAATAGCTCCTAATGTTGACAAAAATGTTGCAATTAATGTAGGCCCAACAATACTAGTAGGTGATGAAGATCCATAGGTCATCATGATTGCAATGACCGTAGTAGGAATTAACGTTAAACTTGATGTATTAATAGCTAAGAAAGTGATCATTGACCTACTCGCTTTATCAGATCCACCATTTAACACCTTTAACTGTTCCATCGCTTTAATACCAAGAGGAGTAGCGGCATTTCCCAACCCAAAAAGATTTGCCATCATATTTGATAGCATGTACCCCATAGCTGGATGTTCAGGTGGTACCTCTGGAAATAACCTTGTTACAATCGGCTTAAATAAATTACCCAATTTCTCCAGCAAACCAGCTTGTTCTGCAACCTTCATCAACCCGAGCCAAAAAACTAAAACACTTATAAACCCGATAGCAATCGTAACGGCTTCTTTTCCACCTTTAAATATTGCTTCATTTACTTCATCCATTGTTCCATTAAACATCGCGAATACAATACCTATAACAGTTAACATCACCCAAATGATATTAACCATAATGATTTACCCCCACTGATGCAAAAAAGATATTTCTAAAAATGTTCCAAAATGACCCTTTTGGTTTTTCTACATTTCCGTTATCAAAGTAAATTGGAATGTTGGCAATGGATTTTTCTTCAACCTTAATGTTCATTTCACCTACAACATTCGGTACCTTTTCACTATCTTTCCACTCTTTTTGGGGTTTTTGCAAAGAAATATCTATTCTTACTTTTTCTTGTTCCTCTTTTGTGAGTGGATAAAGAACATTCCGGTCAATGAATACATTCTTTTTATAAAACTCGTTTTCAATCCCATCAAGCGTTCCTTCATTCTTTAGTTTGACAAGTTCATAATTATTAAATGCATAATTATGTAGATTCATATGATCTTCCCAATCATCTGGATCATTTAACGTAACAACAATGGTGTCAAAGCCATCCTTTGAAGCTGTTGAAACTAATGTTCTTTTTGCTCTAACAGTATATCCTGTTTTTCCACCAGTGCTGTACTCATAGAGTGTTGTTAGAAGTTTATTCTTGTTGTGCCAAACTCTATCCCATTTTTCGTTAGGATTTGGTGCCCGGTGTGTTTCTGTTCCTGAGATCTTTTGGTAGGTTTCATTTTCCATAGCATACTTAGTTAATATCGCCATATCATACGCTGTTGAATAATGATTTTCATGATCATCTAATCCATGAGGATTTGCAAACATCGTGTTTGTCATTCCAATTTCTTCTGCTTTTTGATTCATCATTAAGACAAATCCTTCCAGACTACCTCCAACATGTTCTGCAATGGCTACAGCAGCATCATTTCCAGACCTCAGCATAAGCCCATACACTAAATCCTCTAGCTTTATCTTTTCACCCTTTTGCAAATAAATGGATGAGCCTTCTGCTTGAAGTGCTCTTTCACTTACTGTCACCATTTCATTTAATTTTCCAGATTCAATCGCAAGGATTGCGGTCATTATTTTTGTAATACTTGCTATCCTCATCTTTTGATGGGCTTGTTTCTCATATAACACCCTACCTGATTCTTGATCTATTAAAATGGCCGCTTGAGCACTTACACCAATAGCAGAGGACTGTTGAGGTAAAATGCCTAATAATAAAATCGTGATGATGATCCCAGTTGTCACTTTCTTCATGTGCAGCATAAAGCATCCACGTCCCTTACTCGTTCGTTTTGTACAAGTTTATGCACGTGGACAAAGCTTATGAATGAAAAATTAAAATTGTGAAAGGACCCTGTGTTCCATTTCGTCTCGAATCATTTGAAAATCTGACTCTAGCGAAAAAATAAACTCAGCATACGAATAAGGAACTGCTTTTCTAAACATAATACAGTGATCGTTAGAATAGGCACTTCGACTATTTTCATACCAGACATCATTCTTTGGGTGAAAAAACCTTTCAATACATTGAAAATATATTTTCTCCAGTACCTGTTTCATATAATCTTCATCAATAGTGGCTCTTTTAAGTATGCTATAGCATGCATCAAGACCTTCTTCACAAAAAACTAGCAGCCTTCGGGTTGTTTTTAATAACTCTAATAGATACGACTTATCAAATTTCCCTTCTTTTTCTAAATAATGGATCGTAATGGAGTTTACATATTCTGTTAGCTGTTTAACAATGCTTTCTAAAAAAAATGCCACTCTTTCCGTTTCAACTCTCAACACTGTCATTGTCATGCATCTACACCTCTTTGGATTTAGTTATAAAACGAAATTCACATTAGGACGAATTACTTTTTTCATGACAATAAAGCTTTTTACAATTACATCATATTGTCGATTCACAGAAAAAGACTGACCTGAAAAATATTTTTCTAAGTCAGCCTTTTTTGCATGTTTAGCATATAAATATTGACAGTGTTTAGTTTAAGTCTTCTAACGTTTCGTTAAACTTTTCAAAGAAAAGATCTGCTTCTTCTTGCTCAAATTCATTATCAGCTTTTTCTGGTAGCGGCGGGAGTTCATCTATAGATTTTAAACCAAAATATTCAAGAAACTCCTTAGTTGTTCCATACAATATTGCACGTCCCGTTCCTTCTGCTCGTCCAATTTCCTTTATAAGAATTTTCGAAACTAAAGTTTGAATGGGTCTTTCTGTTTTAACTCCACGAATTTCTTCGATCTCCGCCCTAGTGATTGGCTGTTTATATGCCACAATGGCTAATGTTTCTAATGCAGCTTGTGAAAGAGATCCATTTCCAGGAGATTCGACTAACTTCTTTAAGTACATAGCATGTTCCTTTTTTGTAGTAAGTTGATAATGCCCCGCAACCTCCACAAGCTCAATTCCTCGATCCTTTTGCTTATAATTCTCTGCAAGCTCTGTCATGATATCAACTACTTCTTGCTCTTCCAACTCTAAAACCATCGCTAATTGTTTAAGGGAAAGACCCTCGTCACCTGAAGCAAATAGTAACGCTTCAACGATTGAATTCCACTCAATCACACCTAAGGTCATTTAAGACTCACTCCCCATGATATAAATGTCTGAGAAATTATTTTCTTGTTCTATTACAATTGAATGTGTTTTCATCAGTTCTAAGATTGCCAAAAACGTTACAACCAAATGTTCTTTACTATTTGAAGGAAATAATTCTTGAAATTTCCTTCTACCAGGTTTTGATCGTAAGTCAACTAATATTTCTTCCATTCTTTTTTCAATTGGAATCTCTTGGCGCGCAATTTTGGTCTGAACTGGCTTTTGAATTTTCTGTCTTCGTAACATTTTCTGAAAAGCACCTAGCATATCATAAATGGATACATTTAAAGAATCTATATGTGCTTGTGATTCTGTAACAAATTCACTTAAATCACTTGGTGCTTTCGTATAAACCTGAGAACGATCTTCTTCAAGAGATCTTAGATCCTCTGCCGCTTCTTTATATTTACGGTACTCAATTAATCTCCTCATTAACTCATCACGTGGATCTTCTTCAGGTTCTTCTCCATATTCATCCTCGAATAGTTCTTCTTCTTGCTTTGGTAACAACATCCTACTTTTTATTGAAAGCAACGTAGCTGCCATAACTAAATATTCGGAGGCAATATCAAGTTGAAGCTCCTGCATTGTATGAATATATAACATATATTGCTCAGTTATTTCTGAAACAGGAATATCGTAAATATCAATTTCTAGTCGGTTTATTAAATGAAGTAATAAATCTAAAGGTCCTTCAAATGCGTCTATTTTTACGTGATATTGCAATTTCTATCCCACCATTCTTACTACTAGCCACCATATAGTATAGAGTAAATTTTCATCATATCCAATAGTTATTTCTGCCGTGTAACCTTGTACAGTGTCAGTTTCCATCCAAAGATTACCTAAAAACACTTCAGAAGATAGACACCAGCCCATACATTTTACGATTTCACTCATATATTACAAGTGTATAAAAGCTAAACTTGAAGGAGGAATAACAACATGGGTGATCATGGTTTTAACTATGGCGCAGGATTTGCGTTAATTGTTGTACTGTTCATTTTATTAATTATCGTAGGTGCTGCTTGGTTGTAATAGGAAAAAAGGTTGCTGATGAATCAGCAACCTCTTTTTGTCTGCGCATAACCAAATCTGTGGGGAGTATTATGATAAACTAACATTATGAATTAATTAACATGTGGGGGTTATATTAGAATGTTTGAACGTGCTTATATTGATTACTTACTGCATTTTCATTGTGATCGGGATTACTTTGAATGCCATGAAGTACTTGAAGAGCATTGGAAAAAAGATGCTCCACAAGATAGAAAGAAGTACTGGGTCGGGTTGATTCAAATAGCCGTTGCTCTTTATCATCACAGAAGAGGAAATTTTAACGGAGCATTAAAAATGATTTCTAGTGCCATTGCCATTCTGGAAAATGAACAGGAACAAATTGAAAAGTTAGGATTACATAATGATCACCTAATCCAATTACTACAAAAAAGAAAAAATGAAATACAAAATCATCTGCCTTATTTAAGTATCAACCTTCCAATAGTAAATAAAGAGTTAATGGACGAGTGCATAATGTTATGTAATAGAAAAGGGTTGGAATGGGGAGTAGAAAGCAATTTAACAAATAAAGAATTAATTCATAAACATATAAGACGTAATCGGACTGACGTCATTAATGAACGTTTGTATCAATTAGAAAAAAGAAAAAAAAATCGGTCTGTAAAAACAAATAAACTTGAATCCTAACTATTAGAAAAGGCAGACTTACGCACCCTATCTTATCTTCAAAAATTAACTGAACATAGGATAGGGCATTGTAAGCCTGCCCATTACAAATTAGCGACTACTTTTAACATTCTTTACATTTTTCAAAAAATGATTCCGTTTCGTTATTTGGAACAACTGTTTTGTTTTTATAGAGATCTGTTACCGCATGTACCATTTGCTTACCAATTCCTTGTTGCCGGTGAGAAGGATTTACGCTAATATGTTGTACTTCAACAGTGTCTTCTCCTTTAAAAACGACACCAATAGCACCAATGATATCTTCGTCTTGCTTCCATAAAAACAATTGCCACTCATCTAATGTTTCATATTGTTTTATTGTTTGTTGTAATTGCTTTAAGTCCTTTTCAGCCGGCATAAAAGAAAGAAGACCCATCGCAATTTTTTCAAAACTTTTTTTAAAGCGAATTAACATAGATACCCCTCATTAACGAAATAGCTTTCAAGACGAAAGCAAAAGTGTTTGAAACCGTACAAAAAACTTGGCTTTAATTAAACTTGACCTAGCCAAAAATTTAAGTATTACAACTATAAATATGATTCAAATTTATCCTTTGCTACTCAATCATTATATACAGTTTTTTGACGATTTTAAACACTTTTTTAGGAAAATTATTCAAGAGTCTTTAATAAATTTCCCATTTCTATCGCTGTTACTGCAGCTTCATAACCTTTATTACCAGCTTTAGTTCCAGCTCTTTCAATTGCTTGTTCAATTGATTCAGTTGTTAGTACACCAAAGATCACAGGCACACCTGTTGTTAATGAAGCTTGTGAAACTCCTTTTGCTGCTTCATTGCAAACATAATCATAGTGTGTTGTTGCACCACGAATGACAGTACCTAAAGTGATAACCGCATCGTACTTACCGGATTCTGCTAATTTTTTTGCAACAAGCGGTAATTCAAATGCACCAGGAACCCAAGCAACTGTTACATCTGATTCTTCAACACCATGTCTTTTTAACGCATCTTCAGCTCCGCCTAATAGTTTAGATGTAATAAACTCATTAAAACGTGCTACAACGATTGCAACTTTCAATCCACTTCCAATTAAATGACCTTCAAATGTTTTCATCTTTTATTCCTCCAAGTTTCTATTAAAAATGTAGGTAATGACCTAATTTTTCATATTTTGTTCTTAAGTAATGCTCATTTTCTTCTCTTGCTGGCATTTCAATCGGCACTCTGTCGACAATTGTCAGGCCATATCCTTCAAGTCCAGCAATTTTTCGCGGGTTATTCGTTAGCAGCTTCATTTTTTCAATTCCTAAGTCCTTTAGAATCTGCGCACCAATGCCATAATCCCTCAAATCTGGAGCGAAACCTAATTTTTCGTTTGCTACAACGGTATCATACCCTTGTTCTTGAAGCTTATAAGCTCTCATTTTATTAATAAGACCAATACCTCTACCTTCTTGTCTCATGTAGAGTAACACACCCTTACCCTCTTTCTCAATTTGAGAAAGAGCAGCATGTAATTGAGGACCGCAATCACATCTGTAAGATCCAAAGACATCTCCTGTTAAGCATTCTGAATGGACTCTTACTAAAGTCTCTTCATCAGGATTAATATCTCCTTTTACAAAAGCAATATGTTCTTTTTCATCTAATGCATTCGAATAACCAATTGCTCTAAATGAACCAAATTCAGTTGGTAAATCAATTTCAACCTCTTTTTTGACCAATTTTTCTCTACGATTCCGGTATTTGATTAAGTCTTTAATCGTAATGATCTTCAAGTCAAGCTCTTTAGCAAGGACAAGCAGGTCTGGTACCCTTGCCATCGTGCCATCTTCTTTTATAATCTCACAAATAACTCCACCAGGCTTTGCACCACATAGGCGAGACAAATCTACAGCTGCTTCAGTATGACCTGCACGACGGAGAACCCCGCCTTCTTTTGCAACTAATGGAAAAGTATGACCTGGTCTCTTGAAATCTGATGGCTTTGAGTCTTCAGATAAAAGTGCTCTTACTGTGTCTGCACGTTCAAAGGCACTGATTCCAGTTGCATTTGTTTTGTAATCAACACTAACTGTAAAAGCTGTACCATGTGGATCAGTATTATGAGTGACCATTGGAGAGAGATCTAATTTAGCCGCCTGCTTTTCAGTTATCGGGACGCATACAAGCCCTCTACCGTGCTTTATCATAAAATTAATCGCTTCTGGAGTCACTCTATCTGCTAGTGAAACAAAATCCCCTTCATTTTCGCGGTCCTCATCATCAACAACAATGACTACTTTACCTTCTCTTAAATCTGTTATCGCCTCTTCAATTGTATGGAACATGATATAACTCCCTTCATATATGTTTCATTTCAAGGCTATTAGTTTAGATACATCAGTTATAGTTCAAAGAAAACGATCTAGTTTTCACATTAAGCGAAGCCATTTTCTTCTAAAAACGATTTACTCAATGAAGAGCCTTTGGGACTTTCTTGTTGAGAAACAAATTTTTTGATATATTTCCCAACCAAATCACATTCAATGTTAACGATATCGCCAACACCTTTTGTACCTAATATGGTCTCCCCTAAAGTGTGAGGAATAATCGAAATCACAACTTTTTGATCCTCCAGCCCAAAAATTGTAAGACTTATTCCATCCACTGTAATAGAACCTTTATGAATCAATGTACTTGTTAATTCTTCTGAAACTTGAATTTCATAATAAACTGCATTGGACACTTGCTGTTTTTTTATGATTTTTCCTATACCATCAACATGACCGGAAACAAAATGACCCCCAAACCTTCCATTCGCAGCCATTGCTCTTTCTAAGTTTACCGGGGAACCTTTTTTTAATTGTGACAATGATGTACTTCTAACCGTCTCTGGCATCACATCAACCGAAAAGGAAGATGCTGTATATTGCGTGACTGTTAAGCATACTCCATTAACTGAGATACTATCTCCTAGGGAGACATCTTTAAGAATTTGCTTCGCTCCTATTGTAAAAACAATTGCTTCTTTTGAGCTTTGTACACCTTCAATCGTGCCTATCTCTTCGATGATTCCTGTAAACAAAATTATTCCTCCTTCCTAATAGATTGTTGTCATATTTACGTTTACATTGCTTTGCATGTTTTATGCAAAGCAAAAAAGCCCGCTGTCAAAGAGACTAGGGGCTTGGTTATTGTCAGAAATTGATATTTGAGTATGTCAAATAAGAGTATCCATATGTCTATTTTTTTAAAAAAAAGACGTAGATACACCGCAAAAAAAATTCACGCAATTCTTCTCCCATCCAGACTTTCACTGTCGGCTCTAGATTTTCACTAGATCCACCGTTAACAACAATGTTAACGGGTCACGGACTAAGAAGGTTCTTCCCTTCATCACCGCCGGTAGGGAATTCCACCCTGCCCCGAAGAATGTAAAACGAAATATGAAATTATAAATTATATTTTATCCGTATAATGTGAATGTTGCAATCTTTATGTACTTTTTTTATTAATAAAAAGATTCTAACTCAACAAACCCGTTACAAACGCTAAATAAAAAGAACCGCCCATTTCGAGGACAGTCCTTATTTATCAGATTTTATTCTTCAAAAACTTTTACTTCTTTCATCACATCATTTGGTTTAATTTTATAAACCGCTTCTAGATTATCAGTAACTTTACCAAAAACAGTATGAACTCCGTTTAAGTGAGGTTGTGGTTCGTGAACAATAAAGAATTGACTACCACCTGTATCCTTACCAGCATGTGCCATTGAAAGTGATCCTGCTTCATGCTTATGCGGGTTACCTTGAGTTTCGCATTTAATTGTGTAGCCAGGACCACCAGTTCCTGTTCCATGTGGACAACCACCTTGTGCTACGAAACCGGGAATAACTCGATGAAAAGTCAAACCATTATAAAACCCTTCATTGGCAAGCTTTTCAAAGTTAGCAACTGTTCCAGGTGCTTCGTTTTGGAAAAGTTCGAAAGTCATAACATCTCCGTTTTCCATTGTAATTTGCGCTTTTTTCATATGTATGAAACCTCCAATACGTTTTGTACGTCTAATAGACATGAATACTTAACTATTCTACTATACTCAAGGGAGGAATACCAAATAGATCGCAAATAAATTATCTTAAGATATTCTTAAATTCTGTTTAGTATGTATTGACATTTAGCAAAAAGCTCTATAATAGATGTGAAGAGTTCATTGTTTTATTGTTTAAGGAGGCATTAAATTGAAGAAATATATATTTAGTTTCATTGCTTTTCTGTTAATTGCTTTTCCATCCTTAACTTATGCGGATGCGGTAGTTGGGGATATGATCATCACCCTCGGTGAAAACTTAACAGAAGAACAAAAACAAACGATTTTAAAGGAAATGAATGCAACAGAAGATGATCAAATAATTACAGTTTCTAATGAAGAAGAGCATCAATATTTAGGAGATTATATCCCTAAGGCTACGATCGGGACAAAAGCTATTTCATCAACAAGCATTACGATTGAAGAAGCAGGTTCGGGTCTTGAGGTCAAAACTAAAAATATCAACTGGGTAACAGATGAAATGTATTTAAATGCACTTATGACAGCCGGTGTTAAAGATGCAGCCATTTATGTTACTGCTCCTTTTGAAGTATCGGGTACTGCTGCTTTAACTGGCCTAATTAAAGCCTATGAAATTTCTTCTGAGGAAGCTATACCAGAAGATGTAAAACAGGTTGCAAATGAAGAACTTGTCACAACAGCAAAACTTGGTGATGAAGTTGGCGCTGAAAATGCTTCCGCACTAATGGCAAAAATCAAAGATGAGATAGCTCAAAATGGCATGCCTGAAACAGATGCAGAAATAAGAACAATGATTGAAAATGCAGCAAATGAATTAGGAATTACACTATCTGAGGAAGATATTAATAGTTTAATTGAGCTATTTAATAAAATGAAGGATATTAATATTGACTGGAACCAAGTTGGTGACCAGCTTGATCAGGCAAGAGATAAAATTTCAAATTTTCTTAATTCAGAAGAAGGTCAAACCTTCTTAGAGCAAGTAAAAGAGTTTTTCATAGCTTTGTGGAATGCGATTATCTCCATCTTTACGAATAATGAGCAATCAGCTTAATAAGAAAATCGCAAAGCGCCTGCCTATCGCCTGGAGCTAGACACCAAAAATACGCACAAAATTAAACGAGAGTAGTGGATTCCACTACTCTCGTTTTTCATTATTTATTGATCACTTTTGATTGTAATGGAAGGTCATTAACAATCAGATCTTCAAAACTCTCTCTTTTCACTACAAGTTGTGCCTCACCATTTTCAACAAATACTACTGCCGGTCGTGGGATTCTGTTATAGTTATTAGCCATTGAATAGCCATATGCACCTGTACAGAATACAGCTAAAATATCATTTGGCTTTACCTCTGGTAATGGTAAGTCCCAAATTAACATATCTCCACTTTCACAGCATTTTCCAGCGATTGAAACTGGGACATCATGCTTTTCTAACGCACGATTCGCTAAAACTGCTTCATATTTTGCTTGATATAATGCTGGACGAATATTATCACTCATTCCACCATCAATAGCGACATAGTCTCTAATGTTAGGAACTGATTTCGTAGATCCTGTTGTATATAATGTTGTTCCCGCATCTCCTACAAGTGAGCGACCTGGTTCAATCCATATTTCAGGCATTGCAATCCCCATATCGCTAACTTGTGTTTTTACAGCTTCAACGATTTTTTCAACATAATAAGTAGCTGGAAGCGGCTCATCTTCAGCTGTATAGCGAATACCAAAGCCTCCCCCTAGATTAACAACTTCTGGGACAAAAGAAAATTGGTTTTTCCATTCCTTGATTTTCTCAAAAACTCTTTCTGCTGCAAGAACAAATCCAGCTGTATCAAATATTTGGGAACCAATATGGCAATGAATTCCCAATAATTGAATTTGACTAGATTTCAATACTGTTTCAATTGCTTTTTCAATTTGTCCATTTAACAAACCAAATCCAAATTTTGAATCTTCTTGTCCTGTTGTAATATAATCATGTGTATGTGCTTCAACACCAGGAGTTACACGGAGCAGGACAGCTACCTTTTGATCGGATGCTGCAGCTAATTCTTCTAATAATTCGATCTCATAGAAATTATCTACAACGATGCAGCCTACCTGATGGTCCAATGCCATTTTAAGCTCTGCTCTGCTTTTATTGTTTCCGTGCAAGTGAATTCTTGATGCAGGAAATCCAGAAGCAATTGCTGTGTATAATTCTCCGCCGGAAACAACATCTAATGATAAGCCTTCTTCAGCAATTAGTTGAAACATGGCAATTGATGAAAATGCTTTACTAGCATATGCAACTTGTGCTTTAACACCCATTTTTTCAAACGCCTCTTTAAAGCTTCGAGCACGTTCTCTTATTAATGCTACATCGTAAATATAAAGAGGTGTACCATACTCTTTCGCTAATTGAATGGTATCAACTCCGCCTATTTCTAAATGTCCTTTTTCATTTATATTGCTAGTACCATGTAAGAACAAAATGTATCCCCTCTTTCTACAACTAGGCTATTACGTTTATATATTTTGCTTACCAATCATTTAAGTCACGATTAGCGGTATAGCGAAGAAAAATTTGGCTTGTCGCCAGGGCAAAAGCCTAATTTAACTTTCTGATAGTACAAGGAAAAAGACAGTTAACACCAGCTGGCTATTAACTGTCTGTTATGAAAATTCTGTATGAAATTAAACATACAATATCATAAAAGAGGGGTTCTTTCAATGTCACTTTTCCCTAATCTGGTTGTTTTTTTACGTTTTGAGGATGGACAATGCTTGGTCTTAGCTTAGCACCTGGTACAGATGTTCTGATGATAATTTGCCAGAAGGCCTTCGCATTAAATGGCAGAAACGGCCATAGATAGGGAGTATTTAGTGATCGTATTCTTGCAAGTAAAAGGATAAAAAGTGTACATCCAATAACAAAGCCCTCTAACTTAAAGGCTGCAACTGCAATCAACAGACATAACCTTGCCATTTTATTTGCCACACTTAATTCATAGCTTGGTGTTGAAAATGTACCGATTGCTGCAATTGCTACATATAAGATAACTTCCGGAACAAACAGTCCAACATCAATGGCAATTTGACCAATCAACGCCGCAGCTATTAAACCCATTGCAGTGGAAAGTGAGGTTGGTGTATGTATTGCAGCCATTCTTAAAAACTCAATACCAAAATCAGCCAAAAATATTTGGATAACGACCGGAATATTTTTTTCTTCATTTGGACCGATATAAGCGATTTCTTTAGGTAATAATGAAGGTTCTAAAACAAATAGAAACCATAATGGTAAAAGAAATATTGATGCCACTATTCCCAAAAAACGAACCCATCTAAGAAAGGTTCCAACTGCAGGAGCCTGGCGATATTCTTCAGCATGCTGGACATGATGGAACAAAGTAGTTGGTGTGATTATAACACTTGGCGATGTATCCACAATGATTAATACATGTCCCTCTAATAAGTGATTAGCCGCTACATCCGGTCTTTCTGTATACCTTACTAAAGGATACGGATTATAGCCCTGTCGAACTAAGAATTCTTCAATGGTTTTATCAGCCATCGTAATTCCATCAATTTTGATTGTTTCAAGCTCTTTTTTTATGGTTTTAACTAGCCCGGGATCTGCGACATCTTTAACGTAAGCAAGACAAACATCTGTTTTTGAACGTTCACCAATTTTCATCATTTCATATCGCAAACGCTCATCTCTAATCCTTCTGCGAATTAAGCCTGTGTTAACAATAATATTTTCAACAAAACCATCCCTTGCTCCACGAACAATTTTCTCCGTATCTGGTTCTTGAGGTTGTCTGCCAGGATAACTCCTTACATCAATGACTAATCCATAGTCAGATCCTTCGAAAAGAAAAACAATCAGCCCAGATAGAACTTGATCAACAGCTTCATCTAAGGTTTTTATTTTTTGAACTGATTGGTTAACAATTCTATTTTCTAAAATATCCTTGAATTTGGTGTGATTTACTTCTCTATCATTAATTAACGTGACATTCTTTAAAATTTGCGTAATGTAATTCGTATCGCAAAGTCCATTCAAATAATACATATTTACTTGAAAGTCTAAAATAGTTAATTTTCGAACACCTAAATCAAAGCTCGTATTCAGTCCAACGTGTTCTGTAAAAAATCGTTCATTTTCCGCTAAGTTTGTCGAGATAGGATACTGTTTAGCTTCCGTTTTTGACATCATATCCGCTCCTTTCTAGTATAAGCTCAACAGCTTTCATTGTGACCGGAGATCCAATTTTCACACTGTCCTTTCTTGCCATTTTTCCAATATCTCCAATTCCAACAACTATCGGCACCTTTAATTGGTCTAAACAATAGACTGTATCACCGCTTATTCTTCCAAGTTCAAGGTCCTTTAGTCCACTTTTATCTACTCCGTATTCGGTTAATTCACCAAACCTGTCAATGCTAACATCAACTCTCGTCCACTCTGTCTGATGTGTTTTCGACGCTACTGCAATTATTCCCAGCACCTCAATCCGGGGATGTTCAACAACATATTTTAATGCCACTTCACCAGCCCCCTCTCCTAATAAACCGCAATCATCAAACATGACAAAGACAGGATCATTTTTAGCCTGAAGAATAAGCTCAATTATTTCGGAGCCACTTAAAGTAGTAGGATTCCCTTGGGATTTGGAAATGGTTCGCCCACCTATTTTGGCTGCCACATATTCAATTGTTCTTGCAGCATATTCGTCTCCATCAGTAACTATGATGACCCTTCTTTTTTCTGACAATGTTGACCTATCCTTTCGGTTTAAAGATAAGTGCCATAATGAACGCAAACAAAATCGCTGCCGATATACCCGCTGAAGTTAATTCAAATATACCAATACCTATACCAATAAAGCCATGCTCTTTAGCTTGTTCCATTGCTCCATGAAGGAGAGAGTGACCAAAACTTGTGATAGGTACTGTTGCTCCAGCACCAGCAAATTTTATTAATTTATCATAAAGACCAAATCCATCTAATATTGCCCCTGAAACGACAAATGAGCTCATGACATGTGCTGGGGTTAGCTTAAATACATCTAATAATATTTGACCAATAACACAAATAGCTCCTCCAACAACAAATGCTAACAAATATTCCATTAGCTGCTCACTCCCCCATCAGCTCTTTCAAAAACAACTCCATGTGCTATTGTTGGAATTGATTCTTTTTGCTGAATCATTGTTGGACTCAGCAATGCACCTGTTGCTACAACAAAAACTCGTTTTAAATTTCCTGCCTTTAGTTCGTTAAAGATATGAGCGTATGTCACGACAGCCGAACATCCACATCCACTACCACCTGCAAAAACTTGTTGATCTGGCCGATAGACCATTAATCCACAATCATTATGCTTATCATGAACATCATAGCCTTCTTCCTTTAGAAGTTCTTTTACAATTGGACTCCCAACACCGGACAAATCTCCTGTTAAAAAAAGATCGTAATCATCAGGGGTTCTGTTTAAGTCTTTAAGATGTTGTGCAATCGTATCAGCAGCTGCAGGTGCCATTGCGGAACCCATATCAAATGGATCCTTTATTCCTAAGTCTGCTACTTTCCCTATCGTCGCAGAGGTGATTTTAATATTACTTACTTCTTTGTTTATCAAAACTGCACCTGAACCAGTTACTGTAAAGGTGGCAGTATCAGGTTTTTGTCCCCCATATTCTGTCGGATAACGGAACTGTCTCTCTGCTGTTGCATTATGGCTACTGGTTGCAGCAATTACTTGACTAGCAAACCCTCCATCTATTAACGCTGCGCCAATTGCTACTGTTTCCATAGAAGTTGAGCAAGCACCGAACATACAGAGAAAAGGCAGACTAAGATGTCTCGCTACATAATTAGCTGTAACGTTCTGATTTAGCAAATCTCCCGCTAAAAATAAATCGATATCATCTTTTGTTTTATTCCCTTTTGTAAGACATTGCTCAACTGCTTGTTCCATTAATCTTCGCTCTGCTAGTTCCCAGTTATCCTCTCCACAGTGAAGTTCTTTATGTTTTATGTCAAAATATTGCCCAAGTGGTCCTTCCGCTTCTTTAGGACCAACTGCCGTCCCACTTGAATGAATAAATAATGGGTTCTCAAATTGCCATGTTTGTTTTCCAGTTAGTTTCAATTTCTTCACCCCATCTTAAAATGCTAGTCCATAGAAATAACGAATCATTCCGACTATATAGGCAGCTACAACACCAAAAACAATCACACTTCCAGCTAACTTAAACATATTGGTTGCAACCCCTAACACAAGACCTTCACTTCTATGCTCAATTGCTGCACTTGTCATAGAGTTAGCAAACCCTGTAACAGGTACCGCTGAGCCCGCACCTGCAAATTGCCCAATCTTATCGTAAACACCAAAACCTGTTAGTAAAGCTGATATTAAAATAAGTGTTGCAACTGTTGGATTTCCTGCATCTTTTTCTGAAAAGTGAAAAACGTTCATATAAAAATTTTGTATTCCCTGGCCACATAAACAAATTAATCCACCAATTAGAAATGCCTTAAAGCAATTCATAAAATATGGTGGTTTTGGCTGATAATCTCTAATTTTATTCTTATAATCCTCTTTCATTTTTACCATGCTCTTACCTCCTTAATGATTCACAAAATACATCCAATGAAATAATGAACCAATAATTTTCCCAAGGACAATCGCCATTAACAAAACAATAATTTTTTCTCCTAACCCAATTCTCTTAGCTAAAATAGGGAAAACGTTAAGTACTTCTGTTAGGGCTGCCGCTAACATTCCTATAAAAGTTCCACAAAAGAGACCGATTGGAATAAGCCAAATCTCAGATTGAAATAGCATGCTATTCCTTAAGCTAGCCCACCCTACTAATACCGTACCTAATATAATCGCCCACTCATAAACGTGGATAAACTGATATGTTTTTGTTAATTGTGTAAGCCTAGGAATAATTCCTAATACGGCTAAAAATGCGACAAAACCTGAACCAACAACAAGCCCCCCGGATAATCCGATAATTATAAGAATAAGGCTACTTAACATCATCATCATTCTTGTTTATATTTTCTTTATTTTCGTTCATCGCTACGTATTGGTCTAAATCAAGTTGATAATTAAAAATTTCTACCTCTAAGGGACTTGGTTCTTCATTAATTCTTTTTTTGAATAAGTGATTAAAAAACAAAATCATTCCTAATCCTAGACCTATTGAATAAGGTATCTGTAAAATGAGCGGCTGATCATTCTCTCTTCCCGTCACAATTTTGTATATACGTTGATGAACAGCCTGCATACTTACATCCTCGTGAAAGTTCATTATCGCCAACCCTGCTCCAATAAAAAGCAAAAGCCATACGATACAAAACAAAAGAGGGGATAGCCTCTTTTTTTTGTACAGGATTTCTACAATTGTTTGGTTCGATCCTAATGCTTGGATTTCTATTTGGCTGTCATGTTTTTGTATTGCTTTTATGACCTGCATAACATCAATGACGACCATATTTTTATCACTTAGCTGGACTTTATGAATCACAATCTTTTTTAGCTTTTCTGTCAACTCCTTATCGCCGACTATAAGTGCAACTTTATCAATCGTGATGACATCGTTAGGATGTACTTGAATTCGGTGACGAAGTCTAATATATACCGTCTTATCCATCAAGATTCACTTCCTAATGATTGTAATAGATGAAGCATTTTTACCTCTTTGCATCAAGTAAAATTTGTGATTGTATATGTAGTATGCTTTGCCTTAATTTTAATCATGCAATCCTGTAAGAAAGTCCAACAATTACCATTGGTTGATCGTAGTAAAATACGAAGGGGTAGTAGACAAAGCGGAGAAATAGAACACAAAAAAAAGAAGAATAAACATTATCCTCCTTGAAATTTTAAGGAGTGATAATCATTAATTCTTCTTTTTTATCCCACTCTTAGAGGGCAGTAAGACCCCCACTGATAGAAATTTCACTTTATAATTGATTCATTTTTTCTTTCATTTGCTGTAATATCTTTTTCTCAAGTCTTGAAACTTGTACTTGAGAAATACCGAGCCGGTCGGCTACCTCTGACTGAGTTTGATCTTTATAATAACGGAGAAAAACAATGAGTCTCTCTCGTTCGTCTAAGTCCCGAATGGCATCTTTCAAGACAATTTTATCAAACCACTTTGTTTCCGTATTGTCAGCAATTTGATCGAGCAATGTAATGGGATCTCCATCATTTTCATAGACAGTTTCATGGATTGATGAAGGTGCTCTAACGGCTTCCTGTGCTAGTACAACATCCTCAGGAGCAATATCTAAATAGGAGGCAATTTCAGCAACTGTTGGTACTTTTCCCATTGTTTTTGACAATTCATCTCGTGCTCGTCTGATTTTATTTCCTAATTCCTTCAAAGAACGGCTTACTTTCACTGTACCGTCATCACGAATAAATCGTTGGATTTCACCGATAATCATTGGTACTGCATAGGTCGAAAATCTAACATCATAAGATAAATCAAATTTATCAACAGATTTTAGTAATCCAATGCTCCCAATTTGAAACAAGTCATCAGGTTCATATCCACGATTTAAAAAACGCTGGACAACAGACCACACTAACCTCATGTTTTTTTGAATAATTAAGTCTCGTGCTTCTTGGTCCCCTTCTTGACTGCGACGAATTAACTCCTTAACTTCATGATCCTTTAACTGTGTATTCGATTGATCGTTCTTGACCTCCACATCCATAGCAAGTCTCCCTTTAATTGCATAGCGCTTTACTTTTCGATAAGTGTTTTATCAATCTAACTGTCGTTCCTTTTGCTTCAGATGATTCGACTGTTATTTCATCCATAAAATTCTCCATAATCGTAAAGCCCATTCCTGATCTTTCAAGCTCAGGTTTTGTCGTATAAAGAGGTTGTCTCGCCTCTTCCACATCCACAATACCTACCCCTTCATCACGGATCGTTAATTGAACAATTCCATCCTCTAGAGTAGCTGAAATATAGACAATACCATTTGGATCATTATCATATCCATGGATGATTGCATTCGTAACAGCCTCTGACACTACTGTTTTAATCTCGGTTAACTCATCCATTGTTGGATCTAATTGTGCAATAAAAGCAGCTACCGTTACCCTTGCAAACGATTCATTTTGACTTAGCGCTGAAAACTGAAGGTTCATTTCGTTTTTCATGATGCCACCCCCAAAGTCTGAAGCGCTTTAAGCTCATCTTCTTCTAATCGAATGATCTTAAATAAACCTGACATATCAAATAATCGCTTGACTGATGGAGAAATCGAACATACAACCATTTCTCCACCTGTTGCTTTAATTTGCTTATATCTTCCTAAGATGACTCCCAATCCTGAACTATCCATAAATGATAATTCTCCAAGATTAAGTACAATATGTTGAATTTGATTTGCTGCTAAAGTTTCAGTCACCTTTGAGCGTAATTCTTCTGCTGCATGATGATCAAGCTCACCTGAGAGTCGTATACATAGTACAGATTCTTTTACATCAAGTTCAATCGCTAGACTCAAGGTTTTACCCCTCCTTAAATTCTGGATAAGAGTCTATTCTTGATCTAGCTGTTAATTTCCTGCCCAATGACAAAACTAGTGGTATTTCGTCATCATTAGCCAGCCTTTGAAAAATTGCTCATAACTCGCTTAAACATCGTCCACCAGCTTGCTTCATCAATATCTTTCTCAGCAACAAGTCTGCTCTCTGCAATTACTTTGCCATCTTTCTTTAATTGAAGAGTCCCAAGCTCATCCCCTTTATTAACAGGGGCCTTTATATCCTTTTTCATTAATACCTCTTGTGTGACATCATCAACCTTTTCACCCTTTTTCGTAAGAACTGATATTGGCTCTGATGTCATTAGGCTTACTTTTTTTTCACTGCCCTTACTTACTTCTACTTGAGATAAGACATGATCCTTTTCAAATAAAGGATGTGTTTGATATTGACTAAATGCATAATCTAGCATTTTGGTAACCTGTGCATTACGGTCTTTAGGTGTATCTGCTCCAAAAACAACAGCGATAACACGCATATTGTCTTTTTTAGCTGTTGCCGTTAAACAATATTTCGCTTCATTTGTAAAGCCAGTTTTTACACCATCTACTCCCGGATAAAACTTGACGAGTCGATTTGTATTTACTAGCCAAAACTTTTTATCAGTTCCTTCACGTAAATAGTCTTCATATTTTCCAGTAAAATTCGTAATTTCTTCGTATTTTAATAGTTCTTTTGCCATTAAGGCCATATCATGGGCAGAGCTGTAATGATCTTGTTCCGGTAATCCTGTTGGATTTTTGAAATGTGTATTTTTCAGGCCTAATTCATCTGCTTTTTTATTCATCATGTTAACGAATTCCTCAGCAGATCCAGCTATTTTTTCAGCCATTGCAACAGATGCATCATTTCCTGATCCAATTGCAATTCCTTTTAGCATTTGCTCAACAGTCATTTCTTCACCAGGCTCTAGGAAGATTTGTGATCCTCCCATTGAAGCAGCATACTCACTTGTACGAACTTTTTCATCCCATTTAATTTGTTCTTTATCTAGCGCTTCCATAATTAGAAGCATTGTCATAATCTTTGTCATACTTGCTGGAGGAAGTTTTTCATCACTGTTTTTATCATACAAAATGGTTCCGGTATCCCGTTCAATTAAAACAGCAGACTTCGCTTTATCTGCAAGCTCGACAGTTGTTGATTCTTTAGCTAAAGCCATAGGTGTTACAGAAAGAAGCATTGTTATAAACGTTAAACACGATATCACTCGTTTCATTTCATAAGCCCTCCATTCTTTATACATTCCATTTTTTCCAGTAGGAGGGAAAATATACAAGGGTTGGAAGAAATTTTTGAGTCGGTTTTAAATTTCAATATGATATATGGTACTACTAGTAGTCCCAGAGGATTTAAAGTTTAGTGAAGATAGTAGTTTGTATGAGGTTGTTCTTGATTTGAGGTTAGTAAACATTCTGAATTTTTTATTCGTAATTGAAGGACCAATTAAATAATAGTAGTCTTTTATCGCTTGAAGATGAGCGTACTTTGATGTCTTTTGACAATGTGCACAACACCATTTACCATTTGTTCTACTCATAGACATCTTCTTGCATCTATCACAGTATATACCTGTTAAGATATCTTTTGGGTCAATATTAAATTCTCTAAGAATATTTTGGTTATTTGGAATGTCCTGTTGAACAAGCAATTTTGATAGAAGACATAATTGTTTATGAGTCATCTTTTTATTCAGCTTGTTGATCTTATTTAATTTTTCTATTTCAAATATTAAATTTGACCCTTTAATGATCTTTAACTTAGTTGCTAAATCTCCATTTACTCCTTTAATTATTGTATTCGGATTGGTAATAACGACAAAAGACTCGATTTCGGGTTCGAGTTGAGCTTGATCGAAAAGCCATTTCTTTAATTGGTATTCTTGATGCTTTACCTGATTGATAGGATCTTGAAAGCCCTCTTCTATTCCATTTAATACTCTAATAAGCTGGCTAAATTCCTGATCAAATATAAGAGTACCTGTAATATTCTTTGATTCAATTATGAGTATATATTTCGAAGTTAAGATGAGAACGTCAATCTGAAAAAAATGCTTCTTACCCTTCAATCTCAAATCATGAAAGATATAATAGTCTTCATCGAGAAAACTCAGGTAATATTCAAGTGACTTTTCCCCTTTATATCCAGCCATTCTTTTTATATACTCACTTTCTATTTTTGAACGATTAGGATGATGTTCTGATATCCTTCTCAGCAAAGCCTCTAACTTATTGATTTTAATTGGTAGCTGTTTTTCTTTCACGATCATGGTAATTTATCTCCTTTACTTTTTCCTTACTATTTCAATAGTGGTGTTTCGTAATCCTCTAATATATAAGAAATTATAAAATATTACTTCAAAATTAAAATTAGTGTTTATTCCATCTATTTTTGACCTTTGTTGCGTCAATTTTGTCCCTTGTTGCGTCGGGTTCCCCCTTGGTCGCATCAATTCCTCTTTTCATTGCGTCTTTCTCCCTTGGTTGCGTCAATTTTGTCCCTTGTTGCGTCGGGTTCCCCCTTTGGTCGCGTCATTTCCTCTTTTCATTGCGTCTTTCTCCTTTGGTTGCGTCAATTTTGTCCCTTGTTGCGTCGGTTCCTCCTTTGGTCGCGTCATTTCCTCTTTTTATTGCGTCTTTCTCCTTTGGTCGCGTCAATTCCTCTTTTCGTTGCGTCAACCTCTCCTTTTTCCTAACATCTTCCCCATAGTTACATTGTAATCTTGGAAATAAAAAACCACAGCCTCT